>JAZQFT010000040.1:0-18849 GCA_045539655.1 Ruminococcus sp. | reverse complement strand
ATCGACGAGTACTTAAAAGAAAACCCACAGGTAAAAATCGACTACATCCACGGCGAAGAGGTTGTTTACGACCTCTGCAAAGAGAGCAACACCTTAGGCTTTATCTTCAAGGGTATGGGCAAAAGCGACCTTTTCCCTGCTGTAGTATCTGACGGTTCACTCCCTAGAAAAACTTTTTCTATGGGCCACGCTCACGACAAGCGCTACTACATCGAAGCAAGAAAAATCAAATAATATATTCTTTTGTATTCACAAAACAAAGCTCAGGCAGTTTGCCTGAGCTTTTCTTTTTAGTATATATTGTGATCAGTTCTCTCTTCGTCACCATCTTTTTTCTCAAATTTGTAGATGATACAAAACATCATCAAAAAGCCTAAGATGTGACCTATCACCATACCGAGCGTATCAAATTGTATGTACTCCATATAGTAGTCAAAAATGAGTGTTCCTGCTACTGCAACAACAAGTAACACAAGCGACACTATCAGCGCAGTCAAGAGTGCTTTTTTCTTATTTTTGTTCATTAAATAGCCTACCTCAAAAAAAGATGTACTGAAACTATACCACACCAAAAACCGTTTTTCAATCATTTTTTGGCGACGTCATGTGTTGAATATTGAGAAATCCCACGCAATTCTATCCAGTATAACACGAACAGCTTCTGGGATAGAATTCATATGCACGTATGAATATGTCAACGCAAAGTTCGACGCAACACATACAAACATCATAACAAGCATAGCACATCTGAATATACGCTTTGTTTCTTCATATTTTGTGTGACGATAAAGCATAAAGATAACAAAAAACGCACAAAGAAGCATCTGCCACGCAAAGTCAACCATATATCGCACACCGTAACCGCTCTCCCAGATAGAAAAGATAATAACAAACGGTGCTATCACCGATACTGCTAAAAATAGTACTGATACGATGAGTTTGTTTTCCTTTTTTATGTGTTTTAACACTTTTGGTGCAAAGAAAAGTGCAAACATCGGCATCGCTCTGAAAAGCAATCCAAAACCATTTTTAGTCGCAGTAAAGTAGTATCCATTCACCCCAAGATCCGAGATGTTGGTCATAATATATGGGAAATCAGTTGAAAACGCAGGTGGTGCTAAAAGATAATTATAAAAACCGATAGCCGCCATCTGAGTGTGATACTGTGCAGAAAGGAAGTCGTTGATCGTCAGCGAATACTGAATGCCAAAATCAGTGAACGAATCAAAACGAACATAGTTATAAATCATCTGTGCTGCACCGATAACAGCGAACGGTAACAATGCACACAAAAGATATTTCACATAAGACGGTGTATTTTCACCGTTCTTTTTGTTTATGTAAATCTTTCTGACACCTGTTGCTATGAACAGCAGTGCAGCTACACACCACACAGCCGTAGTAGGTCTACAGGTCACCGCTGTCGCTAAAAATACTGATGACAGACAGATATGCGTGAGATTTATTCTGCCTTTGTCAAAAACATTTGCAGATACTAAGAAGTATGCTCCCAATGTCACAAAGCAAAATCCCGAGCTCTGTGCAATCTCATAGAAATTAGAAGGCAACAGACAGTACCATATGCCACAGGTAGTAAGAAGCATTATTAGCGACACCACATACATCGAAAGCTCAATATCATCAAAGTAACGCTTCACAAGCTTCATGAATGTGAGTGCTAAAAACACAAGTCCTATTGATGAGAAAATGAATGTCGCAACCATACTTGGGAAGTAGTATCCCGTGATAAGGTTGTACGGCAAAAACAACAGAATAACCGGAGCTATACCGTAGTATGAATAGTATTCACCCTCATACATAACATGGTCCCACAATGCATTCACATTATTTTCAACACGCTGACTCCAGTCATATGGGTTTTCAAGTGCGAGTAATTCATTAGACGGTAGTGTATCAAGTGTGACTCTGCCTGCTTTGAACGCATCGACGAGCTCTTTTGTCATCTGGTTGCCATTTGTCATATGAAAGATGTCCTGACCAGTTGACGCAAGTACTGTCATAAACATCATAATAGTCAACAGCACTACTATCACAAGGGCTGTGACAGCTTTGAAGTTCTGATGCTGTGATTTTACACTTTTGTTCATAAAAACAGATTTGTTGAACAAGAACACAAACACCGCACTGAGCAGGAACACGAGCACTCGAAGGAGCGAGAAGGTTGCAGGGTGGTCTGCGTTGAATGTTATAGCATCGGACAAGAGCGAGAGCGTCTGTCCTTCTTCAGCACTTAGCTTGATTCTTATCTTGGATACTTCTCCTGAAAAGTTGCATATGATATACTTGCTGTCTTCTATGTGGGGAAAAATATCGCCTTTTACTAAGCCTGAACGTATATAGTAACTGCTGTTACTTTCGTCCGCAAAGCTGATATCATACGAAATCTTGCCAGATGACGATGCTACATCAACAAAAATCGTTCCAATCTCTTTGTTGATATCCAAAAACTCTACATCGAGCTCTCCACCGGAAAGCACACCTGCTGTATCTACGTTTTGACTCACACCGTTTACGTACTCAGCATCACTCAAAGAAAGGTCGAACTGCTCATAGCTACCCGAAAACAGATGGAAAGAGTTGAAGTTGAACACAACCACTTCTAAAAGCAAAATAACAAGCAGAGCTTTGCTTGTGAACAAGGCGGTGTTTCTGAGGCCTTCGCCGCCCTTTTCTGTCGTAGAAAATATGTACAACACAAATGCTACAACTGCGCATATGCCCACACAAAGCGAAAGAATAGCAAAAGCGCCCTTTGTCAAAAACACTATAAGACCAAGTGCAACAGTCAGCATAGTCGATGAAAATCTGAGCACATCTTTATGCCTGAACTCCCTTTTCATAAATAATGTGAACAAAAGCGCTACTAAACTTAAAATCTGTAAAACAATAAGCACCTTCATTTTGCCCTCCGAAGTCAGTATTTTTCATTCTTTCAATATATAGTAACTATATCACAGCAGAAAAGCTTTTTCAACAAAAAAAGACCGCAGTTTTTGCTGCGGCCATTCTTTACAGATAATGTTTCATATTTTCGATGTTGAACTCCTCGGTTTCTTGTAGCTTGTGAGCCAGATCTCTGATTTGCTCGTTGTCACCGCTATACTCGTTTGCATTACGGATAACCTTAGCTACACCCATCGCACTGCCTTGTAGCATCATCTCTGCGATTTTTGAGTCAGTAGGGTCAGTGAGCGTTTTCATTCGACTCATCATCTCTGTTGACATCTTCGCCATAGCGCTAGGGTGTGATACGTCACAGCCCTGCTCTTTGAGCATATTATGAGCACTCTTATATATCTTGTTGTACTCCTCACGCTGGTTGAGCAGCTCTTTTTTGAACTTATCAGAGCTTGCGTAATCTTTGACTGCATCGATTCCGATAACGCCCATCTCGGCATTTTTAGAAATTTTGTTGAGCATTTTTTCGTCGTCCATATTTTTCACCTCAAGTATAGTTTTCACTGTGAGTGAAAAAATATGTATCCATGCTAGTTTTCTTCAAAAAGCTCTTTGTGCATACGTGAATAGTGGAAAATATACTGTTGCGCTATACCACCGAAATCTCCGAATTCGTCGCCCTTATAGCCACAAAACAAAACATTAAGCGCACGCTTCATCCACACATCAAGTGGAAACGACTCGAGCCTATGAAGTCCGTAAAGAAGCACGCAGTCAGCCACCTTCACCCCGACTCCTGTTATTTTCATCAGCTCTTTTTGAGCCTCCTCATATGGTATCATATGCAGTTTTTCTAGATCAACTTCAAGGGACGTGACCTTTTGTGCAGCGTCGATGATGTAACGATTACGAAATCCTGCACGAATTACCGCTAAATCATCAGGCACAAGTGCCGATAGCTTCTCAGCGGTAGGAAATGCATAGTGCTCACCCTCTATATGCTCACCGAAGTTTTCGCAAAGTCTTTGCACAATGCCTTTGATACGAGGTATGTTGTTGTTCTGAGAAATGATGAATGTGATGAGAGCTTCAAATGGATCTTGGGATAGAATTCGGATACCACCTGCATACTGTGATGCTTCTGCTAAAACAGGGTGCATTTTCGACAAGTCTTCCTTTATTTTTCCGTAGTCTAAATCCAAGTCGAAATACTTGTGCCACATTTTCTCATCTAAATACGACTCGCTTTCTATGGTGAGTGTACCGTTTTCATAAAAAACAGTTGCTACCACTCCGTCCACAACACCTGTGAAAGAGCCGTTCTCGTTTTTGTCCCATCTAAAACATTGACCACAATCAAGCGTCTGCCCTAAATCGAAAGGATATACATTTTTTATAGAAAGTGTACCCATAGCAAAACCCATTTCATAAAAATCTGAAAACATTATACCATAACACATAAAAATATGCTATAATCAAAAAAGAGGGAGTTGATACCATTGAAAGAAACTATCTGTACCATTCCTATCAACGATATTTTTAAAGAAACTGACGGGTGCCCTATATGCAGAATGTATGAACTCGTCGAAAAACAATATGTCGAATACATCACCGGTGCTGCGATGATGGCACCTAACATCCGTGTCATCACAAACGAAAAAGGCTTTTGCCACCACCACTACGAGATGATGATGAGCAGTGGCCCGAAGCTCTCTAACGCACTTTTGATGCAGACACGTCTTGAATATATCAAAGACAATATGCTCCCAAAATCGGACTGTGCAAAACCATCGAAAGCCCAGCTAGATAGCATCAAAAATGCTCGCTCATCATGCTATGTGTGCGACAGAATCGACTTTGATATCAATCACTTGTTGCAGACAGTATATGTTCAATTTGGTACAGATCCAGCCTTTAAAGATATGCTCAAAAATCAGGAGTACATCTGCCTTAATCACTACGAGCTACTCCACCGTGGAGCGATTTCAAAAGGCGGTATCAAAGGCAAAGATATGAAAGCGTTTTGTGAAATCACAAACGCACTTGTAAAAAACTACATCACCACCTTGTATGACGATGTCACTCACTTTACGACGATGTTTGACTATCGCAACGCCGGCGGTGACTGGAAAAATTCAAAAGATAGCGTTGAACGTAGCGTGAAGTTTCTCACCTCAAAAAAGATTACTGAAACAAAATAAGCATAAAAAAGCTCCCTGAAAAGGGAGCTTTTTTCACTATATTCAGCTTTTATTTGCCAAAATGCTTGTAAATTTTGAGCACACCTTTTGCAAGGTCAACCACTCCGAGTGCAAGGAAAACACCGTCTTTGCTTTTGACTCGATAAATAGTGCCATCAATCACATTTTCATCCTTGAGTGCTGTGCGTTCTATTGAGAGCGGGTTGCCGTTATAAAAACGGACGGCCTGCTTGTCTGATACGACAAGCTCTTTATATGTAACAAACAAGCTTTCAATCGACATCAGATATTCTTCAGCCTCGCCGTTTTCATAAAGTTCTTTGAGGTCGTCAAGTGAAATCGCATCAGAAAGTGTGAACCCACACGCTGATGTGCGTACTAAACTTGTCATCACGCCGTCTGTACCAAGACTTTTTGCTATGTCTGAAATAAGTGTGCGGATGTATGTGCCCTTTGAACAAGAAACCGTGAGTGTGCCACACTGGGTTTTCTCATCAAAATCATTGAGTTCCAACGAATATATAGTAACAGGTCGTGCTTCTCTTTCCACCTCAATACCTTGTCGTGCAAGCTCATAGAGTCTGACTCCGTCCTTTTGCACGGCTGAGTACATCGGTGGCACCTGCATAATATCGCCGACGAAATTTTTGATCGCTTCTGTGAGCTCTTCTTTTTTTACATCGTCCCCGTTTTCTTCAGCTATTTCTCCCCATATGTCAAGGGTGTCTGAAGTAAGACCGAGTTTGAACCCAGCAACGTAGCTTTTATCGTGGTTTACTATAATATCCTGAGCTTTGGTCGCATTTCCGACCAAAACAGGCAGCACTCCCGTAGCATTCGGATCGAGTGTACCGCAATGACCCACCTTTTTTGTATGTAAAGTGCGCCTTACAACAGCTACTACATCAAAAGATGTGAAGTCTTCTTCTTTGTTGATAACTATAACGCCGTTCATAGTACCTCTTCAGCCGCTTTGATGAGCATATATTTAACGTTCGACAAATCGCCCTTTATAGAGCAACCTGATGCAGCCGCATGACCGCCACCGCCAAAACGTGCACAAAACTCTGAGGCGTTAATCCCGTCGTTGGTACGAACAGATACCTTGAATGTACCGTCCTCTTTCTCACGCATGGTGATGCCCATTTTCACACCTTCAATCTGGCGTGGGATAGATGCAAGTCCCTCCATCTCGTCATCGCCGGCACCGAGTGCTTTTTGCATAGCAAGAGTGGTATAAATAATCGCACACTTTCCGCCGCAGTAGAACTCCATCGTGTCATATACCATACGCTCCATTTTGAGCTTTGCTCTGGTTTTTGTCTCGAAATTCACTCGGTTTATCATCCTGAAATCACAGCCTAAGCTGATGACATCTGCTGCAATACGGTGAGTCTGGGCGGTTGTGTTTGTATAACAAAAACAGCCTGTGTCCGTAGAAATACCTGTGTAGATAGCGTTTGCAATATCTACGGTCATATCAACTTTCATTGACTTTATAAGAACATAGATAATCTCGCATGCTGCAGCACATGTAGCATCGACTAACGTGTTGTCAGCTTTGAGCGAGTTTGAGCCGTGGTGATCAATACACAAGTCGATTCTGCCTTTGTACTCTTGCTCGAGTTCGCCCAAAAGCGAATCAGCCGCTACGTCAACAGAAACCACAAAATCACAAGTAAAATCCTGCTCACAGTAGTTTTCTGCAAGATAAGTGAATTTTGATGGGAGTTTGCCATTTATTTTTACGTTAGCATTTTTGCCCAGTGTGCGTAGCGCATAGCACAAAGCATACGCACAACCTAAAGTATCACCGTCAGGATAGCGGTGAGTAAGAATATGAAAATTGTCGTTTTCAAGGAGCAGTGTTGCTGCTTCAGAAAGCGTTATCATCCTCATTGTCGTTCTCCTTAATATCAAGAGAATTTAAAATTCTCGAGATTTCGGCACTGTACTCGATGGAATCGGTAGCAGTGAAAATAAGTGACGGAACGTGCCTTAGCTTTAGTCTGTGTCCGAGCTCTCGTCTGATGTAACCGCTGGCACTATCAAGCCCTTTGCACGCACCTTTTGCTTTGTCAATGCCTTCAAGTGCACTGACAAATACTGTGCAGTATGAAAGGTCGTTTGTGACCTCTACACGCACAATAGATAAGAAAACCTCCGTAACACGAGGGTCCTTGAGCTCACGGAAAATCGCTGTGAGCTCACGTTTGATATCCTCGGTTGTACGTCCTATTCTATGATTAGCCATAATAAAACCTTCTATTAGTCCTCACGATACTCTTCGATAGTGAATACTTCGAAGATATCGCCTTCTTTAATATCTGCATACTTCTCAAGACCGATACCACACTCGTAGCCTTCAGCAACTTCTTTTACAGAGTCTTTGAAACGCTGGAGTGAAGCGATAGTATCGTCAGCGATGATGATACCGTCTCTAACTACACGCACGCCTGCACCACGCTGGATTTTTCCGCTCTTGATATAAGAACCTGCGATGTTGCCGACTGACTTGATACGAATGATGTTTCTTACTTCTGCAGTACCCAAGATAACTTCTCTTGTTTTTGGAGCAAGCATACCCTTCATAGCAGACTCAATTTCTTCGATACAGTCGTAAATAATACGATACATACGCATATCTACACCGTCACGCTCAGCGTTAGCCTGTGCTGTAGCATCAGGGCGAACATTAAATCCTACGATGATAGCATTAGATGCGTTTGCGAGCATAACGTCAGACTCATTAACAGCACCAACAGCGCCATGAATGATGTTGACTCTCACTTCTTCGTTAGAGAGCTTCTCGAGTGATTGTCTTACTGCTTCAACAGAACCTTGTACGTCAGCCTTAACGATAATCTTAAGTTCCTTGACTTCACCTTGTTTCATATGATCAAAGAGATTGTCAAGCGTTACTTTTGTCTGAGCGTTGAACTGTTCTTCTTTCTGCTGAGTCTTTCTCTGTTCAACGAGCTCTCTAGCAAGACGCTCATCAGAAACTACGTTGAAAATATCGCCACCTGTAGGAACATCACTAAGACCTGTGATTTCAACAGGAACTGATGGGCCTGCTTCTTTTACCTTCTGCCCCTTGTCGTTGAGCATAACTCGAACGTGGCCTACTGTTGTACCTGCAACAACGGTGTCGCCCTGTCTGAGTGTACCGTTTTGTACAAGGATAGTAGCAATAGGACCTCTGCCCTTATCAAGACGTGCTTCGATAACGATACCTTTACCTGCACGGTTAGGGTTAGCCTTGAGCTCTTTCATATCAGCAACGAGCAATACCATCTCAAGAAGATCGTCAATACCCATCTGAGTTTTTGCAGAAACAGGAACGATAGGTGTATCGCCACCCCACTCCTCAGGAATGAGCTCATACTCTGTGAGCTGCTGCTTGATCTGCTCAGGGTTAGCACCGACTTTGTCCATTTTGTTGATAGCAACGATGATAGAAACGCCTGCTGCTTTAGCGTGGTTGATAGCTTCTACTGTCTGAGGCATGATACCGTCATCAGCAGCTACTACCAAGATAGCGATATCAGTAGCCTGTGCACCACGAGCACGCATAGTAGTAAATGCCTCGTGACCAGGTGTATCAAGGAAGGTGATGTCACGATCATTGATGTGTACTCTGTACGCACCAATGTGCTGTGTAATACCACCGGCTTCTGTATCAGTTACGTGAGCGTTACGGATACAGTCAAGAAGTGAAGTTTTACCGTGGTCAACGTGACCCATAACAACAACAACCGGTGCACGCTCAGTAAGATTTGCATCGTCATCCTCGCTATCGTCGATGATTCTTTCTTCGATAGTAACAACAACTTCTTTTTCAACCTTTGCATGGAACTCCATAGCAATGAGTGAAGCTGTGTCAAAGTCGACTACGTCGTTCTGAGTAACCATAGTACCCATCAAGAACGCTTTCTTTACAACTTCTGCGACTGTAGCTTTGAGTCTTAATGCGAGCTCAGAAATAGCGATTTCTTCAGGAATTTCAATAGTCATCTGCTTTGTCTTACGCTCAGCCTCAATACGCTTTAGTCTCTCAGCCTCTGTCTCTCGCTTACCCTGACGGCGGTTGCGCTGTGAACGCTGATTTATCTTCTGCTTTTTCGATGACATCTGGTTTTCGTTCTTCACCTTTTCAAATGCCATACGGTCGTATTTTTCATTGTATCTGTCAACGTTGATTTCAACAGCAGATGTATCGATAACACGGCCTTGTGTACGTCTGCTCTTGATTTCAGAATTAAGGTCGATAACCTTTTCTTCCTTTTCTTCTTTTGGCAGTGGCTTTGTCTCCTTTTTAGGAGCAGGCTTGTTCGCTTTTTTAGCACTTTCAGGTCTGAGCTTATCTTTAGCTTCTTCACGCTTGCGCTTTTCTTCTTCTTTGCGCTGTACGATTTCCTGCTCAGCTTTTTCGATAGCCTTATCTCTCACTGCAAAATATGCGTCGAAGTTTTCTACCGCATTCTTCTGTGTGTAGTAATCAAAGATAACGTCGAGTTCGCTCTCATCGAGTGCTGTCATTGTTTTCTTTGTGACATTGCAGTACTGTTCAAGCACTGCGATAACGTCTTTTGATGCAACATCCAAGTCAGTTGCAACCTCTTTGACTTTATACTTAATCATCATAGCCATGAGTTAGTCCTCCTTTAATGAACAAATCAGTTTGTCTATAGACTCTGAGAAGCCCCCGTCTGTTATACATAGCACGGCACTGTATTTCCCGACCGCAAAAGATACGTCATCTTTTGTGTGTGGAATCACGTGTGCTTTGACATCGTTTCTGTGAGCACTGCTCAAAACTTTCTTTGCGGTGTTTTGTGAGCAGTCAGATGCGATAATAACGAGTTTGGCTTTTCTTTGATTGATAGAATCGATAACAGGGTCGTTGCCGAGCACTAGTTTTCCCGCACGTCTGCACAGCCCTAAAATTGACAACAGCCTGTCATTCATTTTCTATCTCCTTTTCCATTATATCGTAAAGCTCAGGAGAAATAGCGCAGTCGAGTGCTCGCTCGATACGCTTAGCCTTTCTGGCAAGTTTGAGGCAATTTTTATCCTTGCAGATATATGCACCTCTGCCGGGTTTTTTGCCGACTAAATCGAGCGAAACTTCGCCTTCTTTAGATCTGACAACACGCACAAGCTCACGCTTTTGTTTCATCTGTCCACATCCGGTGCACTTGCGTAGTGGAACTTTCCTTTCTGCCATAGTTTTCTCCTTTTCTATAGTAAATATAAATTAAGTCTCTGATTCGTCCTCTGTTTCTTCGCCCCAGAAACCTGACTCAGGGCGGATATCAATCTTCCAGCCTGTGAGTTTTGCTGCAAGACGAACGTTCTGACCTTTGTTACCGATAGCAAGGGACAACTGTGAATCAGGAACAGTAGCCTTGCATGACTTTGCATCAGCATCTATAACATCGACACCAACTACAGATGCAGGAGACAGTGCTGCTGCAACATACTGTACAGGATCGTCGCTGTAGAGCACAATGTCGATTTTCTCGCCTTTGAGCTCGTCAACAATAGCGTTGACTCGAGCACCACGTGTACCAATACAAGCGCCCACTGCATCAACTTCACTGTCGTCTGAATATACTGCCATCTTTGTACGAGAGCCTGCTTCACGAGATACTGACTTGATCTCAACGATACCGTCAAAAATCTCAGGCACTTCTTTTTCAAACAATCTTCTTACAAACTCTGGATGTGTACGTGAGATGATAGCACGTGGACCACGGTCACCCTCTTTGACACCTGCTACATAAACTTTGATAGTGTCTCCTTCTTTGAGTATCTCGTCGCCGATTTGCTCACTCTTTGGAAGCACTGTTTCTGCTTTGCCAAAACGGATAGTAGCGTTCCCTGATACAGGGTCAACACGTTCAACTGTAGCTGTAGCGATTTCCTGCTGTTTTGACTGGAACTCAACAAGCATCTGGCCCTTTTCGCCATCACGGATACCCTGACGGATAACTGAACGAGCTGTCTGTACGGCGATACGACCGAATTTCTTAGGTTCAAGCAAAATACCGAGCTCTTTGCCCACTGCTGCACGCTTTGAGATGAGCTTTGCATCTTCTAATGCGATTTCGAAGTTTTCGTCTTCGACCTCTTCTACAACAGTCTTGACGATTTTTACAGCAAAAGCGTTCTTTTCAGGATCCATTTTGATGTCGACGTTCTCGTTGCCACCGTAGAGGTTTTTGCAAGCGGAAACAATCGCACGCTTAATCTGAGCGATCATGTAGTCAACCGGAATTCCTTTTTCTTTTTCCAAAAGTCTTAGTGCTTCGAATAATTCTTTGTTACTAGCCATTTTTGATAATCTCTCCCTTTTATATATTGAATAATTGAAACCATTTATATATCAAAATCATCAAGTTTGATGTATGCGGCATCTTTCTTGTTGATTGTGATTTCATTTTCTCCACTGTGGTCAGTAATTGTCACCATACCGTTTTCATATGCTTTGAGCACGCCTTTGAAATCCTTGCCGATATTCTCAATCGGTCGGATCATTCGCACCATGATATCCGCCCCGATGAACTGCTCAAAATGAAAATCTAGCACGAGCTCTCGTTCAACACCCGGTGAGCTGACCTCCAAGATGTAGTTATCAGTGATAGGATCGAGTTCATCGAGAGGTTTGTCGATAGCACGTGAAACGTTTTCGCAGTCTATGATATCAACTTTTCCTTCTTCCTTATCAATGAAAACTCTCAAAAACCACTGGGCACCTTCTTTTACAAAGCGTACGTCCCACAGCTTTAGAGAAAAGCCTTCAACGATAGGTTCTACCAGCTCCCACACGGCCTGTGCGGTGCCTTTTTTCTTATTGCTTGCCATAAAATTCACCTCAAACAATACAAAAGAGCGGGTCTGTCAAGACCCACTCTCTTTTACTACTATATTCAGCTGTGGTACATTCTAGCACACATCTTTATTTTTGTCAAGTTTTTATGGATTACAGCGTATCGATAAAATCAGCGAGATAGCGCTGAATTTGGGTTGCATCTAAAATAGTGATTTTTCCGTCCTTGTATGTATCCGCGCTAACAAGCTGTTCTTCTGTGAGAATTTCAATTTCTGCGAGATGACGCTGTATATATGTTGCATCTATAATAGTGACTTTACCGTCACCATTTGCGTCACCTAAAATCATCTGCTCTTCTTCGTCAACAACTACATACTTCAATTCATTTGCAACTACATATTCGTATGCATAAGAATCAGCATAAACACCTATTGTACAGTTTAACTCTTCAAACACACCGTCAGCTATTTCACTTATGCTATCGGGTATCTCTACCATAGTAATGTTGCTGTCATCAAATGCACCAGACGCTATAGCTGTAACTACATAACCATCATACATATTTGGTATAGCAATTTCAGTATCAGTGCCATTATATTTCAAAAGTGTTGCTGTACCGTCTTCATGTGTTTCAAATGTATAGTCAAGCATATCTGAGATTACACCATCTGATGCGCCTACACCAACTATTGAATACAAACTGAAATGTGTTGTATTAAACACCAGATACTCACCCTCAACTTTTGCATTCATATCAGTAAGACTTCCGTCTTCTTCCATTCGATATATTTTCACTTCACCTCGAACGCTGAACGTCTTCAGTTCTTCAGGAATTGGGATATATACGGTAACCTCTTCTTGTGGCTGAGTTTCTTCGCCGTTCTTTATCATTGAGATATTGTATGTGTAAGAAAGGCTGTTGCGAATGACATCATATCCTGCAGGATCGCTTTTCTTAATATTATTGAGCAAATCAGAATCAGGTGTAACCTGGAATACTTTCAGTGCAATATCGTCAGTAAAATTTGTCTTACATTCTACAGTTATGTCAGAGTTTGTGCGTTTTGGACCAATCTGATTCTGTATGGTTACTGTCCCGCTGTCCTTACTATCAATCATATCCTGATATTGAACCATCAGCTCTGTGATTTTTCCTGTTGTAAAAAACGCTTCGAACAGGTATTTGTAACCACCTGTGAATGAAAGCAGAATTTCTTCCGCAGTACCAAAAGCAAAGCCTTTGGCTAAATCCGTAACAAGGTCAAAGGAATGTGTAACTTCATAAAAATTCTTGGAATAAGTATCCACAAAATTCCCCAGTGTTTCCTTTGTCATAAAAGTGTCCTTGGTAATATTTTTGAACAGCTTTTTAGCTGTCTTAGCAGGATCCACTGCATCCACAAGTATATCCTCGACCACCTTGTCTGTCAAAGCAGTGACAAACTCTTTTTCCTGTGCTTTATATCCGTTCAGGTCACCTGCGAGTTCTCCTGTCTGTAAGAGCAAATCTATACTGTTTGCTATATTGACAACAGGTGAAGTGTAGGCATCAAGAGTGATGTGTATATATCCACCTTCAGGTATGACAACACTGACAGATGTTTTTTTAGAACGAATCTGGGATCTGTAGTATGTAGGTGAGAATAAATTTCCTTCATACACATCTCCAAGCAGATAACAGAAATTATCGTAGAAGATACTCTTCATGCTAGTGGAATTATATGAATATTTATCGAGAATAGCCGCATCAACTAATCTGCAGTTCGCATTATAGACTTCTACAGCTCCATACGTAAATGATGAGTTGTATGCATCAAAATTCAAAGTGGCTTCGCCGGTATCCTCATCAACGGAATAGTTATAGTTATCCACGGACAAACCACATAGTTTTGCAATACTTGTCATCTGATAGCCGTCAAACGAATCTTCTATTGAATTCAGCGTAAAGGCTGAGGAATCAGCACTATATACAGTAACCGGTATTTCGGCAGTAAAACCTGTTAAAGAATCGCTGAAGGTAACTGAGGTAGTTCCACATTTGAGAGCTTCAAACTCAACAAAGAAAACATTATCAACGATTTTTGATTCCAGTGGTTTTACAACAGATGTATCAGCTATCGAGAATGTAACTTGTGACACGTCATTCGCTTCTTCACCGGAATCAATAACGCCAACACCTATTTTAATGGTTTTGCCTTTGTCAACAGACAGATTGTTGGAATCCGAGTAAACTCGCATACCCTTATCTATAAAAGATATATTACCATCACCGATTATTACGTAAGGAATCTCGTATTCTTGCGCATATTTATGAGCACATGAATCTTCGCAAACTTTTAAAACAAGGTTATCGCACTGAACAAAGGCACCATCTCCAATAGACACTACAGAATCAGGAATATAAATTGAATAAAGCTTAGTTTGTCCTCTAAAAGCACGTGTCTCTATGCTTATTACATCATCAGGAATAACCGTGTTCCTGCAACCTGCAATCAATGTATCGGTAGCTGTATCAATTATCGCATTACAATTACCCCTGCTATCATAATTTTTATTGTTTTTATCAACAGTTATATGCTCCAAATTTTCGCACAAGCCAAAAACATCATTTGTATATGACAACCCATCACTATTCTCACCAATACTTATTACAGATGCTGGAATATTTATAGATTTAAGGTTAGTACACACTGCAAATGCTCCAACACCAATAGTTTTGACTGAATCAGGTGTAGTTATTTCAGTAAGATTTGTGCACTGAGCAAAGGCAAGATCCCCTATCTGTTCAACAGATTCAGGAAGATTAACAGATGCAAGCGCAGTGCATCCCAAAAATGTACCATACGGTATAGATGTTATGGAATCCGGAATATTAATCGAAACAAGACTTATGCAAGCAACAAAAAGAGTATCACCAATACTCGTTACTGAAGAAGGGATATCAATAGACCCAAGGCTTTCGCAACCACCAAAAGCCATATAACCAATACTTGTCACACTATCTGGAATATCGACTGATGAAAAATTACAATAAGAAAAAGCATAGTTACCAATAATAGTCACTTTGTATCCATCTATGGTAGCTGGAATAATAAGTTCACTTGCTGAACCTGTGTAATCAGTTATTTCGGCTGTACCGTCCTCTAAAACCGAATATTTATAGTCTCCGCAAGTCGCATTGGTTACGCCGACCTCGTTTTCGACTGCGCTTACACTAAAAGGTACAACACTAAAAACGCTGAGTATAATAATGATTGATAAAAACAAAGAAACTGCTCTTTTCATAATTATCCCCCTGAATATATTTTTACATACAACATTATACTCTTATGAAAAAGCAATGACTAGTGGCGTTTTATACATTAAAACCTATTTTATTTGTGCACGTTGTCATTAAAAAAGCGACAGCGTATCAGACACAACACTGTCGCTTAAATTTATTTTGTTTTTTAGTTAGCCTTTGACTGCTCCGGCAACCACGCCTTTGATGATGTGCTTTTGCAGGCTCAGGTAAAATATTATAATAGGAATAATCGACAACACTAGCATTGCCATCATTGCGCCCATATCAATGGAGCCATATCCTCCTCTTAAATATTGTATGGCTATCGGAATGGTTTTGTATTTTCTGATATCGAGCACAAGATACGGCAAAAGATAGTCGTTGAATATCCACATGGTTTCTAGTATTGCGACAGATATGCATGTCGGCTTTAATATCGGTAATACTATCCTGAAAAATGTTCCTATCGGTGAGCATCCGTCAATGAGAGCTGCTTCTTCTATTTCGACCGGAACGCCTTTTACAAAGCCTGAGAACATAAACACCGCAAGTCCTGCACCAAAACCTAAATATATTATGATAATACCCCAAGGGGTGTTGAGCTTTAAAGAATCGGCGGTTTTTGACAGCGTGAACATTACCATCTGGAATGGTACTATCATAGAAAACACAAACAAAAGATAGAGTGCTCGGCAAAACATCGAGTTTGAACGTATTACATACCACGCACACATAGATGTGCACAGTATAATCACCGCTACAGAACCTACTGTTATGAACACCGACCAGAAAAGCGAGCTGAAAAACTGGGTTTTTTCAATACCGCTTGTGTAGTTTTCCAGCCCCACAAACATCTTTCCTGTCGGCAGCTGAAACGGTGTCTTGCTGATATACGCTTTCTTTTTGAATGAATTTATCAGAATTATCACGACAGGCAATACGTACAAAACGCTGATAACAGAAAATAATAGTGTAAGGAATCGTCCTTTTGCGTGTTTTTTGTCCATTACGCCTGTACCTCCTTGCGTCGTGTGAGATATAGTTGAAGCAGTGCAATCACAGCTACTATCAAAAAGAATATGACCGCCTTTGCCTGACCGATGCCTTCAGCCCCTGTTCTGCCATAGAACGTGTTGAAAATATTGAGCGCTAGCATCTCGGACTTTCCCGACGGTTCACCGGCAGTGAGAGCGAGGTTTTGGTCAAACAGCTTGAACGAATTTGTGAGTGTCAGAAAAACACTTATTGTAATCGATGGCATCACCATCGGGATTGTCACTCTGAAAAGAATCTGTCTGTTTGTTGCACCGTCGATTTTTGCGGCTTCGATTACGTCAGGCGGAATGTTGCTTATACCTGCAATGTAGATTATCATCATATAACCTATCTGTTGCCAGTTGAGAAGTATCAACAAACCGAAAAAACCGTAGGTAGCAGAATATGTGAGCGTTCTGTCAAAATACAGTAATATACCGTTAAATATGAGCTGCCAGATATATCCGAGCACAATGCCACCTATAAGGTTAGGCATAAAAAACACGGTTCGAAAAATATTTGTGCCTCTGATATTTCTGGTCAAAAGCAGTGCTATAGTGAACGCAATCACATTTATTGATACAACAGCAACTATAGTGAAAAGTGCTGTGTACCATAGCGAATGTAAAAAAGTAGCGTCAGAAAATATCTGTGTATAGTTTTTTGCACCGATGAAAACCGCATCACTTACAGTTGTGAATTTACAAAATGACAGATAAAGTCCCAGCAAAAACGGTACAATAAAGCCTATCAAAAAAGCTATAAATGTCGGCAATAAAAAAATAGGAAAATATTTTCTGACAGTACGGTTCATTTTTTATCTCCTTTAAGCGTTTCTATATTATCCTCCGTTTGCAGCCTGATATTCCCGAGCCCAGCCACCGACAAAGGCGTCTTCGACAGCACTCCATTCACCTGTACCCTGAGCATATTCAAGAAGTGCTGAGCCTACACCGTCTTTCCACTGTTCTGAAGGCATAGTTGTGAATGTCCACTCAACAGGCTTTTTGCCCTGTGCGATGTAGTCATTTGCGGCTTTGAGCAGAGGGTTGTCTGCAATATATTCATCTGTGAATGTAGAAAACGGAGTCACAAAGCCCATATCCTGAGAAAGGGCGGTTTTTCCTTCTTCGGAGGTGATGACCCAGTCCAAAAACTGCAAGGTTGCTTCGATATCCTCTTGTGAGGAGTTTTTGTTTACACACCAGTAGTTTTCTGACCCTGTGCAAAGGCCCTGTTCTTCTTCGCCTTCAACACCGATATAGATAGGCAAAATGCCGATATCTTCGTCATCTACTTCGTAGCCTTTGATGTCGTTATAAGCCCATGTTCCGTTCTGATAGAACACCGCTTCGCCCAAGGCGAATTCCGATGCAGCATCCTCGCCTGTTTTGCTCGATAAAAGCGACGGTTCAACTGTTGAATTGTTGATATACAAATCCCAGATATTCTTATAGTTTTCAAGATATGTGCCTTTTATTGCCTCGCTGCTCTCCACACCTTCATCTTGGTACTCATAGTACACCGGCAGATTTGCAAGATGAGTCTTGAATCTCCAGTCAGAGCTTGAGTCCATACCAGCACTTGTAAACGCACCCTGAATATCGAGCTCATCCTTTTTAGACTGGATGTCTTCGACAACCGCTTTCAATGTATCGAAGTTGTTGATTTCTTCTACAGAGCTTATCACTGCACCGTCTGTTTCGATATACTGTGAAAGCAATTCTTTGTTGTAGATAATTCCATATGTTTCAATAACATACGCTATGCCAAGCACTTCTTCTCCTTCACCTTTCAAGGCAAAGTCATCACTCTTCAGATTTGCATAAAGTGAAGTCCCCGACAAATCATAGCAGTAGTCTTTCCACGTTTTTAGTCCTACCGGTCCGTTGACCTGAAACAGCGTCGGTGCGTCGGTCTTTGCTATCTCTGACTTTAGCGTTGACTCGTACGTGTCGGAAGCTGCTGTAACAACTGACACTTCAATTCCTGTCTGCTCGGTGTACTTTGCTGCGAGCTGTTCCCAGTCCTCTGCCTGTTCGGGCTTGAAATTTAGATAGTAAACTCTTGCTTGTGTAGAGCCCGACGAGTTTGAGTCATCTGTCTTTGCGCAACCGACACACAACATACTCAGAACACTCAACAAGAGCAAATAGGCTACTATCCTTTTTGTTTTTTGCATTTTGATATCTCCTTTGTTTTAAACTTACGGACAAACCGTTTACTTTAATATAAAGGAAACGCTCTTATTATTTTGTCGCCTTTTAGATCAAAAATTCAATATTTATACGCTCTATATGCTACTATGTGTTTCATTGTGTAAAACAAAGTCTGGAGCATAAAAAAAGCGACAGAGAAATCTCTGTCGCTTTGCGTATTATTTAATATTCAGTTGCACTTACTCGTGATATGCTTCGCCTTGCTCAGGTGTAATATAACCATACTTGCCGTTTTGGTCAAGCACTCTTACTTTAAATGTGTATGTTGTGTAATCACCTAAGTATCTGAGTGTGGCTGTGTTTGTTGTTGTACTAGCCATCATCACCTGCTCACCGTTTTCATCAAATGCATAT
>JAZQFT010000039.1:0-10353 GCA_045539655.1 Ruminococcus sp. | reverse complement strand
TCCTTATAAGGTCAGGCTCTTCGATGCTGTCCAGCGTTATGATTGCCAGGAGCTTCTGCTTCTCCTTCTTCGGTAGTACCTTTGCGGTATCTTCATCACACTTCCTTACTAGCATTGTGTCTCCTTCTGCGTTCTCTTCTCACTCCGTGTATAGTTCCCAGAAGGAATACATCATACAGGAGCGACATTGCATCGACATTGGTTATCAGCTTCTTGCTTTCGGTTTCTGCTATGTAGGCTTTTACTATCTCCTGTATCTCTGGGTGTCCTCTGAACTCGCCCAGCTCTTCAAGGGTATAGTTGCAAGCTCCTACCATCTTCATTGTCTCGTTGGCATTGTACCTTTCTGTGATTGCTTCTCTGCTCATTGTTCTGTCTCCTTCCTAGAGTCCTATTGATGTGAGTGCTACGTCTACGATACTGTCTATGCTTCCAGCTAGGAATATGATTGTGGTCATGATTGCCAGCTCTATAGCTGTTGTTATATGCTCCTTCATGGCAAGTCCTTTCTGCTGGGGATTGACCGCCCCAGCTCGGTTTTGCTCTGGATCTATGCGACTAGCTTGTCGCTTATCTCTTTTGCTGTTCTTCTGATAACTTCCATGCTTGCGTTCAGCTCTTTGATGTCCTTGCCTGTGCTCCAGCCAGCTACATATCCAAAACTGTAGTCGCTGGTATCCAGCCCCAGCATCGAGCATACTGTGTAGGCTATGCTTTCCGCCTGTACTTCTCTTGTGCGTCTGTCTGCTTCCTTCTCTTCTCCTTCCTTGTTGTGAAGTATTGCATGGCTTATCTCATGTACCAGCGTCTTGATTGTCTGCTGTTGGCTCATGCCTTCCTGTATTACTATGCGGTTCTCCTTCCTACTGTAGTAGCCATTAGCTCCGCCTTCGATGTTCTCATAAGCTACAGGCACAGGAGCGACAGCTTCCAGCTTCTCTATTAGATCCCTGTAGTTTTCGACTTCTCCTGTCAGCATCTGCACACAGCCTGTAGGGATTGCTTCTCCGTCTGTCTGGCTTATGTCGAATACTGTCACAGCTCTAAATGAAGTCCAGCTGATTTCCTTCGTGTCTCCTTCCTCTGTCTCTACTTCCTTCTTGTGCTGGCAAGGTGCAAGGATTGTTATGCCATGTTCTCCCTTGCGGACTTGTCTTTTAAACTTGCTTTGCCATGCCTTGTATCCAGCTACTAATGAAGCGTCAGGCTTCTGCATCAGTATGAGCACTATGTTGTTGAATGAATAGTTTGTGAACTTGCTCATGAATGTCAGATACTCGATGTACTTGTCGCTGGTGAATATGTCCTCCACTCCCTGTTCGAGCTGTTCTGTGATTGCCTTTATATCCTTGCTTGCCATTGTCTTGCTCCCTTCTTTATGAAGGGGCTTGCTGTGTGGTATAATCAGCTTGCCCCTTCCTATCATTTAGCGGTGGTATTTAGGGCTTGCCCCTGTCAGAGGTGGTGCTCTGGCAAGGGCTTTTTATTATGCGATTGTGAATCTCTTGGTGGTGCTGGACTTGCAGAACTTCTCATATACTGTAGGCATTGCCAGCTTGAGTGCTTTGCTGTCGAGCCTGTTGCTGATTACTTCCTTCCATCTGATAGTGAAGTTTGTTGTTGCCAGCTCTTCGGCTTCGATTGCTTCCAGCTCTGCTTTCAGCTCCGCCTTTATAGCTTCTGCTTCTGCTTCGAGCTTCTTCTGCTCTGCTTCGAGTGCTTTCAGCTTTCTTACTCTGTTGTCAATCTGTGTGCTAGTCATTGTCTTGCTCCTTTCGTTGTTGCGGTGGTGTCTTGAACTGTCTTTAGTATAAACGATTTTGATTATGTTGTCAATAGGTTTATTAAACTTTTTTGATTATGTTCATATTGACACAAGTTTACAAATAAACTATAATGAGTATAACAACAGAGCATATAAAGGAAAGGAAGTGATTGCATGGATAAAGCTATTACAGGAAAGATTAAAGCGTTGCTGGCTATGGCTGGTAAGAAGAATGTAGAGCTTGCGGAGTATCTCGGTATGTCCGCCCAGGCTCTACAGAATAAACTAGGAAGGGGGAGCTTCTCTGCTGATGACCTTATAAAGATAGCAGAGTTTACAGGAGCAGAGCTGTTGATCCAGCTGGGTGATGATAGGATAGTACTTGATAGCTCCTGTATCAGAGACAAGGAAGCATAGACACCCTACCATCTAACATAGCTTTGCCACTCTTATAGAAAAAAAGAAGAGTGATAGTCTGGTGCGGTCCTATGGTAGGGGAGCCGTTAGCCGACCCGTTCTGTCCCAAGCTGGTGGTGTTGTCTCTCTATATATATATAGATTGTACTTATAGGTCGAATAGCTCCCAAAACATTGACCTAGCAAGCGATTTAAGAGGGGATATTCCTTATAAGGATAAATACTATTACCAGCATAATTACGGCTGTTATATGGCGATTTAAGACCAAAAACAAGCCCTTATAAGGCAGTTTTATTGACGGGTGTAGAATAACTTTTTTACTATATTGGTGGGAGTCAGAAGTGTCATACATTAGTACCTAATGGCACTATCATATTGGAACTAGGTATAGTAACTATCAGATAAGTGTATCAACGTACGTTGTGCGGTGTTAAAAAAAATTCATTGTCTTGCAGAGAGAGTCAGTACTTCGGTGCTGGCTTTTCTCTTTTTATGTAGGGGGCATACTCCCCAAATTGGATTTTGCCCTGATGCAGAGGTGCAAAAAATTATTACAAAATTCTGGAATTATGGTACACCTCCTTTCTACATAGGGGCTGGCTCCGCTGTTGGTCAGCTCCTATTTTAGTGTCATAATTGTGCAATAAAATACCCTGTAGGCTGGTGTGCTTACAGGGTTTCGTCTGGATCTAATAGCGTCTGTTATCTTCCATGAACTGTGCCAGCGTTTTTCTTTCATCTGGTGTAAAGGTGAAACGTTCTCCTCTATACATCAACTTTATGTCCTTACCAGAGATACCGTTCCTCTGCTTTGCTATCCGAAGGAAAGTCTCACGCTCTAGGCTGTCTGTCTCTTCTTCATCGTCCTTCGTATACAGGAGCAGAACATTGTCAGCGTCCTGTCCTGTACTGTCTGATTCGTGCAGACTCTCCAGCGTTGGCTTCTTCTTCTCGGTGCTTACTCTGTTCAGCTGTGACAGCAACAGGATAGCTACTTTCTGCTCCATAGCTATACGCTTCAAGGCTCTTGTAATAACTATGTACTTCTCTCTGTTGTCCTTATGGCTTCCCTTGATGGTTATCTGTGACAGCTGGTCTATCACTACTAGATACGGCTTCTCTGCTTTAATCAGCTTCTCTATACTCTCAAGGCTGTTGAGACTCTCGCAGAACTTGAGATTCTCCTCTAGGTAGTCAAGATAGTTGCCTACTGATTCTCTGTCGAAGGTGTCGTTCTCAAGTTCTTCTGGTTCTACTATCTGGCTGTTGAGAAGTATCCTCTGTAGGTTCTCGTTTACTGTCATTTCCAGCGGTATGAAGAGGACTTTGTACCCTTCGTCAGCTACGTTCCTTGCGACTTGCAATGCCATAGCAGACTTACCGACTCTCGGTCTTGCTCCCAGAACTGTGAGCTGTCCTCTGTGTATACCCTTCATGAACTCGTCTACGAACTTGAAGCCTGTACCATAGTGAGCTATCTGTTCCTGTGCTCTCTCGTCCAGCTCTTTGAAGAGGGATTCCTTATAGTTGGTGGCTATAGGCTTGTACTCTTCTCCATTGATTACTGCGGTCAGCTCCTCTATTCTTGCGGTCAGCTGTCGAGTATCAGCGGTGTTGGTGTCTCCTATCTTCTCTGCATAGATAGCTCTCTGAACTATGAGTGCTTTCGCTCTGGATTCTGTGTACAGAGGGTAGTCATCACCAGCATTAGCTGTGCCGTAACTCAATAGATCCGTAACACTTACTCCGTCCAGCTGTTTCTCTGCGAGTAGCTGTGTCGCTTGCTTCCCTTCGGTCACTCCCTTATAGAGGTTCTTGAAGTCCTCGAAGAGCGACTTGTCGAAGTACTGCATATCTTCCCTGTGCTTATCTAGTACCCAATGTCCTAGTAGCGACAGCTGATATACATCGTCTAGTCTTGTTAGCATGGTGTAAAAATTCTCCTTTCATTGTCTTGTAGCGGTGGTTGTTGTGATTAGATTATCGGTTGCTATTTAGGAAAGCAAGCACCTGTAAAGGTGGTGCTTGCACCCTGTATATATGAGTATATATGTGTATAGGTTTTTGAAAATGTCGATTAGCCTTGAAATTTCAATGCTTTGCGGATTTCGCGAGTGGGCATTATTTCCTACCTAGTGGGCATTTTTTCCTACCTATGTGGGCATTATTTCCTACCCTCTATTTTAGGGCTTTTTTCCTTATTTGCTCTGCTTTTTTCGGTGTCTTTTCCCCTTCAAGAAAGATGGTGACAGCCGGTTCTGGAGCTGACTTTGTTTTACCTTCCGAAGGAAGATAACTATATATTTCTCCGCATTGTGTCCAATAGTCCAGCATTAGATAGGTGTTCTCCCTTATACGCTTTTTCATCTTATGGTCTGGGCTGTTGTAGAGCGTGTTATATATAGTGTCGAACAGGATTCGGTGGCTACGATTGCCCTCTTTCATATATATAATCTGCTTCAACAGGTAGTCTCTCAATGGTATGTAGTTAGCACTCGTTCCTGTTCGGAGCAGTTTTATATCAACATCACGAACTTGTCCGATACTATCAGCATATCTGTTGAGCACAGGCTGTTCCTTGATTACCCATACTTCATCGAGTACCTTTCCGTCCATTGTTACGTTCTGTATTCGTGCCATGTTCAGAAGGTTGTCCTCGAACACAGGGTAGTTTTCCATTCCCCTTGCTTTAGCAAATTCCTTGTTGTCGATTTTGATTCGAGTAACAACAGCACTCTCGATGAACTTGTTATACTCTTCGGTCTGCTTCGGTGTCAGCTTGGCTGTGCTGTCTCCGCCCATGCGAGTCTTGTGTATCATTCTGGTAGTCACGAACTGATTGCCAGCTTTCCACTCGGAAGCAATAGCGTCATAGATTCCTTCCTGTTCTGGGGTAAAGTCCTCTATTCCCATGACTCCTGGTAGGTCTTTGTAGTAGGCAGAGAAGTAAGAGCTTACGCTGTTCTTCCCCTCTTCCTTACTTCCTATATCAAAGATGGTTATCTGCGTATTCTTGGTCTTGTTCTTAAATTTTCCTCTGAACAATTCCCTTGTAAGCTCTGCTTGTGAATAGCTGAAACGCTCTACAGGTTGCCTAACTATCTGCTCTACATTAGCAAGGCTGGTGGTGTCAGCTGATGCTGTGATAATTGAGTCTCTTATCTGCGACAGCAATAGATCCAGAGCGTTATCAATCATTCCTTTGATTTCTGCTGTTGGCATTT
This sequence comes from Ruminococcus sp., assembly GCA_045539655.1. GTDB lineage: Bacteria > Bacillota > Clostridia > Oscillospirales > Acutalibacteraceae > Ruminococcoides. Next base: position 4,946 of record JAZQFT010000039.1, on the reverse strand, counting down.
TCATTCGCTCAACAGCTTTCAAGTGATAAAAGAAGTGTGGTTCAATTATCATTTTGTAGTACTCTCTGTTCTCGGATTCTCCCATCGCAGAGAAGTTTGTCGGTGTGATAACAGCTCTTCGAGCAGAGGTGAAGTCTTTTGTTTCAATGTCTATCAGTACAGATTTAGGTACGCTCTTGAAAACTTCTTTGGCACTTTCGCTCCGCAATAGTTCTGCTGTGTCTACTATGGTGATGGAGTCTATCATCTTTGAGACTTCCTTCTTTAGACTCCCGTAGTCTGGCTTCCCTTTTGCTGTCTTGAAGCTGTCCATGTATCTTATCCAGCCGAGTCTCTGTAGCTTTTCCATGACAGCATTACTCTCTGTGAGTACTCTTTCAGCTTCATCATAATCAGCTGTTGCTTCTTCCAGAGCTTCTTCAAGTGAGTCCTCTACCAGCGTACTAGGGTAGTACTCCCTCGTTTCAATCTCGTCAAGGATTCGCCCTCTCTTGCGGTCAAGGGAGCTTACCGTCTCGTCAGCTGATGCTGTCAGTATGGTGAGTCCTCTAAAAAGCTGTCGCTCTGCGTCAGAAAATACTTTGCTTTCTTCCTTTATGGTCAGCCCTCTTGTGTGGTCTGTAGGAATATATCCCTGTTGCAGAGGGTCTTTCTCCAGCTGGTCTATGTAAGGCTGTGCTTCAAGTAGAAGCTCGTCCAGCCTATTGTTCAGCGTTCTAATAGATTCATTCATTGTCTTGTTTCCTGTCTGTTAGCGGTGGAGTTTTGTCTGGATCAAGAGCAAAATGCTGGTGGCTGTCATAGCAGACAATGCGATTACCAGCTTCTTCTCCTTCTTCTTTTCCTTCCACATTTCCATTTCGTGCTGGAAGAATGTGATTGTTGCAAGTCCGTCCTCTGTTCTTGGTGTCATGCTGTGTAGTCCTCTCTGAATATCTCTTCGTATGTCATTCCTGTAGCAGATAGCAGAGCATTAATCTCCCCTGTTCTCCACTCGGTGACTCGGTACATCTTCCGTTTCAGAGTGGAGTAAGGTATGTTGGTTGCTTCCGATAACCACTTCATAGTGTGGTGATTGTCATATAACCATTGGAAGATTCTCTGGTATCCGTACTCTCGTTTCATACTCCTGTGATGGTCAGCTCTTTGCCATTCCCCTGTTGTGGTATAGCTCTTTGCTGATGAAAGTTATTATCTCTTTTGGTATGGAGTCTGCGTCTGTCGCTCCGTATGCGAAGCAGAGTAGCTCCCAGCGTGTGTACTTTTTCTCATAGCATTTGTCTGTGAGATAGTCCTTCAGACTCTGTAATTGTGTCTCGTTCATTGCTCGTCCTTGTATAGTTCCGACATGATTTCTGCTATCTCTTCGTCAGTTGGATAGTCCTCTTCTTCCTCTGACGCTAGCTCTTCATACCAGCTGTCTATCAGCTCGTCTGGTATGTCGCTATAAGGTATCGTGTTCTTGTCTGTCATGATTACTCCTCTCTGCATCGTTTTATCAAGCACTGCATTTGTGTCCACACTCTTGCTTGCCGACAAAAGTAGCAAGCACTGCATTTGTGTCCACACTCTTGCTTGCCGACAAAAGTAGCAAGCAGAGCATTTTGACTCCTCTTCCTTGCTTGCATCGAATTAGCAAGCAGAGGAATTGTGTCCACAATGCCGAGTCTAGGGTTTCCCTAGTACCCTTATGAGTGCTCATGTAGGTGCTCATTTTTATTGTCCGCTAATAGTAATTAGTTCACAATGAAGCACTCTTATGGTGTTTGTATAGTTGTGATAGCTGACTTTATACATCGCTCCTTTTGAGTAGCTCCTTTACTGTCTCGTTAGTGACCAGCCACTTGTGTCCTACCTTCGTAGCTGGGAGCTTGCCTGTGTTCACCCACTTGAGCAGAGTCACTCTCGTTACATGGAATATGTCCTCGCACTCTTTAAGTGTGTATGTCTTGTTCTCGTCCATTGTTATCTCCTCTTCTTGTTAACGTATTCTGTCAGTATCTCTTCTACTAGGTTGTTCAGGCTTCTTCTCTGTGTCCATGCTTCGTCCTTGAGTGCGTCAGCGAGTGAAGGCTTGAGCACAAGGTTCACATGAATGTCTCTTCTCTCTTCGCTCTGTGCTGGAGCTGGTGCTTTCTTCTTCGCTGGCTTCTTCTTTGGTGCTGGCTTTTCGTCTGGATCAGATGCACTACTGATGAAGGATAGTGCTGGGCTGTTCTCGTCCATTAGCTTGCTCATATCATTCTCTCCTTATCTGCTTACTCCCATTCGTAGTAGTTGCTTGGCATATCTATGTCCTCGAAGTCGACAGCCTTCATGCCGAGTGTCGCTGTCGATTCTCTTGGTGACAACAGGTTGGTGTCGATTCCCAGCTCTTCAAGGTTGCTCTTCCTCTTGAGCCATTCGTGAATGGTTATCTTGTTGGCTACTACTGTATAGTTCTCTCGCTTCTGTCCGCTTCTGTCCATGAACTCTGATTGCTCCAGCCTTCCGAGTATCGTACAGAGTGCTCCCTTCGCAAGGTTTCTGTGCATGCTCTGCCCCAGCTGACCGAAGCAGATAACATCGAAGTAGTCTGTTCTCTTCGGTGCGTTCTTGCCGAGGTACGGCCTGTCTACTGCGAGTCTTATCTTGCACATGATTCTTCCGCTGGCTGTGTCTTTCAGCTCTGGGTCTTGTGTAGGTCTGCCTTGAAGTATTACTACGTTCATTTATTCTCCTTCCTGTAAAATCCGAAGCTCATATTTTGTCTGTGAGCGACTTTCTCTGTGGTGGTCGATGTTTGTATCCTTCTGATGCAGAGGGCTGTCAGAGAGCTGATATAAGCTCCTCTATCCAATTGCGGTAGTCCTCTGTTACTGTTGCTCTTGGTGCGTACTTGAATAGTCCGCCTGTCTTGAACTGCACTTCGCTTGCCTTGACCGATGCTCTTATCTTGGTATCGAATACCCTTGTGCCGAGTCTGCCAGCGAGAGTGTCGAGTGCTTCTGCTACTTCCTTCGTGATTCTCGTTCTGCTGTTGAACATGGTCAGTAGGATACCAGCTACTTCTATGCTGTGATTGCAGTACTTCCTTACTGCGTCAATGGTCTTGGTCAGCTGGTCGATTCCCTGTAGTGAGTACAGGTCAGCCTGGGCTGGTGCTACTACAGAGTCGCAAGCTGTCAGAGCGTTGATAGTCAGTATGCCTAGTGAAGGTGGTGTATCGAGTATCACATAGTCATAGATCCGTGAGAGTGGAGCGAGTGCTTCCTTGAGTCTGTACTCCTTCCCTGTATCAGCTATGAGTGATTCAGCTGTCGAGAGAAGAGGACTTCCTACTATCAAGTCTCCAGCTTCTGTGGAAGTGATAGCGTCCTTTGCAGTTACTTCTCCTGTCAGCACTCCGAAGATGGTAGCACCCTTCGGTGCCTGACCTCTTGATGCTGTCAAGTTTCCCTGTGGGTCGAGGTCTACTCCCAGCACTCTGTAGCCTTTCTCTGTGAGTCCAGCGATTAAAGCATTGGCGGTAGTGGTCTTGCCGACTCCGCCCTTCTGATTAGCGATTGCGATTACCTTCATGGTGTCTACCTTCAATCCTTTCACTATTGCATTGACGAGGGTGTATGCGTCTATCATGTTGTTATGTTGTTATCCTATTATCATTTTATGATGTTATGATGTTAGGAAAATATAGCGGTGGCAATACGCTCCTCTGCCTGTCTCTTTGCTTTCTCGATATGGTGAGCGTATATCATTGTTGTACTGATGTTGGTATGTCCGAGGAGCTGTTGTGTCTCCTCTATGCTTCCGCCATTCAGTAGGTTCTGTGTAGCGGTGGTGTGCCGTAGGCTGTGAGCTGTCCAGCGTGGGCTGTCGAGTCCAGCTGATACCAGCCTGTCCTTTACGATTCTGCTGATGCTCCTTGTAGTGAGTCTCTCACCATTGTTCCTGTTGGCTGTGCTGATGAAGAGGGGCTGTGTCTCGCCAGCTTCTCCTCTTGCTATGAGATAGTCTCTAATTGCTTCCTCTACAGGAGCTGGCACTTTCTTGAACTCTGCTTTCTCTTGGTGTCCTTTGCCTTGATAGTACAGAGCTGTGAAGTCTCCGAGTGTTCTCATGTCCTGTATGTCAGCTCTCTCTACTTCTATGGTTCTCATTCCTGTAGTGACCATGAGCGTTATCATTGCATAGTCCCTCTTCCCTGTTAGGGTAGTGCGGTCTATTGATCCGATTAGCTTCTTCACTTGTGCGGTGGTCAGCTCGTCCTTCTTGTGCTCTGTGTCCAGCTTCGCACCCTTTACGTTCTTGGCTATGTTCGGATATATCCCTTCGTCCTCTGTCCACTTGAAGAACTGTTTGAGTGCCATGATGTAGTTCTGTACTGTGCTTGGCTTGTGGTCTACCTTCAGCTCTTCCCTGTAGGCTTTTATATCTTCTTTGGTGGGCTGGCTTATGCCGTTCTCATGTACCCACTTCCAGAACTGTCTGATTGCTCTGGTGTATGTCTCTACTGTCTTTGGGCTTCCTTCTATGAAGCGTGTCCAGCTCTGCATGATGTCCATGTCTATGGTCTGTAGCTGGCTTGTGTTCTGTATGGTCAAGCTGTTCATGGTAGCTCCTTTTATGCTGTTATCCTGTTATCATAATATGATGTTATGATGTTAGGATAATATGCTTTTATCCCTTGTCTAATTATATCATATGTGTAGCTAACTTTATAGGTTTTTATATGTATCTTTTAATGAAGAGGGGAGCTGTTACACTCCCCATTGACTAGCTTCTCCTCTGCTCCTGTGCAAGCTCTGTGATGAATCGCAATGCTTTCCTTATAAGGTCAGGCTCTTCGATGCTGTCCAGCGTTATGATTGCCAGGAGCTTCTGCTTCTCCTTCTTCGGTAGTACCTTTGCGGTATCTTCATCACACTTCCTTACTAGCATTGTGTCTCCTTCTGCGTTCTCTTCTC
>JAZQFT010000038.1:0-1653 GCA_045539655.1 Ruminococcus sp. | reverse complement strand
GCACAAAAATCCTCATCGGCGAAGTTGAGTCAGTTGAGATTTCAGAAGAATTCGCTCACGAGAAGCTCTCTCCTGTACTCGCTATGTACAAGGCTGAAAGCTTTGAAGACGCTCTTAAAAAAGCTGAACAGCTCGTTGCTGACGGTGGTTACGGTCACACTTCTTCAATTTACCTCAACGAGATTACTCAAAGAGAAAAACTCAACGAATTTGCAAGCAGAATGAAGACTTGCCGAATCTTACTTAACACCCCATCATCACACGGCGGTATCGGTGATCTTTATAACTTCAAGCTCGCTCCATCTCTCACCTTAGGTTGCGGTTCATGGGGCGGAAATAGTGTCAGTGACAACGTAGGTGTAAAACACCTGCTCAACATAAAAACAGTAGCAGAAAGAAGGGAAAATATGCTGTGGTTCAGAGCTCCTGAGAAAATTTACATCAAGAAGGGTTGTCTGCCAGTAGCACTCGACGAACTCAAAAACGTTATGGGCAAAAAGCGTGCTTTCATCGTAACAGATACTTTCCTTTATGAAAACGGCTACACAAAGGCTATCACAGACAAACTGGATGAAATGGGCATCGCTCACACAACATTCTTCGATGTACAGCCTGACCCGACACTCAAAAACGCACAAGACGGTGCAGCTCAGATGCGTGCATTCAAGCCTGACACAATCATCGCACTCGGTGGCGGTTCAGCTATGGACGCTGCAAAAATTATGTGGGTACTGTACGAGCACGAGGATGCTGACTTTATGGATATGGCTATGCGTTTTATTGATATCCGCAAGCGTATATATACATTCCCTAAGATGGGCGAAAAAGCATACTTCATCGCTGTACCAACTTCAGCAGGTACAGGTTCTGAAGTCACACCTTTCGCTGTTATCACAGACGAAAAAACAGGCGTAAAATATCCGCTCGCTGACTACGAGTTGCTTCCAAACATGGCAATCATCGACACAGATTTCCATATGTCAGCTCCAAAGGGCTTAACCGCCGCATCAGGTATCGACGCTGTTACACACGCTCTCGAAGCTTATGCAGCTATGCTTGCTACAGACTACACAGACGGTCTTGCTATTCAGGCATTGAAGTCTATCTTCAAGTATCTCCCACGTGCTTATGAAAATGGAGCAACAGACGTTGAAGCCAGAGAAAAGATGGCTAACGCTGCTACAATCGCAGGTATGGCATTTGCCAACGCATTCTTAGGTGTGTGCCACTCCATGGCTCACAAGCTCGGTGCTTTCCACCACCTCCCACACGGTGTTGCAAATGCACTCATGATTGAAGAAGTTCTTAGATTCAACGCATGCGAAGCTCCTGCAAAGATGGGTACATTCTCACAGTATGATCACCCACACACTCTCGCTCGTTATGCTGAAATCGCTGACGCACTTGGCTTAGGCGGTAACACAGATGAGGAGAAACTCGAAAACCTCATCAAAGCTATCAATGATTTGAAAGCACAGGTCGGCATCAAAGAAACAATCAAAGACTACGGTATAGACGAAGAAGACTTCTTAAACCGCCTCGACGAGATGGTTGAACAGGCATTCGATGATCAGTGCACAGGCGCTAACCCTCGCTACCCACTCATGAGTGAAATCAAGCAGATGTACTTAAACGCATATTATGGCAAGCACT
>JAZQFT010000037.1:0-20259 GCA_045539655.1 Ruminococcus sp. | reverse complement strand
TTCTTTGTGGTTTGTTTTCATATCGCGGCAAAGAAAAACGATTATCTTTGCAAACTCTTTTGCTTTATCTCTTAAAATACTATCAGCCACAGTTATCACCTCTACGTCTATTATACATAAAAACTGATAGGCTTTCAAGTTGTATTCCGACTTTGTCGGAGTGTTATTATTGTCTTACAGCAATAGTGTTATTGAAACCTTGCGGTTTCAGTGATATTTTATTCGCCAATAACTGCCGAAGGCAATATCACTTGGACTCTTGTCCAAATATCACTGCGTAGCAATAGAACTCGCCGCAAGGCGAATAAAACTGGCGTTGTATCCTTACGGGTACAACGCCTTTGAGCAGGTCTTTTTTAGTAGTAATTTGCTATGTTTTTGAGTTTTCTCACGCCGGCTTTTATGTGACGTGATACGGTGGATTTAGATAACGACAGTTCAAAAGCAATATCGTGCATCTTCTTGTTATCATAAAAATACATCACTATGCACTCACGCTGTCGTGGTGTAAGCTCACACCGTATAGCTGCTGATAAAACCTTTTTCATCTTATCTATATCACTTTGGTTAGACCCAAATGAAGAATAAGAATCATAGGTAATAAAATCAACATTTTTTTCAGTAAGTGCAAGAAGGTTATGCCGCATCGAGCATCACTCCGGCACGCTCACAAAGGTGCTTTGCTGTAAGCATACATTCATAATAGATATTACGTAATTTTATAATATCTGCGTTGAGAGTGTGTCGCTCGTCAAGCGACGCTGAACTTAGTTTCTGTTTTTTGTGCTCGATAGCAGTCAATAGCTTTTCAGCCTCTTCGATATATTCCTGTGACCATTTTATATAATCCATAATTCTTCGTCCTTTCCAGCATATGTGAGTAAAAAATCGGGGCTTATTCGATGAAGTTGGGCTTGACTTCGACTTTATTTTAGCAGAATTTTCCGACCTTTTCAATAGTTTTTCGAATATTTGTTCGAAATTAACATACAGTTAATACTTTTTCGACATATGATGCAAAAATACAACAATATACAAAAAATTAGTATGATATACGACTTTGTCAAAAATAATCATAATAGATCAAAAAAATATTCAAGCGCTGAACTTGTGTCATAATAAAAAGAAAAAGTGCATACAGATATGCTGTACGCACTTTATTATCAAACTTATTTTTCTTCTACAGAATTGTTTGTGATAATTTTGTTAAATATACATTTACGTTTTTCGGGATTTTCGGCTTTCGGCTTTTCGATGACTCTCCTATCAACTGTTATTCCTTCGTATTTCAATCTGAACGAGAGTCTTCCCTCGAAATCACGTCTGCATTTGTTGCATCTGAACTGTGCCCTAAAAGAGCGATTTTTGCAACTCCACTTTGTTTTTCGACGAGCTTTTTTTCCGCATTTATCGCAACAGATGTAGAACTCCTTTTTGTCGATAAGCGGATTTTTCATATCATAAATAACGGTGTTTTTGAAAGTTATCTTGCGATAGAACTCGTCGTTTGCGACTTCGATAAACTCCTTCACCGTGTCACTGTCAAATAGCTCTTTGAAACACTTCAGGCTAAAGAGTGCATCGTCGTATCCACGATGAAGCTCTAAGCCATCTGATGAAATACCAATCTTTTCGGCACATGTGGATAGACCCATTTGCTTTGACTTATCATGGTGATCAAGCTGGTGCTCGCAGTACGCTTGCAAATTGCAGTATGTTGTTAAAAAAGAGAGCTTTTTCTCACCCAGATAATAATTGCAGTTTTCAATAAGTGTCAGAATATCTGAAGTACCCCAAGTGAGCAGCACACTGTCTCCCAAAAACTTTTTGAATTTACTGAGCACGTGTGTGAACGTGTTGTTGGAATCCATAAGCTCTTTTGTAGTGATATGTGTGAGTTCTGCCACCCTCGAATTGAGCTTCTTGCCTATCTGAGGGGTAACGAGCATTGAAAACGTATCAACAATATTCAGTTTTTCGTCGGTTTTTACAGCGCCAAACTCGATAATTTCGTTGACAAATTTTTTTGCTTTTTTGCTGTATGCACCGTTCCACTCAAGGTCTAAAATAACAAAATTCATATAATTTTAATTCCTATATAGAAATATCAGCTCTTTCTGAACTGTTTTTTCATGCGAAGCTCTTTTGATAGAATCTCCTTACGCATACGGATATTTTCCGGAGTAACTTCAACAAGCTCATCATCAGCTATAAACTCAATGCACTGCTCAAGTGATAATACTGATGGTGGTGTGAGCTTGAGCGCATCGTCTGAACCTGAAGCACGGGTGTTGGTGATGTGCTTTTTCTTACATACGTTGACAGTGATATCCTCAGCTTTTGGGCAAGCTCCAACGATCATACCTTCATATACAGGTACACCAGGACCAACAAAAAGTCGACCACGCTCCTGCGCTGCAAAAAGTCCGTATGTTACGGTCTCACCTGTTTCGAAAGCTATCAGTGAACCTTGATGGCGAGTAACAATCTCACCTTTAAAAGGCTCATATGAATCAAATACATGGTTCATAATACCGTTTCCATTAGTATCTGTCAAAAACTCAGGACGATAACCCATAAGTCCACGTGATGGGATTCTGAATTCGATATGTGTTATGCCGCTTTCACGGGTACCCATATTGATGAGCTCGGCTTTACGGGAACCAAGCTTCTCCATAACTGCACCAACGTAAGAATCCGGCACTTCAATCATAAGGTACTCGATAGGCTCGCAGAGCACACCATCAATGTGTTTAGTGATAACCTGTGGACGAGAAATCTGGAACTCATAGCCTTCTCGACGCATTGTTTCGATAAGAATAGACAGATGAAGCTCGCCTCTGCCTGATACTTTGAATGTATCGGCTGAGTCGGTTTCTTCTACTCGCATAGCAACATTTGTTTCGACTTCTTTAAAGAGTCTGTCACGTAGGTTACGAGATGTGACGTACTTGCCCTCTCTGCCTGCGAATGGACTGTTATTTACTATAAAGTTCATAGATACAGTAGGCTCGTCGATTTTCACAAACGGAAGAGGATCCACATCATCAACGCTACAGATAGTTTCGCCGATATTAAGATCAGCGATACCGCTGACACAGACTAAATCGCCCATCTTTGCGCTATCAGTATCAACACGCTTTAAACCCTCAAACTGATAGAGCTTTGAAATCTTCACTTTGACTGTTTCTCCGTCACGCTTGCAAAGCACTGCCTGCTGGTTGACTTTGACAGAGCCTCTCTCTACTCTACCAACACCGATACGACCAACGTAGTCATCATAATCGATGTTAGAAATAAGAAGCTGTAAGTCTCCATCAAGCTCGCCCTGTGGAGCAGGTATCTCTGTAACGATTTTTTCAAAAAGAGGTTGCATATCTGTTCCCATTTCGTATGGGTCGAGGGATGCAACACCGTCTCTGCCCGAAGCATATACAACAGGAAACTCAAGCTGGTCATCGTCAGCTCCAAGTTCAATAAAAAGGTCGAGTACTTCGTCAACGACTTCTTCAGGACGTGCGCCAGGACGATCGATTTTGTTGACTACTACAAGAGGCTTTTTGTGTAAACCCAAAGCTTTTTTCAAAACGAAACGTGTCTGTGGCATACAGCCTTCGAAAGCATCGACCAAAAGCAACACGCCGTCAACCATAGTAAGGATACGTTCAACCTCACCACCAAAGTCAGCGTGTCCAGGTGTGTCAACGATATTGATCTTTGTATCTTTGTACATAACCGCTGTGTTCTTGGAAAGTATTGTGATGCCACGCTCACGCTCAAGGTCGTTAGAATCCATAACACGTTCAGCAACAGCTTCGTTGGCTCTGAAAATACCGCTTTGTTTCAAAAGCTGGTCAACAAGTGTTGTTTTGCCATGATCTACGTGCGCAATAATCGCTATATTACGAATATCTTCTCTTTTATCCATTTAATCACCTTATTTCGCATTTTACCAATTAGTGATTATACCACTTTTTTTGTATAATTACTATGTAAATATTTACTGAAAAACTGTGTATGTACCGTCACATTATTTGCTTTACTTTATAAAGGCTTTTTGATATAATATTATATATGTTTTTTCAAAATCCTATAATGGGCAAATGGAGGTTAAAATATGGGATATTCTATCGCTGAAAAAATCATCAAAGAACATATCGTCAGTGGCGAAATGATTAAAGGCACTGATATCGGTCTGAAAATTGACCAGACACTCACTCAGGACGCAACGGGTACTATGGCTTACCTCGAATTTGAGGCTATGGGTGTACCTAGAGTTAAAACTGAAAGAAGTGTTGCATATATCGACCACAACACGCTACAGACTGGCTTTGAGAATGCTGATGACCACAGATTCATACAGACAGTATGCAAAAAACACGGCATCTACTTCTCTCGTCCGGGTAATGGAATCTGTCATCAGGTTCATCTGGAGAGATTTTCTAAACCGGGCAAAACACTCATCGGCTCTGACAGCCACACTCCAACAGGTGGCGGTATCGGAATGCTTTCTATCGGTGCTGGCGGACTTGACGTTGCTGTCGCTATGGGCGGGGGTGCGTACTACATAACAATGCCTAATATCGTCAACGTTGAACTCAAGGGTGAACTAAAGCCTTGGGTTTCTGCTAAAGATATCATCCTAAAAGTTCTGGAAATCATGAGCGTCAAAGGTGGCGTCGGCAAAATCATTGAATACTCAGGTGAAGGTGTAAAAACACTTTCTGTACCTCAGCGTGCTACTATCACAAATATGGGTGCTGAGCTCGGTGCTACTACATCTATCTTCCCATCAGACGAAACTACAAGAGAGTTTTTGAAAGCTCAGGGACGTGAAGAAGACTACGTTGAGCTCAAGGCTGATGACGACGCTGTTTATGATGAACATATCGTAATCGACCTTTGTGAGCTTGAGCCGCTTGCTGCTTGTCCTCACTCTCCTGATAATATCAAACCTATTGCTGAGCTCCAGGGACAGAAAATTGATCAGGTTTGTATCGGCTCTTGTACTAACTCAAGCTATGCTGACCTGATGACTGTTGCTCACATCTTAAAAGGTAAGACAGTACATCCTGACGTATCACTTTCTATCGCTCCGGGTAGCAAGCAGGTACTTACAATGCTTTCTGAAAACGGTGCACTTGCTGATATGATTGCTGCAGGTGCAAGAATACTCGAGTCTGCATGCGGTCCATGTATCGGTATGGGTCAGTCGCCTAACAGCGCAGGCATATCGCTAAGAACATTCAACCGTAACTTCCTAGGTCGTTCAGGCACTAAAGATGGTCAGATTTTCCTTGTATCTCCAGAAACAGCCGCTGCGTCTGCACTCACAGGTGTTTTCACAGACCCAACTACTCTCGGTGAAGGATACAAGGTAGATATGCCAGAAAAGTTCCTCATCAATGACAATATGATTATCGAACCAGCCGACGAAAAAGATATGGACTCTATCAAAGTGCTCAGAGGTCCTAACATCAAGGAATTCCCTGCTAGTTCTCCTATGGAAGATAAGATTTCAGCTGCTTGTTCGCTCAAGGTTGAAGACAACATCACGACTGACCATATCATGCCTGCAGGCGCAAAGATTCTGCCACTTCGTTCTAACATTCCTGCTATTTCTCAGCACTGCTTCACAGTATGTGATACTGAGTTTCCTAACCGTGCTAAGACTCTGGGTAGCTCTATAATCGTTGGTGGTGCTAACTATGGTCAGGGCTCTTCTCGTGAACACGCTGCTTTAGCTCCTCTTTATTTAGGTGTTAAGGCTGTTTTGGTTAAGAGCTTTGCAAGAATCCACAGAGCTAATCTCATCAACGCAGGTATCCTTCCGCTTGAATTCATAAACGAAGGTGACTATGACAAGATCAGTTTGTTCGATGAGCTCGAGCTTCCTAATGTCAAAAAAGAAATCACAAACGGTGATACTGTAACTATTGTGAATAAAACTACCGGTAAAACTATCACAGCAAAATGTGAGCTTTCTCAGCGTCAGAAAGATATCGCTATCTGCGGCGGTCTTCTCAACTACACTAAGATGAACGGTTAATTCTTTGAAAGAATTTAGAAAGGGTGATACCAATGAATAAAATTATAATGAAAACTCCGCTCGTCGAAATGGACGGCGACGAAATGACAAGAATCATATGGAAGATGATCAAGGATATTCTTCTGCTTCCATATATTGACTTAAAAACTGAGTACTATGACCTGGGACTTGAGTACAGAAACGAAACAGACGACCAGGTTACTATCGACTCAGCTGAAGCTACAAAGAAATACGGTGTTGCTGTAAAGTGTGCTACTATCACACCAAATGCAGCACGCATGACAGAATATAACCTCAAAGAAATGTGGAAGTCACCAAACGGTACTATCAGAGCATTGCTAGACGGAACTGTTTTCCGCTCCCCTATTCTTGTCAAGGGAATTACTCCATACATTCCGACATGGACAAAACCTATCTGCATTGCAAGACACGCTTACGGTGACGTCTACAAAAACTCCGAGATGGTTGTTGAAAAAGGTTCAAAAGCTGAGCTTTGCGTGACAAATGCTGACGGCAGCGAATCTCGTGAGCTCATCTTTGGTTTTGAAAAAAGCGATGGTATCATTCAGGGTATGCACAATCTTGATTCTTCTATCTCTTCTTTTGCAAGAGCTTGTTTTAACTATGCACTCGACCAAAAGCTTGACCTTTGGTTTGCTACTAAAGATACTATCAGCAAAAAGTATGACCATACATTCAAAGATATCTTCGCTGAAATCTTTGAAAAAGAATACAAAGACAAGTTTGATGAAGCCGGTATCGAGTACTTCTACACACTTATTGATGATGCGGTTGCACGAGTTATACGTTCAAACGGTGGCTATATCTGGGCTTGCAAAAACTATGACGGTGACGTTATGAGTGATATGATAGCAACTGCATTCGGCTCACTCGCTATGATGACAAGTGTACTTGTTTCTCCTGACGGTATCTATGAATACGAGGCTGCCCATGGTACTGTACAGCGTCACTACTACAAACATCTCAAGGGCGAAGAAACATCAACAAACTCTGTTGCTACACTCTTTGCATGGACTGGTGCACTGAGAAAACGTGGTGAGCTCGATGATACACCACAGCTTTGTGAGTTTGCTGATAAACTGGAAAAAGCTACCATCGACACTATAGAAAGCGGTATTATGACAGGTGACTTGTATCTGCTATCTACTTTGGAAAACAAAACTAAGGTTAATACAGAAGATTTCTTGAAAGCTGTAAACGAAAGACTCAAAGAACTTCTGTAAAAACACAACTAATAACGGAGGGGTTATTATGGCAAAACAAATTTCGATGCCTGTTATCCGCAGACTTCCGAGATATCATAGATTTTTGACTGAGCTTGAGAGTCAGGGTGTAGAAAGAATATCTTCTAACCAGCTCGCAACAATAATGCGCTCCACAGCGTCTCAGATAAGACAAGACCTAAACTGTTTTGGCGGTTTTGGTCAACAAGGTTACGGATATCCTGTATCTCAGCTCAAGGAAGAAATAGGAAAAATACTTGGTCTGGACAAAAATTTCAATGCGATTTTGCTCGGTGCCGGAAACTTAGGCAAGGCCGTTGCTACACATATGAATTTTTCAAGACAGGGTTTTGAGCTGACTGCTGTTTTTGACAAGAATGAAGAACTCGTTGGCACTATGCTACGAGGCATCACAATTATGTCTGATGACGAAATAGAACGTTATTGCCACGAAAATAAGGTTGATGCAGCGTTCCTCTGTTTGCCAAGAAATTCCGTTAAACCACTTATCGACAAGCTGTATTCACTGGGCATAAAGAATTTCTGGAACTTCAGTCACTATGATATCAAAAACGACTACAAAGACGTTATCGTTGAAAATGTACATATGAGTGATAGTCTGATGACTCTGTGCTATAGAATAAACGAAAGCTATAATAACTAAACTCAACATAAAATTAAGCCGACGGTGATAATCCCGTCGGCTTTTTTGTGTAAATTTATTCTTCTGTAACTCGTTCCAAAATAAAATCAAGATCGGATAAATCGGACACACCGTAGAACTTGATCTTATGCATCAGCTTTTCCAACATAAAGAGAGTGTGCTTTGTGCGGTCACTTTTCATACTCTTTGTGACAGCACGTATGAACATATTAACCATATCTTTTGTATCAAGCGTTTTCAGCGAATCAAAACGCTCGCTGTCAACAAAAACAATACTTTTCAAAGGGAATTTTTTGTCGAGTGCTTTATCTCCATCAAGTCCGAATGGCGTACCATATGCATAAAACACAGAACTGATGAGTCTTATTGCAGGATAATCAACAGAAAAGGCTTTGTCGGTTTTCAGCTTATCAATAACCTTGTAATCTTCAAAAGGTGCTGAAAAAAGCACTGCTGAGCCTTCGTGTTCAACAGCTGTGGCTTCGATAGGAAAACCATTGAAATCAAAAAGTGCACGTGAGAACTCAGTGGATAAGTACACACATTCAATTACATCGGAAGTATAACCCTCATATTCCTCCATATACTGCAACAATATGTCGTCAGTCATAGATAAAGATAAATTAGGTTTATAGTCAAATGTTGTCTCAAATGGCTCGAGATTTTTGAGCAGGGTTTTAGAGTTACTAAAAACCTCTAAATTAAGTTCAGCTATTCTATATTGTCCCATAAATACCACTCCTGTGGAAATATCATTTAAAAATCATGTGATATATTTTTGATAAAAAAAGTCTAATTTTTTTCTTTGTAAGAATTATATAAATATAGCAATGATATATCAGTGAAGTGCTGTCGTAGTGTTTTCCGTGATGAGTAAAAGATGTAACAACAGCGAAAATATCATCATAATGTACGTCCGTATCAAAGTAATACTGATTGTCACCACTCATACAGTAGAGCGAATCCCCTATCACCTTCACAATACGATGAAGCATCAGTGCGTTGTCGCTTTTTCTTCTATAGAGAACAACATCGTATTTTCTTAACGCCGAAGGCTTTTGTGACAAAACCACAGTGTCAGTAGTGCCATCAAGCATAGGTAGCATACTTGAACCGGTCGGTGTAAACGAAACAGACTGTCCACGAGAAAACGTATCTTCTAAAACAATAAGCAAATCAACATCGGATATCATCTTATTCAAGAAGATCAGCTTCTTTCAGGTTTTGTACAAACTTTTCGATATCAGTCGACGCTGTATTAGTATCTACATCATATTCAGCTGTTAGTGCAGAAA
Organism: Ruminococcus sp.; assembly: GCA_045539655.1. Classification (GTDB taxonomy): domain Bacteria; phylum Bacillota; class Clostridia; order Oscillospirales; family Acutalibacteraceae; genus Ruminococcoides. The sequence goes on along the minus strand of JAZQFT010000037.1, from coordinate 11,007 downwards.
TCAACTCTTCTTTGCTTTTATCCTCACAAAGCTGTGACCATAAAAAAGCACCGGTTTCGCTGAGCTTGATAATAGAGCCAAAATCAACAACTTGTGTGCCAAGTGGTACAACAAGATGACTTCCAGCAACATCCTTCAGCACAAAGCCTTCTTTTATCTTCATAATATCACCTACTTGAATTATTATATAGTATTTGTGCGATGTTTGCAAGGAGTTTTATTATTTATAACCAATTCAAATCTCAATAAAAATATACAAAAAGAGCTCCCTAAAAAGGGAGCTCAAAAATTCATAACAAATAAAATTTAATACTCAAAAGTATCTCCTATGTTCCTTGTGAAATCGAGTTCAGCAAGGAAGCGCTGGATTGAAGTTGCGTCCATAATAGATAAGAAACCGTTGCGGTCAATATCTCCACGGACTATCATTTTGTCGTCTGCTTCAAGCATTTCTATGAGATAAAGCTGAATCATAGTCGCATCTAAAATAGTAACCTTACCATTGTTATCAACATCGCCCAAGATATATGTTTCAGGTGCTTCTATCAACACATATTCAATGCTATTGTCCACAGCATAAGTGTGTGCTGTAGAATTTTCATAACAATATATCACAACATTATCAGTGTTGTAGAAAACAGTATCAGAAATAGAAGTAACAGACTTAGGGATAGTGATTTTAGTAAGACCGTCACAATATGCAAAAGCAGTATCTTCGATGGTTGTTACTGTATCAGGAAGTGTGACTTCTGTGAGTGCATCACAGCCAGAAAAACTAGAACGTGATACAACTTCGAGGTTTGTATCTTCAAGATTTATAGAAGACAGAGCAGAACAAGCGGAAAAAGCACCGACATCAATAACAGATACATTTTCTTTCAGAACAACGGTTTTCAAAGCAGTACAGTTTGAAAAAGCATAGCTCTGAATAGCTGTAAGGTTGCTTGTGAAAGTGATTTTTTCCAAAGTTTTGTTTGAGTTGAAAGCGTTTGAACCAACTGAGGTTATAGGCAACAAATTGTAATAATATGCAGTCGACAAAACAGCCGAAGAACCTTTGTATTCATCGATTTCAAACTCAGTATTGTCGTTGATTTTTTCGTAGACCCAGTCGCCGACAGGATATACAGTTTTTGCGCTGACCGAAAGGCAAGCAACAGCAGATAACATCAATATGCATAAGAGCAAAGAGATAAATCTGGTAGTATTTTTCATAACAATCACCTTTTGGTAGTGTTATCCCCCACGGTGCAATGCACCGTGGGGTAATTATTATTATCGTAAAACGATATCAGTTAAAAATCGCCTTCGAAATCACCATCGAAGTCTTCGTCGCCGTCACCTATTTCAGGCAAATTTGTTTCAGGTTCGCTAGGACCCAAAACATCGGCGAGTAAAGTGATATTCACGAGCTCAAATTCGGGCTCAATATAAAATTTCTTCATAATTACATCCCTCCCGAATTAGTTAGATTCAGTATTAGGTAATTCTCTCATAGCAGTTTCCCAGATACAAACGTTTTCTGGTGAGCTGAAGAACACTTCACCGTCTTTGATGAGATATGCTACGCAAGTGAATGCATACTGACGATAGTATGTGCCAGATTTATCAGTAGTTTTATTGTTAAATCTCTTTACATAGTCACATCTGTTACGGTTTGTAAGAGTCTCGTTAGTGAGATCGTAGCAATAGTAGTTAATACCGTTAAGAGCTGTGTTTTTACCGTTATTTGCAACAGTTGTCATATCAGCTTCGTTCATACCAGGATATATAATATCGAGTTCACCTGAAGCATCCTCAGCGCCATCGAAAGCGTAACCAGGATCACGAGCCATAATCAGACCGTACTTGATGCCTTCTTCTTCCTTAACAAGGTTAAGCTCTTTGCTGCTTGTGTTGTTGTAAGCAAGGAGGAAGTCAGTGTAAACATAGTCGCCTGCATCACTGAACTCACGTGTGTATGTTACAGAGTCGATAGATGGAGTCCACTTATCTTCGTCGATAGTTACGCCGTAAACAGCTTCGAGTTCCTTATCTTCAACAATTCTATATCTATAGAAGACTGAATATGTAACTATTTCATCATGTGTACGATCGTACCAGTATGAGAATTTCTGTCCAGCTGAGTTTGTAGCAGGAGCTACGATATCAGCAAGCTCATTGTAATATCCTTCTACAGGCTCTTGTGGTTCACCGTCAATAGTATAGTTGATAGTGTACTGTGGCAAGCCTTGATCAGCAACAAGTGTAACAACAGAGTTAGTAGTAGTAAGGAATGTGTCAGAAACAGTCCAAGCAACTGTGCCGTCGAATACCTGAGTTATATCAGCAGATGGAGCATAGTACTGAATTCTGTTTGATGAACCAACGAATTCATATGAACCGTTGCTCACATATTCGTTGTATCTATCTTCGCCGTAAACAGTAACTTCCTGACCGTTAGAGGTCAATTTGAATGTATAAGCTGTAAGATACGCAGGGCAATACTTTTCGCCCCCGTTACCAGCAAAGCCCATACACTCTTCATCGGTAAGTGGAACGTCCTTTACAGTGTATGTACGCCATTCATCGTAACGGTTGAGGTACTTATAGTAGAGAGTAGCTTTGTTAGAAACACGAACGATATCAGAATAGATATTGATAACCTTCTGTGAATCAGGACCATATTCGTATTCAAACGAGCTAGTAACAGTAGATGTGCTACCTGGCATTCCCTCTTCAACCATAACTTCTTCATATGTCTTGGTGCCATCAGCAGTCTCAGAATCAGTGTACCAAGCGTAGAATTTGCCGTTCATGAGAGGAGTTGTGGTGATCTCAACAGTGTATGTACCCTCTGTAGCAGGGAATGCTACAGAAGTACGAGATGTAGATGGTGTACCACTAGCTACAGTATTACCTTGAGCATCTTTAACAACAATAGACATTTCGGATACACCACCATGTGATGGGATAACCGGATCGTCAGGGTTGTTATAAGTGAGGTGGTTGATGATAACTTCGCCTTCAGCAATTTCTCTAAACATAGCGTAGTATGTTTCGTTGAAGTTGATGTATGTACTGTAATCAAAAGCAGAACTGATCTTCTTATATGTACCATCAGCTTGCTGTGTAAACCAACCAACGAAGGTATATCCGTCTTTACGCTCAGCGTGGAGATCAGCAATACCGTAATCGATCTGAATATCAAGTGACTGATGATAAGCACCCTCAGCATCAACAAGGTAACCGTTACCGTAATCAGCGATGTTAGGATTCTCTTCGTCTGGGTTGATAGTATATGTACCATCAGTGTTCTGGAAGCCAACCTTAACCTGACCGTTTACAGTATCGTCAAGGAAGTTTCCGTACCACTGACCATCATAAGAAACCTGGTGGCCTGCGTTGTTCTCGTGTTCGTAAGAAATAGCAACTGTCTTGCCAGCAACGCCAGCCTCGGTAGTTTTGAGTGCATCGTGAAGATATGTATGGAAGTTCTCAAGGTCGTTATCCTTATCGTGCCACATAGCAGTTGAAAGGATGCTAGTGATGAAGTTTCCGTTAGAATCAAAGATGTACCAGTCAACAGCCCAGTCAGCATCAAACTGTGCATCACCAACGTACTTTGTGCCGTTTGGATCGTATGTGATATCACCCTTGTTGATTACATAGTAATCAGCCTTAGCAGTTGATAAATCAACAGGATTTTCGATAACATCACCGTTGAAATCCATAGGTGTTACGCCGTCACGGCTGTAGAGATAGTCAAACTCATATTTATTGAATATATCAGTTGTTGTAGTTGTAACTGTATTAGCAGTAACACCGTTTGCTCTGTCGCCGTGGTAACCGTCAGTTGAGTCTTTAGCAACGAAGGTAATAACATCGTAGCCAGCCTCGTAAAGTGTGATAGGCTCACGGTAGTCGTAACACTGGTACTGTGTAGCAGAAATTCCGAATGCACCAGGGTTAGAACCAGGAACAGTAGACTGAGTATAGTTGTTGAATGTAACACCGTTTGGAATTGATGGTGCGCCAGCGACATTCTTAGGAACAGTAAGCTGTGTATAGAATGACTTACCGTCTTCAGAAGGAATCATCATCTGACCTGACCAACCACCGAGATATTCAGCACTGTTAGAACCCCAAGCGTAGCAAGCTACGAATGGACCCCAAGCCTGACCCTGAATAGCAGTAGCATCAAAGTAGATGTCAATCTCAACGAGATTGTTTTCAGTAGCATATGCATCTGATATGAAGTAAATAGGAACAATATAGCATGAACCTTCTGCATAAACTGAACCTGAGTATTTGTTATTACCTAATTCAATAGGTGTTACAATCTCATAACGTTCAGTATCGATATGGTAAACAACGTAGCTGTCGATGTAATAAGCAGAAGCCTCCGTACCTGTAATCTCAGTTTCAAAAGAAACAGTCTGAGCTTCAGCCAAATTGAGTCTCTTATATTTTTCTCTGTTTTCACCTTCGTTTGCTACATAAACATCAGCAGGGTTAGTAACACCTTCATGTGTGAATTTTGAAGTTGCTTCAAATACTGTTGCGTTGTATGAGCCTGGAAGATCAAGACGACCTGATGAAAGGAAAATAGAGTTGCCTGATTTAGCAGCCTGACAAGAAACGTCGATAGAAGAGTTTTCTGTAAGTGTAACGATAATCTCGTATGGATACTCAGCTGCTGAGTCAGAAGTAAGTGCGTAACACTGTGTACCCCAACCAACATTTACCATATAAGCATTGTCGTTGAAAGTAACATTAAAGCTTGAATCAAATATACAGTAACTGCTGCTGTCTGTCCAATAACTTGTAGTTGGGTTATTAGAAACTCTGAACCAAGCACCCTTTGCAATTGTTGAACTTACATATCTGAATGAACGTGTAGCAGGATCATAAGTCATTTCCTTATGGTTAGCTACATTTGCCTGATCCTCTGCCAAATAGTGCTTAGGAACAAAGAGAGCATATACTGTTGTATCCTTTGTAGGAGTTACGTTATATGTTGTTTCTCTAGAAAGAAGATTGCTTGTTGAACAATCTGCATTAGAATACCAACCGTCGAAAATGAAGTTAGTATTAGGAGTAACAGTGTAAGTTACTGTATCTGTAGGAGCAGCATAACCACCCTTATCAAGAGTTGTATCGCCAATCTTCATAGAAACAGTACCGTATGTTGTATAGCCTGAACCATAGTTACCAATAGCCTTTGTACCGTAGCTCATAACGAACTTAGCGTCAACTGTAGGTGTGAGGGTAACTGTTGTGTCAGCAGGCATTGAAGCGATAGTGATAGTCCAGTTATCGCCGACCTTTGTTACAACTGCACCGTCGTAGTCAGCAACTACATTTGTGATAGTTGTAGCTTCACTTGCAGGAGAAAGTGTGATTTCTACTGCTTCGCCAGCTTTGTAGCCTGTCTTCAAGCCAGTAGCAGTGATACCTGTGTTGTCAGAAAGCTCTACATATGAGTAGTTAGCAAACTGAGGAATGATATTCACGTTTTCGTCAGGTACAGTGAAGTTAACTGTGTTGCCTTCGATAGTGAAATCAACAGCAGGAGTTGTTGTAGCACCTGAGAGGTACTGACCAGCTGGGCAATCGATTTCGATGCCAACAGCAGAACCGATAGCTTTATCAGCTTTCCATGCACCATCAATGCTGATAGCAACTTTTTCAGCCTCAGCAAGTGTGATGTTCATTGTGTATGTGCCATCAGCAGCACCCTGATCAACAAAATCAGGAGTCAGTGTGTAAGTAACAGGTGATTCAATATCGTAGTTTTCTAAATCAGGTGTAATCTGATAGCTTGTATAGTGACCTGCTACAGTACAACCAGTATGAGAACCGCCTGTAACGTTTACATCAGCAGCTGTTACGTCATTGTCGTCATTAGAAGTCAATGTGAAATGATCAACAAAATCAGCAGTAACAGAATATGAGTTATCAGCAACGTTATAAACAAAAGTTGCGATTCTCTCATCATCTGAGTTTGTCAAATAGAAATCCTTAACAAATAAGCCGTAGAGGTTGATGCCATCGGCAGTCATTGTTGCCTGATATGTAGCATCTTCTGAAACGAGGTTTGTGAACTCTACGTCGCTGTACCAACCAGCAAAGGAGTAGTTAGTGTTATTATGAGCTTCGAATGTAACAGTGTCACCTGCTTCGTATTGAACAGGAGAAGACTGTCCATCGATAGTTACAGAACCACCGTAAGTACCGAAGTACTTGTTAGTCTGAGCAGTAGCTGTAGCTGTATAAACCGGAACAGCGTTTGGTGTGATAGTAACGCTATCCTGAATATCGCGGATAACAAGAATGATAGCTGTATCATCCTCAGCTGTTGCGCCCTCTACAGTCCAAGTAGTGAACTTGTAGCCTTCAGCTGGAGTAACGGTAACTGTGATATCTGAACCAGCGTCAACTGTAATGTTATCAAATCCTTCAGAGTTGATAATTGTGTTATATGAAACAGACTCGATCCCTGTATTTACATTGACAGTAACCTTGTGAGTCTTAACAAATTTAGCTGTGTAATCAACAGCAGCTTTAGCATTTACTGTGTATGAAGCCTCTGTGCTTACCAGAGTATCGCCAGTGTAGAAACCTACAAAGCGGTAGCCTTCGTTTGCAGTAGCTGTGAGTGTGTAATCATCACCGTGAGCTACAGAAGCAGAAGTACCAAGGTCTTCGCCGTCAACTGTGATGCTGACTGTACCACCTGTTGTGCCGTCGACATAATCTGTACCGTTGTCGCTATACTGAGCAGCAGCTGTGATATCGTAGTCAACAGAACCAACAGTTACAGTAGCAGTAGCTTCTGTTGAGATATATGGCCAACAAGATGTCTGTGTCTTGTAGTTTGTAGGAAGTGTTTTGATAGAAGAGTTAGTTGTATCAACAAATGCACGAGCTGAGATAGTTGCCTCACCAGGGGTAACACCGGTTACTGTAGCTGTAGCTGTAGTAACATCAGCAACTGTAGCTATGTCAGTATCATCCATTGTCCAGTAAACAACTTTACCGTTATCGACAGTAGCAGTAGCTGCTTCTGTTCCACCAACAGGAACAACTACGTCAGCAACAGAAACTGTAGGACGAACGATCATACAGTCACTTGTCCAGTCCTTCATTGTACTTCTGTCTGAATTTGACGCGAAGTAAAAAGCTCGATGGTTAGTGTTGTTCCAATTGATAGCTGTATCAGCAGTCTGGCTACCCCATGAGCTATTCTTTGCAAAGATAACATTTTCAGGAAGATTTGTCTTTGAGAATCTATATGCAAAGATGTTTTGACCATCACCATTTTTACCAATGTAAATCATTGATGTTGTAATAGGTGTAACAACTGTACCGCTACCCTTCCATGAGTAAACATACATTGAACCCCAGCTGTTGTTATCTGTAACATAGAGATAAACGTATGGGTCGTACTGTGTAACAGTTACAGGGATTTCAACTTCTGCGTCGTGGAACTTAGCAGTAACTGTTGTTGAACCAACGCCTGTAGCTGTGATAGTAAGAGTAGAACCATCCAAAGTAGCTGTAGCAACGTTAGCGTTAGCAGATGTTACTGTGATATCGTCGCCAGTGCCGTTACCAGCAGCAGCGTTTGTATCGAGTGTAACAGTCTTAGAAGTAGATGTGCTACCTTCGCCGTACTCGAGAGCTACTGAAGTTGGGTCAGCTGTGATTTCAGGTGCAGCAACGATAACTTTAGCAGTAGCAGTAGCTGTGTAGCTGTCGTTGTACTTGAATGATGCTGTGATAGTAACACCTTCAGGAGCTGCAGCTACAGCAGTTGCTTTATTACCAGAAATAGTAACTTTAGAAGTGTCAGCTGATGTAAGAGTGACTGACGCAGCAGCAGGAGTAGAAGTTGTTTCAAAATCCGCTGTCATTGTCTGACCTACGATGAGGTTGTCAGTAAGCGGACGGATTGAGAATGTAGGTGTTTTTACAGTAACGTTGAAAGTACCTGAAGCAACTACGTTTCCACCGTATGTCATTGTGTATGAAACAGTGCCTGTAGCAGGAGGTTTGATACCTGTTACGATACCGTTGTTAGTTACTGAGAAATCAGTTGAAGTAGTTGTATATGCCAATGTATAGCCAGAAGCAGGGCCGTCTGTGATAGTAGGCTGTGCTGTAGCTGTGCCGTTTACATCAACAGTAATGTCAGCAACAGAAACTGAAGGTGATTTAACTGTTACCTGGTATGTGCAAGAAGTCTCATCACAAGAACAATAAGCTGTGATTGTTGTTGTACCAGGTTTTAAAGCTGTTACTTTACCGTTAGCATCAACTGTAGCTACAGATTTATCTGATGAATCGTAAGTGAATGTGCTGTTAGGATAATCATCACAATAATTGTTTGTAGATGCTGTGTTAGTAACTGTAGCACCTAAGTTGAGTGACTGGTCACCCATAGCAAAGTGAGGTGCACATGTACCTGCGAGAACGTAGTTTACTGTGATAGTAACATTAGATGCAGGCATTGTGAATGAGCCGTCGTATGACTCGCACTCAGCAACGTTGAGACCGCCACCTGTGATAGAAGCAATCTTGTAGTTAGTAGGTGGAGTAACATTGAGTGTAACTGTGTCGCCGTACTTAGCAGAAGTTTTGCCCAAAGTTACAGTACCTGTACCGCCAACTTCATTTACTGTAATTGAATAAGTGTTGTCTGTATAAGTAGCCTGATATGTTGTATCGGCTGTTACAGGAGTAGTAATAGAAGGGTTCCAACCAGCGAAAGTTTTACCTGTAACTGTAGGAGCTGTTGGGGCTGTTGGAGTAGCACCATACTCTACTGTCTGAGTAGATCCGATCTGGTTGCCGTTGATATCAGTAAATTTAACTGTGTAAGTGTTCTTTGCAAATGTAGCGTGAGCTACAGCACCATTTGCAGATGGTGTGAATGTTGTTGAAGCTGCTGAAGGATCATCAACGTCACCGTTTGTACATTCCCAACCTACAAATTGGTAACCTGTAGCAGGTGCAGCTGTGACTTCAACAGACTGAGCAGTGCCACTTGTTGGTGTAGAAGTGATAGAACCACCCTCGCCTGCTGTTACTGTGTAAGAATAGCCAGGCTCAGTAACAGTGATTTTTGTTGTAGCAGTAGCTGTACTTGTAAGTGAGCTATAGCCGTTTGGATGATATGTAACAGTAGCTGTTACAGTGTATGTGCCAGCGGCTGTTGCTGTGAATGTGTTTCCGCTTACAGATGCACCAGTTGATGGGCTGATGCTGTAAGTAGTAGATTTGATAGTGTTAATATCAGCATTAGAAGTAAGGCTCGGAGTAAGAGTTACTGCTGTGCCAGTTTCAACAGAAGTAGCACTAGGAGTAACCTGAGCAGTTGAAGACGGTTTTACTGCAGTGCCCCAAGTAGCAGAAGTACTACCTTCTGAGAACTTAGAAATATAGTTACTTGTGCTGCTAAGTGTAATATTACCAGTCTGGTTCCACTTATTATCCCAAGATGGTGATGTTGAAGTGTTATTACGGGTAAGAATAACAGTAGTCCAAGAACCACTTGGTATTACAACATAATAAGTGTTTCCGCTATATTTTACAGCGTGAGCAGACCACTTATTAGTTGAGCTATTAAAGAAATACGCAAAGTTACCATTACCATTTGTACCAGCTGTCCACCAGGAAACTGCACTCATATTAAAGTACAGTCTAGCGGTACCGTCGGATGTTATGGTAGCGGCAGTTTCTGCAACATCTACATTAGCAGATGTGTCAGCGTTGTCTACAACAGCGGCGAAGCCGGTTATACAGCTAGAAAAAAGCATAATTACAGCAAGCAAAACTGCTAAACCGCCCTTGAGAAAACGCTTTGAAATTGTTTTCATAGGAATTTCCTCCTTTTGAAATTTGTTATGAATTGAATCTCGTGTTTTTGAGGGGTGCAATCCCTCCGACAAAATCAAAGATTTTGCCACCTCCCTTTAGGCAAGGGAGGCAATATATATAAATTTGCTGTTGTTTTCCGTCTCGGTTTCTGTGACAGCAAAAATAGTTTTTGTACTTGATTTAGAATAAATCGTCTTGTACAGTAACGAACACTGTTCGTTATAAAACCATAATATAAGTATCACGCACACGTGCGTGCGCACGTGATACTTATATATATGTGTAAAAATTCATCGTATCGTAGCCAACGAAAGCCGGAAGGCTTCGGTGCTCGGCGCTTAGTCTATCACGCCTCGCTCACCTACGCATCTCCTCGGCGCTTAAATTATCCTTGAACCAGATTGATCTGGATGTTGGTAGCGTCAGTGATAGATGTTGTGCCGTTGAGGTCGAAGTCAGCAAGGTCTTGACCTACATCAGAAAGCTCTGTCTTTTCGACAAGTGCAAGCTGGAGAGTTGTAGCGTCCACGATAGTGAGCTTGTCGTCCTCGTCAGTGTCACCCATCTTGTAGATAGTGCCATCGATAGATGTTGTAGCGATACCAGCTTCTTCAGGATCGTTTGTGACCATGTTTGTAGCTGATTTCACGAAGTTTTGCTGATATTCAGTAGCGTTTGTGAGGTCAACTACTGATGTGCCGTTGTTGATATTATCAACAGCGAAGTAGTAAGAATCACCCTGTTTTACATCAGTGAGAGTTATGCTAGCACGCATTGAAACACTGTTTGTGAAGGTGAGTGTTGGTGTGTCGCCGTCAGCGATGGCGATATCAGCTGTGTACCAGTAGTACTTCTGAGTACCAGATGCGTTCTTAGCGATCACTTTTTCTTCCTTTGTCATTTCGTACACTGTATCGCCAACTTTTACCTTTGGAATGTAGCGATAAGAGCTAGAAGACTTGAACTTCACTGTGAATGTAACATCAGGAGAAACGTAGCCGTAGTTGAATTCCTGAGCCTCTGTTGTGACAGCTTTTGTCTCGTCAGCTGTTGGGAATACTACGATGTAGATTTCGTTGATGATACCATTTGTGAGGTTTACTGTAGCAGGAGCCTCAGCAAATGTATATGTGCCGTATTCTT
>JAZQFT010000036.1:0-192381 GCA_045539655.1 Ruminococcus sp. | reverse complement strand
ACACTTGCGTGTTGTCCGCAATCTCTCGATTGCTTACTGATGTTTTTAGTGTCATCTCACTTGTAATTTCTTGAGTATTATACTCAAAGTAATTACGGGTTCTCACTTACTTTTCGTTGTTTAATTTTCAAGGTCCTTTGTGCTGCAAAAGAATGATTACAATAGTGTAATAACGTCATTCGCAGCGTGAGTATTATTATATTCCACCAACTTCAAATTGTCAAGAGGTTTTTTCAAATTTTTTGAGAAAATTTTGAAAGAATTTTTGACAAAACAAAATCCTATGGTGAACAATGGCTATTTAACTGGATTATTCCCAAATTTTCTGAAAATATACAGTGTTTTTTCAGCCGAATTACTATTATATATGTAAAAAGCGATTTGTCAAGCTTTTTTCGTAATATGAATATATTTATTACAAATTTGTAGTGGAAATACTCGTATTTTGTGGTATTATATAATTGTAAACACTGTATATGGGGGTTTTTATATGAATAATAAATATGTTATTACAATCGGAAGACAGTTCGGCTCCGGCGGAAGAGCTATCGCACAAAAGCTTGCAAAAAAACTTTCCATCCCTTTCTATGATAAAGAGCTAATATCAATCGCTGCAAAAGAAAGTGGCACATCTGCTGATATATTCAAAGAAGTTGATGAAACCGCTACAAACAGCTTATTATACTCCTTATCTATGGGTATGTACAGTTTTGGCAACGGTGCTCTTGCTATGGGCGACCTTCCCATCAACGACAAGCTATATCTTTTGCAACATCAGATCATAAGAGAACTGGCTGAGAAGGAATCCTGTGTTATAGTAGGTAGGTGTGCCGACTTTATATTAAAAGATGATCCTAACTGTGTGAATATTTTTATTCACGCTAATATGGCATACAGAAAAAAGCGAGCAGTTGTTGTTCACAATATCGACGAAAAGCGTGCAGAAACTATCATCAACAAAACTGACAAGACAAGAGCTAATTACTACAGCTTTTATACCGGTCAGAAATGGGGTCAGCCACAGAACTACGATTTGTGTATAGACAGCTCTAAACTTTCAGATGATCAGGTAGTCGATCTCATCTGCGCTTATATTGAACTAAAAGGATAACAAATAATAAACAGGGTGCCAAGATAGATTTTGGCACCCTTATTTATTTGCCCCTAAAAACGAAACGAGGGCACTATACTAAAAATATATTGTTATCTGTCATTTAATATGACTGTCAGCGGGTCTATAAGCTTGTCCCCCACTTTGATTTCAACATGCAGGTGTATAGGATCGTTTTTTTCGCAAGGAATTTGTGACACTGTACCAAGAACATCACCTTGTCTGACCTGATCTTTCATTCTTACATTGGTTTCGCTATCAACACCGCAATAATATACCGAATAGTCATTGTTGCTGACTTCGATAATCACGCCATAGCGCTCATCAAACGAAATACTCTTCACAACGCCATCACACATCGAGTAAACTTTCTCGCCTTCTTTTGCGACAAAATCTGTGCCGGTGTGGGCACGATAATCCTTCATTGTGCTATTATATACTGCTGTTTCGCTATACTCACGCAACACACTCTCGCTATCAACAGGATAAATTAGACTCTCGGTCACTTTCAATACAGCTGACAATGAATCCAGATCAGCACTGGCATCAACATCTTCGGTCACGGGTAATGTTGAAGTCTCGTATAGAGTGAAACTTTTAGCTCTTGTTTCTTCCTGTTTCACTTCATCTGTCGTTGACTCCACGTATAAAGTCTCTTCTTCGGTAATACCTGTTACATCCTGTGCTACAGGCACAGTTTCTTCGATCAGCGATGAGTAGTATTCATCATCTGATTTTTTTAAATACTCACTAACAGAAGTATAGGTCGAATAAACCGCCAACCCCACCGCTACAAGACAGATGGATAAAGCAATGTAAAACCCGACTCTCTCGGTTGGCTTTTTAGCCGATTTATGTTTATATTTTTTCATAGAAAACGCCTCCATCAGTATTATTGACGAAGGCGTTAATTTTATACAGAGCTATAAATCAATATCTTTTCAATGACTTCTGTGATGGTGAATCAATAAGCTCGCCTTTGTATGAAAAGCGGGAACCGTGGCACGGGCAATCCCAGGTCTTTTCAGCTTTATTAAAGCTCAAAGAACAACCCAAATGAGGGCAACGAGCCGAAACAGCGTATATCTCATCTTCTTCACTTTTATAAACTCCACAACGTTTTCCATGATACATAACTATTTTAGCTTCTCCACGTTTCACATCAGCAACAGAGTCAAAAGGAATACTCAGCAATGCTTTTGAGAGCCCCTTTGCTGAGTGAGCCACTTCGTTAAGCATAGGCTTTACTGTAGAAATATTGAATCGTGCGGGAGAAAGAACTCTTTGTAGCTCATTTTTGTTACCAAGTATCATATCAACAATAAGCTTTGCACCTATCATAGAATTTGTCATTCCCCACTTTGAAAAGCCCGTCATAACATACCAATCTTTGCGATGCTTTGAATAATAACCTACATATGGTAAATAATCAGGGGTCATACAATCCTGTGCAGAAAATTTGTAGCAAAGCTGTGCTCCATGATAATGCTTTTTCGCTTCACCATACAGATACTTATACGGATCAACGGACAAAGGTTCTTCACCTGTACGGTGCGATGCACCTGACAACAGCAGATACTCTCTGAAACTCCGAAATGACAGACCCCCTTTATCGACGCAGTAGTACATTGATTTCAAATTTTGTGTATTTCTCAGAGCGAGCACATAACTTCGTGACTGATGCATCCGTGTGAAATAAAATCCCGGAAAGTTTACTATCGGATAATGTGTCGCAAAAATAATTTTCTTTGCTTTTACTTTTGCCACATCGCAATATGCAATATTATCTTCCACTCGAAGTACGCGCGTATTTTCGAATATAGAAATATAATTACACAAGCTACTGATAAAAGGAAGTGGATTAAACTGTGCTTGATTGTGGTATTTCAACGCAATTTTTACATCGAACGGTAGCTCAGTGTGATTTGTCAGAACTGAATTTATTGCACACTTGTGAGTAAACTCAAACTCCTTTTGTATTTTGTCAACCGACTTTAGTGAATAAAGATATGATGGCAACCGAACAAAATCGCAATCAATATGGTTATCGAAGATCAGCTTATCAAAATCGTCTATCGCTTTTTCATTTTCGTTCGCATACAATCGAGCAAAATCAGTAGAAAACTTCTTTTCTATCTCGCTGTAACACACTCCGTGCTGAGATGTTATCTTTGCTGTTGTTTTTGCAGTCTGACCTGAACAAACAGATGAAGCCTCAACAAGCACGACATTTATGTTATTACGAGCTAAAAAATATGCAGTCAGTACCCCAGAGAGTCCTCCACCTATAACCAACACGTCACACTCGATGTCATTGAGTAATTTATCGTGCGGTTTCATATTCATTGTTGAGCTCCACAATGGTTTTTGAACATACATAGAATCACCAATAATAGTGTGTACAGAAAACTCATTCAAAATTCCTACATTTCTAAACACAAAAAGAAAAAGCCTTGATAAAATCAAGGCTTAAAAACGTGTATATACAAAAAGAACTACGCAATTCTAATGAACGGCAGATAATAATTTATTCGATTTTACACAACTGTTACTTGCCAGATACCCTATCGATTAAATGTCTTAACTTATTTCTGTCCCACAGTACAACAAGGTTTTTCTTTGCAAGCTCGACCGCAGCCGGAGTAAATGTGTTGTTCGTAATTACGCAAGCAATGTGACAATCATACACTGACTTACTGGCTATTACTTCCTGTATCGCTGACACTCCGACGGGCGCACTGTATTTTTTGCACTGGATTGCATATTTAATTTCATCTTTGTATGCTACTACATCAGCGCCATAGTCCCCGCTGGATTGTGTCACAATAATTTTTGTAAAGCCATTTTGCTTTAACAATTCTCCACACCAACGCTCAAAAGCAAATCCGGACATATTATCTATGTCTTCAAGAGACTTCTGAGTATTACCGTCAAAATCTTTTATGAATAGTGCATTCAGGTCTTCACTGTATCCGACCTTTAACAAATCCGCTTTTACCCCTAAAGAGAGATTTTTTAGAGAAAAGCGAGAAAAAAGATAGAGGTATATACCGGTTCTCTTTGAATTGAGAAGTAACGGGATCAAAATATCATCAATGTTAGGAATATCCAGAATTTCATACACTTCATTGATAACAATAACTATATGTGGAATTTTATTTTCCGCTACTGTTTCATTGTATGAGGCAATATCCTTACAACCACATTCTGAAAACTGTACTAATCTATTTTTCATTTCACTCAAAACCCACGAAAGTACACCGACGACTTTTTCATGATTTGATATTATGGGGAGCAACAGTGAAGGAATCCCTCTATATGCATTAAATTCACTACCGTCATCTATCAATAAAAGTTTTAAAGTATCAGGCAAAGAATATCTGACGAGTTGAGTCACAAGCTTTGTCTGTTCGCTGCCGCTTGAGTGCTCAAATACATAGTTGTCAAGTTTGTTAACAAAATACCCGTCATCGGAATAATCGGATTCTATACCAAATTTGTCACGATAATAGTCCTCAAGAGTTAAATACTCACTATCAGTTGAAGCTTTATCGTCTGCGGTATCATCTTTTACAACACCATCTTTATTTGAATCACACGACTGTTTTTCGATATACTTATCACGACGTTTCAGCCATTCATCATAGGTAATCAGAACATTTCTTGGATGATGCCCCATATGAGGCCCTACGATTCCTTCTTGCTCCATATCATCAATCAATCTGCCTGCTCTTGCATAGCCGACTTTCAGCGCTCTTTGTATTATCGATGTAGAAGCCTGACCAAACTCTATAACAGTCTCTACTGCTTGCGTAAAAATAGAGTCAAACCCCTCGCTATCAAGGTCACTTGAGGCATTATTTTTACCCAACTCTTCTGATGATATCCTGCGAATTCTTTCTTCGATCTCTTTGTCATATACGAAGTATTTGTTATAATCTGTTGGCATACCAACACCTCATCTGCAAGTTTGATAAGTTAATACTACCATATCAAGTATGTATTTTCAATGTAAAAACATAGCACACTTATATTATTCAATTTAATTTCCATTTAATAACATTATTAGAAAAATATCGTGATATAATGTAACCAAACAGGAGTTTTCGGTAGTTTTAGTATAGGAGGATGTACTATGACTGATGAAAATATAATAAAACTGTATTTTGATAGAAACGAACAAGCTATATCTGTCACAAAGAACAAATACGGCAAATATCTATACACGATAGCGTATAACATTTTACATATCAAAGAAGACTGTGAAGAAAGTGTCAGCGACACATACCTCGGGGCGTGGAACACGATGCCGCCCAAAAAGCCAAATGTGCTCCAAACTTATCTAGGAAAACTGACAAGGAACATATCACTCAAGCGTTTTCGTAATAACAGTACCCAAAAGCGTGGTGGTACCCAAACTGACATAGCTCTCGAAGAATTGAGCGAGATCTTGGCATCAGATAACTCTGTTGAAGAAACTATCGAAAGAGATGTACTATTGAATTTTGTTCAACGTTTTGTAAAAGGCTTAGAAAATGAGCAAAGGCAAATTTTCATAGCACGATACTGGTATATGTACTCTATCAAAGACATATCTCAAAAGTTGGGTTATAGCGAAAGCAAGGTGAAATCAGCCCTGAAACGCTCAAGAGACAAGCTCAAAGATGAGCTCAAGAAGGAGGGGTTGATATG
This sequence comes from Ruminococcus sp., assembly GCA_045539655.1. GTDB lineage: Bacteria > Bacillota > Clostridia > Oscillospirales > Acutalibacteraceae > Ruminococcoides. The sequence goes on along the minus strand of JAZQFT010000036.1, from coordinate 186,578 downwards.
ACAAATGCCGAAAAATTGCTGGATGTAATCGGTGATGTTCAAGACGAATATATAAAAGACGTGCCTAAAAGAATATCTGCTATCAGAAACAGAAAAATCATAAAATGGACAAGTATCGCCGCTGTATTTACACTCATTATCGGTTCTTTTTCATATTTGTTGGGTAGCATTAACTGGGGCAACGCAGGACTCGGGGTTACCGGGCAATGTGCTGGCGGGTATTTTTATTACCAAATACCAAACGACGGGATATACCGATACACCCCAAAAGGTGAATCAGAGCAACTTATCAAAACAAAATTCTCACAACGCTACGACTATAGTTTTGTGGTAAACGACACAGGACTCTTCTACAGTAAAGGCGACAACGCAGTTTATAAAATCCCTCATAACAGCGACGAAGCCACACTTTTTTATGAGGCACCTAAACTAAACGAATTAGAACTATCCACACACACATCGACCGATATTATGGTTCTTCTTAATTATTACTCTATAAATAATTTTGATTACTGTTTCAAAGAAATAGTAGTAGATGGTGTAAGTGGAAAACAAAACGAGATATTGCACGAATACAGGGATACCTTTGACTCACAGTTGTACAATGAATACATAGAAAAAGGATATTCAGATGACGATGCTTACAATAAAGCTAACACATCGAAAGAATTTGACGCAGATGAAATCGAGTATAAACTCGGCAACAGAACGCTAGTCGCAAAAAATGTAGAAGACGGCATCATATATACTTTAGAAGAAAATGGCAGCACTTTGCTTAAAGAAGAAGATATATTATGGGAACAGCCTGAAAAAGCTACTGAAGACTACATAATATTCAAAATCGGCGAATCGTATGATGAGGTTGGTTTTTGCTTTGCAGATTACTATATAGCCAGAGCAAATGGCAAGGATTCTCGTATAACATCTTCAAAAGCAATCCCTGTACAAGGTGACGACGACTATCTGTACTACATTGATTACGACGACAACATTATGTGTGTCGATACTCGCAGTGGCGAAGAACATATTCTTATGTATCAAAAAGATTTGAGCTATAAAACCATGTTTTCTGACGGAAAATATATCTACACAGCAGACTATGACAACGAAACTCCAGCACAATGTTATGAGATATTGTTCGATGAAAATTTGAAGCCTTATGACTTGCATCTGATTGATGACGATATAATGAAATAGGTTGCATACACGGAAATTGTTGCTATACATTAAATAGCTACCACTTTTTCAAAGTAAACAAAAAGAGGACACCCTGTGGGTATCCTCTTTTTATTTATATGGTGGAGACTATTTGTGTTTTTATCCCTGATACAGTTTCCACGTTTATTGCCATCGTATTTAAAATATGTTTCATTTGCGCTCTCCCTAAAAACAGTTCACTGAACTGTTTTTACCTTCACAAAATTCGTTCCAAATTTTGTTTGGTACAGTCGCCTTCGATTCCAAACGCTACCACTTTTTCAAAGTAAACAAAAGAGGACACCCTGTGGGTATCCTCTTTTTATTTATATGGTGGAGACTATTGGAATCGAACCAATGACCCTCTGCACGTCAAGCAGATACTCTAACCAGCTGTGCTAAGCCTCCGCATTCACTTTGCAAGAGTTACTTTAACACAAATCATAATAAAATGCAAGAGTTTTATCCTATTATAAGGATAAACCACAATTTTTATTTGACTATTACTATTTTTAGCAATACAATTATTCATATAACAACTTCAAAAGCGAGGTAAAACATGAACAATATCCCACAAAGCTCTTTGATAAAAAGGTGCATCTCGTTTCTTCTTACTATACTTATTTTTTTATCTGTTTTTAGCACAACGATATGTATAAAAACATCTGCGCTCTCTGTGCCTAAAGAGGTAAAAGGAAAAACTATATCTCAGGTTCTTAAGATGAAACCTGCTGACTATATAAATAACCTGTTGGCACACGAAAATGACAAATACTATTTGGGCACTCCGTATATGTCGGGGGACTACAGAAACCCAAAAGGTGACTGCAAAAAATCTTACGGAAAAATGGATGCAAAAGGTGTTGCTGGTATGAACTGCACAGGTTTTGTGTGGCACGCTCTGTACAAACCGACTTTGAAAAATAAAGGCAACACAAAACTCATTCCTAACGTTACGGGTTGGTATGATTTTTATGTTCAAAACAACATATCAAGACGTTACTTTTCTTCTAAAAAAGCTATGCTTCAATCAGGATATCTTGAAAAAGGCGACATCATATGGATGTATCATCGTTCAGAGCTGACAATAAGTGGATATCACCACATGGGCATATACTGGGGTGACGGAAAAACCGATGTGTTGTGGCATTCTTCTAACTGCGGAACTGTCAACAACAAAAAGATAAATTCAAACGTTATTTCAAAAATCATTCCTTTTGCAAATTCAGATATACTATATGTTGCAATAAAAGTCGGTACCCCACCTATCGTTGACGGAAAAGTCGTATCCAGTGTCAGCACTCCAAAAATAACAAGCTTTAAAAACTATACCGAAAGCACAAAAATCTCATGGGGTAAAGTTGAAGGTGCATACAAGTACAGACTCTTTGTCAAAAAAGGCTCTTCATGGAAAAAGCTGACTGATACTTTTTCGACTTCATATACTCACAAAAACCTGACTCCCGGCACCAAGTACAAATATACTGTGCGATGTTTGGATAGTGGCAACAATTATGTAAGTAGCTATAATAAGGCTGGATTTTCAAACACACTTTTGAACGTACCTGAAATCACATCAACATCAAGCGAAACAAAAGGTATTAAAATCAAATGGAAGAAAGTAAATTCTGCTGACAAATACAGGGTTTATGTAAAAAAATCAGGATCCTGGAAAAGCTTAGGCGTTACAACATCAACAGCTTTCACTGACACAAATGTAAAATCAGGCAATTCTTACACATACACTGTGCGTTGTTATTCAAGCGACAGCTCAAGCTACTATAACAAAAGCGGTACAACACACAAATATATAGCTACTCCTAAAATCACAAATGTCAAGAATTACACAGAAAGCAGCAAAATAACCTGGAATAAGGTTGAGGGAGCATACAAATACAGAGTTTTTGTCAAAAACGGATCTGCGTGGAAAAAGCTAGGAGATACAAAGAAAACTACATTCAGCCACACCGCAGTCAAATCAAACACTGAGTATATATATACCGTCAGGTGCTTAAACAGCAAAGGTAAATATATCAGTGGATATATTAAAGAAGGCTATAAAAACACCTTCTTGAGTGTTCCTAAGCTCACATCTGCCACAAGTCATAATGATGGTATAAAAATCACGTGGGATAATGTGAGCGGTGCGAAATGCTACAGAGTTTTCGTTGATGAAAACGGAAAATGGAAAAGCATTGGCACAACTAAGCAAAACTTCTATATCGACAGTAACGTTACATCGGGAAACAATTATACTTACACTGTGTATTGTTGCACAGAAGACGGAAAAGAAGCTTCTAGCTACTATAATAAAACAGGCATATCATGCACTCATATCGATCAACCACTGGAAACTTTGTCAGACGAATAAACGTGCATATAAAAAGAAAAAGCCAAGTCATTGACTTGGCTTTCTTTTTTGGAGGCGACACCCAGATTTGAACTGGGGAATCAGAGTTTTGCAGACTCGTGCCTTACCACTTGGCTATGTCGCCTAATACAAAAGCACTTAAAATATTTTAAGTGCTTTTCATGGAGCGGATGACGGGGCACGAACCCGCTACCTCCACCTTGGCAAGGTGGCGCTCTACCAGATGAGCTACATCCGCAAATATTTGGTGCCTCCGGACGGAATCGAACCATCGACACGGGGATTTTCAGTCCCCTGCTCTACCGACTGAGCTACAGAGGCAAATATGGCGACCCGGAACGGGCTCGAACCGTCGACCTCTAGCGTGACAGGCTAGCGTTCTAACCAACTGAACTACCGGGCCATTGATGGTGGGAACAACAGGGCTCGAACCTGTGACCCTCTGCTTGTAAGGCAGATGCTCTCCCAGCTGAGCTATGCTCCCACACCGTTCGCCTCTTATTTGCGACGCCTATTATCTTACTATATAACTTTCAAAAAGTCAATACTTTTTTTAAGAAAATTTATTTTTTTGTAAGAATGGCTTTAAGTTCAGCTTCAGTGAACTCAAATGTCTTATTGCAAAAATGGCAACCAGCCTTTGCCCCATGGTCTTCATCAATCATTTGCTGTATCTCTTCTTTTGGCATAGATTCAATAAGCGAAGCTATTTTTTCCTTAGAACAACCACAAACATACTTGACTTCAAATTCATCAAGCACTTCGACCTCGAACCCTTTTAGCGCCTCTTTGCACATATCAAGAGTTGACATCCCTTTTGCAAGCATTGTTGTCACAGAATCAAGCTGGGAAATATTTTTCTCGAGCTTTTCTATAGTACTGTCATCTGCACCAGGTAAGAGTTGAATCAGCAAACCTCCTGAAAGAAGCACCTGAGCACTATCTTTGTCGATAAGCACTCCGAGCGCACAAACAGTAGGAATCTGTTCGCTTTGTGCATAGTATGCAGCGATATCTTCAGCTATCTCACCGGAAGCCAGTTCAATCTGACCAATGTATGGCTCGCCTGTGCCTAAATCACGCATAACGTTAAGCACGCCGTTCTTTCCAACTGCTTCTGCAACATTGAGCTTTCCGTTTTCATAATGAGTGCTTGGACACGATGCGTTAGAAACATAGCCCTTAACGTTACCAAATGAATCTGCTACAGCGATAACCACTCCGAGTGGTCCATCGCCTGCTACACGCAGATTTATAGATGCATCTTTGCTCTTGAGCATTGCACCCATCATAGAGGTCGCTGTCAGAAGTCTGCCTAGTGCTGCTGATGCAACCGGTGATGTGTGGTGTATCAGCGAGGCTTTATATACAATATCTGTAGAATCAATCGCCGACGCCATGATCGCTCCGTCCGATGTAATACATCTGATTATTTTATCCATATTATTATCTCCGTAAAAATATTACTTTTTTCTAGCTATATATATAATTCGTTGTTCATCAGGCTTTGGACCTTCAAAAGTCATATCGCCGAAACGTTTCACAACTTCAAATCCTGATTTTTCGAGCATTGCACTCAATTCTTCATCAGTATAGGCACGTTCAGAAAATTCTTCAGACATTCTATAATATATGTCACCCTCACGCTCAAAAAAGTCGAGCTCAATATCTACAGCGTTATTTTCTTTCAAAGAATTTTGCCACACACAAAACACATCATCTGTATCATAGACAAATGTGTTGTCAGCAAGCACCTCTGTGTGCTTATACACTGAGTTGACATCAAAGAGAAAGTATCCACCCTTGTTCATAAAAAGAGATACTTTGTCAAAAGTTTTTTGTACATCTTCAATTTTTGTGAGATGGTTGATGCTATCGAGTGTGCAAATACAGGTATCTATCGTTCCATACAAATCAAGCGACTGCATTTTTTGACACAAGAAAAGTATGTCAAGATCATTATCAGCTGCCTTATCTCTGGCATGAGAAAGCATCTCATACGAAGCATCAACACCATAAATATCAACACCGAGCTTCTTGAGCTCAACAGTGAGCGAACCTGTACCGCACGCTAAATCAAGGCTTAACCCCATATCGTGGTCAAGCCTTGCGAAAACATCAATAATATAACGGGCTCTGTCGGGATAGCCGACATTTTGCATAAGGGTATCATAATATTCCGAAAAAGAATTATACCCGTAATTTGTCGAGTAGCTCATCACTTTTTATTTTCGAGTCTTTCAAAAACGAGATCATATCCACCGCTGTTCTCGTAGTTCAAAGAGCGGTTGACTCGGCTGATGGTAGCTGTGGACGCACCTGTCTTTGCGACAATCTCGCTGTAGACCATATTATCCTTGAGCATCTTTGCAACAACAAAACGCTGTGACATAGATTTCACCTCAGGAATAGTGCAAAGATCTTTAAAAAACAAAGCACACTCTTCTCTTGTTTCAAGTGTCGCAATAGCGTCAAACAAATAGTCAGTGAATTCGTCGTTGAGTTTCTTAGGCATTTTGAACTCTCCGTTTCATAATTTAGTGCATTAAAATTTTAACACATAAAACTGTAAAAGTAAAGAGGAAAAACACAAGAAAAAATCCCCCTTATATGGGGGATCAATTCAGAAAAGATTCCACAGAGCTCCGCTTAGTATGCCGAGCAATATTCCGCTTATGAGCAAAACGAAGGTAATGAGCACATTTTCCTTTACATTTTTGTTCAGTCTGAAAAGCACGAGCAATCCAACACCTGCATTAGTCATCAAGCCTGATATCATCGCTGAAGGTGTAATAACTCCTTCAACAAACAAATTAGTTATGAGAACAGATACAGAACAGTTTGGGATAAGACCAACTACACCAGCAACAACTTCTGATACAAACGGCTTAGCAATAAACAGGCTGGACAAAAACTCGTTACCAAAAAACTCAAAAATAACATTGAGTGCAAAAGAAACAATAATAATAAGTGCAATCACCTTAAAAGTGTGTTTCAACGCTGACAGAAAGATATTCTCGTGACAATCGCAATTTTCCTGCTCACAAAAATCGTGGATATGCTCAGACGAAGTATCACGGTTTTTCTTTAAAATGCGGAGAACAATATCAATAACAAACCCACACAATGCACCACCGAGTATCTTGAAAAACAGTATTTTCAGGATAACTTTACCCTCAACATTTGATGATAACAATATAGGTAGCATTTCATCAGAAGTTGACAAAAAAACTGCGATTAGTGTGCCTAGAGTCACAATATGTGCAGTATAAAAACCAGCAATCGCACCGGAAAAACCACACTGCGGTACAGCTCCCAAAAGTGAGCCGAGTGCAGGTCCGGCATAACCAACACTTGCAACACAGCGGTTTAGTCGCTCTCCGGCTTTGAGCTCAAGATACTCCATCAGCAGATATGCCAAAAACAAAACAGGAGTCATCTTCAGTGCATCAAGTAAGGTTTCGATAATAATTTCAAGCATTGTATTACCTCACAAAACGTAATATAAGAATGATAACAAAATATCTATTTTGAGTCAATGCGGGTTTGAAAATTTACTATATTTTACTGATTTTAAAGCAAAAAGCACTTGACAACGATTTTTCGTTGTGATAGAATTTCATTTGCAAGTTTACGGAGAGGTGTCCGAGTGGTTTAAGGAGCTAGTCTTGAAAACTAGTGATCCCGCGAGGGACCAAGGGTTCGAATCCCTTCCTCTCCGCCATTTTTTTATATTTTACAAAACACTTTGGCATACGGAGGATTACTCAAGTGGCCAAAGAGGCTCCCCTGCTAAGGGAGTAGGCCGGGAAACCGGTGCGAGAGTTCGAATCTCTTGTCCTCCGCCAAAAAGAAAGCACTAACCTTTATGGTTGGTGCTTTTCTTTTTCGTTTGATATTTAGATTCGAACTCGAGCTTACTGTGCGTTGATTGCTATCATGAAATATTCTGTCAACTTTTCAGCGGAATATTGCATCTTGTTATCTATCCACCAGCGTATAGTTTCAACAAAGGTGGACGCTATATGATTGACCCAGAAGTCTTTTGGGAGTGATGATGTTCGAGAACTTTCAAATGTTTTGTACTCCTTTTTTATCAGCTTTAGCAGTCCTGTTTTAAAATAAGATAAAAACAACTCGTTGTTCTGGCACGATAGCAAATCAAGTATATGATTATCATTCTTTTGAATGTGTTCAACAAGATGTAAGAACGCTGACTGAGGTGCATCACACTCGAAGATATGTTTATGGTCTGTGCTGTTCTCCCCCATTGAATCAAATATATGACAAAACAGTTCTTCGCATAGCTCTTTGAGCAAAAAGTCCTTTGTCTCAAAATGTGAATAAAATGTTGCTCTACCTATGTCTGCACGTTCTATAATATCGCTGACAGTTATCTTACTAAGACTTTTTTCGGATAACAACTGTGTAAATGCTGAAAAAATCGCTTCTCGTGTTTTTCTTTGTCTTCTGTCCATATTGCCTCCATACATTTTTGAAGAATTGTTCAGTATCTTATAAATTTCAAAAAAGATATGTTGAGAAAATTTATATATATGCATATTATAATACAGAACAATATGTTCGCTATTATATTTATTGTACTGTTGAATAGCATTTTTGTCAACCAAGGAGGAGTTATGAAAACTGAGAAAAACATACTGGTAGCTTTTATGCTGAATCTTGCTTTTTCTGTATTTGAATTTGTTGGTGGGATAGCTACATCAAGTGTCGCTATAATATCTGACGCTGTACACGATATCGGCGATGCGCTGAGCATCGGTGTGTCGTACTTTTTGGAGAAAAAAAGCAAAAAGCAACCTGACAAAGTTTATACATACGGATATGCACGGTATTCTGTCTTAGGTGGAGCAATAACTACTTTGATTCTTCTATTGAGTTCTGTAATAGTCATCTATAATGGTGTTTTGCGTATCATAAACCCTGTTGAAATAAACTACAACGGAATGATAGTTTTTGCAATCATCGGAGTTGCTGTGAATTTTTGTGCAGCATGGTTCACTAAAGACGGCGATAACATCAACCAAAAAGCGGTCAATCTTCATATGCTTGAAGATATCCTCGGATGGGTAGTGGTGCTGATAGGTGCTATCGTTATGAAGTTCACTGACATTTCTATCATCGACCCAATTATGTCAATCGGTGTAGCTGTGTTCATTCTCATAAACTCTGCTAAATACTTGAAGAAAGTTGTTGGGCTGTTTCTTGAGAAAGCTCCCGACGACATAGATATGGAAAAGCTAAAAAAACACCTCGTTGATATAGACAACGTGGAAGATGTTCATCATATTCATATATGGAGTCTGGATGGTGAAAGCAACTACGCTACGATGCACATAGTAGCAGACAGTTGTGACAGGCAAATTAAAGATAAAATCAAAAGTGTCCTAAAAGAACACGGGATATGTCACGCTACGCTTGAATTTGAAGAAAAAGATGAGTATTGTGAAGAAGAGCACTGTCATGTAGAACACAAAGAAGAAATCTGTCATCACCATCATCACCACTGAAGATATAATACGCTATTTTCCATTTGACAGATGTTTATTATTTTTGATATAATTTTATTGATCTAGGGCGAGCCTTGGGGCTTGCCCGTTTTTTATTTTGGAGGTTACTATGCCAAAACTTGAAATTCTGAACCCTGAAAAAGTTTTTTACTACTTTGAAGAAATCAGTGCTATTCACCGTGGTTCGGGTGATATGGAAGCCATTTCACAGTACTGTGTTGATTTTGCAAAGTCGCACGGTCTCAGATACTATACTGATGCTGAAAAAAACGTTGTTATCTATAAAGATGGCAGCAAGGGATACGAGAACTCAGAGCCTGTTATACTTCAGGGACATCTCGATATTGTGTGCCAGAAAACAGCTGACTGTGATATTGATTTTCTCAAAGACGGTCTTTCAATCTATGTCGATGGCGACTTCATAAAAGCAAAAGGCACAACACTCGGTGCTGACAATGGTATCGCTGTTGCAATGGTGCTGGCTGTACTTGACAGCGACTCTATCGCCCACCCTCCTATCGAAGCGGTTTTTACTACAGATGAAGAAACGGGTATGTACGGTGCAAAAGGTCTTAATATGAGCGTGCTGAGTTCCAAGCGTATGATAAACCTCGATTCTGAAGAAGATGACTGCATCACCGTTTCGTGTGCGGGCGGAAGTGACTTCAAAGTATCACAGAAACTGAATTTTACAAAGACTGAAGGTACAAAGGTCACTATTACATTCGACAATCTTTCGGGTGGTCACTCAGGTGTTGAAATACACAAAGGCAGAGCAAACGCTAACATTGTAGCTGGAAAGTTTCTGAACAACCTATACCGCAAAGCTCAATTCGAACTTATTAACATCTGCGGTGGCGATAAAGCTAACGCTATCCCTGTCAAGTGCTGTGTTGAGCTTTGTGTGAAGGATATTGATGAAAGTATCACTTTAATCAACGATAGCCTTGAGCTAACCAAGCTCGAATACTCTGACAGAGAGAAAAATATGACTATCGATGTAAATGTCGGCGAAAAAGGAACTTTCGATGTCATTGATGCAGGTTTTTCTGACAAGATCATCTGTGCACTGGCTTGCACTCCTAACGGAGTTTTGGAAATGAGTGCCAACATAAACGGCCTTGTTGAGACATCGCTCAACTTAGGTATCCTAAAAATCGAAAACGATACGCTCACTATTCACTATGGGCTGAGAAGCAACAAACAGGTATCGCTGAGAACACTTGAAGAAAAAATGATGACTTTCTACGACAATCTTTCTTTCAAGTGGGAAAACTTCGGACACTATCCACCGTGGGAATACAGAGAAGACTCTGCTCTCAGGGAACTGTACAAACAAACTTACATTGAACAATTTGACAAAGAACCAAGGGTCGAAGCGTTACACGCAGGTCTCGAATGCGGAATATTCGCTTCTGCAATAGATGGCTTTGATTGTATAGCTATCGGTCCGACGATTCACGATGTACATACCGTGAACGAAAAGCTTAGTATTACATCTACGCAGAGAATTTATGGAACTCTTGTGAAAATTTTAGCAAAAATGCAGTAATCTTCTATTGTTTTTTGTATAAAAATATGATAAAATAAGTCGAATAAATTTTGTCACAAGACTTTTGAGGGGTCTTAGTGTCAGTAAGGAGAAATTATGGACAACAAAAACAAACCTTTTAGGCCGTATGTTCCGGCTGATAAGATCACTCCTGAAATCACAGTTGTTTCTGTTATTTTAGGTATTATCCTTTCAGTTGTGTTCGGCGCAGCTAACGCTTACCTTGGATTAAAGGTAGGTCTTACTGTATCAGCTTCTATCCCAGCCGCTGTTATCTCGATGGGTGTTATCCGTGTTATTATGCGCAGAAACTCGATCCTTGAGAGTAACATCGTACAGACTATCGGTTCTGCCGGTGAGTCGCTCGCTGCCGGTGCTATTTTCACTCTTCCTGCTCTTTTCATCTGGGCTGAAGAAGGAAAACACGGCATCGAAAACCCAAGCATTTTAGAAATCACACTTATCGCTTTAGTTGGTGGTCTTCTCGGTGTATTCTTTATGATTCCTCTGAGAAATGCACTCATCGTAAAAGAACACGGCACTCTTCCTTATCCGGAAGGTACTGCTTGTGCAGAAGTTCTTTTAGCTGGCGAAAAGAACGGTGCAGGCGCTGGCGTTGTGTTCGCAGGTATGGGCTTTGCTGCGTTATTCAAGTTCATCATCGACGGTCTTGTGGCTGTAAAAGGCACATTGACTCTGAAACTAGATAGCTTCAAAACTGAGGTCAGCACACAGATTTATCCTGCACTTCTGAGCGTCGGTTACATCTGCGGTCCAAAGATCTCATCTTATATGTTCGCAGGTTCTGTACTTTCATGGCTTGTTATCATTCCTCTGTTAGTTACTTGTGGCGGTGACGCTGCTGTAGCTTATGCTGAGGGTGGTGCAGGCGCTGTACACGGAAGCTTCATCAAATATATTGGTGCAGGTGCTCTTGCTGCTGCCGGTATCATTTCACTGATCAAGTCACTTCCTACAATCGGCAGTGCTTTTGTTGGCTCTATGAAAGGTCTCAAAAGCACAGCTAAAGGCGGAGACGACCGTACTTCTAAGGAAATCAACATCGTTGTTGTAATTGCAGCTATCGTTGCTCTCACTCTTGCAATATGGCTGATTCCAGCAATCAAGGTCAACCTCATTGGTGCTTTGATCATCGTAGTATTTGGTTTCTTCTTTGCTACCGTTTCTTCACGTATGGTAGGCTTGGTTGGTAGCTCTAACAACCCTGTTTCAGGTATGGCTATCGCAACACTTCTTATCACAACACTCGTACTTGTTGTTACAGGTCAGAACGATGCTACAGGTATGGTAAGCGCTATTTCAATCGGCGCTATCATCTGTATCATCTGTGCTATCGCAGGCGATACATCACAGGACTTGAAGACCGGTTACATCTTGGGTGCTACTCCTAAGAAACAGCAAATCGGTGAGGTTATCGGTGTATGTGCTGCTGCACTTGCTATCGGCGGCACACTCTATCTCTTGAACGCTGCTTACGGCTTTGGTCCTGAGGGCCTCAACGCTCCACAGGCTAACCTTATGAAAACTATCGTTGAAGGTATCATGGGCGGCGATATGCCTTGGGGTCTTGTCATCGCAGGCGCTTTCATTGCGGTTGTAATTGAGCTCATCGGTATTCCTGTACTCCCATTTGCTATCGGTGTATATCTCCCATTCGAGCTCAACGCTTGTATTATGATCGGTGGTATCATCCGTCTTATCTTCGACAAACTCAAGAAAGCTAAAGAAGAAAAAGACAAGATCGTCAACGACGGTGTTCTCTTCTGTTCAGGTATGATTGCGGGTGAAGGTCTGGTAGGTATTTTACTTGCACTCTTCGCTATCTTGCCACTTGCTAACGGAAAGACTATCGCTGAAGCAATCAATCTCAGTGCTATGCTCGGCATTTCTGATATTGTAATGAACATCGGTTCTATTATACTCTTCGCTATCATTATCCTCACTTTCTGTGGTTTCACAGTATGGAAGAAGAATAAGAAAGCATGAGAAAGAAAAAGGTAATTGAAGAGAATTTTCTTGACAAAATTCCTTCTCATAAAGAAGGGTTAGGCTTTTCTACTGACGATGATGGCAACGTTACTTTAGAGATGGAAAACAAAGGCATCATGAACAAAATTGCTCAAAAGCTGATAAGAAAACCTAAAATCAGCTACATTCATCTTGAAGAATTTGGTAGCTTCATCTGGCCACTTATTGATGGCGAGAAAAACATACATCAAATCGGTGAACAGGTTGAAGAACATTTCGGTGAAAAGGCTCATCCTCTATATGAAAGACTGGCTACATATTTTCAGACTCTTGAAACATATGGCTTTGTCGATCTGAAATAACACTTAGCCTGTCGGAGAAATCCGACAGGTTTTTGTTTTGCAATCAGTATCAACTTTGCTGTTTTTCTTGCAATAATTCTATTTTATGTTATTATACTAGTGATAACCATATTGGAGGTGATTAGTCTATGTTGGATTTTCATTCACACATACTGCCTGAGATTGATGACGGTGCACAAAGTGTCGAAGAGAGTATCGCTATGCTCAAAATGCTGAAAGAGCAAGGTGCGAACACTGTAGCGCTTACTTCGCATTATCTAGCTATGGACGAATCTCCTGAGATGTTTTTAGAAAGAAGAACCAAGTCTTATAAAACACTTAAAAACGCTATTGATAATAAACAGCTAGATTTACCCGATTTGATGCTCGGTGCAGAAGTGTACTACTATCCGGGTATTTGTAAAATGGAGGAACTGTCGACGCTTACACTAGAAGGGACTAACCTCCTTTTGCTTGAAATGCCGATGGCCAGGTGGAGCGAATACACCATAAGAGAGCTCGAAGAACTATACGGCAATACGGGTATCCGCATCGTTATAGCTCACATTGAAAGATGTATGGACTATCAGAAAAAAGGAACGCTTGAGCGTTTATTCAACAGCGGTGTAGCTACACAGGTCAACGCAAGCTTCTTTATCTCAAAACGTACTAGACGTAAAGCACTGAAGATGTTTAAGCTGGGACACATTGGTTTTATTGGAACGGATTGTCACAACTTGAAGCACAGGCCACCTAGAATGGAAGAGGCTCTGCAAATCATACGTAACTGCAAGCAGATCCCAAACGAAGTTCTTGATGATTTTATCAAGAACCAAAAATACAACATATATTCATAACAGCTTTTGACGTTTCTATATCAAACGTCAGGGCTGTTATTATTTTTTGAGGGGTTTATCATGAAAAAAAGAATATTTTACACAGAATTGTCATATATAATCGGTCTTGTGTCGCTGGCGCTGAGTGCAGCGCTGATGGAAAAAGCTGACTTTGGGGTATCAATGGTCGTTGCTCCTGCGTATTTGTTACATCTTAAAGTATCGCAATATCTTTCGTTCTTTTCTTTTGGTATGGCTGAATACACGTTACAAGCAGTTCTGCTTATAATAATGATCATTGTGCTCAGAAAATTTAAGACATCGTACCTCTTTTCTTTCGTTACAGCTGTGCTTTATGGATTTATTCTTGACTTCATGATGGCTATTGTATCATTTATACCAAGTGAATCACTTATGATGAGAATAGTGCTATATATACTTGGGCTACTGGGATGTGCTATTGGTGTATCGCTACTATTCCACACATATGTATCACCGGAAGTTTATGAGCTGTTTGTAAAAGAAGTCTCCTCTATGCTAAGTATTAACATTAACCGTTTCAAAACAATATATGATTGTAGCAGTTGTCTGATTGCAATAGTGATGAGTTTTGCTTTCTTTGGTATGTGGCAATTTGAAGGAGTGAAACTCGGCACAATTATATGTGCACTTATTAACGGATTCACTATAGGTGCTTTTTCAAAATTGTTTGAAAAGCTGTTCGAATTTAAAGATGGACTTCAGCTACGACGTTTTTTCGAATAATCTTAGTTTTACAAAAAAGAAAAGCTTCTTCTATACAGGAGAAGCTTTTTTCTTTTATAGCAATAAAACTATGTTATTTTTCTTTTATGAAATTCTAATTTGACACTAAAACTATGGTCATTTATTATCTCACTTGTCGTATTTTTCTTTTGTGAAAATAAATAGTTACAAGCTGTAACCGGTCGAAATGTGAACATTTTTTGTACTTTTTGTACACAATTATGAATAAATATTGAATTTTTATAGCGTTTTCACAATATTTCACCCAAAAAGGTTGAACTGAAAATAATTCTTTGATATAATAATGACAAATTTGTTACCAAGTTATTCAAGTCAAATTTAGTTTCAACACGTTCTCGCACCAATCATAGATGCGTTTTGAACATGGAGGTTTACTTTATAATGAAATCGATCAAAAGAATTTTATCTATTACAATTATAATAGCGTTACTCGCATGCATTTGCGTTATGAGTACTGTATCTTCTTCTGCAAGCGGTACTGGCGCTGGTCTTGCTGAATGGGCACTCAATGCATATTACTCAGGTTGGAGTTATGTTTATGGTGGTGCTACACCGGGTGCTGTTGACTGTTCAGGTCTTATATATTCATATGCAGGCGGTCAGCGTACCGGTAACGCACAGCTTAACAACTCAAGCTACACCGGTTCTGTATCTGGTGGCGTACCTCGTATCCACGGACTTGGTCTTTGGCAGCCTGGTCACGTAGGCGTATATGTAGGCAACGAGATGGCTGTTGACGCTCGTGGTTCACAGTACGGTGTTTGTTATGAATCTGTTTATTCACACGGCTGGACAACATACTTTAAGGTTCCGGGCGTTTCCTACCCTACTAACGGTTGGGTTAAATTTAACGGGGATAAGTATTACTACGAAAACGGTCAGTATCTTGCAAACACTACTAAGACTATCGACGGTGTTTCATATACTTTCTCTTCAAGTGGTAAATGCAGCTCAAACGGCGAAGTATCTGAAGATACATCAAGCTCTTCAAACACTTCCAACTCAACTGCTACAAAGAGCGACTCTTTGAAGAAGGGTTCTAGTGGCGAAAAGGTAGAAAAGCTTCAGGAACGTCTTTCTGAGCTTGGATACTACTCAGGCCCTATCGACGGTCACTTTGGTGATGGCACAGAAGAAGCGTTCATGCTTTTCCAGGAAGTTTGCGGTCTTTATGTAGACGGTATCGCAGGCAGCGATGTTGACTATCTTTATGCTGACGATGCCCCTGCTTATGAAGAACCAAAGCTTGAGGTTGAAAACAAAAAAGATGATGAAGAAGTAGCACAGACCGCTGCTGAAAATGACGAAGATGAAAAGGAAGAAGAAAAGGACGAAACTCCTTCATCTTTCTCAAAGGGTGACTTCCACGAAGAAATCGTCAAAATTCAGGAACGTTTGAGTTCACTTTCATATTATGACGGAGTTGCTGATGGTTCATTCGGCACAATGACAGAAGAAGCTATCAAAAGCTTCCAGGGTGCTAACGGCATCACTCAGAGCGGTGTCGCAGATGAATTCACTCTGCAGATGCTCTTCTCTAACCTTGCTGTAGAAAATCCTGTTGAAGATGAAGAGACTGAAGAGCTCGAGGTTGTAGAATCTGAGCTTCCTGAATCAGCACTTAACGCTAAGCCTGCTGTTGAAAAGGCTACTGAAGAAGCTGTAGCTACAGAGGTTGCTGTTGAAACAAACAAGCTCTCTGAAAAAGCTCTTGCCGGCATCTCAAATTCAATAGGATTTGAATCTGATGCTAACGGCAACAACTTCCAGTTTATTTTCTGGCTTGCTGTGATGATAATAGTAATGAGTATTACATTCGCTATTGTTCACGCAGTGGAAAAGAAAAAGCACGGAAAGAAAACTACTTCTAAAAAATATTTTTGATAACAACTAAATTTATATATTTGTCTTAAGCATTTTGATGTGGGCTTGTCCCCCATATCAAAGAAAAAAGCAGAAGCGTTGCTTCTGCTTTTTCTTATTATATCACAAAACCGCCTGTTATTATACAGGCGGTTTTGTTATGTATAAATCGAGTTATTATTTATCTTATTCAGTCTCTGTTGGGAGCTCTGAAGTACAGTGTGGACAACGAGTAGCATTGATATCGATTTCGCTACAACAGAACGGACAATCTTTTGTAGTTACTTCTTCTGCTACCTCTTCTTCCTTTTTGCCGATTGACTGAACCTTGTTGATCAACTTAACGAGTAAGAATATCACAAAAGCCATAACAATGAAGTTGATAACTGCTGTGATAAAAGCACCGTAAGCCCATACTGTAGCACCTAGTGCTGTAGCATCAGCTGCTGTTTTTGCAGCTTCGACTGTAGCAAGGTCAACTCCTTCAGGTACCTTGAGCACGATGAACTGGTCAGCAAAGTTGACTCCACCTGTAATAAGTCCAATGAAAGGCATTACAAGATCATTGATAAGAGAATTAACGATAGCCTGAAAAGCTCCGCCTACGATTACAGCTACTGCTAAATCAACAACATTGCCTCTCATTATAAACTCTTTGAATTCTGAGAAAAACTTTTTCATAATATCCCCCTGTATATTTTTTAAATAGTAGCTTTGTGGTGTACTTTTTTGCCCTTTTTGATAATCACATAGCCTTTTTCTGCAAACTGTGCTTTTGGAATAGCAGCAAACATATCAGTAACTTTGGAATCGTCAACAGATACGCCACCCTGCTGGATAAGACGTTTGCCCTCACCCTTTGAGCTGATGAGCGAACACTTGATGAGTAAATCGAGCACTGAAATGCTGTCATCAGTAAAGTCAGCATCGCTAAGCTGTGTAGTAGGCATATTGTCAGTATCAACACCTTTTGAGAAAAGTGCACGTGCGCCTTCGAGAGCTTTTTGAGCCTCTTCTTCTCCGTGGATAAGCTTTGTAAGTTCGAAAGCGAGAATCTCTTTAGCTTTGTTGATTTCGCTGCCTTCGAGTTTTGCGAGCTCTTCGATTTCTTCAAGAGGCAAGAAAGTGAGCATCTTCAGACATTTTACAACGTCAGAGTCATCAACATTTCTCCAGTACTGGAAGAAATCAAAAGGAGAGGTCTTTTCAGCTGAAAGCCAAACTGCGCCTGACTGGGTCTTGCCCATCTTCTTACCTTCAGAGTTCAACAGAAGGTTGATGGTCATAGCGTAAGCATCTTTGCCCAGCTTTCTACGAATGAGCTCGGTACCACCAAGCATATTTGACCACTGGTCATCACCGCCGAACTGCATATTACAACCATACTCACGATACAATGCGTAGAAGTCGTATGACTGCATTATCATATAGTTAAATTCAAGGAAAGACAAACCTTTTTCCATACGCTGTTTGTAGCATTCTGCTGTGAGCATACGGTTTACTGAAAAACATGCACCGACTTCTCTAAGCACATCAACATAATTGAGGTCTAAAAGCCAGTCTGCGTTATTAACAAGCAGAGCCTTATCATCAGAAAAATCAATAAAACGGCTCATTTGCTTTTTGAAGCACTCAACGTTGTGAGCGATAGTTTCAGTTGTCATCATCTGGCGCATATCTGTACGACCGCTTGGGTCGCCGATCATAGCAGTACCACCACCAATGAGTGCGATAGGTTTGTTGCCAGCCATCTGCAGACGCTTCATAAGACAGAGTGCCATAAAGTGACCTACGTGCAAGCTATCAGCAGTCGGATCAAAACCAATATAAAATACTGCTTTACCGCTGTTGACCAGCTCTCTGATTTCTTTTTCATCTGTAACCTGTGCGATAAGTCCACGGGCTACGAGTTCTTCATAAACTCCCATTTTCAAAATTCCTCTCTTTTTTATATGATAAAAGTATATATATAAACTCGTTTTTGGTCAAGTTTTCATCTGTTTTTAGAACGAACTTTTTGTTTTTTCTTGTAATTCGGCTTGACTTTTTTGGAGTTTTTAGATTTTTGTTTATTTTTTTCAGCTTGTTTTGGGATAGTAGCGTTAACCAAACAGTGCTTACCTGTACCGATCAAATCTCGTCGTCCAGCTTTAATCAGCGCTTCTACTACAAGCTCTTTGTTCTGTGGTTTGAAATATTGGAGCAATGCACGCTGGAGCGCTTTTTCGTGCGGAGATTTAGCTACATAGACTTCTTTGAGTGTGTACGGATCAAGACCCGTGTAGTACATACAGGTTGACACAGTACCCGGTGTCGGGTAAAAATCCTGCACCTGCTCAGGATGAATTTTCTCTCGCTTTAAGTACAACGAAAGTTCAACTGCTTCTTTGAGCGTTGAACCCGGGTGTGAGCTCATAAGGTAAGGTACAAGATACTGTTCTTTTTTAACTCTTTGAGTCTTTTTATAAAACTCATCCTGAAAACGCTTATACACCTCTATGTGCGGTTTACCCATCTTGTCCAACACTATGTCTGAACAATGCTCAGGTGCCACCTTCAGCTGACCGCTGATGTGATGCTCAACTAGCTCTCTGAAAAACTCATCGGACTCGTCTTCGAGCAGATAATCAAAACGGATACCAGAGCGTATGAAAACCTTTTTCACGCCATCTAGTTTTCGCAAAGAACGCAAGATGTCAATGTATTCGTCGTGAGAGACCTGCAGATTTTTGCATGGTGTTGGGGCCAAACATTTTTTGCCTTTGCAAAGTCCTGCTTCTTTCTGCAGCTCGCACGATGGCAAACGGAAATTAGCAGTAGGTCCACCGACATCGTGTATATAGCCTTTGAAGTTAGGAGATGCGACGAGCTTTTTTGCTTCTTGTAATACGCTTTCTTTGCTACGAACTGTGACCGCTCTTCCCTGATGGAAAGCAATAGCACAGAAGTTGCATCCGCCAAAACAGCCACGGTTGTGTGTGATAGAAAACTCAACCTCAAGTATGCCCGGTACGCCACCCAAATCTTCATATATCGGATGATATGTACGCTCATATGGTAGAGAGTAGACATAGTCAAGTTCTTCGGTTGTGAGCGGTGGCATCGGCGGAGTCTGAACAAGTATCATATTGCCATCACGCTGAATCATCGTTTTGCCACGGACGGCATCATACTCATCAAGTTCCTTACGAGTAGCAACAGCATAATCAACTTTATTCGAAGAAACACGTTCAAAAGTAGGCAGCTCTGTAACACTCATAGGCGAATAGTCCTGAGTCTTCACAGCATAACATATTCCACGGATATCACGCAGCGCCTCCACTGTATAACCATCATTGAGTCGATTTGCAATCTCAATGGTCTGATTTTCACCCATACCATAGATGATAATGTCAGCTTTTGAATCAAAGAGGATTGAATGGCGGACGGTATCGTCCCAGTAGTCATAGTGTGCAAAGCGACGAAGGCTAGCTTCAAGTCCCCCAAGGATAATCACAGAATCAGGAAAGAGTCTTCGCACAATATTTGAATATACAATAGCGGCTCTGTCAGGGCGTTTTCCCATTACACCACCTGCAGTGTATGCATCTGTTTTTCTACGCTTTTTTGCAACTGTGTAGTGCGCCACCATGCTGTCGATATTACCGGATGTTATCATAAAACCAAGTCGAGGTGTGCCAAACTGCAAAAAATCATCGTCATTTGTACAGTCAGGCTGAGATAAGATAGCAACCTTGTATCCCCTATCTTCAAGAACTCGTGAAATAATAGACACACCAAAGGAAGGGTGGTCAACATAGCTATCACCAGTGATAAACACAAAGTCGACATTATCCCATCCACGCATCTTTACATCTTCAATTGAGATAGGTAAAAAAGCCATATCGAACCTCTTTTTTCTAATACAGAATTCTATTTTAGAATTATATTCTTAATAATAAGATTTATTTTTCTGAATTAGAATTCTATTATAGAATTATATCACCAGCTTTATTTCTATTTTAGAATTCTTCTTCGGAATTATATTCATCACTTGTATCTACATCGAGCACATGGTTACGCTCAAGCCATTCGTTGTATGTCATTAATACATCTCTTGCTTTAGAGCCCTGGTGTGGGCCGACAATGCCCATCTGCTCCATATCATCTATCATACGGCCTGCACGGGCATATCCAACTTTGAGTCGGCGCTGTAGAAGTGATGTGGAAGCTTGTCCGGCTTCGATGACTACTTTGATTGCTTCTTCCATGAGTGAATCAACATCAGGGGCTCCAGCTGATGTGCTAGGTGGGTCCTTGGCGCCTTTACCGAGCTCCTCAGCGGCGATTTTGCGGATACGTTCTTCGACTTCAGCGTTGTACTGTGCGTCGTGTGACTTCTTGATATATGCTGTAACACGTTCAATCTCTTCGTCTTTTGAGAAACAGCCCTGAACTCGCACCGGCTGAGATGCGCCAACAGGTGAGTACAACATATCGCCACGTCCGATGAGCTTTTCCGCACCGCTCGCATCAATGATAGTACGTGAATCAATGTTTGAGCTTACCTTCAGAGCAATACGTGACGGAACGTTAGCTTTGATAAGACCAGTGATAACATTAACGGTAGGACGCTGTGTCGCAATAATGAGGTGCATACCAGCTGCACGAGCCATCTGTGCAAGTCGACAAATAGAATCTTCGACTTCACTCGGAGCTGCCATCATAAGGTCAGCGAGCTCGTCGATAGCGATAACAATCTGAGGCAGCTTTTCTTTTGCGACAGGAAGTCCAGCGACTTCCATACATACCTCTTCTTCACTATCTTCTGTAGTATTTTGTGCTATGTACTCGAGATTTTTCTCAATAAGCCTGTTATAAGAACCAATGTCTTTGCAGTCGTATTCCGAGAAGAGCTTATATCGGTTGAGCATTTCTGATACAGCCCAGTTGAGTGCACCAGCGGCCTTTTTGGCATCTGATACAACAGGAACGAGCAGGTGTGGAATACCTTTATATTTTGAAAACTCGACCATCTTAGGGTCAATGAGAAGAATCTTTACTTCGTCAGGTGTAGCTTTGAATAATATGCTCATCAAAAGCGAATTCACACACACTGACTTACCTGAACCAGTGGTACCTGCAATAAGCAAGTGAGGCATTTTTGCCAGATCGGTGAGCACTATCTCGCCACTGATATCTCGACCTAAAACGCAAGAAAGCTTGCTTTCGCTGTTTCTAAACTCGTTTGAGTCAATCAACTCACGAAGAGATACCATGGAAGTAACCTTGTTAGGGACCTCGATACCGATAGCCGCTTTGCCCGGGATAGGTGCCTCTATACGGACACCTTTTGCAGCCAAATTGAGTGCGATATCATCAGACAGGTTAGTGATCTTGCTGATTTTCACGCCTGCGGCTGGTTGAAGCTCGTAACGAGTAACAGATGGTCCACGGCAGATATTTGTGATAGTAGCGTTGACGCCAAAGCTCTTCAGAGTTTCGATGAGCTTTGTAGCGTTATTCTGCAACTCAAGCATAGCCGAAGAACCTTCTGAATCAACAGCTGGGTCAAGAAGCTTCACAGGAGGGAAAACATATCGTTTTTTCTCTGTTTCTGACTTCGTTTTTGTTTTTGAAACCTGCTTTTCGATAGCATCGGTTTCTTTTTCCAGATCAACAGGAACAGTCTGCGGGTCAGCCTGCTTTGCACCGTCTGACAACACTGATGTGTTTTTCCTGCGAGAAATTTTCTCAGCGATCAAAGAGGCTTCATCCGCTTCTGGTGATGTAATTCCAGAATTCGCATTCTTAATAATATCGATAATCTGTTGATCCTGATCAGTTTCAGTTTCAGCAACAGTAACTTTTCTTTTTCTTTTCACTTTATCATCAAGCGGAATATCTATGCGTGTACGAGAATGGTTCTTTGTATGGTAGTCAACAACTTCGACTTCATCGTCATCTATATCACTGACATCAACCCTCTGAGCCATTCGTGCACGACGCTCTTCCCTGCGCTGTGAATAGCGGTCATACTGCTTGTGCGCTGCATTTGCAACATCAACAAGTGATACACCAGTGAGCAACATCAACATAACAATAAGGGCAACGATAACTATTATTATGGCAGGAGCATTAGTAAACCATGCTCTGAAAGGATATCCCAGTAACGCTCCGAATAAACCACACATACTCACGGATTCAACAGAGCCTTTATAAGAATCAGAAAGTGCTTGTATGTACGTTCTGCCCTCGTTGTAATCGATGTTACCGCACAGATAAATCAAAGTACACGAAAACAGCACAATAAGCACTGACAAAGCGACCTTCCAACCTTTGTGTGACATCTGCTTTTCTTTTGCGGTCATAATACCCATATATAAAAATACAATCGGTACAAGTGCAAAACAAAAACCAAATAAGCCAAACATAAAGTTACGGATGCCAAGCCACAAATTATCGCCTTTTATAAAAAGCAGAGCAAATAATATGACAGAAGCAGCACAAAGTAAGATGGCCTTAACCTGTGGATTTAAACCAGAGCGTTGTGGCTCTTGCTGTTTACTCGTTCTCCCTTTTGTGTTAGATTTTTTTGATTGAGCTTTAGATACTGGCTTTTTTGTAGGTTTCTTTGTAGCCAAGCTTTTCACTCCTCTTTTTTCCAATTTAGAACTATTACGCTGTATTTAATTCTAAATTAGAAATATTCTGAAAAGTTTTATTTCTTAATTAGAATTACTTATTATTCCTATATAGAATTATATAAAAATATTATGACCTACATTCATCTCAACAATGCTGACAATAACAACAGCAAGACCGACAATAGCTGTGTAAACAATGAACACGATCATCTTGTTTGTTTTGAGCAACCATTTGAAAAGTACTATAGACAAATAGCCGACAACAGCAGATGCTATCATGCCTGCTATGATAGCTGATATAGAAATACCGATTCCTTCAGGAGCAGAAAGTGCGTCAGAAAGCTCGAGCACCGCTGCTGCTAAAATAGATGGAATAGCAAGAATAAAAGTGAAATCAAGCGCTGTCTGGCGATTCACCCCTCTCATCTGTCCAGCAGCCAGAGTAGAGCCACTTCTGGACAAACCCGGGAACACTGCCGCACAACACTGTGTAAGACCAACAACAATAGCATCAACTACATTGAGCGACTGCTTACCTGCACCTTGTTCACTCAAAACGCCTTTTGCTTCTTCATGTTTTTTCTGTCTATTATTGAACACGTTTCCGAGTGCAAGCAAAATAGAGGTTGCTAAAAGAGACATGCCCACTATGATAAAATACTGCTCACCACCAGAGATCATATCTGCAAAGTCTTTCACCTTCATATTTGTGCCCGGAATCGGTGCAAACAACAGGAAAAGTGGTAAAAGAGCAACGATGAGCATAAAAATCATCTTACGGTCATGGTTCATATCTTTGAAAGAAAACTTTTTCGTGAAAATATCTTTGACAATAGCAAAGAACTCTTTGATAAGTCTCCATATAAGCTTGTAATAAAAAGCAACCACTGCGACGAGCGTGCCAATATGTAGCATAACATTGAAAAACAGGTTGTTTTCTGTGACACCCATAACGTGCTGAGTAATCGCAAGATGGCCTGAGCTTGATACGGGTAAAAACTCGGTAAGACCTTGTACTACACCTTGAACAATAGCATCAAAAACACTCATATTATCCTCCATTATGTAACGCCAAAAAAGGCGGATTATGTGTTGTTATTTTTCTAATTCAGAATTATTTTCTGCGTTCTGAGAAGCTTTGATATCCTCAATCATACTATAAAGACAATCGGTTGCATCGCTCAAAGTTCCGACTTCATCGACCAAACCTTCATCAACAGCTTCCTGTCCTTCCAATATCGTTCCGATATCAGTAACCAACTCACCGGTGTTCAAGACAAGTTCGGTGTATCGCTCTTTGCTGATATTCGAATTCTCACTCACAAAGGTGGTTATCCTGTCCTGCATACGTCGAAAGTACTCAAAAGTCTGCGGTGCGCCAACAGTCAGCCCAGTAGTACGTACAGGATGTACAGTCATAGAAGCACTTTTGGCTATATAGCACTTGCGTGAAGCCACAGCCAGCGGTATGCCGATAGAATGTCCCCCACCCAAGACGATAGAAACAGACGGTTTTTTCATTCCGCTGATGAGTTCAGCGATAGCAAGACCTGCTTCAACATCACCACCGGCAGTATTAAGCAAAATAAGCAACCCATCAATGCGGTCATCTTCGTCAATAGCTACAAGCTGAGGTATGACGTGCTCATACTTCGTGGTCTTGTTTGAAGACGGAAGGATATAGTGTCCTTCAATCTGGCCAATAATAGTGAGGCAATAAATAACCGAATCTCCCCTGCGTGTGATAACAGACCCGATGTTTCCGATACGCTCGTGATAGTTATCAGCAGTGAACTGTTCAGTCAGATCAGGTTCATTAGGGATATCATCGTTTTGAAATTCCGATTTCGTGTTTTTTATATAATCAATACTCATAAAAAATGCACCTCTTAGGGTAGCATATCCAAAAAACACAAAATAATGTATATAACTTGTTACATTATAACATCATTTGGTGTTATCTTCAAGAAAAATAAGTAATTTTCTGCATTATTTCTATATTATAATTTTATTTTTATTACAATGTAGTATGCTAATAAACATAAAAACAATATTGGAGGATTTAAAGTGAATCCAAATTTCGTTTATGGAATTATAATAGCTGTGCTGGTTATGTTGTCTGCGTTTTTTTCGTGTGTTGAAACAGCATTTTCCTGCGCAAACAAAATAAGACTCAAAAGCAACGCTGATAACGGTAGCAAAAAAGCTGTCACCGCTTTATGGGTATGCGATAACTTTGATAGAGTTCTGACTGCTATTCTCATCGGCAACAACATAGTAAACTTGGGCTGCTCATCAATCGCTACTGTGTTGTGTATGAGTATTTTTCAAAACTACGGTGCTGCGATAGCTACAGGAGCTACCACTCTGCTCGTTCTCACTTTCGGTGAAGTTATTCCAAAATGCTTTGGCAAAGAAGCAAGCGACTCCATTGTGCTTTATACAGCCGGAGTTTTAAAAGGAATGACATTTGTGCTGACTCCGCTAGTTTATTTCTTTTTGGGAATTAAATCTTTTGTTATGAAGCTGGCTAACATAAAAAAAGATAACCCATCGGTCACTGAAGACGAGTTGAAGTACATCATCGAATCTATCGAAGAAGAAGGCATACTCGAAGAACAGGAAAGCGAGATGGTACAATCAGCACTTGAATTTGATGAAAAAACAGCTCTTGAAATACTCACACCTAGAGTTGACGTTGTATTCATCGACGCTCAAGACGACGATAAAACCATCTATGACACCATCATAAAAGAAAGATACTCCAGAATCCCTGTTTATGAAGATAACATTGACAACATCATCGGAATACTGCAAACACGAGATTATCTCGAAGTACTAAGCGAAGGTAAACCTCCTGAAATCAAAGAGCTCGTTACTCCGGCACACTTCATATACAAATCAAGAAAGCTATCCGATATTCTCGCCGATTTCAAAGAAAAGCGTCTTCACATCGCTATAGTCACCGACGAATACGGTGGTATGCTCGGCATTGTCACAATGGAAGATCTGCTCGAAGAAATTGTCGGCGAAATATGGGACGAAGACGAAGAAGAAGAACGCACTTTCACAAAACTCAAGGACGGTAGATATATTGTCAGCGGTGACATGGACCTGTCAGACCTTTTCGAGATTTTTGAGATAAATGACGATGATGATATCGAGAGCATTTCGGTCGGTGGTTTCATCGTTGAACAGCTCGGCACTATCCCAACCGTGAACCAGAGCATCAAGTACAACAACATTCAAATGACCGTAAAGCGTGTTAAGAACAACAGGATTCTTTCTGCTTTTGTTTCGAAAATCGACGAAGCTTGAGATTAGAAACCTTTGAACAAACAAAGCTTATCGGAATAGTAAGAAACCCCCAGAGCACGCTGTAAAGCACACATATCTGGCCCAATAGGTTGAATTTCAGATTTGAATAATCCCAGACTTTCAGCTTCAACCACAAATTCACAATACACCCGCACAAAAATTCGAGTGTCGTGATGAGTGCGCTTCCGATGATGCACTTTATAAGCAAGGTTTTATCTTTGAACTTTTTGAATATGTGATACAAAAGCACCAGGCACAAACCTCCTGTAATCACCATCGAAATATGTGTCCTGCGTCGCCACAATATCTCTAAAAAGCCATAAGTAAAACCACCGAATAGAAACAAGCATAGATTTTCGCACACTTTGTATCCTATAGTTTTTTTCATAAAAATCACCCCGATTAGTTTGCACCAATCGGGGTGTTATTATTTTACTTTTGGGGTATTAGTAATTTTCAGCTTTGATTCTGAAATAAGCCTTTGGATGAGCGCATACCGCACAAACCTCAGGAGCTTCTGTACCAACAACGATGTGACCACAGTTGCCACACTCCCAGATAACTACAGAACCCTTCTTGAAAACTTCGCCGTTCTTCACGTTAGCTAAAAGCTTTCTGTAACGTTCTTCGTGCTCTTTCTCGATTTTTGCAACGCCCTCAAACTGCTGAGCAATAGTCTCGAAGCCTTCTTCTCTAGCCTCTTTTGCAAATGTAGCGTACATATCTGTCCACTCGTAGTTTTCGCCTTCTGCTGCAGCTTCTAAGTTCTGCATAGTATCGCCGATACCTTCTAAAAGCTTGAACCAGAGTTTTGCATGTTCTTTCTCATTTTCAGCAGTTGCTAAGAAAAGATCTGCGATCTGATTATAGCCCTCTTTTCTAGCTTTTGAAGCAAAGTAAGTGTACTTGTTTCTAGCTTCGCTCTCTCCTGCAAAAGCTGCTTTTAAGTTAGCTTCTGTTTTTGTTCCTTTAAGATTCATTTTGTACCTCCGTATTATTAAAAAATTTATTTAATATAATATTAAATTCATCGTAAGTATATAAACAATTCATCGCACTTATCATAGCGTTTGTGGACATATATATCGGTAGCCCAAGATGAGTAAGTAAAGCTTTTCTAAGATATGATGACTCGTCCTTGCCACAAAGTCCGAATTCGTAAAAATCAAGCTTTGTGATTTCTTTTTCGACAACTGTTTTTGCTGTGCCGTTGATGGTAGCACCGCTACTTTTTATAGCATTGACCAGTTCTGCTCTATCTATACCCTCAACGCCAATTTTGCCTTCTTTGGAAAACTCGGCTTTTCGCTTTTCTTTGCCAAAAACAGTTGGAATATAACAGTGCTTTATCTTAGATTTGTCAGCGATACCATTGATGAAATTACGCAAAACAAAGCCAGCAGAATCAACATCTGTCATAACAAGTATCCCACGACTTTCAGCAATACTGCGTATAAGCGACTGGGCTTCTTTGTCTTTAAAAACACGAAATCCATTCAACGTTATTATAGGCGATTTGACAACTGTTTGCAACTGTATTTTGTCGTATTTGCCCTCTACAATGATAGCCTCTTTGAGGCTCAATTTCTCTTGCTCACACATCATTGTCGCCTCGTGCAATAAGTACCAAACGTGAGATGAGTTTTTCTATCTCCACTCGAGGGTTGACCGTAACGCTGACGAGTCGCTCGTTGAGTTCCAGAACAGCATCAATGCTCTTGCGCAAAGCTACAGTTGAAATACGCTTAGACTGGCGAGCCATTTTGTCAAGAACCCACGCTCTGTTTTTATAATTAAGCTCGTTAGCGAGCACTTTCATCGACACGGCACTTTCAAGTGCGATACGTGCTCTGTACATATCGACATACGCATTAGCAAGTGCTATGACAATAGACACAGGTTCTTCTCGCTGATAAAACAAAACATCTATTGTTTTCATAGCTTTATCAAAATCCTGTGCTATCACAAAATCGAACAGGTCGTATATCCTGCCTTGAAGGTTTTTTGCAACCAAAAGTTCTATCATCTCAACAGTGATTTCACTTTCTGTGGCATAAGCTGAGAGCTTATCCACCTCGTTATGAAGCACTCGCAGATCGTTGCCACAATAAGTGATAAGTTTGCTTGCAACAACCGGACTTATCTTGCTGCCACAATCGTTCGCCCACTTGCACACAGTTTTTTCGAGTGACACCTCGCTTCGCTTATTTAGCTCAGCCACGGTTCCATTTTTCTCCACGAAATCACGAAGCTTCTTGTATTTTTTAGTAATCTTTTGTGGTGGCGCCAGTGTAGGCATCGCAAAAATCAGCACTGTCGTATCAGGAATGTTTTTGCAAACATCAATAAGGCTGTCAACATCAGATGATGAGAGGCTCTCAACATCCAGATCAGAAACTTTCACGCAGTTTTTGTCACACATAAATGGAACGACATCACAAGCTACTGATAGCGAGGATATGTCAAAATCATCAGTAAAAACATGGAAGTTAAACTCAGGCGGAGTATCTCCCATAAGCTTTTTAATAAGTGCACTGGTGTACATACCGACAAGCATTTTTTCGTCGCCATCGATAAAATAAAGATTAGAAAACTGCTTTGAAGAAATATGCTTTTTGAAATCAGGTTCTTTCATAATCGGCATCACTACACCTCCATTATCATTCTTATATCGCCATCTGCGGTGAGAAGTACACGCTCGCTGATGCTATAAGCAAATGCCATAATATTTTGTGCATACTCATCGCTCGTTGAAATAATAAGTGTATCGCACGAAAGCTTTTCAAAAGACTTGGGACATTCACGCATAACAATAGTATCAGCGCATCTGTATCTTTCAGGTATATCAATAGCATCAATAATACTATCTATAATCAGCACAGTGCCTTTTTCAGTATCGAGATAAATAATATACTCTCCGTCGATTTTAAAATACGTCGCAGTTGTGTAATCACTCAGTGTCACAGTATAAACATCACTTGGAGCAACTACATTTTCAACTGTATCGGGCAGGCTCACCGTTCTCTTTGTATCATACACCAAAACGTCACTAATTGCAAACGCTTCGTTGAGACTATTCAGACTGTTCAGGCTATTTGTTGTATCAGTAACGCTTGAGCAAAAGTCGATATCATTGACAGTGTTTTCAATCTTGCTGATGGTATCTGATGCATTAGATTTATTGCAATCCAAGCTGAGTACAGCATTCACATCATTCTCACTATACATAATAGCACTTCCGTTATCGACGTCATATACATACAACGCCGATGTTGAGTCTGATAGTATGAGGGCGCTCAGATATCCTGCTAAAAACATAAAAATGCACGAAAGAGCAAACACTCTTTCTTTTTCTTTACTTTTTACAATCGTTGTGATAACAAAAAGCACCAGCGACAAAGCTATAAAAATATAGACAAAATCATAGGTAACGTGTACATAAGAAAAGCCTAAATTTGCCACAAAGTCTACTATACTGAGCACAAGTTGAGTAAAAAACTCAATAACAACGCTGAATATCGGCAAGACGAGTGATACAATCGGTATAAAATACACCAGACTCACAACAAAGGAGAATATCAGCAAAAGTTCAATCGCAAATGATAGCAAAAATGTAGTCAGTATAGACATCGTGGACACAGCATCAAAGAACAACACTGACAAAGGTACAGACACGACATAAGCACTGATATTCATAGAAAGCAAACCAACAACATATTTCCTTGCTTTATTGACAGCTTTAGGGAATTTATGTATGCTATTTTCTTTGCTTTTATTTCTTGAAACAAAGTTTTCGCTTATTATAGGTGAAAGCTTTATTATTGAATAAGTAGATGCAAATGATAAAATAAGCCCTACATTTCCCACACTATACGGATTTAACAGCGTTACAACAAGAGCTGCAAACCCCAAAGAGTTTTCACTATATGGCTCACGTGACACTGATAACCCCAAGGCATAAATAAAAAGCATCACACCGCTACGCACAACAGAAGGTGAATATCCTGTCACTGACATATACAAAAAGATGAACAAAACACCTACCGAAAGAAAAAGCGCTTTATATCGACGAAGCTTGTTAGCAAGATAAAAGAAACCACCTGCTAAAATAGAAAAGTGCAAGCCTGAAACTACTACGAGATGAGAAACTCCAGCTTTCGTGAAATCCTGTCTTACAGAATCTGACAATGCGTACTTGTCGCCTATCAGCAACGCACTGCAAAGTGAAAACGCGTCTTCGCTCAGCACATCAGACAATGCACTTCGTATTGTGCGACGTAGCTGTATCGCATAGTAATACAAAGTACGTCTGCTTTCTATGTACTCATATTCAGGAGTTTCATAGCTGAAAAAACCTTTTAAAAAACACTTTTGCGATAAAGCGGAGTCATTGACATCTCCGGTGAATGAAACATTCATTTTCACAGTATCAAAGGGCTCAATATTAAGTAGATCATCGTGTAATGCAACAAAGTTAAAATTACATTCTTCCCCATCTATACTGCTACAATTAAACTTATAGTGATATATAGAATATTTTTTGTACGGTTCATCTACCAGTGTGACAACAGCTTCACCGCTTGTATCGGCATACGAGTCAACAACTCTGAAATAAACACAGTTAGTATAGATAATATTTGCAAGACACGCTATGAGAGCTACACATGCAATAACCGGAAGATATATAGTCTTCCTTGTATATTTTACTGCCAAAAATATGACAAACAGTATCGCTGACAGTGCCGCTAAAAAGACAGCACATTTTTGTCCAAAATAAAAAACGACCGCAAGCACGGATAAGTATGTAATACCTATCTGTCCTAGCAATCGTTTCATAATTTTTCATTCCTTCAAAATCATTTTAAGAATAGCGGAAGTTTCTCCAAAAAGATGATGTCATCTCTGTTTGCAGCATCGCCCTCAGCGAGCACCGCTGCTTTTCCGACTAAGATACCTTCAGTTGCTTCAACAAGCTTTTCAAGAGCAATCAAACTCTCTCCTGTTGAAATAACATCATCAACAATCAAAACACGTTTACCTTTAAGCTTTTGTACATCTTCCTGACCAAGATATAGCTTTTGGTCATATTTTGTGGTGATGGTGTTGACGTTGACGGATATTGGGTCAGACATATATACCTTTGTGCCCTTGCGAGCAACTACGTATCGTTTGCAACCGATACGAGCCATTTCGTAACAAAGCGGAATACTCTTTGCTTCTGCTGTGAGCAAAATATCATGCTCAGGACATATATCGAGCAAAGCTTTGGCACTTTTTTCGGTTATTTCCACGTCATCGAACAAAATAAAAGCTGCTATATCAAGTTTGTCACTGACAGGGTATTTTGTGAGCTCACGCTCGCAAGAAGCGATGTTTATCTTAAATGTTTCAGCCATAATGCACCTCTATCAAGCAAAGTCGCCACTGAGCTTTGTGCCACCCAGCAAATGGAAATGAAGATGGAATACTGTCTGACCACCGTTTTCTTTACAGTTGTTGACTATACGATAGCCATCGAGAGACAAATCCTTTGCAATAGATGGAATCGTAGAGAATATATGTGCGACAATATCACTGTTGCTTTCATTGATTTCATCAGCACAGCAGATATGCTCCTTTGGGATAATGAGCACATGTGTAGGCGCCTTAGGTTCCAGATCATAAAAAGCAAGGATCTTATCGTCTTCGTAGACTTTGTTAGTAGGAATTTCACCGTTAGCTATTTTACAAAAAATACAATCCATTTTTAACCTCCGTTGAATTATCTTTATCTGTATCTGCGACGAGCTTTGCGCTTTCTGCGGTTTCTTACAGCAGAAATTTTCACTACAATAAGGAAAATCGCTATAGCTAAAACTACAGTAATGATAATAATATTATTCTTCACAAATGCCACAGCGTTGTGTGCAAAAACACTCAGCTTGTCAACTTCGATTTCTTCAGGTGACACTAAATCCGCAGAGCCAACCAACTCTCCATCATAATATACGTTTATTGCACCGAACTTCTGGCCCAGCTTCACAGGTGCCTGAGTACTTTGTGGCGAATCAGTTTTGGTCGCTACGAGTGACTTATCATAGTCATTAGGCAAAAG
Source organism: Ruminococcus sp. (assembly GCA_045539655.1). Classification (GTDB taxonomy): domain Bacteria; phylum Bacillota; class Clostridia; order Oscillospirales; family Acutalibacteraceae; genus Ruminococcoides. The sequence goes on along the minus strand of JAZQFT010000036.1, from coordinate 154,074 downwards.
CGCTGAAACCGCACCGTCAGTAACTACATCAACGTACTTATCTCCCCAGACATATGCTACAGGTATAGAATCCACAACTGTACCATCTTCAAGCAAATCAACTATAGACAAATTATTAAATGCCCACTCGTATAAGTCCTTGCTGTCAAGCATAGCGTAATTTATCTCATCAGCATATGAATAAGGGGCTCCGAGAGTAATGCAAAGATACTCATATTCATCCTTTACAGCTGTTGTGACCAAACATTTTCCGGCTTCGTCAGTGTAGCCTGTCTTGCCGCTAATAACGTAAGGATAGTAGTACTGGGTTTTACTAGGATCGATCATATAGTTCGTTGTTTTGAGCTTTTCATCCATATTGTCAACCTTATGTTGATATGAACCGGTGATTTCCATAAAGAATGGTTCTTCAGCAGCATATTTTGCAATAACAGCAAGGTCATTGGCTGTAGAATAATGCTCAGAATCATAAAGTCCGTGCGGGTTGACAAAATGTGTGCCAGTACAACCAAGCTGACCTGCTTTTCGGTTCATCATATCGACAAAATTGTCAACTACTCCGTCACCGATATAGTTAGCAAGTACAAGAGCTGCGTCGTTTCCCGACGGTAACATCAAACCGTATAACAACTCTAAAACTGTGAACTCTTCACCAATATATCCTTGAAGTCCCATAACAGAGCTGGCAGGATCAAGTGTATCAAAAGCGCCTTCTTCTATAGTGATGGTGGTGTTTTCAACATCAGGAATATTTTCGGTAACGACTATGTATGTCATCATCTTTGTAAGCGAAGCAGGAGGCATTTTTTCGTCAGCATTTTTTTCGAAAACCACGGTACCGGTGTTGAGATTTTCAAGATAAACTGCCGATGAGCTGGTATCAACATCACATCCATAGTCCGCTGCACAAAAAGGCATTACAGACAAGCTAAGTATAAGTATAAAAACAAGTATAAAAGATAAAGCTTTTTTCATATGCAAAACCCCTTTTGTTTATATTACAATATACTATTACTATATTCAAGAACTTAAAAGAATTAAAAAAAGAAAATCCTTGTGCTTTGTACACAAGGATTTTTCTGTTATAGAATTATAAATCAAGCGTTCAGAATTTCTTCAACGATACCTTTTACTGCGATTATAGCATCGTCAGTAGCAGAAACGTTCTTGCCACCTGCCATAGCCATATCGGGCTTTCCGCCACCGTTGCCGCCAGCTATCATAGCAACACGCTTTACTATGTCACCTGCTTTGAGTCCACTAGCGATAGCCTCCTTAGAACAAGCACAAACAAATGTGAGCTTTTCGCCGTTCACTGCTGCCAGAACTATAACTGCATTTGCGACCTTGTCAGTAACCTTGTCGCACATAGTTTTGAGCATATCAGGTGTTGTACCAACAAACATACCTGTGATGACCTTTGTATCAGCAACCATAGGTGCATTGTTGATAAGTGCATCAATCTGTGATGTTGCAAGCTGAGATTTGAGTGTTTCGATTTCTTTGTTCTTCATCTTGAGCTCAAGAGCAATACGCTCAGCACCCTGAACAATCTCTTTCGGGTTGTTGATATGAAGAATCTGCGAAGAAGCAAACACAGCATTCACAAGCATATTGAGGTAATCAAGAACACCCTTACCCGTAACAGCCTCGATTCTTCTGACACCTGCAGCAACAGAGCCCTCCTGTCTTATCTTGAAAAGGCCTAAAGCTGAGGTATTGGAAACGTGTGTACCACCACAGAACTCGAGCGAATAGTCGCCTGCTTTGACTACTCGTACAACATCGCCGTATTTTTCACCGAAAAGTGCCATAGCGCCGAGCTTTTTAGCTTCTTCGATAGGCATTTCCTGCGATATTACATCTACTGCTGAAAGAATCATCTCGTTGACTTTTTCTTCAACTTCAAGCATTTCTTCAGCGGTCATAGCTGAAAAATGAGTAAAGTCAAAACGACACAAGTCTTCGCTGACAAGCTGACCAGCCTGCTGAACATGACTACCCAAGACTTCTCTAAGAGCAGCCTGTAACAAGTGAGCTGCAGTGTGGTTACGTCTGATGTCTTCTCTGCGTGAGCTATCAATAGCACAATGCACGCTGTCACCAACAGAAACAGATCCTGAAGTAACTTCACATACATGAAGGAAAATACCATTGTTATCCTTGGAAACGTTGTCTACATCAACTTTTGCACTATCACAAGTGATATGACCGGTGTCCGCTATCTGGCCACCGCTTTCAGCATAGAAAGGTGTTTTGTCCACAACAATAACTACGCTCTCACCCTCAACAGCTACGTCCACACGCTCGCCGTTTTTGATGATAGCGAGCACTTTTGAGTCTGTTTCATAATCTGTATATCCAACAAAATCTGTAGTACTGATATCAGACAGATCTGTTGCATCAGAAACCCATGCATCGGCGCCAGCGTTCTTTCGAGCTTCACGGCTACGTTTCTTCTGCTCAACCATAAGCTTTTTGTAACGCTCTACATCGACCTCGATGCCTTTTTCGCTCAATATCTCACGAGTGAGGTCAATAGGGAAGCCGTATGTATCGTTGAGCTTGAAAGCATCTTCGCCAGAAAGAACTTTGATAGACTCATCTTCGATGATAGACTGAAGCATCTGGAAGCCTTGGTCAATAGTTTTTGCGAAGTTTTCTTCTTCAACCTTGATAAGCTTTGTAATGTACTCCTGCTTATCTACTAGTTCAGGATAAGCTGAAGCGTTTTCTTTAATTACTGTTTCACATACTTTGTATAAGAAAGGCTCGGTCTGACCAAGAAGTCGTCCGTGACGTGCACCACGACGGAGAAGACGTCTGAGCACATAGCCTCTGCCTTCGTTTGATGGCATAACACCGTCAGCGATCATAAATGTTGTAGAACGGATATGGTCAGTAATAACTCGAAGTGAAATATCGCTCTTTTCACCTTCACCATAATTGACCTTAACAATATCAGAGATGTGTTTCATGATATTTTGCACAGTATCAACCAAGAAAAGGTTATCTACGCCCTGCATTACACAAGCAAGACGCTCAAGGCCCATACCCGTGTCGATATTTGGATGCTCAAGTGGTGTGTAGTTGTTATTACCATCGTTATCAAACTGAGTGAATACAAGGTTCCACACCTCAACAAAACGGTCACACTCGCAACCTACTGCACAGTCAGGTGAGCCACAGCCCTTTTCTTCGCCACGGTCAAAGTAAATTTCAGAGCATGGACCGCAAGGGCCTGAGCCATGCTCCCAGAAGTTGTCCTCTTTGCCGAGTCTTACCATATGTGATGGGTCAACTCCAACTTCCTTCGTCCAAATCTCATACGCTTCGTCATCGTCTTCATAAATAGAAACATAGAGCTTTTCAACAGGCATCTCAAGAACCTTTGTAAAGAACTCCCATGCCCACGCTGTTGCCTCGTGCTTGAAATAATCACCGAAAGAGAAGTTGCCGAGCATCTCAAAATATGTACCGTGTCGAGCTGTGACACCTACACGCTCAATATCAGGTGTACGGATACATTTCTGGCATGTTGTGACACGCTTTCTAGGTGGAGTAATCTCACCTGTGAAATACTTTTTCATCGGTGCCATACCTGAGTTGATAAGTAGCAAAGAGTTGTCGTCCTTAGGAATAAGCGGGAAACTAGAAAGTCTTAAATGACCCTTGCTTTCCATAAACGAAAGGAACTTTTCTCTCAGCTCGTTAAGTCCTGTCCACTGCATAATAAAATCTCCTTTATAAAAAGAATAAATTAACAATATAAAAAGCCTGCCCCAGAATATGGGACAGGCTAACCTGCGGTACCACCCAAATTGACAAAGCAACACTTTGTCCACTTGTTTGTCTTTAACGCAGACATACGCTGTGCTTTCACACAGAGGCTCAAAGGTAGCTGTAAAACGGTGATGTAAGAGCCTTTCACCACTGGCCCTCTCTCTTTAACAACACTCTTGTTTTACTCGTCTTGTCACAGCCTTTTTGTATCGTTGTTATTATAAAGCTAGAATCACTTTATGTCAACATTTTTCTTTCTGATAACTGAGCCTTGTGGAATCTCTTGATCTACTTCCATAAAGAGTTTTTGCATCGGGTGTGGTGCGCTGTCAACACACTCACCGTATTCCGTGGTGAGTGATTTGCACTCTACTGTGAACGGTACACCTGACGGTGGAAGCACATCGAGGGTATCTCCTACATAAAACTTGTTACGCTGGGTGATAGTAGCGACACCATCTTTGTATCCCTCGCCCATCGCCACGACGTTGTAGTGGCGGATATATCCACCGTTGCCTGTTGTCTGGCCCGGTTCTGTACCGAAGAAAAAGCCTGTTGAGTACTCTCGGTGCGAGATTTTTTCGAGTTCTTCTTTTATCCAAGGTTTGAGCTCAAAAACATCAGGATTTTTAAGGTAGTCATCGAGAGCGTGACGGTATGCGTTTGTAGTAACAGCGGTGTAGTACGCCGACTTTGCTCTACCCTCGATTTTAAAGCTGGAAATACCAGCCTTGACTAGCTCGTCAATGTGATCAATCATACAAAGGTCACGTGAGTTATAAAGATAAGTACCACCGTTTTCTTCTATCACAGGGAAGAACTGCCCTTCTCTGTTTTCTTCATACAAATGATACTTCCAACGACAAGGCTGTGCACAGTCACCTCTGTTTGCATCTCTGCCGGTCATAAATGACGAAATAAGACATCTGCCTGAAAACGACACACACATAGCACCGTGTACAAAGCACTCGATTTCGAGTTCTTTCGGAATTCTTGCACGCATTTCGGTGATTTCAGGAAGTGTCATCTCACGTGCAAGTACTACACGTGAAGCCCCCATATTATACCACGCATTAGCACTCTCATAGTTAATAATACCGCCTTGAGTTGAGATATGTCGCTCCACATCAGGTGCGTACTTTTTAGCCATTTCAAAAACGCCTAAATCAGCGATAATAAAAGCATCTACTCCACACTGTGCAGCTTGTACAAGAAAGTCAGGCATATTAACAACGTCGTCATTTCTAGGCAGAGTGTTGCAAGTGAGGTAAAGCTTTTTTCCTTTTTTATGTGCCATATCGCAGGCGGTTTTTAATTCTTCTACAGAAAAATTCTTCGATGCAGTACGCATACCGAAGCTCTTTCCTGCGACATAGACAGCGTCTGCACCGAAAGACAGTGCGGAGCTCAGACATTCCATATCTCCAGCCGGAGATAAAATTTCAGGTTTGATCATAATTATCCGATAAGTGTCAGGTTATACTCGTGTTCTGCGATAGTAGTAGCATAGTACGGAGTTGATCCGTTTTCTGCTGTATCGTGACAGAAGAAGTAGTAGTTTGTATCATTTGGACCGAGTGCTGCGAGGATAGCATCTAAACTAGGATTACATATAGGTCCTGCAGGAAGTCCTGAGAAGTTGTTTGTGTTATATGAGCTTTCGTAAGTATCTCTGATAGTTTCAGGAACATCCTTGTACTCACGATATGGATAGTACACAGTACAGTCACAGTTGAGCTGTGAAACGCCCATCTCAACACCGTACTCAAGACGGTTATGAAGAATAGATGAGACGTAGTACATATCTTCTTCGTTAGCAGCTTCAGCCTGAATAATAGATGCGATGGTGATAATCTCGTCCATTGAATAGTCAGATTTTTCAACAAGCTTGTCCAGGGTTGTGCTCTTTGAATAGCCGAGGTACTTGCTCTTTGTACCGTACATCTTGTTCTCGAAGTTGTTGAGCATTTTTGAAACAATAGTTTCAGGGTCTTCATTGAGATAGAAATCATAAGTATCAGGGAACAGATATCCCTCGAGCTTATAATAACGCTCTTTCTCGTTATCTATTTCTTCTAAGAATGTATATGACTCATCGAAAACATCGCTGTTACACACATCCAAGAAAGCCTGAACATCTTTCACTACGCCTTCTTCGTGGAGCTTGTTAGCAATTTCGATGACATTCATACCCTCAGTGAGCTGTACTGTAACGATATCGGTACGATTAACATTGCTCTGTAGAAAATTGATGATAGCTTCGTAGTCTTTATCGGTTTCTATTTCAAACTCACCCTGTCTGAAACCGTCAACTGAGCTGGTGATATCTGCATAAAGAACAAAGAAATCAGCTCTATCGATGACTCCTGCATCTTCTAAAATCTGGCCGACCTGTTCCATAGTCGGATCAGCAGGAATGCTGACGATTACTTTCTGTGGATCTTTTTCACGTTCGATGGCAAGCAGATCGTTGACACCAACAAGAATCACCTGTGACAAAACGATACCGATGATGATAACCATAGCAAGCCATACCCATTTGAACATCTTCTGGTTGCGCTTTGCTTTGTTCTTTTCGATACGTTTGTCTTCCTTGCTCTGCTGTTTCAGTGCTTTTTTTGACTCACGTTCGATACGCTTTTTTGTGTCAGAATCGCTATAGGAGTTGATCTCGTTAGACTTACGTCTGCGTCGAAGCTGTGATGAGTCAGAACTGTAACCCACGTATGAATCATCATCTGAGTACTGACTCACAGAGGAGTTGTTGTCACTGAGCACGCTCTTGTTAAAGCCACGCTTGAACTCGTCGATCTTCTTCCTCCTTGTATCTTCTATTGAATCACCAGAATAATTATTTTTAAAATCACTCATAATTATCCTCCTTTGCTAAGGTAAAAGAATTTTATGTATGTTTAATAAATGAATCACAAACTATTATATCTACTTTTATGTCGGTTTTATCGCTTTCTACACTTGGAAGTATAGAATCTGAATAAGCAAGACAGATTTTTTCACCGCTGTAGTCTTTCAAAAATCTGTCGTAACAACCTTTTCCATAACCGACACGGTTACCCGACAAATCACAACACAGTGCGGGTATCACACAAATGCTGTTTGAAAAATCGACCACTTTTTTTGATAAATCAGTTGGTTCAAGTATTTTAAATTTGCCGACTTTTAATTCTTCTAAAGAATTTATATAATAAAAAGTGAGCGAAAAGTCATCGTTAGTCACAGGGACTGCGACACGCTTTTTGTTAGCAAAAGCTGCAGATATCAGCCCCAATGTGTCAATCTCACTACTGTTTGAAACATAAGTGAGCACTGTGTCACATTTTCTATATTTTTCACAAAGCAGTAGTCTGCTTTGAATCTCAAGTTCGAGAGCACGCTTTTTGTTTTTATCGAGCAAAGATCTTTTTTGCAAAAACTGTGCTCGAAGCTGGGTTTTATTCATCGCACTGCATTGCCTTTCTGATACTTGAAGAAACGTCTTCGCCCTTGATTTTTGAAACAATAGCCAGCGCAAAATCAATAGAACAGCCCGGACCTTTTCCTGTGATGATGTTATTATCAACAACTACTTTTGCTCCACTTGTTTTTGCACCAATAAGCTCATTTTCAAAACCAGGATAACAAGTAGCGTTTTTTCCACTGAGCAAGCCCTGTCTTCCAAGGACTATAGGAGCTGCACAGATAGCCGCTACAAGTATATCGTTTTCTACACAATATTTCGCAACTTCTGAAGGGAGCTTGTTTTTTCCGCTTGAGAGTGTCTCTGCACCAGGCATACCACCTGGATATATAGCACCGCTAACTTCGCTCATATCAGTCGGAAATTCAGCAGCTGTTATGTCAGCAATAACTTTGATTTTGTGTGAACCGACAACTGTAGTGGTATCGTTCATAGAAACGGTCGTAATCTCTATCTGAGCTCGACGGAGAATATCCACACATGATAGTGCTTCGATTTCTTCAAAGCCGTCAGCTAAAAAACAATATATCATAATGACCTCCGAATCATTTACTGATAGCTGTATATTTCATCAGTATTTTGTCCGGGTTATAAGAAAGCTTTGATTTTCGCAAGCCTTCAAGCCCCAGATCTTCTTCACGGTTAAACTGGATATAGTCCGTGTGAGCTTTAGCAAATTCGTTGTTAATCACAGCGTATGCACCATCAACATCGATCGCTTTTTCAAAATGTATATCAATCACTGAGCTATTGATAGGCGAAGCAATCGTCATAGCTACAGGGCGACTGTTGACATACAGCACACCACCCATCAGCGAGAGTTCACTGAAATTATCCAGTGCTTCTCTTATAGCCAAAAGCTCGCTTTTGTCACCTGCGTTTTTCATATCCCACATATGAGCAACCATGTATGCGTCTTCGAAATTAGTGCTATCCATATCTTTGTAGCAAAAATCTTCGTTGTTACGCATAAACTTGGATATATGGTTACGCTTTGCATGGAACTTCTTGCCGGGCAACAGTGCAAGATTTTCTGATGAATAAATGTAATCAGCGCTGTCTCTTTCTTCAATAAAAGTAAACATATCGGGATACAGATGAGAAAGTATCTCGGCGTTAGTTTTGTTGAGCATTCCGATGAGCGGTTTTATTTTTCGTTCTTTTGCATCAGCCATCAGAATTTCAAGCATTTGAAGTGGCGGTTTGTTGCCGATAGGAAATGTATATCCGCTGACTTCTCCGTCTTTTAAGTATGCTTTGTACAAAACATCATCGTAATTGCACACTCTGATATCATATTTATTACGCCACAGATAAGTAGTTGCAAAAGATATGTCACAACCAATCTGTCCGCAGTTTTCGGTCAGTGCCTCTATCCACTTTTTATCTTCAATAGTTGGTGTTTTAAAATCAAGCATTCATAGCTTCCTTGTTCACAGTTTTGTATCTATAATATCAAGTATCTGCTGTGTTATAGTTTCTATACTTTTTGGGGTGTCATTTTCAGCACAAGAGATGTGTACCCACGAAAGCTTTTGTAATGCATACAAAGCACTCTTTCGACAAGAAAGCAGGAAGTTCATATTCTTTTCGTGAATGTCTTTTTTGCTTTCGTCGCCTTTGTATCTGCCACTCATCAGCTTTTGAGAAACCTTGGGTGGCATATCGAGATAAATTACAATATCGGGCTTTGGTACACCGAGTCTGTTGTACTCGTAGTCTTCACACCACTCAATATAATCATCACGCTCGCTGTCATCTACCTTTGACATCTGGTAGATGATGTTAGACGTAACATATCTGTCAGCGATGATATAATCGCATTCTTCGTAGTCATTTTTCCAGTCTTTGATAAATGACGCTACTCTGTCTACTGCGTAAAATGATGATGCAGCGTATGCGTTGACATCATCAGGAGTATCCCCTAGCTCACCGCCCAGGTACATTTTCACAAGCGAAGATGTAGGGCTGTCATAATCAGGGAAAGTGAGTTTTCTTACTTTGTGTCCCCTGTTGAGCAACTCTTGTGTGATAAGCTGTGATTGCGTACCTTTTCCGCTACCGTCGAGTCCTTCTATAACAATAAGTTTACTTGCCATATTTTTCCCTAACTTCCTTCATCTTGCCACAAGTCATTTTGCCCTCAGGGCACGCTCCTCTGATACATCTAGGACCGCTGTTTTTGAACAGCATTGGCGCTACTTCCTTACAGAGCTGAAGCATCTGACAGGCTACTTCCTGTATCTCCCACTGTGCACGGTTGCAACAACGGTGATCAAAGAAGTTGTTGAGGCTACGCACGTTAAAGGTGCAAATAATTTTTGTGGTGCAAGCGTTTGGTAGCACAAAACGAGCGTCTTCGTTGGCTTTTTTCACATAACTGCTGAAAAGAGCTTTGTTCTCCGCTTTGAACGCATTTATTATTTCTTCATCAGTACCATTTAATTCTTTTTGAGAATTTTCTTTAATATACCCCACGACTAGGGCATCACGAATTTCAGCATAAGCATCACACTGCATATCAATAACTTTTTTATATGCATCAAACGCTTTTTCGTTACGCTGTATTTCAGGAGGAGTAACAAACTCAAAGCGTGTACCATCGACATAGCGCTGTGACTGTTGGCTGTAGGATGCAATACGATGACGCACAAGCTGATGTGAACAAGCACGGGATATTCCTTCAATTCCAAAAGTAAATGTAGCGTGTTCAACAGGACTTGCATGACCCAAAGATGTCAGCATTTCGAGAAAATCGTTAGTCTTTTCTTCAGTCAAGCCTTCCTTGATGTTTTCAATATCTGTGGCAGAATAGCACAGCTTTGCAGCCATAGCAACAGTCTGCTCAGCCTGTGGTGTATGTGCCAGAAGTGTTACTTTGATGCCCATATTTATACCTCATCTCAAATAGACATATTAACTCAGTTTACAATTAGTTGCATTATACCACAAAAAATCCCGCTATTCAATAGTTAGAGAATAAATAAACCAACCTTTTAACCACTATATATACAAATTTCCTGTTGAACAACCACAAAATACGTGATATAATGTCTGTGCAATAAAATGCAATATATAAATTGGGGGTTATTTTTATGAACTATTCTATCGATCGTGCACAAGTTAAGGCTAACGCCAAAGCACAACTGGGCAACAACTTGTTCGGAAAAGTATGGATGATGGCTCTTGTTGTTGTACTCATACAGAGCGCAATACTCAGCCTCGCTCCATCTATCCCTGTTGTGGGCTCTATAGCTACACTTGTTCTTTCCGGTCCGCTTTCTATCGGTGTTGCACTCGTATTTTTGAAGCTTGTACGTGGTAACAGCGAAATTGAGCTAGGAGACATCTTCGTGAGCTTTTCCAGCCGTTTTGGTAAAGACTTCTTACTTGGTCTTATGATCAGTATCTTTACTTTCCTTTGGTCATTGCTCTTTATCATTCCTGGTATTATAAAAGCATACTCATACTCAATGTCTTTCTACATCTCACTTGACCATCCAGACTGGGATTGGAAACAGTGCATGGAAGAAAGTAAGAGAATCACAAACGGCCACAAGAGTGAGCTCTTTGTACTTGATTTAAGCTTTATCGGCTGGTACTTAGTAGGTTCTTTATGCTGCGGTATCGGTGTGCTCTGGGTTACACCTTATCATATGACAGCACTGGCTAACTACTACGAAGCACTCAAAGGCATGAATCAGGCTCCTGTATATGAAGCACCTGTCGCTCCACAGGCTCCTGTATATGAGGCACCTGTCGCTCCACAGGCTTCTGTATATGAGGCACCTGTCGCTCCACAGGCTGATGTTGTTGAAGCTCCAGTAGAAGATCCACAAAACCCAGAAGCTTAATCGCAACATCAAATAAAATCATTATTATAAAAGAGTCGTTTGTTCGGCTCTTTTATTTTTGCTTTCATTGACAACACAAGAGTAATATCTTATAATCTATCTATAAACAAAAAGGAGGTTATCGTATGGAAAACAATCAGAACAACTATCAGAACAACTACGAACCACAACCACAGCAAAACTGCGAGCCACAGCCTCAGTACAATCAACCAAATTATTCACAATATAATCAACAACAATATAGCCAACCGGTTGACCCTCAGTATCAGCAGCCTTATTATCAAGGACAGCCAATTTATGCTGTCCCAACTAATGATAACAGCAAGGGTATGGCTATCACTTCACTTGTACTGAGTATCCTGTCATTTTTCTGTTGCGGTTTCCCGTTCTCAATAGCCGGCTTCATCTTCGGAATGGTTTCTAAATCCAGAAAGCCACATAACAACCCTATAGCTACAGCCGGTATCGTTATATCAATCATTGGTTTTGTAGTCACTATAATCACAATTATCGGTCTTTTTGCGTCCGGTACATTCACGGATCTTATTCAGGAATTATACTACTACTAATTTTAAGCAGGGTTTTTCCCTGCTTTTTTGCTATCACTATGAAAACTTATTCAAAAACTCAGAAAATACTATTTGTTTTTCTCCCTTTTGTGGCTGTTCCTGCTGTTTTCTTCATAGGCAGGTTTGTATCAAACTACACGTTTTTGTTTTTGCCGTGCCCTACTTATACGCTACTAAAGCTATACTGTCCTGTGTGCGGCGCAACGAGGGCGACAACGGCTCTGCTTTACGGAGATGTTTTACTTTCGCTAAGACAAAACCCATTTGTTATCATCAGCGTACTGCTGATAGCACTTGTATATATTGAATTTTTGTTCAAGGTTTTTAACAAAAAGCTACCTATTAAAATTTTCGATAATATGAAACTGATATGGGGAGTGCTCATAGCTATGGGGCTTTTCACTGTACTGAGAAACATCTTCCCTATGCTTGCTCCCATTTAAACGAGTGCTGTTTTCAAAGCATTCGTTTTTGTTTCTTGCATAGGCGGTACTTATTTGATACAATATTTTCAGGTGGTGAAATTATGGGGAAATCTAACTGCGAATTCTGCGCATATTATATATATAATGAGTACTACGACTGTTATGAATGTATGGTTAATCTCGACGAAGATGATATGGCAAAGTTTATGCAATCGTCTCTTGATAACTGCAGTTACTTCAAATTCAGTGATGACTACAAAATCGTAAGGAAGCAAAACTAACATGAAAAAAGGAAAACTAAAGTTGTGCTTGCAGCTTCTTCTCTCGTTTATGAAAATCGGTGTGGTTACCTTTGGTGGTGGCTATGCTATGATTCCTATCATCGAAAACGAGACGTCCAAAAAAAGAAAATGGATAAGCGCTGAGGATTTGCTCGATGTTGTTGCAATATCCGAGTCCACTCCCGGTCCTATCGCTATTTGTGCGGCGGCTTTCATCGGGTACAGAGTAGTTGGGTTCGTCGGTGCTTTTTGTGCAACACTGGGCGTTGTGTTGCCATCTTTTGTTATCATTTACATCATTTCACTATTCTTGAAAGAATTCAACTCTCTAGATATCGTGAGATATGCTTTCACAGGAATCAGAGCGGGTGTGCTCGCTCTCATTATCAAAGCGGTTATCTCAATGTTCAAAAAAGCCCCAAAGCACATACTCGCCTACATTATCATGGCTTTATCTTTTGTGCTCGTCGCTGTTTTTTCAGCCAACGTACTTGTTATCATACTATCCAGTGCTGTGATAGGCATTGTAGCGTCCTACATCGCAAGAAAGCGAGGTAATACGCTATGACATATCTGGTATTATTTCTGGAATTTTTGAAAATCGGTGCATTCACTTTCGGCGGTGGATATGCAATGATTCCGTTCATTCAGGAAACTGTTGCAAAGCACGGATGGCTCACAACTCAAGAGCTTGTCGACTTTATCGCTGTGAGCGAGAGCACTCCTGGTGCGTTCGCTGTGAATATCTCGACATATGTAGGCTCACAGGTCGGTGGTTTTTTCGGCGCTGTGTGTGCAACGCTGGGCACTGTTCTCCCCGCTTTTTTGATAATACTGATTCTTGCAAAAATATACGATAAATTCAAAACCAGCAAAAATGTGCAGGGTGCTATGTTCGGACTGAAATCAACCGTTGTTGGACTTATTGGCGCCACCGTTATATCTATAGCAATAGAAGTGTTCTTCTCAAACGGATTATCCACTTCTGTATTGCTGACTTCTACTTTTTGGTTTTCTTTGGTTATATTTGCAACCATGTTGTTTTTACTTCTTTATAAGAAATATAGTCCGATACTAATTGTTGTTTTATCTGCTACTCTTGGTATTGTTGCAGGATACACAGGAATTATATAAGAAAAATATTGATTTTAGCTTTATTTGCTGATATTATAAGGCTGTAATCACAAAAAGGGGTGACAATATGAAAAAGATTTTTGCGGAATTCATCGGAACTTTCACGCTTGTGCTTTTTGCTTGCGGTACAGCATCTGTTTTGTACTGTGCTACTAACTCTCCAGATGTTGCGTATTTTATGACAGCACTTTCTTTCGGTCTTGTCATTGTTGCGATGGCGTATTCTATCGGCCAGATTTCCGGCTGTCATATCAATCCTGCGGTTTCGCTCGCAATGCTCTTGAATGGTAAGCTGACTGTATTTGACTTTGTTTCATATGTTGTCGCTCAGTTTGCCGGTGCGATAACTGGTGCTGCGGTGCTTTCGCTATTTATCGGCAACAGAGAAAATCTGGGTCAGAACGGTCTGTATCAAGGCTCAATAGGCACTTCTTTTGCAGTTGAGGTTGTACTGACATTCATCTTTGTGATCGTTATTCTTTTTGTTACTTCTAAAAAAGAGTACGAAAAGCCATCAGGTCTTATCATTGGTATGACACTGACACTGGTGCATATCTTTGGCATTCATTTCACAGGCACATCGGTCAACCCTGCAAGAAGCTTTGGTCCTGCTATGCTTGTCGGAGGTGAAGCACTAAAAGAAGTCTGGGTGTTCATTCTCGCTCCTTTAGTTGGTGCGGTACTCGCAACAGTTGTGTTCAAACTGCTGACTGAAGATGACTCTGTAGGTGTTTTGAAAAATATGTTCTTTTTCAAAAAAGAAGAAAAAGAAATATCTGTTGACAACACTAACGACGACACTGTAAAAGTTGAGGCTGATGAAGAAACTGTTGAAGAAATCATCGAAGAAGCAATCGGCTAAAATATAAATCAAGGCATACCGCAACGGTATGCCTTTTCTTTTTTACAGCTCTCGCTTGATTGAATCGAGGGCTCCTTTTTCTATTCGGCTGACTTGTGCCTGGCTTATACCTATTTCTGATGCAACCTCCATCTGGGTTTTCCCCTTGAAATATCGTAGCGAAAGAATACGCTTTTCTCGGTCACTTAGCTTGCGGATAGCCTCTTTGATTGCAATTTCATCGAGCCAGTCATTGTCGTCATTTTTATCCCCTACCTGATCCATAACATATATTGTATCGTTACCCTCAGAAAAAACCGGCTCAAAAAGCGACACGGGTTCGACAATCGCTTCCAACGCTAACACTACGGTTTCTTTGGAAACCTCCATAATCTTTGCTATCTCTTCTACTGTAGGCTCTTTGCCGTTTTGAGTAGTCAACTGTTCTTTTATCTGCATAGCGTGATATGCCGTATCTCGCATAGAACGTGATACACGTATAGAATTGTTGTCCCTTAGATATCGTCTGAGCTCTCCACAAACCATAGGCACCCCGTAGGTTGAAAAGCGTACATCTAAATTGGGATCAAAATTGTCGATTGCTTTTATAAGTCCAATAACCCCGACCTGAAAAAGGTCGTCCAAGTTTTCGCCACGGTTCACAAATCGTTGAATTACGGACAGAACAAGTCGCAGATTTCCGTTGATCATCTTTTCTCGGGCTTTTTGAGCCTCAGTTTTTGACCCTGTGCGAATTATTGTGATGAGCTCACGCTTTTCTTTTTCTGAGAGCACCTTCAGCTGTGAGGTATTCACTCCGCATATTTCGACTTTGTTATACTGCAATAAAAATCCCCCTTGGTAGCACTTAAACTAAGTATTACCAAAGGGGTGTTTTTTCATTCAATTATTCATCATCTGAAACAGTCAATGCTTCGATTTTTTCGTCAGCTGTCTGGACCGCTTTAAGTTTACGCTGAATTTGGCGTGTACGAACACCTGCTAATGTATCGAGGTCGTTAGTAACCAGATTTATGTGTTGCTGTGCTTTTGCAAGTACATCAGCAAAAGTATCAAACTCTTTCTTAACATTGCCGAGCACTTCCCATACTTCGGCACTTCGCTTTTGAACAGCGAGGGTTTTGAATCCCATCTGAATACTATTTAATAGCGCTGCCATAGTGCTAGGACCTGCGATATTAACCTTATAATCACGCTGTAAAACTTCGACCATACCACGATTTACTACTTCGCTGTAAAGTCCCTCAAAAGGTAAGAACATAATAGCAAATTCTGTTGTGTTAGGTGGATCAATATATTTGTCGTGAATATCTTTTGCTTCTTTTTTTATGGTAGTGATAAGTGCTTTTGCAGCTGCATCGACAGCTTCCTTAGAGCCTGAATCGTACGCATCTTTGAGCGAAGCATATGTATCGCCAGGAAACTTTGAGTCAATAGGCAAATAGATAAAGCCATCGTCTTTTGCAGGTAACTTCACGGCAAATTCGACAACATCTCTGCTGCCCTGTTTTGTCGCAACGTTTTCTTCGTACTGGTCTGATGCTAATATCTCTTTGAGAATAGAATCAAGCTGAATTTCGCCCAAAATACCACGAGTCTTGACGTTTGAGAGAACCTTCTTCAAGTCACCCACACCGGTAGCAAGATTCTGCATTTCGCCAAGTCCCTTGTAAACCTGCTCGAGTCGCTCGCTGACAAGTGCAAACGATTTGTTCATCTTGTCTTCCAAAGTTTTTTGAAGTTTTTCGTCAACAGTCTGACGCATTTTTTCAAGCTGTTTATTATTATCTTCCTGAATATAGCTGAGCTTTTGTTCAACGCTACGACGGATAAGATCTAGCTTTTGTTCATTTTCGAGCGAAAAGGTTTTCAGACGCTGTTCGATAGCTTTAGAGTTTTCGCTCTGGCTTTGGGCAAAGTTCTGTTGATTGAGCGCTATCATGTCGCCCATGTTCTTAACCGACTGCTGTGTTGACTGAGTGAGCTCCTGTCGCAAAGAGGAAAGCTGCTGTGCATTTTTTTCAGAAAACTCGGACAAGTCAGGTTTATTGTCACGTTTTTTGAGAAGTAGAACTACCGCTATGATGCCAAAAACGAGTGACAAAACAGAAATAAAAAGTATGATCAAGTTCAATATATCCTGTGGCATATTATACTCCTGTTGCTATAAAATCTATATACTTATCTTATCATCACAAGAAAGCTTAGTCAACAAAATCTTCGCCACAGTGTATTTGCAAAATATCGCTAAAAACGTGTTGCTATGTATTTTTCACATTCGGGAGGCGAATACACAAATTCGCTCATATGATCACCATCATAAAAATACTTCGGAGGCTTTACAGCAATTTCACTGTCAAAGGTGTCTATCACTATTAGCTTTATCTTCATTTTTGATGGTATGATACTCTTTATATATACACTCGCCTGTTGACCTACTTTCACACCATCTTTGAGTTCTGATAGTCCTGCTAAGTTTGGGGCAAGCTCCACAAAAGCTCCGTAGTTTTCTACAGAGCGTACTACACCTGATACGGTTTCTCCAACAGTAAAATTGTCTGCGTTTTGTTGCCATGTACCCAGAAGTTCTTTATGGCTGAGACTTATCCTGCCGTTTTCAATAGATTTTATTATAGCTTTTATATCCATACCTACCATAAAACGTTCACGTGGATGATCTATTCTTGAAACTGAAATCGCATCAATCGGCATCAACGCCACTACCCCACAACCAATATCCGCAAAAGCTCCGAACGTTTCCAGGTGAGTTATCCTTGCATCAACCACATCGCCAACAGTCAGCGTGCTTATATAATTTTCGATGCACTTGCGCTGTGCTTTTTCTCTGGATAATATCGCAAGAGGTGCACCGGTATCAGTAGTAGAAAAATCGGTTATCACAAAGCTCACCGGACGATTCACTCGGGATATCACAGCGATGTCACGCACAGTACCTTCTTTTATCCCAACTGCTCCTTCTTCTCGTGGAATAATGCCCTTGATAATACCTAAGTCAACTATCAGATTGTGCTTTGCATCGCACACGGTAGCCTTAGCTTCCAGAATTTTTTCGGAAAGTTTTGCTTCTCTCATACTCGATACTGACGACAGTGTTTTTATGTTCTGTGAAGTATTCATCAATCTTCCCTCGGGTAGATAGCCTGTCATTTTATGTCCTCCTTAGACTTTTCATTTAATAGATTTTTATGAACACCCGGTGATAGATATGCCAAAAGTTATAAAGAAGAATATCTGAAAATTTAGTACAAGGTATTGAAATAACAGACTAAATATATTAAAATTACTTTGAGTATTTTATATGAAAGGAATTTTGATATGAAAAGAATACTTTTTGCAATTATTGCTTTGATAATGTGTATGGCTTTTGTCACAGGATGTGGCGATGAGGTCGTATATTCAGGCACAACAGAACTACAAGGCGGCGTAGAAGCCGAAGAAAAAGGAGAAGATAAAACTATGAATTACGAAGCTAAACCAACTGATGCTTTACTTAACATCGAGGACATCAAATCTGCTGATGCTGACGCAAAGATTGATGACGATTATACTACAAGAGAGCCAGAAAAAGGTGAAACTGTAGCTATTATCCACACAAGCATGGGCGATATTTCAATGAGACTTTTGGACGAAATCGCTCCTCTTGCCACAAACAACTTCATCGCTCTTGCTGAAGAGGGCAGATATGACAAAACTATCTTCCACAGAGTTATCAACAACTTTATGATTCAGGGTGGCGACTACACTAACTTCAACGGTACTGGCGGCGCATCAGCATACGGTACTGAATTTCCTAACGAAGTATCAGAGTACGCTTCAAATGTAAGAGGCTCTGTCGCTATGGCAAACGCCGGTCCTGACACAAACGGTAGCCAGTTCTATATCAACCAGTGCCACGAAGACAACACATATTTAGACGGTGGATACACAGTATTCGGCTGGGTTTATGAAGGCATGGACGTTGTTGATGCTATCGCAGGTGTTGAAACAGACTACGCTGACAAACCACTCGAAGACGTTGTACTAGAATACGTAGAAATTACAGAATACTAATATTTTTCTGATTTAGAATTATTCTTGTTTCCAGAAAGGAATTATACATATGTCAGATAAGCCAATAGTCGCTATAATGTACGACTTTGATAAAACGCTGTGTACCAAAGATATGCAGGACTACAACTTCATACCGAGCTTGTCTATGACATCGAAGGACTTCTGGGCGACTGCTAACGGGTTTGGTTTTGATGAACATATGGACTCTATCCTTGCGTATATGTACACAATGATAAAGAAGTCCAAAGAAAAGAACATTCCTTTACTTAGAGAAACACTCGTCAACAACGGCAAGGATATTGAGTTTTACAATGGTGTCACTGATTGGTTTGACAGAATTAACCAGTACGGTGCGCTGGTTGGTGTCAGCGTTGAACACTACATCATTTCATCAGGACTCAAGGAAATCATAGAGGGTTCGGGCATCAGTGATAAGTTTAAAGAGATTTTTGCGTGTGAGTTTTACTATGACGAAACAGGTCACGCCGTGTGGCCTAAAACCGCAGTAAACTACACAAACAAAACTCAGTTTGTTTATCGTATCAACAAAGGTGTGCTCGACGTTGCAAACGACGTTGACCTCAACCGCTCAATGCCGGACGATTCAAAGAGAGTGCCTTTTACAAATATGATTTACATAGGAGACGGACTTTCAGATGTACCGTGTATGAAAATGATGAAGGCATACGGCGGACAGTCAATAGCAGTATATACTGACCTCAACAAAGAAAAGGTCGAACAGCTTCTTATAGAAGACCGAGTTGACTACATCTTCCCTGCTGACTACTCTAAAGACAGTATGCTCGATAAAACCATGAAAAACATCCTGAAAAAGATGGCTATCGAAAATACTCTCGCTGATGAAAACTCACGTCAGCTCAAAAATATAGAAATGTGATTTAATTGTTCAAAAGAAATAAGACCTCGCTGTGATAGCGAGGTCTTTTGTTGTGTCTTGCTGTTAATTGAAATGAAACTATTGTATTTATCTCTTCTGGATTCTGCCACGGTTTTTCACTGCACGGATAATGTTGAGTGTAAGCATAGTTATAGTTGCGATGATGATAACAGCAAGAAGTATGCACACGATGATTGTATATATGATATCAGAGCCTGTGTCTTCACTTTCGACATCAGTTACCTCGGCTGATGAAGAACACGCTTTCACAAATTTTTCCTGCATATAAACATAGACATCATTAGGGATATTTGAAAAAGTGTAGCATTTATCCATATACTCCTGTGGAGGATAAATGAGCTCGCAGTTCTTTATCTCGTCATCAAGCAGCTCATGAGCCTCAGCGTTAGGGGTTGCATAGCCGATATACTCGGCGTTAGCTTTAGCGACTTGCGGGTCACACATAAAATTGATAAAAAGCTCTGCGTACTCTTTGTTCTGGCAACAGGTCGGAATACACATAGCATCCACAAAGAGGTTTGAACCTTCCTGTGGCAAGCAGTATGTCAGGTCTTCGTTGTTGAGCATCATGGTGTAGATATCGCCTGCGTAATACGGTGCGATAGCCGCCTGTGAGCTTTCCATCTCAGTAAACACCTGATCCATAACGTACTTTTTGAGAAGTGGCTTTTGTTCAATAAGCTTATCAGTAGCACGGTCAATATCCTCGAGTGTGAAGCTACTGCTACCTGGATCAATCGGCGGATCACACAACTGCATCGCAATAGCCATAGCATCACGTGAGTTATTGAACATCAGGATTTTGCCTTTATTTTCTTCATCCCAAAGTGATGAGAAGCCTTCCACTGTGCCTTCTTCTATCATTTTTTTATTATACGCCAGGGCTACTATACCCCAAGAGTACGGTACTGAATACTCACCAGTAGGGTCATAAGAAGATGTTTTGAAATTATCCATAATATTTTTATAGTTAGGGATATTTTCAAAGTCGATTTTCTCAAGCATTCCCTCTTCTCTTAGTCTACTGACCATATAGTCAGACGGAATGATGACATCATATGACGAATTCGAGTTGGAGAGAATGTTGTACATCTCTTCGTTTGTTTCAAAGTTAGTGTAGTTGACTTTGATTTTGTACTTTTTTTCAAACTCCTCAATCACGTCAAGTGTGCCGTCGTCACCGTTACTGATATATTCGCCCCAGTTATATACATTGATTTCGCCTTCAAACTCTGATGTGCTACAACCCGTAAGGCTAAGCGGCAAAGAGAGCATCACAAGGCTTAAAATAACGCATATTATTCTCTTCATTTTTTACTCCAAAATCATACTCTGGCTTTGTCAGCCTCTTTATTGCCTTTGATATTGATAACAATAAGAATAACAAGAATTGTCACAAATAAAAGTGCTGACAGAGCGTTCGCTTTAGGGTTGATACGCTGATGTGTCATCGTGTAAATCTGTATAGGCAAAGTCTGGAATTTACTGCCTCGTGTGAAATACGTGATAACAAAATCATCAAGTGAATAAGTGAAGCTGATGAGCATACCGGAAAAAATACCCGGCATAATCTCAGGAAGCACTACTTTAAAAAACGCTTTTGTAGGGCTACAGCCCAAATCAAGTGCAGCTTCATAAATGCTGATATCCATACGTCTAAGACGTGGAGTAACATTCAAGATAACATACGGTGTACAAAAACCGATGTGTGCCAAAAGTACTGTCACAAAGCCCATTTCAAATCCGAGCAGTGTGCCAGCCATAGTGAAAAGAAGCATCAGCGACACACCTGTTACAATCTCAGGATTGATGATAGGAATATTGGACACGTTTTGTACAACACTTTTGAAACCGCCCTTGAAGTTGAAAATACCGATAGCGGCAAGTGTGCCGAGAATAGTTGCAAACAGCGATGCTAAAACCGCTACGAGCAACGTATTATATAGGCTTTGCATAATCTGGGCATCTTGGAATAGCGCCACATACCATTTGAGCGTAAAGCCTTTCCATACAGAAGTTTTTCCGTCGTTGAACGAATACGCAATAAGGTATAAAAGCGGCAGATATAAAAATGCCATAATAAGTCCGAAATAGATTTTTTGAGAAAGCTTTTTCATACGCCTACAGCCTCCTCATCACCAAATCTGTTCATGAAGACTAAGAAACCCAAGATGACTATCATAAGCACAAGTGCAATAGCCGAACCTGTGTGGTGGTCAGACTGGAACACTCGCTCAATAACGTCACCTATCATGAACTGTGTACCGCCCAGATACTGAGCTACCAAGAAAGTGCTCGCTGTAGGTACAAAAACCATAGTTATACCCGAAATAATGCCGGGTACACTAAGCGGAAAAATCACATTTTTGAATACATAGAATTTGCTCGCACCCAAGTCTTGTGCTGCTTCAATAAGAGAGTTATCTATCTTGCTCATTACTGTGTGTAAAGGCAAAATCATAAATGGTAGAAACTCATATACCATACCTAAGATAGTCGCACCGGAATTTCCGATGAGCGCTAT
Source organism: Ruminococcus sp. (assembly GCA_045539655.1). GTDB lineage: Bacteria > Bacillota > Clostridia > Oscillospirales > Acutalibacteraceae > Ruminococcoides. The sequence goes on along the minus strand of JAZQFT010000036.1, from coordinate 132,177 downwards.
ATCAATGCCAAAGAAATTCAGCATAGTATCAAGCGGTCCGTAGTTCTGCAAAATCAAAACCCATGCGTAGATTCTGAGCAAAAAATTCATCCACATAGGAACCATAATGAACATAATAATCATACTTTGTTTATGCTCATCACAGCGGGATATCATAAAGCTCAGTGGATATGCAAGTACTAAGCAAATGAAAGTGGAAATCAACGCTATCCACAGAGAATACAAAAACACCTGTGAATAATCAGATGCGCTGACAAACGAATTAAAAGTAAACTCCCCACTCTCATCAGTGAAGGCGTAGTAGATAACCATACCTATAGGTACTATTGTAAAAAGAAACATCCACAAAAGATACGGATAAGCTGTCTTTTTAGATTTCATCGGCTACTCCTTCCTCTTCTACTACGGTGATAGTAGCCTTTGAAAAATCAAAGCTGATAGGCACATAGGTTGCAACCTGCTCGTCCTGATCGCTTTGCATGAGCCATTTTCTCTCGTCAGACTCAAGAATAATCTCGTTGTGCTCGCCCTTCCAGATAACTGACTCAATGAATACTTCGTCCAGATCACCAACACCATCACCGGCGATATGAAGTCCGTTCGGAGGCAGAGTGATGTGGAGCTTTGCACCCTCCTTGAAGTAATTATCTTTAATTTCAACTTCGTTGCCTTCGATAGAGATGGTAGATGTGTTTGCTTCTTCATCGCTATATAAAACAGTGGTGTCAATCTCATTGTTAGGCAAAAAGAACATCTTTGGCATAATGTGGATATTATCAGGTGAAACGGTCATTCCGATAGTTGAACCAACCTTCTGACAAACTGTTGAGTGAATAATCCACTGACATTTGTTACACTTGACGCTCATTTCATAGTGAACACCTTTGAACACAGCGTCCTCAACCTTGCCGACCAGAACTGAATTTTCAGGAGACACAACCTCAATATCTTCAGGACGGATAACTACATCGACAGGAGTATTTTTGCCGAAACCTTTATCAACACAAGTGAGTTCTTCTCCCAAAATATTAACTCTGCAGTCATCGAGCATAATACCGTTGATAATATTAGCTTCGCCAATAAAGTCAGCAACGAATGCGTTGGCAGGCTCATTATATATATCGGTTGGAGTGCCTATTTGTGCGATGGTACCGTTGTTCATAACAACAACACGGTCACTCATAGTGAGGGCTTCTTCCTGATCATGAGTAACGTACACAAAGGTTTTCTTTGTCTTTTGCTGAATCTGCTTGAGCTCGATCTGCATATCTTTTCTAAGCTTGAGATCAAGTGCTCCGAGTGGTTCGTCCAGAAGTACAACATCAGGATCACACACAAGAGCTCGTGCAATAGCAACTCGCTGTTGCTGACCACCGGAGAGGTTGTTTATCTTACGCTTTTCGTAGCCTTTGAGGTCAACGATAGCAAGCATATGCTTGACTTTGTTTTCTATTTCACGCTTTGAGAGCTTCTTGAGTCGAAGTCCGAAAGCAATATTATCATATACATTAAGATGCGGAAACAAGGCATACTTCTGGAAAACGGTGTTGACGTTACGCTTATGCGGCGGAAGGTCGTTGATACGCTGTGAATCAAAGAAAACATCACCGCTCTTTGGGTCAATGAACCCACCGATAATTCTGAGCGTTGTGGTTTTGCCACAGCCTGATGGCCCTAGCAAAGTGATGAACTCTTTGTCATAAATATCAAGGTTGATACCGTTGAGTATGACTTCGTTTCCGTAGTCGAAGAAGATATTTCTAAGGGACACTATAGTTTTTTTGTCCAACTTTCTACCCCCAATCTGTATAGTACAGAAATACAAATTTCGTCAAGATAAATTATATTATTATCTCTATATTTTGTCAACGAATTTATACCTCATTTTTCAGCCAAATACTGGCTATAATTTTGCAATAATTTTTCTTATTTTCATGTGCACAGTACATACAAATTACAGCGCCATTTTTTGACAAATATGTATAAGCTTTCGGCACATTACATATTTAGAACTGAATTTGTTTGTAAAATGCAACATTATCCTTCGTTGTTTTATACAATTTAGGAACAACAAAATTGTGCATATTGCTACCCAAGAATATAGACCATAAGATTTGTCGACAGGTATTTTTAATAAACAAGTAAAAATGCACATTATTTCGGTTACATTTTTGTTAATAATATGCATTTAAAGTTACGTACAAAAAAGCTATAATTAGTATAGGGTATTTTGGTGCCCGTATGGGACAAACATTTTTTTGAAAGGAAGATCGATGTGAAAAACTTCAAAAGAACACTTTCTCTTCTGCTGAGCATTGTTATGATTGTATCTATGTTCACTGTAGTAGCAACTACACAGGCTTTCGCAGCAGAGACAGACACAACTGAAGTAAGCGCTGTTACAAGTGCAGACAGCTTCTCATGGGATAACGCTTCTGTTTATTTCGTGTTGACTGACCGTTTTGTAAATGGCGACACTTCAAACGACCATTCTTACAACCGACTCATCAACAAAGATGGTTCTGTTGTAACAAACTCAATGCTTAACTCTGATGCCGCTACTTTCCACGGTGGTGACTTCAAGGGCCTTACAAGCAAAATCGAAGACGGTTACTTCGATGACCTCGGCGTAAACGCACTCTGGATCACAGCTCCATATGAGCAGATTCACGGTTACGTTATCGTAAATGAAGGTAAATCAAACTCCGTAAAGCACTACGCTTATCACGGATACTACGCTATGGACTATACTCAGACAGATGCTAACTTTGGTACAGCTGCTGAGTTCAAAAAACTCGTTGACACTGCTCATGAACATGACATCAGAATCGTACTCGATATCGTTATGAACCACCCAGGTTATAACACAATCTACGATATGTATGAGTACAACTATGGTGCATTCAAAACAGGTTACGGTGACAACTACGCTTGGGATGCATACTACAGCTGGAAAAACAACGCTAACTACCACGCTTCTATCGACTACACCTCAAGCGGTGCTGCTTCAGGTTGGGCTAGATGGTGGGGTCCTAACTGGCTTAGAAATGGTATCGTAGGTCACACACCTTTCGGTGGCGACGACCTCACAAAGTCTGCCGGTGGCGACCTCTCTGACTTCAAAACAGAAAGCACAGCTAGTGTTACTGTACCAACATTCCTTCAGGAAAAATGGAAAAAAGAAGGCAGATATGACACAGAAATGTCAGGTCTTAACTCTTGGTTCTCAAAAACAGGCAACGCAAAAACTGTCAGAAACCACCTTGTATATTGGCTCTCAGAATGGGTAAGAGAATACGGTGTTGACGGTTTCCGTTGTGATACTGCTAAGCACGTAGAGCTTGCTTCTTGGAAAGCTCTCTCTGACGAGTGTACAAAAGCACTCAACGAGTGGAGATCTGCTAACAAGGGTAAGGTTGAGGCTGCTTCTTGGACAGACGATTTCTGGATGACTGCTGAAGACTACGGTGCAGGCGTAAACAAGGACAACTACTTCACACAGGGTGGATTTGATTCTAAAATCAACTTCCAGTTCACCGGCGGTGGCGGTGTTCCTAACTCAGGTTCTATCAACAATACATATTCTGAGTATGCTAACAAGATCAACTCTGATCCTAACTTCAACATGCTCACATATATTTCTTCACACGATACTGCACTGTGCAGAGGCGACCTCATCTATCAGGGTTCTGCATTCCAGCTCATGCCTGGTGCTATCCAGATTTTCTACGGTGACGAGAGTAACCGTCCATTGGTAAACAGCTCAATCTCAGGCATCAAAGACCATCTCTTGCGTTCTGATATGAACTGGAACTCTATGGACAAAAACGTTCTTGCTCACTGGCAGAAGGTTGGTCAGTTCAGAAACAACCACGTTGCTGTTGGTGCAGGTTCACATTCTTCTATCACAGCTACAAGCGGTACAGCTTTTGCTAGAGAGTACAACAAAAACGGTGTGAACGATACTGTATTCGCTGTTATCGCTGCTAACAAGAACACAAACGTTACACTCACAGTTGGCTCTTTCGTTGCTGATGGCACAGTTTTGAAGAACACATACGACAACTCAACAGCTACTGTTTCAGGCGGTAAGGTTACTTTCAACTCAGGTGCTAACGGTACTATTCTCGTTGAGGTTGCAGGTGCAACTAAGTCACCTGACGTATCTGTATCACACACAGGCGGTAACTTCGCTGATACACTTTCTATCACAGCAACTCTGAACGAGTATGCTACAAGCGGTACATACAAAATCGGTAACGCTGCTGCTGTAACCTTCACAGGTTCAAAAACTATCACTATCGGTGCTGATATGGCATTTGATGAATCTGTTACAATCAAGTTCACTGCTACAGACGGCACTGATACTAAGGAGCGTTCTTACACTTACACAAAGATTGATCCAAACGCTACACCATTTAAATTCCCTACAGAGCGTACAACATACCTTGTTGATACAGCTGGCTGGGGCTCTGCAAAATGCTATGCTTGGATCACAGGCGGCGCTAACAACGGCGAGTGGCCTGGCGTTAATATGACAGAAGCTGGCGAATATGAAGGCAAGAAGGTTTACTCATATGAAATTCCTGCTTCTATGACAAACGTTATCTTCAACAACGGCTCAGGTACACAGACAGACGACCTTACTTTCACTCCATACGCATACTATGACAATGGTGCTAAAAAGTGGGTCAATGTTGATATTCCAACTCCACAGCCAACACAGCCAACAGAAGCTACTGTAGCAACAGAGGCTCCAAAGCCTACTACACAGCCAAAGCCAACTACTCCAATCACAGGCGAATTGCTTTTGGGTGATGCTAACCTCAACAATAAAATCGAAGTTGTTGACGCTACTACAATCCAGCGTTATATTGCTGAAATGGAAACCTTCTCTACTGAGCAAGAGCTTGTAAGTGATGTAAACGAAAACGGAAAAATTGAAATTATAGACGCTACTTTGATCCAGAGACACATTGCTGAAATTGACAACACATACCCTATCGGTCAGCCTGTCAGCTCTGATGTTCCTGTAAAACCAACACAGCCAACACCTACTCAGCCGGCTCCAACACAGCCAACTCCAACACAGCCAACTCCAACTCAGCCTACACCTACAGAGCCTACACCTACACCGGATGTAAACACTGTTTATGTAGATATGGGTTATCAGGCTGACGCTTATGCTCACTACTGGGAAGATGGCGGCGACGCTCCTCTTACATGGCCTGGCCTTAAAATGGAGCACGTAACAGGTAACGTATATAAGATTGATGTTCCTGCAAACTTCAACAGAATCATCTTCTCCAACAACAGCACTGATCAGACGGGAAACCTTGAAATTCAGGGTAACGGCTATATTTACACAAAGAGCTCAGGTTCTTGGTCTGTATATGATAGCAACGTTACACCAAATCCAAATCCAAACCCAACTCCTGGTAACTTTGACTTCTCTAACCCACGCACAATTGTTGTTCTTGACGACGGCAACTGGGGTAGTGTATATATTCACTACTGGAGTGGATCAGGCGGTACTGTATGGCCAGGCGAACAGATGACTTCTATCGGTCAGGTAAATGGTCACAACGCTTATGCATTTACTATTGACGAACAGTACAGCAGTTTTGTTATCAATATTGGTAGCAACGCAAACCAGTCAGATGACTTAACTGTCGGCTCCCCTTATCAGGCATTCCTTACATCTAGCAAGACTTTTGTTGATGCAAGTGCATATTTGAAGTAATCACAATTATATAACACTTTGGGCACAGGCTAACACCTGTGCCCTTTTTTATTATACTTTACTATACTTATGAAAAAGCCTTTATGCTCATTGTAAAACAGCTAAATAAATTGACAAATACGCAAAATCATATATAATGTATTATGTATAATAGTAATAGTGGGTTATTATGAGTAAATGTGTAACAAACACTTTTCACCACTTAGGGAGGTAATCGACTTGTTCCAGATTTTTAAGGAACACAAGGGCTTTTCAAAACAGATCTTGCTGCTCGCAAAAAATGAACTTATCAAAACATACAAGGGTGCTGTTATCGGACCTTTCTGGGCTGTTATCAAACCCGCCTTCACTCTGTTTGTGTACTGGTTTGCATTCACAGTCGGCATCAAGAATCTCGGCTCTGTTGATGTCACCATTAACGGAGAATTTATCCATACGTTTGATCGTTTCACCTTTATGATAGTGGGTTTTATTCCGTGGTTTTTTATCACCGACAGCATCACTCAAGGTGCTAAGTCTATAAGACTCAACCGACAGTTCATCACAAAAGTCAACTTCCCTGTTTCAACAATAATGACATACACCGCTATGGCAAGACTATATGTTCATCTTTTGCTTGCTGCGATTATGTTCATTTATGTTTCTCTTATTTCAGGTGTCGGTGTCAGCATATACAACCTGCAGTTCTTCCTATACTGTCCGCTTATGTTCGCATTTTTTGTTGTTCTTACTTGGTCAACTGCTCCGATGTCTGCTTTCTCCAGAGATTTCGAGAATATGATCGTGTCTATTATGTCGGGTATTTTCTGGGTATCAGGCATCATCTACAGTAGCTACGACTTCACAAGCGGATTTTTGAAATATCTGATGCTGTTGAATCCGATCAACTTCTTCGCAAACGGTTATCGAAACGCATTCTTATACGAAAGATGGTTCTTCGAATATCCACTTGAGCTCATCATTTTCCTTGTTGAATTTGCAGTTATTTTTGTGCTCGGTATTTACAACTATAACAGACTTAGAAAGTCACTACCTGATGTACTGTAAGGAGAAAGAAATGGCACAACCTATTATTTCATTCAAAAATGTCAGCAAAGAATACATCCTGTACAAAAACGAACAGGAAAGATTCAAAGCGCTTTTTATTAAACCTAAAAAGCCAAAAATCAACAAAGCGTTGAAAAACGTTTCTTTTGAGATACACAAGGGTGAGTCTGTCGGCATCATCGGTGACAACGGAGCCGGAAAGTCGACTATCCTCAAAATGATCACCGGCGTCGCTTTTCCTGATGAAGGTGAAATCGAAGTCAGAGGTAAAGTTGCGGCTTTGCTTGAGCTCACAGCAGGCTTCTCGATGGAAATGACAGGTAGAGAAAACATCTACTTAAAAGGATATATTTTAGGTCTTAACGATGAATACATCCGTACTATCGAAGAAAGAATCATCGACTTTGCTCAGCTGGGCGATTATATTGACCAGCCTGTAAGAACATACTCAAGTGGTATGAGACTTCGACTCGGTTTTGCTATCAACGTCAATATTGAGCCTGATATTCTCGTCGTTGACGAGGCTCTCGCCGTAGGTGACGCAAGCTTCAAAAAGAAATGCAAGAATAAAATCAGTGAAATCATCAAAAGCGGTGTCACAGTGCTCTATGTAAGCCACAACGAAAGTAGCGTAGCTGAAGTATGTAACCGTGCGATCTATCTCAAAAAAGGTCAGGTTATGTACGATGGGGATATTCCTACTGCTTTTGAAAAATATAAAGAAGGCAAAGCTAAAAAATAATTCTTTTTCGGAATTTTTATGAGGTTAATTATGCTCAGTGATTTTGCTAAAAACGAGATTTTTATGTCCTGTGAATATATCAAATCACACTCTCTGTTGCCTAATAAGGGCGCTGTTCTCAACGTTATAGGAGAGCACATGCTGTGTGACTATATCGCAGATACACTCAAATCTCTCAACAACAAAACTGAATATAATTATACTGTGTATCAGGGTGAAAACGCTGATGCTTTATCAAGCACTGTTGCAAAGCAGTGCTTTTTGTACTGCTTTGATGCAAGAACTTCTGATACTTATGCGTTGATAGATCTCACTAAAGCTCTCGAATACGCATCAAAAATAAAGAACTCTCAATTTATAGCTATGGTGTTGATACCGTCGCTTGCTGCCAGAGAAGATGTGCAAGCTCTATCTGAAATGGAGCTTTCAAAAATCACAAGCGGTACTTTCCTCAGCGAAGTTGAGAACACCCTGGCTTCATACTGTAACAAGCTGAATATCAAGGAAATAAGATTTGATAATATACTTTCTGAAGACAGTCCATACAACGCACTCAACCTGCATGAGATTGTAAGAAACATTTTAGATTACAACAGTGTTGAAATCAATAATGACGATGCTTTTGATGTAGTATCAGCGTGCAGTGTCAGCGATGCGGTGAACGCTGTATTCACAGTAAAAAAGAATGGTGTGCACGGTAATATTTATAATGTATCCGGCGAAGCGCTGACTATGTACGAAGCAAAATCGTTCATATATGAAGCTTTGTGTTCTTACGGTGTGAAGCTTTCTTCAAGTGATTTGAATGAACAGCGTAAGAAAGTGTACAGAGTGCTAGACTATGGAAAGCTGAGCTCTCTGGGCTATTCTCCTGTTTGTGATAATCAAGCAAGACTTTTGTACGCTTTGACTGATATCGTCGCTGATAAATATGATATTATAAATGATAAAATCAACAATCTATACAACGGCAAGCTACCATACATCAGAAATATGGAGCTTGAACTTCTGCGTGATGTGGATAGAATCTGCCGAGAAAATAATATTCAATACTTCCTATCAGGTGGTACTATGCTCGGCGCTGTTCGCCACAAAGGGTTTATCCCGTGGGACGATGATATCGACATCGCAATGCTCAGAGAAGATTTTATAAAATTCAAAGAAGTGTGCCAAACTAAGCTTTCTAAAAAATACGTGTACCAGTCACATACAAACAAAGACGGTTATCACTATTTCTTTGACAAGATAGCTGTGAAAGATACTTATTTTTCTACGAAGTACTCTGACAAATTTGATATGCAAAAGAGTATTTCCATGGACATTTTTGTTTTTGACAAAACTTCTGATAACAAGTTCTTTCAAAAACTTCATTTCAAGATACTGATGGCACTCAGACTTATGATGAATGTCAGATGGATAAATCATCCCAGAAAAGATAAAAGCTATCTACTGTCAAAGCTGATGCTTCCGTTTCTCAGACTTTTTTCTATGGATACATACAGCAAGTGGTATGATAAAGTGCTCAGAAGATACGAAAAGCGTAGCACCTCAACCGTACTTCCACCTGCTACTGACCACAAGTGGCGTGGTGTTATGCCAAAAAAATGGTTCGAAAACGTTGAAAACGCCCAGTTTGAAGATGTTATGTCGTATATTCCGACCGGATATGACAACTACCTTAAACAATGGTACAGCGACGACTATATGGAGCTTCTACCTCTTTCTAAGCGTGTAGGTTCACACGACTTCTATCGACTCGATATCGGAAACGAAATCAAAGTGCCGAATGACGATATAGAAATCAAACACTATAACTATAAAGGCGAATTGCTATAAGGAGAACACTATGGTATTTTCAGTTATTTTAGCCGGTGGCACCGGCAACCGTATGGGCAACACAGACAAGCCCAAGCAGTTTCTGACTATCAAAGATAAGCCTATCATTATTCATACAATAGAAAAATTTATGTCACAGCCAGAATTCGAGAAAATCATAGTTCTCTCCCCTTCTATGTGGATAGACCACACTAAACGCATCGTCTCAAAATATATCGGCGAGTGCGATAAAATCGCTGTTATATCCGGTGGTGAAACAAGAAACGAAACAATCATGAATTCTATCGACTACATTGAAGAAAACTACACTCTCGACGATGATACCATCATTGTAACACACGACAGCGTTAGACCTTTTCTTACTCACCGAATTATCAAAGAAAACATTGATGCTGCAAAAAAATACGGTGCTTGTGATACTGTTATCCCTGCGACAGATACTATTGTTGAGAGTATTGACTCAAACGTTATCTCTGATATTCCTGAAAGAAAGAATATGTATCAAGGTCAGACTCCACAGTCATTCAAGGCTAAAAAGCTACGTGATATTTACAACTCACTCACCGATGATGAGAAGAATATCCTGACCGACGCTGCAAAAATCCTTGTTATGAAAGGTCACGATGTTCATCTTGTAAACGGCGAGACTTACAACATTAAAATCACATACCCTTATGATCTGAAAATTGCCAGATCACTCTTAGAGGACGAGGAAAATGATTAACACTATTTACAGACTGAATGCTCCAAGACGATTTGAAATCGACTTTGAAGATATCAGTTTCACAAAAAACTGCATAGTCAGACCTACACACCTGTCAATATGTAATGCCGATCAAAGATACTATCAGGGCACCAGAGATGCAAAGGTACTCAAAGAAAAGTTACCAATGGCACTCATACACGAAGGCGTTGGTGAAGTGGTATATGACAAAAGCGGTGTTTTCAAAGCGGGCGACAAAGTCGTAATGATACCGAACATTCCAACTAAGGACGACCCTGTTATCGCTGAAAACTACAGAGAGAGCAGCAAGTTCTGTGCTAGTTCCACAGACGGTTTTATGCAAGAGCTCGTTGAAATATCGCCAGAGCGCCTTGTAAAGCTACCAGATAACATCAACCTTGATGTTGCTGCGTTCACAGAGATTGTCAGCGTCAGCGTGCACGCTATCAAGCGATTTGATGAGATTGCTCATCAAAGACGTGAATATGTAGGTGTATGGGGCGACGGAAATCTAGCGTTCATCACATCGCTATTTTTGAAAAAAATGATCCCAGACATCAAAGTTTATGTGTTCGGTATTAGCCGTGATAAGCTCCACGATTTCTCTTTTGTTGACGAAACTTTTCTTACTACCGAGATACCCGATGAGCTTAAAATCGACCACGCTTTCGAATGTGTCGGTGCAGGCGGTTCTCCGATAGCTATCGAACAAATTATCAAATATATCCGCCCAGAGGGTACTATCGCTATCATGGGTGTTTCAGAGTATCCAGTACCGATAAATACCAGAATGATACTTGAAAAAGGGCTGAGAATGTTCGGTACAAGCCGAAGCGGTAAAGCAGACTTTGAAAAAACTATCGAGATGTATGAAAAGTATCCTGAAATCGTAAGCTATCTCACCCATATCGTGGGAAACGTAGTTGAAGTAAGCGACTTTACAGGTATCAAAAAAGCTTTTGAGCTTGACACACGCAAAGCTTTCGGCAAAACAGTAATGCACTGGAATTTGTGATAAAACAAAAAAACATCATCGGGCATATCCGTAAAATTCGGATATGCTCTCTTTTTTCATTGACAAGACAAGTTCTCTTTGATATAATACATAAGGTCATCAAAACTAAATATATGCAGGTATGGCGGAATTGGTAACGAAGCGACCGCTGCCAGTGGCAGATAAAGGGAGCTGAGTGCTGTCTGAAACAACGAGCATTGACGAAGTGTACTCACGAGTCAGGGCGACTATTTTTCAGACGGGACGACGCGTAGCGTCTGCATAGTTTTGTCTGATTATTTTTATTTTAGTTTTTTATCAATTTTATATATGCAGGTATGGCGGAATTGGCAGACGCGTATGGTTCAGGTCCATATGAAAGCAATTTCATGCAGGTTCAAGTCCTGTTACCTGCACCAAAAAAGCAGATACCCGTTTGGGTATCTGCTTTTTATCATATTACAAGCTATTAGGTAACAGGGCTTGTACCTTACAATATATACCATGTAAAACAAGAAAGCAGATGCTTATGATTCAGCATCTGCTTTTTTTCTTTTTTAGAATTCTATTACAGAATTATATAACGTATTTCAGAATTGCAATGTACTGCAAAATGCTACCGATAACCACAAAAATATGGAACACACAATGCATATAGTGGACTTTTTTACCGACACCATAAAGCACTGCGCCGATAGTGTATGCAACACCACCCATAAGCAACCACCAGAAGCCATACATTGTAATTCCATCGATAGTAGGCTTGAGCACAGCAACGATGCACCAACCCATACCAATATAGCACGTCATAGAAAGCTTTGAAAACTTTTTGAGGTCAATAGCATTGAGCGTTACAGCGAGTGCTGTCAGTCCCCATTCGACTCCAAAAATAGTCCATGCAATTGCTGGGTTGTGCGGTCTTATGGAACACAAAAGGATTGGGGTATAAGTTCCAGCTATAAGAAAATATATATCACAATGGTCGATAATCTGCATAACCTTCTTTGCGGTGCTTTTGTTAAGACCATGGTACACGCTGGAAACAGTGTACATAATGACAAGTGTCGCACCGTAAATAGAAACGGAAACTATCTTCCACGCATCACCTGTAAAGGCCGAGTCGATAACGCCGATAACTAGTGCTACAACACCGAAAACGCCGCCGACAATATGAGAAATCATATTGAAAAGTTCTTCACCTTTAGTGTAGTTTGGGAGCAAACGATCAGAAAGTACTGTACGTGTCATCAGTCCACCCTCTCGTCACCCCAGAAGAAAAGTGCTACAGTGCCAGGACCAGAGTGACTGCCGATAACTGTACCGATGCTGTTGATGAGCACATCGCCATCTATATTCTTAAACTGAGCTTTTACTAAATCAGCAACAGCTTTTGCATCTTCCATACAAGCAGAATTACACATATACACTTTCCCTAAGTAATCAGTGCCATTTTGAGCATGTTCTACCATACGCTTCACGATCTCAGTTATAACACGCTTTTTTGTTCTGATTTTAGCGCGTGGAATGAGTTTGCCCTCATTGCTGACATTTAAAAGCGGACAAATCTCAAAAACGCCACCAATCATTCCGCTGACTTTTGAGACTCTGCCACCTTTTACATAAAAAGTAAGGTCAGAAGAGAAGAACCAGTGATGCATTCTAAGCTTGTTTTCTTCCACCCAATCTCTGAGTTCATCAATAGTGAGGCCTTCATCACGCTTTTTCGCAGCTGTATCCATGAGCAAGCCATAACCAGATGACGCTGCAAGTGAATCAATAACATATATTTTTTGGTCAGGATACTGGTCTCTCAACATATCTGCAGCAGTTACAGCTGAGCGATATGATCCTGAAACACCTGATGAAAGTGAAATATGGATAACATCTTCGCCTTTATCTAAAAGACTCTTGAAGTACTCTTCGTATTCACCAACGCTGACCATTGAAGTTTTAGAATCAGAACCGTTTTTTAGTCTGTTATAGAACTCATCGAACGAAATACTCTGCCCAAGGTCATCCGCATATTCCACACCATCTAATGTGTAATGAAAACAAATGTAAGGAATATTAAGTTTTTCTAAATGTTCTTTTGATAAATCGACTGTTGAGCAACAGCTTAAAATATAGCTCATAATAAGCCTCCTAAATAAATTTTCAACTGTGATTTTACTACAGCTTTTCTGTACAATCAATCTATTATGAGCTATTTGAGTTCTACTTAAAAAATCAGAGTAGTAGAATCGCCAAAAACAGACTCTACTAAAAGAAAAGCCAACTCTACTGATAGTAGAGTTGGCTTGATATCTCACTTTTTTCGATTCTTTTTAATGTAAAAGCTGAGAATGATAATAATTTGAGCAGGGATACCTATTATAAAAAGTTGCCACCAGTTAGCTCTCATAAAGGTGAGATAAACACAGGTGATAATACCCCATACTATACCGGATATGATATACATATTGAGCTTTCCGATGCCCCATATAGAGTTGAGCACCAAAAGCACCACAAGTGATACCGGAACAGTATATACAAATATCATCCATACAGGTGTACCACACAGCCAGGATATGACAAAAGCCAGTACAGCAAGCGTCCATATACCAATCAAAGTAATAGATGAAATAACAGAACGACTGTAGGTGCGTACTTTTTGTACTTTAACTTTTTCATCAGGAGCGTGCTCTTCCAAAATATAGTCAACAGAAACCCCAAAAACTCCAGCCATTTGTTTCAACACAAAAGCATCGGGAATCGCATCGGCTCTCTCCCACTTTGAAATAGACTTATCGGAATAGTTGAGCTTTTCGCCAAGCTCTGCCTGAGTTAAGCCACAAGCTGTACGCAGTCTTATTATATTTTCAGCAACAATCTTTTTGAAATTATCCATTGTGCTACCTCGTAATTTTTGTTAATGATTATTATAGCATAAAAATGGTGACTTTTCAACAACTATACACTAAAAAAGGAGAGGTGAAGTCCTCTCCTTTTTGAATATTTTTTAAATAAGAACCTTTGCTAAGAAATCCTTGAGTCGTTCTGTCTGTGGGTTGTTAAATATCTCCTCAGGTGTACCCTGTTCAATAATCTTTCCTTCGTCCATAAAGACCACTCGTGTACCAACCTCACGTGCAAATCCCATCTCATGAGTAACAACAGCCATTGTCATACCCTCAGTTGCGAGCTCTTTCATAACATCGAGCACTTCGCCAACCATTTCAGGGTCTAGCGCTGATGTAGGCTCGTCAAAAAGCATAACCTGTGGGTTCATACAAAGGGAGCGTACTATAGCAATACGTTGTTTCTGACCACCAGAAAGCTGACTCGGATAAGCTTCTGCTCTGTCTTTGAGCCCGACTCTGTCAAGAAGCTCTAGTGCTTTTTTCTCAGCATCTTCCTTGCTCATACCGAGCAACTTAATCGGTGCGATAGTGAGATTTTTGAGAATTGACATATGTGGAAACAGGTTAAAATGCTGAAATACCATACCCATTTTCTGTCGATGAACGTTGATGTTAATCTTAGGGTCTGTAATCTCTACATTATCAAAAACTATGCTACCGCCTGTAGGATATTCGAGAAGATTCAAAGAACGTAGAAGAGTTGATTTGCCAGAACCTGATGGTCCGATGATAACGATAACTTCGCCCTCTTTTATATCTATCGAAACGCCATCGAGAGCTTTGATCTCACCGTTGTTGTAGTGCTTGTAAAGGTCAGTGACCTTGATAAGTGCATTATCGCTCACTCTTTCTAAGCCTCCTCTCAAGTATGCTCAGAAGTTTTGTCATAATCATAACTATAACAAGATAAATAACAGCTAAGCTGATGTAAGGAACATAAGCCTGATATGTAAGGCTTACAATATTCTGCGTCTGTTTTGTGACATCTCTTAGCGCAATAACTGATACAAGTGAAGTGTCCTTCAAGAGAGTGATCATCTCGTTGCCAAGCGCCGGGAGAATATTTTTGAAAGCCTGTGGAATGATAACATACCACATAGTCTGGACATAGTTGAATCCCATCGAGCGACCGGCTTCCATCTGTCCAGCATCGATAGACATAATGCCCGAACGGGCAATCTCAGCAACATACGCACCGGAGTTGATGCCCAAAGTCACGATACCGCATATGATACACTCGGTCTCGGTATTTGGTACCATAACAACAAAACCCATGATAAGAAGCTGTACCATCATAGGAGTACCACGTATAATAGTGAGATACCAGATGCTGATACGATTCAGCACTCTTAAAATGATGTTCGGTTTTTTCTCAGTAACGCTATCATGTGATACACGGATAATCGCTATAAACAAACCGATGATAACACCGATCAGCAGCGCACCGATAGTAACAATAAATGTGATTTTCAGGCCGTTTACGAAGAACATATAACGATCCTGATAAATAAATGTCTGATACAGCTGGAACACAAAATTTTGTATCCACTCAGGGAAGCTTTGGAACCACTGTGGAGCTTGTGTAAGCCAATCAGCAAATGAAATGCCGCTCATAAAAAGTCCTCTCTTTAAACGCAAATGATAGGGGCGGCGAAATCACCGTCCCTATCGGATAGACAAAGGTTATTTTAATTACTCAGCCTTAATGTACTTAGCAAGGATAGTATCAATTGTACCGTCAGCCTTGAGCTCTTCCATAGCTGCGTTTACTTTCTCTGTAAGCTCAGCGTTATCCTTAGAAATTGCAGCAGCGTAATCTTCTACAGCGTACTCTGTCTCAAGAATCTTAAGACCAGCGTTAGCATCAACGAATGACTTAGCAGGCTCGTTATCGATAACAACGCAGTCAACCTGATCATTCTGTAAAGCTGCTACAGCAAGAGCACCGTTAGCGTACTGCTTAACATTATCCTGACCAAACTCATCTGTACAGTAGATGTCACCTGTTGTACCAGCCTGAACACCGATAGTCTTGCCAGCTAAATCATCAACTGTTTTGATGTCTGAATCCTCAGGAACAATGATAACCTGAATACCTGTAGCGTATGTAATAGAGAAGTCAACAGACTCTTTACGCTCGTCAGTAACTGTAAGGCCAGCGAAAACGATGTCAACAGCACCTGACTGAACAGCAGTAAGAAGTGAGTCGAATTCCATATCTTTGATTGTCAGTGTCATACCGAGCTTGTCAGCAACAGCCTGTGCGATTTCAGCATCGATACCGATGATAGTCTCGCCATCTTCGTCATAGTACTCGTATGGTGGGAACGCAGCGTTAGTACCCATAACGAGCTCATTATCAGTACCCTGTGATGAACAGCCTGCGAGCATAGCAACTGATGCTATCATAATGATTGCTAAAATAAGTGAAAAGATCTTTTTCATAGTAATTACCTCTCATTTTCAATAAATATGATAAATATGTTGAATTTATCAACTGACATAACTATACACCAAAATTGATATATATGCAAGCGTTTTTTGCATATTTATTCAACTTTTAGTGATATTCACAACTGCAGAGCACTAAAACACCTTGACAATATAAATAATCAACATCAAATATGCAAAAAGCTATGAATATATGCATAATTTAATATTCTAGTATAGAATTTTAAGCGTCTTCGTATTGCAATTGTACACTCACGAAACGACTTTTTATGCACACATAGCGAATATATATGCATAAATAAAAAATAAAAACAGGGGCAACTGATGTTGCTCCCTGTTAATATTACTTATTAGTTATTGTGAAAAAGCGTTCAGAAATTCTGTCAATCTTTCTGTTTTCGGATTATCCAATATATCTGGAGAACCCTGCTCAGCGATAACACCCTCGTCCATAAAGATGATTTTGTCAGATACCTCGTGAGCAAAATGCATCTCGTGTGTAACAATGACCATAGTGCAATCACCATCTTTCAGTGATCGGATAACCTTGAGCACCTCTCCTGTGAGCTCCGGATCAAGTGCAGATGTAGGCTCATCAAAGCACAAAATCTTTGGATTGAGCGCAAGAGCTCGTGCAATAGCAACACGCTGTTGCTGACCACCCGAAAGCTGACATGGATACATATCAATTCTAGGAGTCATGCCGACACGTTCGATGAGCTTCTTTGCGTTCTCTTCAATTTCTGCATAGATAGCTTTTTTGTTTGCTCTGAAATCTTCTCTGTCTTTTGCTAACAGCTTTGGAGCCAAGCAAACGTTCTCGAACACCGTGTACTGTGGAAATAGGTTGAAGCTTTGGAAAACAAGTCCGAAATTAAGCTGACGTTCACGTGCTTCAGCAGCGCTCACCTTTTTCTCTTCATTCGCATCGAAAACAACATTACCGCCAACCTTGACGGTACCTTTTTCAGCTGTTTCTAAAAAAGTCAGACAGCGCAGTAGCGTTGTTTTTCCGCTGCCTGAAGAGCCGATAATAGAGAGCACCTCTCCCTTGTTAAGCTCAAAATCGATACCTTTGAGAACTTCGATTTTTCCGAATTTTTTATTTATACCTTTAACTTCTAACATAGCCATAGTGTTACCCTCTGAAATAGTCGAGCTTTTTCTCAATATAAGAGAAAAGCAGAGTCAATCCGCCGCAGAAAATCAAGTAGAACGCACCTGTGTAGAACAATGGCCAGATAAGTCCTTCTGCTTTGATAAAACGTTCACCTGCGTAGATAATCTCATACACGGCAATGATACGTGCCAAAGACGTGTCTTTTACCAAAGTGATTATCTCGTTACTCATTGGTGGAACAATGCGTTTGATAACCTGCAGCAGTGTTACCTTGAAGAACAGCTGTGATTTTTTCATACCAAGTACCTGACCGGCTTCACGCTGACCAACAGGTATAGCTTCGATACCACCTCTGTATATCTCAGAAAAATAACACGCATAGTTGATGATAAATGCAACAAGAACTGCTACAAAACGATCAAATACTGTCCAGCTTGCAAGCCATGTGATAATAAAGCCGGGATCTTCGATCCCCTTAGCCCACTGACCGACCAAGCCAGGTCCATAGTACACGACTATCATCTGTAACATAAGCGGTGTGCCTCGGATACACCATACGAAAACCTTACAAATAGCTTTCAAAGGCTTGAATTTGCTCATCGAACCAAAGCTGATGATAAGCCCCAACGGCAGTGCAAACAACAATGTCAGTGCAAAAATTTCGCACGTTGTACCAAAGCCTTTGAGTAGGTTTATAGTAACTTCCCAGAACATAGTTATTCCTTCCTAAATTACTGTTATTCAGCAAGCAAAGCTGACGAATAAAATTCGCCAGCTTTGACATAGATTTATATACTTACAATAATTATTTTACAATTGCGAGCTCGTATTTCTGAGCAAGTGCTTCTAAAGTGCCGTCACCCTTGAGTTCGTTCATGATCTCGTTGATCTTTGCTGTGAGATCAGAATCTTTTCTGCATGCGATACCGTACTGCTCTGTGTTGAGCTTGAGAGCCTGCACGAGATCTTCGTAGCTTGTACCCTCACCAGTCATAGCGTTTGCCATTGTGATATCAATTACACAAGCGTCAGATGAACCAGAAGCAACTTCAAGCAAAGCGTCTGACTGAGCTTTTACAGCTGTGTAGTTAGCCCAGTTGTTTTCTGTGATTGTAGCCTCACCAGCAGAACCAGCCTCAGCAGCAAATGAAAGGTCAGCCATAGAAGCTGCGTCAGTGTACTTTTCTGCGTTTTCAGCTGTCATAACAACAACCTGTGCATTCTCAACATATGGCGCAGAAACAGATGCGTTGAGAGTAGCTTCTTCTGTGATTGTCATACCGTTCCAGATGCAGTCGATAGATTTAGAGTCGAGCTCCAAGAACTTGTTATCCCAGTTGATCTCAATAAACTCAACTTCAACGCCGAGCTTTTCGCCAACCAAAAGAGCAAACTCTGTATCAAAACCTGTCCACTCACCGTTTTCGTCTTTGTAGTTCATTGGTGCGTAGTCTGTGATACCAACAACAAGTGTTCCTTTATCTGTGATGTACTGTAAGTCGCTTGTGCTATCGTCAGCTGAACCACAGCCAACAAATACAACGCTCATCATTAAAATCGCCATCACTAATGCTAAAATTCTTTTCATATCAATTCTCCTTTGAATATTAGTGTGATATCATTTTACCGTTTTAGCACGCTAAAGTCAACATATTTTTCCAACAATGATTTAGAAATGCTGTGCAGCGTTTTATGCAAACTGCACTAAAAAGCCGCAAAAAAGCAAAAAAACTGCCCCTAATCTATGTGTTTTGCTTAAATTTGCGGCTATTTTTATTTCTAATTCGGCATTATAAATACTTATTTTTCTATATTCGAATTATTATTCCGGTGCTTTATTCATATTTAGAATTATAACACACACTCATGGAGTATGATTTGTCGTCAATATGAATATCATCTGTGTAAAACAACACATCTTCTCTAGCAACAGTAGTATCAAAGCCTATAGCGTCTTTTAGTCCAATTCCTGTGTACTTGCAGTAGCTTTCCTTTTTTGTCCACATATTGCAAAACAGAGATATATATTCACTTTTTGTCTTACACTGTGAGAGCAATGTGTTTTCGCTTTCAAAAAACTTTGCTTCTGCTATCTTTTTGCATCTATCAAAATCTTTATCAAAGACTGATTCGATATCCACACCGATTGAATCAGCCAAAGCACTTTTATCAATCAAAAAAGCTTTTGTGTCGCTGATTTTTCGCTTGTTGCAACTGAGCGCTACGCATAAAACATTTTTACTATGTGAAATCGAGAAAACACATCCATCAATCTGGGGTTTACCGTGCTCTGTTTTTGTGACAAGCTCCTGAGCGTTTTTTATATTACAAAATTTATAAAGGCTTTCGCCGAGAAGTTCATAAGAATGGTTTTTCGGATTGTCTGTAATTTTATGTATCACTAAAATCATTGATATCACTCCAGAATGTTATCAAAAATACTTACTGCACGCCTTTTTATAATATCCTTTAGTCTTGCGGTGATAGATTGTAGAAATTGTTTTTTGTCTTTATCTGTATCCGAATACGCTCTGAGTATCGGTAAAATGTTTTTCGGCGCATCTGCTCCACGAAGCTGAGATAAGGTTTTTGCGTTAGAGCTGCGCAGTATATCAAAGATAATCTCAGTCACTTGTCTTCTTTCATCATAACTCAAAGTCGAAAGCCATTCTTTTATCACAGAATCCGTAACTTTTCCGACAGAAGAACGATCTTCAAGTGTGTAGAACTTTTTGCCCAGTACTACCCAAGACATCGGATAGTGCTGCATAAGGGTCGACACCTCGTTGCTGGCTACGATTTTCTGATCTGTTTCGCTGTCCAAAAACATACCTATGATTGAAGAGTCAACAACGAACTTGAGCGTTTTGTCTATGATACGTTTATAGCCATCTGATTTTGTGAACTCTCCGCAAAACCCCGGTCCATCGTTATCATATATTTTTACAAGTCTTGCGAAATTATCATCGCTGAGATGTGCACCAGCCCAGATAGCCAGATTTCCGCCCTTTGAGTGGCCTGTGATATAAAACGGAATTTTTTGACAGTTTTCAACGACCTTGTTAGCATAGCGTTCAGCATAACTTTGTGCAGGTATCTTTGAAAAAGACATCTTAAGGTCTTCTTCCCATCCAACTATACTGTCATCTGTTCCTCTGAATGTAACAACGACCTCTCTGTTAGGTGTGAAAAAAGATACGGCACAAAACTGAGTTTGCTGTGCTTCGTCAATAATGGACTCATAAGCAAAAGCTTCAACATTTTTGAAACGTTTGCTGTTAGCACATTTACTGAGCAATGTCATAAACTTTTTGTCACTCCCCTTTACGTTTGACATTGAGCTGTAAATTTCTGAAATAGTCGGTGCCATACGCAAATCCAGAGTGTTGACGAAAGGTGCCAAAGAAAAATCAATATATGCAAGGGTTGAAAAAATAAGACAATCAACCTCGTTGATGCCATCCATAACAAAAGGTATATCTCCTCGCCAGTCAAGATAGTCGAGCATTGTTGTTTTAGGAGCCTTCATAATAACACCTCACTACATACCATTATATAAATATTATATCACAATCATTCTTTGTACACAACAACAAAAGGACAGTCAAAAGACTGTCCTTTCGCTAAAAAACATAGTAGATTTACTTTTTATACTCTCCGAGCAACATTGCCCATTTTGCACGCTCACATACACCGTTCACACCGCTTTTATGAAGACCGTTTGCTTTTTCAAAAGACTTCAGTGCATACTCTGTATTCACACCGAAAACGCCATCAAGAGTCAAAGCTTTCAAGTCCTTGCCTTTGTAGCCTTTTGCATAGAGCAAACACTGCAGCGCAAGCACCTGTTCATTCTTATTCTTTGAAGAACCCTTCCAGATTTTTGACATCTTTATGTTGTAAGTTGAAAACTTTATTGAGGACTCACTTTTGTATGATGGTCTGCACGCACACGAAATCTGCGATATATACCGGGTACGTCGCATCACTTCGCCGTTAGATGTATTTCCGGTGTTCCCTTCTATTGTTGTATATGTACCATCGCTATTGACCTTTTCGATAATGCCGACATGGTCCATCGAATACACAGACGAAACCCACGTCGACTTTGCGTTAGTCCAGTGAAACAACACAATATCACCAACTTTGAAGTTTTTATAAACAAGCCTTCCTTGTTTGTAAAAAGCTTGTCCTTGTGCTCCGCAATTTGCTGTTTTGATATAAAGCATTTCAGAAGCATTAAGCTTTGCAAATAACCACTGAATAAACACCTCACACCAGTCATAAGCAGAACCGCTGACATCGGTTCCATAGTACCATTTATTGTATTTATTCCGCTTTATGTCTGTTGCTTTTACACCAATCTGAGCTCTGGCAAGGTCAAGAACCTGAGCAGCCGTAACACTAGCCATTATTCTCACCTTCGCCATATACTTCAGGCAAGCCCGTGGTACTTGTGAGCAGTGAGAGAATTCCAGACAAGGCTGATGTTGACAACACCGTTATCCAATCAACCTGCGATATCATTGATGCAACGGAAATCGTTGCCACTGATGTTTGAGCCATTGTTTTTATTGCTCTCACTAAAGCCGCTTTAATCCATTTTGTATAATAACTTTTATTCAAAGAAAAACCCCTTTACATAAAAAATAAAATTGCTGCAATTATCGCACCGCCAAGCACAGCACCAACAGCACTCAAAACCGAATTCTTCAAAGTGTTCCAACTTTGATTCGGAACAGCTTCGAGTCTTTCAAGCCGTTCGCTCTGAGCACGCTGTTCATCAAGCATATGTTCCATATTGACCGCCATTTTGCCGACATTAGAAACCAACTCCTGAAGCTGTGCATTTGATCTTTCCAGCGTATTGATACGATGATTCATACGGTTATGCTCATCCGTCATACGTTTCACAAATTCATTGTGTTCTGCACGTGTAATTGTACTATCCAAATATATCACTGCCATATTCAGCTAACACATCTGTTTCTTCATATTCAACTTCAACACCTTTGAGTTCAACTGCGCTGTCATAGATGAAGTCACTTCCAGCTTTTTTGATTTTGTAACCTATGTCGCTTTTGTAAATCACACGATCAATATCATCAAGAGAGTTCATATAGTCTTGTACAACCACCATCTATACAACCTCCTCAAAAACTGAAGAATCAAATTCTGATACGCCTTTTATTTGAGCAGCATATGTATTCCAGTTTGTAGCATTCTTATACACATCTACTGCACTATCAGGAACATATATATACCCTGTACCTGAAGCGATTTTCGTCAAATTGAATGCTTCTACGTTTGAAAGCGTACAGTCCGGTGTATCAATCACCAAAGCAGAAAGATTTATACATCGTGTGAAAACATACGCTCCAATGGACTTCGCGTTCAACAATCGTATATACTCCAGCGCTTCACATCGATAAAAAGTATAGTTGCGTAGTATAAGCGCATCGGTTTCAATGGTTTTTATTGTACCGTCAACAAGGGATACAAGCTGGTTTTCTTTCGATGTTACTATATTTTCAATGTCTTGCGAAAATGTAGAAAAACCTCCTGTGACATTACCGCCCTTATCTGAAATCACAGCAGCTATATCATTCTTCGCCTCACCTAAAGACGCAATCTTTTCTGCTATGCTCATAACAACGCCTCCAGAAGATTTTCTATACCGCCGATAGTATCATAGAATAACTTTGCAGAGGGCACCTGTGAGTTGGAGCTGTTTTTGTCAACTTGTGTTTTTATGTTCCTACTTGTTAAAAGCTCAACCCAACCAGCAGCGTCGCTCTGAATTGCACCTAAAATATAAGCTTTTTCAAAACTAAAACTCGGAGAGCCGCTGTCAATGATAGCGATTCGTCCTTCAAAATCTTCTCCTATTCTTTCTGTATTAGATATCGAGCGACACACTAAATTATTACCTAGCTGTGATTTTGAAATATCATCTTTCAAATTGAGTTCTGCAATTTTTGTGCCTTTTTGAACATAGTTACTCAAATCTGGCTTTTCATTGAGAAGCCGCCAATCGTATTTAGCGGTATCCCCCTCACCTATTTTGTTGACACAAATATAAAAAAGATATTCACCGTCTTTGAAGGATACTAAAAGCTGTTTTTCTTCGCCGACAGTTTCTTCTGTCGGTGTTTTTTCAAGAAGTGTCAAAACAGGATATGTTTGCAAAGATTTCTGGAGTTCTGTTGCTGTTATGTCATTCTTCAGGTCTATATCGGCAATTTTTCGTGACGTAGGCACAACCTCGTTGAGTCCAACTTCAAGCCGCTTTATCAATTCGTTGAGCTTTTTTTCATATTCCAAAAACTCAGAGTTTTCTGTGTCTTTAAAACTCGGGTTGAACTCTGCCGTGTGTCCGACTAAGAAAAAGTCGCTGTTTGTATGATAGATTTCTCCATCATCAGCTATTGACTTTATCTGTGCTTTTACTGTTCCGCTTTTGAAAATATGGCCTGTTTCTATATTCCAGGTCAGAAGTGTCGAACCATCAACCACTTTGCTGTCGAGCACAAAGTAGTTTGTAGTACCGTCATCAAAAGTCAGGTACAATCTGTAAATACAATTCTGCTCATCAATTCCTGTGAGCAAAAACTGCTTTGTAGAGTGGAGGTTATCGCCAGCAAAACCGATGAACCTCTCTTCTTCAGGAATAGTCATTTTTCCTGAATTGATTACAATCATAATCACACCTCCTACTTAAACCTGAGAAAATAAAAAAAGTTGCATATTTCTATGCAACTTTTCTGAAAATTTAATATTAAATTTATTTTAAAAGCGGAGATAAATACTGACCCGTGTAAGACTCCTTACATTTTGCAATTTTTTCAGGGGTGCCGCTTGCGACAACTTTACCACCTAAGTCACCGCCCTCAGGCCCAAGATCGATAATGTGGTCGGCTGTTTTTATGAGATCAAGATTATGCTCTATAACGATAACAGTATTACCTGTATCAACTAACTTTTGGAGCACATCAGTGAGCTTGTGAACATCTGCAATATGAAGTCCAGTTGTAGGCTCATCCAAGATATATACTGTTTTACCTGTGCTTCTTTTTGAGAGCTCTGTTGAGAGCTTGACTCGCTGAGCTTCACCGCCTGAGAGTGTTGTAGCAGGCTGACCAATTTTGATATAGCCCAAGCCGACATCGTACAAAGTCTGAAGCTTTCGGGCGATTTTTGGCATATTCTTGAAGAACTCAAGTCCTTCCTCAACAGTCATTTCAAGCACATCATAGATAGTCTTACCTTTGTACTTGACCTCAAGTGTCTCACGATTATAGCGATGTCCTTTGCACACCTCACAAGGTACATAGATATCAGGAAGAAAATGCATCTCTATCTTTAAGATTCCGTCACCCTGACAAGCTTCGCATCGACCACCCTTGACGTTGAACGAAAATCTGCCTGCATTATAGCCACGCATTTTCGCATCCTGAGTAGATGCAAAAAGCTCTCTTATATCTGTGAAAACCCCCGTATATGTCGCAGGGTTTGATCGAGGTGTTCGACCAATAGGACTCTGGTCAATAGCAATAACCTTATCAAGATGCTCAACACCCAAAATTTCTTTGAAGTCACCTGGAGTTGTCTTTGCTCTGTTGAGAACCGCCGCAAGATGCTTGTATAAAATCTCGTTAATCAGCGACGATTTTCCTGAACCCGAAACACCCGTGACACAAACAAATTTTCCAAGTGGAATCTTTACGTTAAGATTTTTCAGATTGTTTTGTGTAGCACCTTTTATGTGTATAAAATTGCCATTCCCTTTACGTCTTTTTTCAGGAACAGGTATAGAACGTTTTTTGCTGAGATACTGACCTGTTATCGAATTATCACACGCTTTGATGTCTTCCACGGTACCACTGCACACTATCTCACCACCGTGCACACCAGCACCAGGACCAATATCAATAATATAGTCAGCGGTATTCATAGTATCTTCGTCGTGTTCAACAACAATAACGGTGTTGCCTATATCACGGAGCTTTTTCAGTGTATCAAGGAGCTTCGAGTTATCTCTCTGATGCAAGCCGATACTTGGCTCGTCGAGTATATAGAGAACTCCCATGAGAGAGCTACCAATCTGAGTAGCAAGACGGATACGCTGGCTTTCTCCGCCGGAAAGCGTTCCGGCACTTCGTGACAATGTAAGATATGAAAGTCCCACACTGCTAAGAAAATTCAGTCGGGATTTTATCTCTTTAAGGATAGGGTCAGCTATCATACTGTCACGCTCTGAGAGTTTTAGCTCATCAATGAATTTGAGGATATCCGTGACAGACATGTCGCACAAATCTGATATATTGATATCTCCTACTGTTACTGCAAGGCTGAGCTTTGACAGACGCTTTCCACTACATTCGTCACATGGAATCTCGGTCATAAAGCTCTGGATCTCTTCTTTTATCCAAGCACTGTTAGTCTCCTTGAATCTACGCTCAAGGTTAGGGATAACACCTTCGAAAGCTTTGTAAGAAACGCCTGCTTTCCATACACCTTTACGTACCAATTTTAGTTCTTCACCGTTTGTACCATAAAGTATTTTGTCAACAACCTCGTCGCTAAGGTCTTTTATCGGAGTATCAAGCGAGAAGTTGTATTTTTCAGCAAGACCTTCAAGATACATCAGAGCAATCGAGTTACCTTCAAGTGCCCAACCGCTACCTTTGAGGCCACCTTCGCTGATACTTTTATTCTTATCTGGAATTATACGCTTTGGGTCTACACGCAAGAATACACCCAGACCAGTACATTTTTCACAAGCGCCAAACGGATTATTGAATGAGAACATACGTGGGCTGAGCTCTTCGATACTCACACCGTGCTCAGAACAAGCATAGTTCTGCGAAAAAGTGAGATCCTCACCATCGAGCACGTTCACTACAATAATGCCTGACGAAAGCTTTGAAGCCACTTCGATACTGTCAGCAAGGCGAGATGTGATATCACCACCAACAACAAGTCGGTCGACAATGATTTCTATAGTGTGTTTTTTATTCTTTTCTAGAACTATATCCTCAAACAAATCATAAATAATACCGTCTACTCTGACTCTGGCAAAACCGCTTTTTCTGGCACTTTCAAACTCTTTTTTGTGTTCGCCTTTTTTACCCCTAACAACAGGTGCCATAATCTGGACTTTTGTGCCCTGTGGTAGCTCCAGAATTCTGTCAGCAATCTGATCCACGGTCTGTTGTTCGATTACTTTTCCGCATACAGGACAATGTGGTACGCCGATTCTGGCATACAAAAGTCGCAGATAATCATATATCTCAGTGACAGTACCGACAGTAGAACGAGGGTTTTTTGAGGTGGTCTTCTGGTCGATAGAAATAGCCGGTGAAAGACCATCAATAGAGTCAACAGATGGTTTTTCCATCTGACCTAAGAACATTCTGGCATATGACGACAGACTCTCTACATATCTGCGTTGACCCTCAGCATAGATGGTATCAAAAGCAAGCGATGACTTACCAGAACCCGACAGTCCTGTCATAACAACCAACTTTTCTCGTGGTATCTCGACATCTACGTTTTTTAAATTATGTTCTCGTGCGCCTTTTATCACGATTTTATCCGATGACATGGTGCACCTCCTGTATTTTCAAGTCCAAAACGAGGCGAACAATAGTCCGCCTCGCTTATTTTGTGTTTATTATTCTTCTTCGGAATTATTTTCCTTTTCTTCTACCGGTGGAAGTTCAGGTGTTTCTTCTACATAAGTGTCGGTCATAACCTGATCAAAGGTTTCGCCTGACATCTTTTCGTGCTTCATAAGATAAGCTGCTACTTCGTGGAGCTTATCCATATTAGCGTTGAGAATATCCTCAGTCTTCTTATATGCATCAGCAATGATAGCGTGAACCTCTTCATCAATCATAGCCGCTGTTTCGTTGGAGTAGTTCTTGACCTGACCCATATCACGACCAATGAATACTTCGTTAGATCCTGAGCCGTAGTTGATAGGACCTAGCTTGTCTGACATACCGTATTTTACGACCATATTCTGGGCTGTCTGAGTAAGATGCTCAATATCACTGGAAGCACCTGTAGAAATATCGTTGAGAATGAGCGCTTCTGCAACACGACCACCCAAGCACACGATAATATTTTCGAGCATTTCCTTCTTAGAACGATAGCTCTTATCTTCGGTAGGAATCTGCATAGTGTAGCCGCCAGCCATACCACGTGGAATAATAGAAATCTGGTGGACAGGATCCTGTGATTCACACGCATATGCAGCGATAGCGTGTCCAGCCTCGTGATATGCTGTGAGTTTTTTCTCGTGATCAGACATAACACGGCTCTTCTTCTCAGCACCAACAACAACCTTTATAGTAGCTTCTTCAATCTCAGCCATAGTGATAGCTTTCTTGTCTTTTCGAGCAGAAAGCAGTGCTGCTTCGTTCAAAAGATTAGCAAGGTCGGCACCTGTGAAACCAGCTGTTGACTTTGCAATAGTCTTCAAATCAACATCAGGAGAAAGCGGTTTTTCTCGAGAATGGACCTTCAATATAGCCTCACGACCATTGATATCCGGATAACCAACCATAACTTGTCTGTCAAAACGGCCAGGACGCAGAAGTGCCGGGTCAAGAATATCTGCACGGTTAGTAGCTGCAATCATGATAACGCCTTCGTTAGCACCGAAACCATCCATTTCAACGAGCAACTGGTTGAGGGTTTGTTCACGTTCATCGTGACCACCACCAAGACCACTACCACGCTGACGACCAACAGGATCAATTTCGACAATAAAAATAATACAAGGTGAATTCTTTTTAGCTGTTTCAAAAAGGTCACGTACACGGGACGCACCGACGCCGACAAACATCTCGACAAAGTCAGAACCTGAAATCGAGAAAAATGGCACACCGGCTTCGCCTGCGACAGCCTTTGCGAGCAAGGTTTTACCTGTACCAGGAGGGCCCACAAGGAGTACGCCCTTCGGAATTCTCGCACCTAATGCGTTATATTTTTTAGGAGATTTCAGAAACTCTACAATTTCTTCGAGCTCTTCTTTCTCCTCATCAGCGCCCGCTACATCATCAAAAGTAGTCTTCTTTTTCTCGTCAGCGCTGTTTTTGAACTTCGCCTTGCCGAAGTTGAGTTCTTTTGAACCCATACCTCCGCCGCCCATACGCTTCATGATGAATATCCAGAATACTACCAAAGCAATAACCAAAATAGCTGTCGGTATGAGCTCGATCCATATTGAGCTGTCTGATGCGGCCTGCAAATCTATTTTCATAGGCTCGTTAGGATGATTTTCGTTATATTTTTCGATATCATCCCACACGTCTTCCTTGAATGTCTCCCAATCCATGAGCTCGTGCTCAACCTCAGTACCGTCGTACAACTTGACAGTGAGCAGAGCCGAGTTGCCGTTCACTGAAAACTCAGTGACTTTCTGCTCTTCGAAATATGACACCATCTCAGAATAAGTAGGCTTATCCACAGGGTTGAGCGAGAAAAACCACGCTGCAACTAAAATGATGATAATCGGGATGCCTAAATATACTAAAAGGCCTCTAAACTTGTTTGGACTTTTATTCTCCAATACTATTCACTCCTTACATTAGTATTGATAATATCGCTGAAATTATGAATATACGCTGCGTTTCAGAATTCCGACATACGGAAGATTTCTGTAATGCTCGTTATAATCAAGGCCATATCCGATGACAAATTCGTCAGGGATATCGTATCCTATGTAGTCAACATCAATATCTACAACTCTGCGGTCAGGCTTGTTGAGCAGAGTACATATTTTAACCGAATTTGCGTTCTTTGCAGCAAAGTATGCTTTGATAAATGACAAGGTATTGCCTGAGTCAATAATATCTTCAATGATAACTATGTCTTTGCCATCAATCGGCTGTGAGAGGTCTTTCACAATATTGACTCGACCGCTACTCTCGGTGCCTGCACCGTAGCTTGAAACAGACATAAAGTCGATACTGCACACCTTTGTGTATGCTTTGATGATATCAGCCATGAACGCAATACTGCCCTTCAGAAGGCCAACAAACAAAACTTCTTTGCCGTCGTAATCTTCTTCAAGTTGTTTTGCGATACGCTTTACAGCTTCTTTTATCTGTTCTTCAGTGATGAGAATTCTCTCTATATCGTTGGTCATAAACACTTACCCCCTGTTCACCTTGTAAGCACCTCTTGAGCGCTCATCAGCTCTACCCTGTTTTGATGTTCCTACTCCCTCAAGCCACAACACTGTGCTGTCGTTTGCGACAACGAGAAGTGAATCCCGATTTTCTGCAGGCACTTTCATTTCGTTGAGAAGCTTCTTGAGAGTTTTTGTTACGTTTCTTTTATAAAAAGTGAAGGTGTCTCCTTCTCTTTTTGTTCTGATTCGTGTATCGTCTGTGATTATATCACAGCTGATAAGATTATTTAAGAAATTTTTGTTAATATTTTTTATTTCTTCTTGAGAAATATATTCCACAAAACAACAATCCTTGAAAGCCATATCAATATCGACTTTCTCTTTTGCTGTATTAACGATACGGAAAACACCCTGTTTACACACAGCACGGTAGTCGCCGTATAAATCTACACAACCGCCGTTTTGTAAACAATCTGTGATCAGCTCGACGTGTCTGCCGGATAATAGAACTTTGTTTTTTTCAGCTATCATACACAGCACACTGGAAAGTATAGCATTATCCAATGACAGCAATTTTTCTGCGGAATAACCGTCTTTTGTTTTGCAATTTTTTAATTCTTTTTCAGAATATTCATCAATAAGCTTCTTAATATCCGTGAGCGAACTACACATACGAGCAACGGTTGCCTCTAAATCAGCGTTGATACTCTTTAGTGTAGGAACAGCGTTATGACGGATATTGTTTCGAGTATAGTCATCGCTCAGATTTGTGCTGTCTGTAACATACTCGAGCAAGTTATCATTGCAGTAGCGCTCAACGTCATCACGTGAACACAAAATCAAAGGACGGATAATATAGTCACGCACGGGTTTTATGCCACATAACCCATTGAGCGATGTTCCTCGTGCGATGTTGTATAACACGGTTTCGACATTATCGCTGGCAGTGTGTGCAGTAGCAACCTTTGCGTTGAGTTTTTCAGATAACTCGTGAAAAAACTCGTATCTGACTTTTCTGCCACAAAGCTCAAGGCTAAGCTTTTCTTCTTTTGCAAGCAAAGGTACATCGACACGCTTTACAAAAAGCTCAATTCCAAGACTTTTACAAAGGCTTACAACAAACTGTTCATCTCTGTACGCTTCGTCACCTCTGATAAGGTGATTTATATGGCAAGCATAGAGTGTGATGTTATATATTTCTTTAATAGAATTAAGCGAATAAAGTAGTGCTACCGAATCTGCACCACCTGACAAAGCAACAACTACGCTGTCGCCATCGCAGAGCATAGAAAAATCAGACAAAGCTTTTTGCATCTTATGCTTCACGGTGTGCCTCCACGCTGGTAAATCGCATAAACTCGCCCTGCCAATGAAGCTTTACAGAAGATGTTTCACCGTGACGGTTCTTCGCTACCAAGCACTCCCCGCTGTTCTGGTCAACAGCAGTTGCGACGTTTTCGCCCTTGTCCTTATCATAGTAGCCCTCACGATAAAGGAAAAGCACGATATCAGCATCCTGCTCGATAGAACCGGAATCTCTCAGGTCGGAAAGCTGTGGTTTATGGTCAGTACGCTGTTCGCTCGCACGGGATAACTGTGACAAGCAAATAACAGGTACATTGATTTCTTTAGCAAGGATTTTTAGGTTACGGGTGATTTCAGATATTTCCTGCACTCGGTTATCGGTGCGCTTTCCACCTGAAGACATGAGCTGAAGATAATCGATAACAACCAGATCGACATCTTTGAGACGTCTTAGCTTTGCTTTCATTTCAGGCACAGTGATACCCGGTGTATCATCAAGGTATATATTAGCTTTATTAAGAACATCGCCCGCTGAGATAAGACGTTGCCATTCTTCTTCTGACAACTTGCCTGTTCTGAGCTTTGTACCACCTACTAGAGCTTCTGTCGAAAGCAAACGTGAAGCGAGCTGCTCCTTGGTCATTTCCAGCGAGAAAAACGCAACAGTTTTCTTAGAATTGCATGCAACGTTCTTTGCGATATTCAAAGCGAAGCTTGTCTTGCCCATACCAGGACGAGCAGCAAGAAGAATAAGATCAGAGCGGTTAAGACCTGTGATAACACGGTCCAAGTCGCCGATACCTGTAGACACGGGCTTTATAGACTCGTCAGCTCTACCCAGCAAATCAAGACGATCGAATGTCTGAATAAGGACCTCGTCGAGTCGCTGTAAACCCTGGATATTTTTACCCCTGCGAATATCAAAAATCTTCTGTTCTGCAGAGTCTATCAGCATAGATGGCTCTGACTCTCCGTCAGACGCTTCTTCGATGATATCGCGTGATGCGGAAATAAGCATACGCACATCATATTTATCCCTGACATACTGAGCGTAAACCTCAATATTAGATATAGACGGACAGCTCTCGGCAAGCTGCATAATATAGTTCTTGCCAGTAGCTTCGTCAAAAGACCTTTCTGTTTTCAAAGTTTCAAGCACGGTGACGAAGTCGACTGTCTTTCCCTGTGTGAACATAGAAAGCATAGCCGAATAAATCGTCTTGTGGGTTGAAACATAGAAGTAATCTGATTTTGGCAAAATTTCTGCCACACGAGCGATAGCTTCAGGCTCCATAAGGATAGCACCGAGCACCGCCTGCTCTGCTTCAGGGCTGTACGGAAGTTTCAGTCCGTCGTAGCCTGCTGTAATTTTAGTATCTGCCAAAACAACACCCTCTAACTATAGTGTATTTTTAGTAATTTAGAGAGGTTTAACCTCTACCTGAACTTTTGCAATAATCGATGTGTAGAGCTTTACTTCAACATCGTACACACCACAGGTTTTGATGTCCGAAGAAAGAGTTACCTTTCTCTTGTCAACATCGATACCTTTTTGCTTTTTGATCTCAGCACTGATTTCTTTTGCGGTGATGCTACCGAAAAGCTTACCATTTGTACCAGCTTTTGCGCTCATAACAAACTTTGAGCCCTCAAGTTCACTTTTTGCTTTGTTTGCAGCAGCTATTGCTGTATCAGTCTTGAATTTCTTAGACTGTTCAGCATTTTTAAGCTCATTCATAGCCTGAGCGTTAGCTTCTTTAGCGATATTTTTTGGGAACAAGAAATTGCGTGCGTAACCGTCGGATACGGTAACGAGCTCGCCTTTCTTTCCAAGTGCTTTAACATCTTGTAAAAGTACTACTTTCATAATGATGCCTCCTGTTTATAATAATTTGATAATTGAAATCAGTTTTTCTTTAGCTTCTTCCACAGTTGTATCAGAAAGTTGAACAGCCGCCATATTCTGGTGACCGCCACCGCCTAGTTTTTCAACAATGAGCTGTACGTTGATTTTCCCGTAAGAGCGAGCTGAAATATTCACAGTTTTCTGATCAATCTGTGATATTACAAAAGATGCGTACACATCCTGTATTGTGAGCAACTCATCAGCAGCTTGAGCACTGATGAGGCGTGAATTTTTCACAACGCCATCTATAGTCGAAATAGCACAGTTGTTGACAATTTGTGCACTCGACACAAGCTTGTACTTATTCTTATAAGTATCTATAGAATTCGAGAAAAGGTTGCGTACAAATACTGTATCTGCGCCCTTTTTCCTGAGATAAGCAGCAGCTTCGAAGGTACGCACACCTGTGTTTATCACAAAATTCTTTGTGTCGAGCATAATACCGGACAATAGTGACTCCGCTTCAAGCTTTGATAAAGAATCATCGCCCAGATATGGTACTAGCTCAGTAACCATCTCTGATGTTGATGATGCATTTGGTTCGTGGAAGAAAACGTCAGCGTTGTCGATATATCCGACCATCTTTCTGTGGTGGTCAATAACTACAACTTTAGTACACGCCTTGTATAGCTTTGGGCTTTCTAAAAAGTCAGGTGAATGTGTGTCCACAATCACGAGCAAGGTTTTGTCGCTGACCAAAGACTGGGCTCTATCAACACTAATGAACATGTCGTTATCTTTTTCAATCAAGCGATCTATAAGCGACTTAGCCATCGACTTATCTGTATCAGCAACAATGTATGCACGTTTTGAAAAAGCTTTTGTGACAGCACAGTGGATACCCACAGCAGAGCCGATACAATCAAGGTCAGAGAACTTGTGACCCATAATAAGCACCTTATCGCTGTGCTTGATAGCGTCGCTTATAGATTGTGCAACAACACGCACACGTACTCGGCTGGTTTTTTCGACGCCTTTTGATACACCGCCATAAAATTCGTACTCGCCGTTTTCGAGTAATGCTACTTGGTCTCCACCACGTCCTAAAGCCATATCGAGTGCTTTCTTTGCACTCACATGGCTATCCTTGAGGTTATAACATCCACGCCCGATTCCGATAGAAATCGTAGCATGACGATCACCGAACTTTATCTGTCTGACCTTGTCCAAAATTCGGAACTTCTTTTCAATCTGGGTGCACAAAATCTTTTCATCGAAAATGATGAGGTATTTACCATCAGCCAGCTTTCTGTATAAGCAGTCGTGCTTAACGCTGAAACGTGACAAAAGATTCTCGAGCGTGAGCATAGCGTGTGTGCCATCTTCTTCGCTGTCATTCATAAAATCGTCGATATTATCAAACACAACCAAAGCGACAGATTTTCTGGTTTCACGATATTCTTTTTCAAGATTCTTGAAATATGTATTGTCAACAACGCTTATCATATAGCCTTTGTTGACTTTTGTAGTATATACTGTCAGCTTTTTAGTTTCAAACTCGGTATCAACGCCACTGAGACTGCTACTGAGTGACTCGATAGTGTCGTCTTTGAGATAGTTAAAGATGTTGTCGTTGACAGCATCGTTTTGTTTAAAAAAGATATCTTTGAACTTCTTGTTATAAAGAAGTATCTCGCCTGACTCACCAACAACAGCCGTAGCAAGCTTGAGTGACTCAATGTAGTCTTCTGTCATATTATTAACAAATGAAACAGAGTCAGAAACCACACGTTTTATATACTGCTTGAATTTGATAGTAGACAAAAGTATCACAGCAAACGCAACGAGCGAAATGCCGACTTCTACTAAAAACAATATTTTGTTGTAGTACAGCGATGCAAATGCCATAACAAGCATCACCAGTACAAAGATCAGATATATGGGCATTACTGTCCAGACACGTTTTTTCAATATATTCCCCTTGCCTTATCTGAATTTAAATCAAACTTCCATTAGTATCGGTAAAATCATAGGACTTCTTCGTGTGCGCTGTAAAATAAGCTTTGCAACATCGTCTTTGATTTTGTTCTTAATAACTCCCCACTCGTGAATGTTACGTTGTGCACAATCTTCTAAAATATCAAGCGCACAAACCTTCACTTCATCGAGTAAGCCTTCGCTCTCTCTAACATATACAAATCCACGAGATACTATATCAGGACCGCTGATAACATGACCGTCGTAAACATCTAGAGAAGCAACAATGATGATAAGTCCGTCCTGACCTAAGTGTTTTCTATCTCTGAGCACAATACTTCCAACATCACCGACACCAAGGCCATCGACGAAGACTTTGCCAGCAGGTACCGGTGCGACTTCTTTCATATATTCATCAGTAAGTTCAACAACCTTGCCGATATCTCCGATGAAGATGTTCTGTCTTTTCATACCCAGTGACAGTGCGATGTCCATATGTTTTCTAAGATGTTTTTGCTCACCATGAACAGGTATAAAATATTTAGGCTTGACTAAGCTGTGCAGAATTTTCAACTCTTCCTGACATGCGTGACCTGAAACGTGAACTTCGTACATAGATTCGTGTACTACTTCACAACCACGCTTCAAAAGCTCGTCGACTACATTGCCGACAGTGCGCTCGTTACCAGGAATAGGATTAGCAGAAATTATAATGAAATCTCCTGCTCCAACACTCACCTTGCGATGGTCAGAATATGCCATACGCGAGAGTGCACTCATTGGTTCACCCTGAGAACCTGTTGTAACCAAAACGATTTTGTCCATCGGGTAGTCTTTCAAAGCGTCTATGTCAATAATAATATTTTCAGGTACATCAAGATAACCGAGCTCTTTTGCAACGTTCATATAGTTGACCATACTTCTGCCGGAAAAAGCGACTTTTCGGTCATACTTTTTAGCGCAGTTGATAATCTGCTGAACACGGCTTATATTTGACGCAAAAGTTGCGATGATTATACGACTGCGTTTAGCTCTTCGAAAAAGAGTATCAAAGCTGTCTGCTACTGTCTGTTCTGTTGAAGTGTAACCAGGACGTGATGCGTTAGTACTGTCTGCCATAAGTGCAAGCACACCCTTGTCACCAAGCTGAGCAAAGCGTGATAAATCAATCATCCCACCAGACATCGGTGTGCAGTCGATTTTAAAGTCGCCTGTGTGTACAACTGTACCTGCAGGTGAATGAATAGCCACACCCACAGCATCAGGAATAGAGTGGTTGACATGAATGAGCTCTATATCAAAGCAGCCTAAACTCACTGTGCCACCTGCATCAACAGCGTGCAGGCTGACATGGTCAAGACTATGTTCTTTGAGCTTGTTTTCGATAAGACCAACTGTGAGTCTTGTGCCATATATAGGCACGTTCACTTTGGACAAAAGATATGGAAGTCCACCGATGTGGTCCTCGTGACCGTGAGTGATAACAATACCTTTAACTCTATCCTTGTTCTGCTCAAGATAAGTAAAATCAGGGATAACAAGGTCAACGCCGAGCATATCTCCGTCAGGGAAAGCCATACCGCAATCAAGAATAACGATATCATCGTTACACTCAAACACCGTGAGGTTCTTGCCAATCTCGTTAAGACCACCTAAAAATGCAATCTTCAGCGGAACTGAAGGCGCTTTCTGGATAGGTTTTTTAGAATACTTTTTTGAAGATTTAGCTTTTTGAGTATTAGAATTACTTTTAGTTTTGTAGTAAGTTTTTTTAGAGTTCACAGAAGTCTTTTTGACTTTACTGTTTACATTTGCACGTTTTATATTCTTTTTATTGTTTTCTGTGCTCAAAATTATATACCTCCTATAAAATTCAAATATATGTATAGTCGCATTCTACCGTCCATGCAGACCAAAAATACTGAAAAATCGCAATAATACCCTATAATAAATATATGTAAGTATATTTTACCTTAAATATGCAACAAGGTCAAGAAAAACACACCATTACTTTGCACGATAATTGTTGTACGATATGCGTATTTTTTATAGATAATTCCGTTCACCTCTTCAAACAGTAATATTATTGGCGCAAAAGCACAGAATAATCACTCAAAAAGTGTTGCATTCTACGACTTGTGTGATATAATATAGGGTGATATTTATAATAGGGTAATAGGAGTAATTTCATTGAAAAAAGTTGAGATTTTTACTGATGGTGCTTGTTCGGGCAATCCAGGCCCAGGCGGCTGGGGCGCTATCCTTCGATACAAACAAACTGAAAAAGAAATCAGTGGCGGAGAAAAACTCACTACAAACAACAGAATGGAACTCCTCGCTGTTATCAATGCACTTAAAACACTCAAAGAACCGTGCGAGGTCACACTGTACTCTGACTCACAGTATGTATGTAATGCTTTGAAGCTCGGATGGGCAAAAAAGTGGAGAGATAACAACTGGATGCGCAACAAAAAGGAACGTGCACTCAACCCTGAGCTTTGGGAAGAACTGCTCAAGCTCTACGATTACCACAGCGTAAATGTCGAGTGGGTCAAAGGCCACGCGGGCCATGAAGAAAACGAGCGATGTGACAAACTGGCTGTTGCACAGGCTCAAAAACACGCACAAGTTTAATACACACAAAGGTGATATATAATGAGAAAAATTTATGCTGACAATGCTGCTACAACAGCACTACACCCACAGGTGCTCGAGAATATGATGCCGTATCTCACTACAGTATTCGGAAACCCGTCGAGCCTGTACCAAACTGGTGCTATTGCTAAAGAAGCAGTCGAGAATTCACGTGCAAAAATAGCCACCTTAATCGGCGCTAACTCCCCTAACGAGATATACTTCACTTCAGGCGGTAGCGAAGCCGACAACTGGGCTATCAAGGGTATGTGCAGAGCTTTGAAGAAAAAAGGCAAAAACCACATCATTACATCTAAATTTGAGCATCACGCTGTGCTCCACACATGTAAGGCTCTCGAAAAAGAAGGCTTTGAGGTAACATATCTTGATGTTTATGAAAACGGTATTGTAAAGCCTGAAGACGTAAAAAGCGCTATCAAGGATACCACCGCACTTGTTACGATAATGTATGCTAACAATGAAATAGGTACTATCCAGCCTATCCCCGAAATCGGCAAAATCTGTCGTGAAAACAAGGTTATCTTCCATACCGATGCTGTTCAGGCAGTTGGTAATGTTGATATAAACGTAGAAGAACAACACATCGATATGCTTAGCTTAACGGGTCACAAGTTCCACGGTCCAAAGGGTTGCGGTGCTCTGTACTGCAGACGTGGTGTACGTCCAGATATACTCATCGACGGTGGTGCTCAGGAGCGAACACGCAGAGCGGGTACTGAAAATGTCGCTGGTATCGTCGGACTTGCCGAAGCACTCGAAATAGCACTTTCTACTATGAACGAGCGTAACGCACGACTCACAAAAATGAGGGATCGACTCATCGACGGACTACTCAAAATCGAGCGTTCAAGAGTGAATGGTGACAGAACGCACAGGCTCCCCGGTAATGTAAATATGTGTTTTGAGGGTATCGAAGGCGAAAGCTTATTACTTCGACTCGATATGGCAGGCATTTCTGCTTCGTCAGGTTCCGCTTGTACATCAGGCGATCTTGATCCAAGCCACGTGTTGCTTTCCATCGGTCTTCCTCACGAGATCGCTCACGGAAGTATGCGACTATCTTTCTCAGATGAAAACACTGAAGAAGATATTGACTATATTTTAGAGCAAGTCCCGAAAATCGTTGACTATCTTAGAATGATGTCACCGCTGTGGGAAAAAATCAAAAACGACGAAAGGAACAACTAACTATGGCATATACAGAAAAGGTTATGGACCATTTTGCTAACCCAAGAAATGTTGGCGAAATAGCAGACGCATCAGGTATCGGCGAAGTCGGTAACTCAAAATGTGGAGATATTATGAAAATGTACATCAAAGTCGAGGGCAACACTATTGTTGACTGTAAGTTCAAGACATTCGGCTGCGGTGCAGCTATTGCTACAAGCTCTATGGCAACTGAACTCATCAAGGGCAAGACTATCGACGACGCACTAAAGCTCACTAACAAAGCTGTTATGGAAGCACTCGATGGTTTGCCACCAGTAAAAGTTCACTGCTCTGTACTCGCTGAACAAGCTATCAAAGCAGCTCTTGCTGACTATTACACACGCCAAGGGATTGACCCTGAGCCTATCGTTGGCAAGATCCAGGAATGTGACCACGATCACGGTTGTGGCTGTTCAGACTTCTGATAAAACACTTAAAGCCTGTCTATGCGACAGGCTTATTTTACACTTACTCATATACAGCAAAAGGCACTCACTGATGTGAGTGCCTTTTCCGATTAGAAACGTCTATGAAAAAAACTTTAAGAAAGGAAGTGGAATATCCTATTATTTTTCATTGAGGAGCTTGTTGAGCTCTTCCATAAATGTGTTGATATCCTTGAACTGTCTATATACAGATGCAAAACGGACATAAGCAACCTCATCGATATTCTTGAGCTGATCCATAGCGAGCTCACCGATACGACCCGAAGTAACTTCTCTGTCAAGACTAGCCTGAAGTGATGCTTCGATAGAATCAACCATTTTTTCTATCTGATCAATAGACACGGGACGCTTTTCACAAGCACGCAGGAAACCTGCTGTAAGCTTGTTTCTGTCGAAAACTTCTCTGGATTTATCACGCTTTACTACGATGATTGGAACTGTTTCGATAACCTCATGTGTTGTAAAACGCTTTGAACAACTCAAGCATTCTCTGCGACGTCGAATACGCTCACCCTCGTCAGCAGGACGTGAATCGATAACTTTACTTTCTTCGTAACCGCAATATGGACATTTCATAAGTACACCCCACATATAGACCGTATTATTCTCTGTTGAAATTATAACACAAGATATAGATAAAACAAGTTATAATTTTGTAACATACAGTTACATCTTGTATATAAATACAAAATATGTATAAATTTATCTTTTAATCTAAAAATTATGTTGAAAATACACAATAGTTTATGCTATAATTTTACTGTTATTTTATCATAAGCAAGTGTACTTACATTGCTTTGTGAAAGGAGTATAATGATGACTAAAAAAAGAAGTAGTTTTTCGGGCAAACTGGGCTTTGTTCTTGCGGCAGCCGGATCAGCGGTCGGACTCGGTAACATCTGGCGTTTCCCATACCTTGCTGCTAAATACGGTGGCGGTATTTTCCTGCTTGTTTACCTTATTCTTGCAGTAACTTTTGGTTTTGCACTTATGACAGCTGAGATTGCTCTCGGCCGTAAAACAGGAAAAAGTGCTATCGACGCATTCGGAGATCTTAACAAAAAATTCTCATTTGTCGGTGTGCTCGCATCTATTGTTCCAATTATTATTTTGCCATACTACTCAGTAATCGGCGGTTGGGTTGCAAAATATCTCACTGTTTTTGCAACAGGTGGTGCACAGGCTGCTGCCGGTGACGACTATTTCAGCAATTTTATTGCACAACCTTTTGAACCACTCGGATGGTTCTTGTTGTTCATCGGTCTTACTGCTATCGTAGTACTTTTCGGTGTTGAAAAGGGTGTCGAAAAAGTCAGTAAAGTAATGATGCCTATTCTTGTTGTGCTCACTATCGGTATCGCTATATACTCAATGTGTATGCCGGGTGCTATGGAAGGCGTAAAATACTATCTCTTGCCTGATTTTTCTAAATTCTCAGCAACTACTGTTCTTGCTGCTATGGGTCAGCTTTTCTACTCTATGAGCCTTGCGATGGGTATTATGATCACATATGGTTCATACATGAAAAAAGACGTATCTATCAACTCTTCTGTTTCACAGATTGAAATTTTTGATACCGGTATTGCTTTCTTAGCTGGACTTATGGTTATTCCTGCTGTGTTTTCATTCTCTGGCGGTGACGAGAGTGCTCTTGGTAAGGGTCCTGGTTTGATGTTCATCACTCTTCCTAAGGTATTCAATTCTATCCCTGGTGTTATGGGTACTATCATTGGTGTAGCGTTCTTCCTGCTTGTACTTTTTGCTGCTCTCACCTCTTCTATCTCGCTTATGGAAACTGTTGTATCCATCGTCAGAGATAAGCTCGGCTGGGGCAGAAAACTCACTTGTATCGTTGTAGCAGTTGGTTCTATACTTTTAGGTATCCCATCATCTTTAGGTTTCGGTGTGTGGAGTCATATCAACATCAACGGCAACACCTTCCTTGATATGTTCGATATCTTCTCCAACTCAATTCTTATGCCTATCGTTGCTTTCCTCACCTGTATATTCATCGGCTATGTTATCAAGCCACAGACACTTATTGATGAGGTTGAATGTGACGGCAAGCCATTCAAGCGAAAGGGCTTATTCAAGGTTATGATCAAATACATTGCACCTATCTGCATTGTGCTCATCCTCATTTCTTCTATCCTTGATGTCACAGGTATTGCAAAAATCTAAAAAAAAAACAGTTAAGGCACTCCTTATACGGAGTGCCTTTTTTGTTCAGAAAACAAATTGTACAAGTGCCATATAACTAAGAGTACCTGCTATGATAGAAATCAGCGTATTTCGTCGCCAAATATGCAAGCCTACCACTACAACGCCTGAGATGATATACGGCATAAAATGCGATATAGATGAAAAACTAATATCCTTCACGCAGTAAATAACAAGCATACCGATAATTGCAAACGGCAGCACCTTTCCAAGATATGTAACAAACTTCGGTGTTGCTCGCTTTCCAGAAAAAACAAGAAACGGAAAAGCACGCAAAAGATACGAAACAAGTGCCATAACAAGCACCAAGAAAATCGAATGCAAAGTAGAGCTAGTCATCGTGCTTATCCCTCCTTACAAAACGCAAACCCGTGAGTGCAACAAGAATGAGTACCATAGTCGGTATAAGCATATTCTCATGAAAAATCGCTGTGCATAAAACCGCACAGCACACGCCGAGTATCGCAGGAAGATGGTCTTTGTTAGTAAGCCACTGCTCGACAAAAATCGTAAGAAACAGCGCTGTCAGGACAAAGTCGATACCCTCGCTGTTAAAAGTAACATTAGTCCCGAACACAGCACCAAGAGTACAGCCAAAAATCCAGTAACAATGATCAAGTAATGACACAATAAAATAGTAAAAGTGCCTGTTATGTACACCCTTAATCAGCTCATCTGAACACACAAGGGAGTACGTCTCGTCAGTGAGAGTGTGTATCATATACAGTTTTTTGAGTCCTGTGCCTTTGTACTTATCGACAAGCGAAATGCCGTAAAACAAGTGGCGAGCGTTGATAATCAGCGTCATAATTGCAGCTTCAAGCAGACTAATCGCATCAGCTAAGAAATCAACCGCAGCGTACTGCATAGAGCCACCGAACATAGTAACGCTCATAAAGAACGCCCATATAGCACCGTAACCCTTAGTGCTCAGCAGCACGCCAAAACCAAATCCCAGTGCTAAATATCCCGCAAGTACAGGTATGGTCGCAACGAAAGCTTTTTTCAAGTCATTTTTATACTTCATCTTATCCCCTACTATAAAATTCCCAAGGGATATTATAGTCCTTTGTTTTCTGTTTTTCAACATTAAAACACAAAAAAATCAGCACGATAATTAAACCGTGCTGAATGTTTTTATTCAAATGTATCAACAATATCCTCCACAGATTCATCAGCGTTATTGCGAAATCCCATCACCACTGGACCGCCAATTTCGCCGTACTTGCCACAAGATGCAAGCGTAAACGCCAAAACTACACAAAGAAGTAGAGCAACTATTTTTATATTAAACTCCTTTAACAATAGTTTTATCTTGATAGTAAGAATAACATCATTGTACTAAACTACAAGAAACAATCTTTGAATCAGAACACGTAAGCTCAACCGTATCGCCCTCATTTAGTAAGAGCATATCTTCGTGAGTAGAAGCTTGAGCTTTGTAAATATTATCGTCTGTATCAATAAGGTAAATAAAAGTATTGCCGTTTATGTCAATATATTTTATTGAGCTAATTGTTATAGTAACCGTTTGGATTTGAGTTGATGCCAGGTCGCTATCGGATACGCCGATAAGCGATTTATATTTAGCGATACACTCAGCCTGAGTAGAAGCGGTAGTAACAATATTATACTGTTCGACGTTGACAGTAGCGTAAAGCTTTACAAGTCCGCCCGAATCTTTTAGTACCATAATATATGTAGGACAACCATCAATATTGATAAGTGACGGGAACGATGCTTGATAGCCCTTTTCCTGTACTTCACCCTCTGCGGCAGCCATAGCAGACTTTTCGTCAGCACCGGCGATTGCATAGTAACGGCTCTCACCTGTACGCTCATTAGCAAGCACAAAGCCGATGTTAGAGCTGTCACCATTTACAGAGGTCACGCCTGTATAAATCCATATATCGCCGTCTTTAGAAATATAACCGTAATCTGATACAGGGGTTGCATCGTCGCTTTCGTCGCTAGAAGAGTATGTTGTAATCTGTTTACAACCTTTTTTAGCAAACAAGCTGTTAAAAAAGCCGTTTTGATACATACCATACCAATCGTACTGCTCACATATAAGGTCGCCGTTAAATACTACATCAACCCAGCGTGGAATGTCCTTTAGTTCGTACTTATGCGTTTCACCCGTCACAGGGTCAAGTATTACACATCCGCTGACAGTAGTACCGCTAAATAACGAAATAGATTTTTTCTCGATTGATGCAATATAGTACGGGTTGCCCTTTTCGTCAATCTCAAAGTGAAGATTATTCAGCA
Organism: Ruminococcus sp.; assembly: GCA_045539655.1. Lineage (GTDB taxonomy): Bacteria > Bacillota > Clostridia > Oscillospirales > Acutalibacteraceae > Ruminococcoides. Next base: position 88,546 of record JAZQFT010000036.1, on the reverse strand, counting down.
TCAAAGCAGGGTATTTCATCCACAAATATCTGCGTGCATCTTCAAGCAAAAATGCAGACGGAACATATTTCATACCTTCACATTTTTCAAACGAGGCAGACATAGATACAGGGTCAACGGTTACATAACCTTTAACACCGTTATGCTTATTGTTAAGCCATTTAAAAAAGTCAGCATATTCTAGTGCAGATACTTTAATCGGTTTTCCGTTAAAATCTATCTGTGTATAATCATAGGACACATTAAACTGGCTAACCACGTCAGACAACGAGCCGATTTCCCTATCGCCGAGCATTCTCGCAGACGCAGTGTCCATCAGCGCTATCGAGTCTGTGCCAACAGTTTCTGATAAATCAGTAGAAAAATCGGAATCGTTAACTGTAAGTATTTTTGAGTAAGCTTTCGAATTAAGCAAGGCGCTACCGCTGAAAACGATAACCACAATGATAATAAGCAATATTGCAGGCAAAAAGTAATTTTTGAAAGTAAAGCCTTTGTTTATCTGCTTTTTCTTCTCTTTCTCTTTCGTTTTCTTATTACTTTTAAAGCCCTTTAGTATATATGCACCTGTATCCTTTAAGTCGTCGTAACCTTGAATTTTGCGTGACACAAAAACAAAAACGAAAAGTCCAAGTGCAACAAGCAACCAAAGCACAATATTATGCACATTAATCGCTATACTAAAAATAAAAAGTGCAAGTGCTACAAATATCAAAGCAACAACAGCGCCCCAGATATACGGACCTATCCTAAATTTTTTCATACTCATTATCTCCTTGTTTTAGTGACAATATCATATAAGCTCTCGTTTTTCAACAATCGTTACACAGATTTACCTACGCTTTTTATACACATAAAGCACAAACTCAACATCGGTTTTCAAGGTGTCGAGCTTTTCAAGCTTTTTCTTACCGTCAGACGGTGTGTGGTAATAATAAGGTGTCATCTGAAACAACGCTTTTATTTCTTCTTTAGAATTAAGAATGATAGTATCTTTAACTTTTATTTTCTCTATGAGAATTAACTCACCTGCATCGGGTGGGTTTTCATCGTTTTTGTACGGGGTGTTGTACAGCACCTCTTTTAGCGAGTACAGGTGGTTTTCGCCTGCTACGGCAGTGACGATATAAGCGTCGTTTTTCAGCACGCGTGAAAATTCGCTTGCGTGAAACGGTGCAAAAAGGTGGAACGCAAAGTCAACCGCATTATTCTTTAAAGGAATATTAGCGATATTTGCGACAAAAAAGGTCGCGTCGCTTTTTCTTTTTGACGCAAGTCGCACCATATTTTTTGACAAATCAAAACCATAGAATCTGCGGTTTAAAGCTTTAGTCAAAAAGTCTAAGTAGTATCCCTCGCCACAGCAGATATCAAGCACGTTGTCGCCGTCTTTGCTGTACTTATTCGCACAAGACAAAACCGTATTTGCGAGAGAATTAAAATAGCCTTTGTTTAAAAAATCGCGTCTAGCAGCAGCCATCTCCTTATTATCACCTGTGCTATCCCCCGACTTATTTTTCGAGTTTAAATTCACGTAACCTTCTTTTGCGATATCAAAGCAGTGGTTGTTTTCGCATTTATATATTCTGTTTTCTCTTTTTAGTTCCTGCTTGCATACAGGACAACTTAAAATCTCCATAGCATTTTCTTTTACTTATCTCATTTCATAGAAAGCGAATTATTTATCATAGCGGTTGAATACATAAACAGCACATCGGCTCCAGAAAAATCAACATACTCGGGCACCATGTCACTCATTATATATCGCAGGTCAACAAGGACAATCTCGCTGTAGCTGTCGCACATTAACGGTGCGAGTGATGAAGCAAATGAGTCCCTGAAAATAACTAAACGCCTGTCGCTTTCAGCCATGCCGTTTTTCATGGTAACAATCGGCTGATTGCCTGACAAAAACATCTCGTACGGAGCATCTGTGCTGAGCTTTTTCAAATCATAGACAGGTATGTTTTCTGCTATTTCAAGATTGCTCATTGTAGCATTTGATAAATAAACCAAATCATCATTGGGCACTTCTATATCACAGCGATGAGCATAGTTACCCACAAAACGTGAAACCGTAGTGCTCTCATCATACTTTCCCTCATACTCTGCACCCATAGTCGTCAGTATTCTGTCTGCTACATCGCAGATTTCTTCCTGTCGCCAATGCATATCTGTGCGGTAATAATCATCAGCACTCAGCAAATCGTATATTTCGATCGATGTCGCAAAAGGCAGTGCGCTGCTCATATAAAAGAAAAATTCTTGGTATTCACTTTCTTTATCAGCCAGATACTTGTATTTATCAGGGATAAGCACAAAATAACATTTATTGTTCTCAAGCTGTTCAGCATAAATACGATTGAAAAGCTTTGAAGCATATTCCGCCATATACGGATTGAGTTCTTCACTGATTTCAACCAGATGGTCATTTATCAGCACAATTTCATCAGCATCATTCTCTGTATTCACTTCATCTGATACGATCACAAACACGCACGACAAGACCAACATCACAAAGCATAACATCAACGTCAAAAACCGTTTCATACTCACCCCTCCTTGTACAGCAAAAATAAAAATTCAGCACAGCAAATATGCTATGCTGAATAAATATGATTATTCGAAATCATCGACGAAATCGTCGCCGATAACAACCATCTTGTCTTCTCCCTGTGCAGCATCGATATCTTCTGCATTGTTTTCAGTGTCTTCAAATTTTTCAGGTGTCATTATAACAATGACCTTGTCGCCGTCGCTTTCAACAACGAGCTCGTCTGCTTCTGTGCAGATGTTCCAGTTCAGGTCGGCATTTTCCTTGAGAGTATTCTCAAACTCTTTGGCATCAGTGTCATCAGACAAATCAAAAACATATCCGATGAACGGTATAGTGCCGATAGCAGGGCCAAACATAACGCCCTTGTCAAAGCCTTTTATCTCAGCATCACCAAAGCCAGTGAGCACGCCCTCTTCAACAGGCATTGTAGCAGGCATAAATTCGATGACAGGGTTTTGTAAAAGTGCGTCAGCGATCTCCTGCGGTGTTTTGTCAGCATTTTCTTTGAAATCGAACACAAGTGGCTCAGCCACATCGCCGTAACCACAAGCAGTCAGTGATAACACCATCAGTATAGAAAGTAAAAGTGCATAAATCTTTTTCATATTATCTCTCCTTAGTTTGATATGTTTATTATAACTGCTTTCAACAAATTTTACAACCACATAAACACAGATTTAAAAAAATGTTCACTAATAACAAAACCGCCTCAAAGAGACGGTTTTAGAGTATCGTGGTATGGCGGTGGGGAGCGATCCCCACTTTACAATCGCCCACGTGTGAATGTAGGTTACGCCATCTTTGCAGCCAACAGATACAAGTCCACACACAATGACTGTTGACAGCCTGGCACGCCCGGCGCGATTCGAACGCATATCTAATCTTTAGGAGGGATTTATTCATACGAACAAAGTGAGTATCAAGGTTCTGGGAACACATTCAAAATCTTTGATTTTGCTAATGTGTCAGGCTCTTATATTCATTTAACGTATAGTACAAACAAGCAAAAAGAACACACCTAATTGGTGTGCTCTTTTTTGATTGGCGTTCCCGAGAGGATTCGAACCTCCGACCTACTGCTTAGGAGGCAGTTGCTCTATCCTGCTGAGCTACGGAAACATATGTACTTTTATTTTAAAGACGCAGGGCGATTATCAAAAACCGCCCTGCGTTATTTCTAATTCAGAATTATAATATCACTTGTTTATTCTCTAACAGAATTATACAGGGTGAATCATATTCTCTTTATCGAGCTTTGAGCCGTTGATGCCACACTGAGCGTTTCTTCTCTTTTCGAAGAAGTCGAGTGCGACTTTCTGGAACATACCGTATGAGAGCACGTCCTCTTCCTGCTCAATCCACTCTGGAATTTCTGCACGGAGTTTTTCGAGCTCTGGCTCGAGGAGGTCAGCAGGACGGCAGTCAACAGGTTCCATATCGCCGATGATCTTCTTTCTGAAGTCTGGGTCGATAGGCATAGGTGTTGTACCGTACTTGCCGGCTACCATGTCCTTGAACTCTTTTGTGCACATCTTGTAGCGCTCACCTGTGATTACGTTGAACACAGCCTGTGTGCCAACAATTTGCGATGTAGGAGTAACAAGTGGTGGATAACCTGAGTCTTCTCTGACTCGTGGTACTTCAGCTAGAACCTCACTAAGCTGATCTTCCTTGCCAGCCTGCTTGAGCTGTGACAGGAGGTTAGACAGCATACCGCCAGGCACCTGATAGATAAGAGCATTCGCATCTGTAGCGAGCATCTTCTGGTCAAGAAGACCTGACTCGATGTACTTAGCTCTGAGTGTCATGAAGTAATCTCTGATGTCCGTGAGCTCTTCGAGCTTGATACCAGTGTCATACTGACTGCCCATAAGTGCAGCTACCATAGACTCTGTTGGTGCATGTGATGTACCAAGTGCGAGTGGTGAGATAGCTGTGTCGATCATATCAACGCCTGCTTCAACACCCTTGAGCAAACACATAGATGCAAGACCTGATGTGTAGTGTGTGTGAAGCTGAAGTGGTAAATCAACCTCAGCCTTGATAGCCTTAACAAGGCTTTCTGTGTTATATGGTGTTAAGAGCGCTGCCATATCCTTGATACAGATAGAATCTGCACCAGCGTCAGCAATACGTTTAGCATACTCAACATAGTATTCATCAGTGAAAACAGGACCTGTTGTGTATGAGATAGCAACCTGTGCGTGAGCACCCTCTTTTTTAGCTGCTTTGATAGCAGTCTCGAGGTTCTTGATATCGTTTAATGCATCGAAGATACGGATGATATCAATACCGTTAGCAACAGAACGCTGTACAAAATACTCAAGTACATCGTCAGCATAGTGACGGTAACCGAGCATGTTCTGACCACGGAACAACATCTGGAGCTTTGTGTTCTTGCAGTGGTCACGGATAGTGCGCAGTCTCTGCCATGGGTCTTCGTTCAAAAAGCGAAGACAGCTATCGAATGTAGCACCGCCCCAACACTCAAGTGAGTAAAAGCCAGCCTTGTCCATTTTGTCAAGGATAGGAAGCATCTCGTCGAGTGTCATACGTGTAGCAATCAAAGACTGATGAGCATCACGCAGAGCAGTTTCTGTAATCTTAATCTGTTTTGCCATAATAACTCACCTTTGATTATGATAATGTAACGAGTGTCTGACCTGAGTCAACTGACTCGCCTTTGTTTACGTTCACTGTAGCAACTGTACCATCGTGTGGTGCTTTGATTTCGTTTTCCATTTTCATAGCTTCGAGCACTACGAGGACGTCGCCTGTCTTTACAGCCTGACCAGCAGTAACATTTACTGACATGATAGTACCAGGCATTGGAGACGGAATTGGTTTAGCGTCAGCTGGAGCAGCAGGTGCAGCAGCAGGAGCTGGAGCAGGAGCAGCTGCTGGAGCTGCAGGAGCAGCAGGAGCTGGAGCTGGAGCAACAGCTACAGGAGCCATAGCGCCGTTTACTTCTTCTACCTGAACATCGTATGTTGTACCGTTTACGGTGATTCTGAGATTTTTCATAGTAATTACCCTTTCTTATATGTCAAGTGTATTATTTATCAAATTGTGCTGTGCTTTTTAGGCAGTGTTTCGACACGCTTTGAAGAAAGCATTTCAAGCGAGTGAGCAACTTTTGCTTTAAGCTGTGCTTTATCTACTACGTCATCAACATAGCCACACTGAGCAGCGTTAAGTGCTGTGAGCTCACGCTGAGCAAATGCATCTGCTGCCTTGTCCTGTTCTTCTACAGGAACCTTCATGCCCTCTTCGTCCATTATGAATGCGAGAGCTTTCGGATTTACAGGAGAGATGATTGCACCATCAAGTGCAAATCTCATATCTGCGTTTGCAGCCTCACCAGCAAGAGCGATATATACAGGACCTACTGCAGTACCGCTGATGATAGCGATTTTAGCAGTAGTAGCTTCAGCATAAGCAGCAGTAACCTTAGCGGCACCTTTTATACTGCCAAAGCCCTTTGAATCCACAACTGTGACAACTGGGATTGAAAAAGCGTCACAGAAACGTACGAATTTTGCAATCTTTTGAGCTGACTTACAGTCGATAGCTTCGCCCCAAGTCTCTACAAAGCCAACGACCTCGCCATCAACTCTACCAAAAGCAGTGCAAGCGTTGTCGCCGAATTTTTCGTTGACATCACAGAAAGAATCCGCATCAGCAACAGAGCATACAACACACTCGTCATCGAAGTCTGGAGCAACTGCATCGTCAGCAGGTGCAACGTCCAGGTTGTTTGATGGGAAGTATGTGATGAGATCTCTAGCTTTTTCGATAGCAGCGTCCTTGTCATCACAAACGACATTAGCTACACCGTGCTCGGCATTGTAATCAGCTGAAGCGTTATCCCCTGCTACATCGATAGAAAGCTCTGCGTCTTTTGTCATAATAAGAAAATCAGCAGTTGATGCAATCAAAGCAGATGTACCAAGACACGTGCCAACCACTACAGAAAGCTGTGGTACAACACCTGAAATAGCAGAAGCTCTACCCAAAATCTCACCATATGAAGCGAGCAGGTCATTTTTCTGCTCGAGTCTACCGCCACAGCTGTCATAAAATCCAACAACCGGGGCACCGGTGTTCTTAGCAAGGTCATAAAGTCTAGCGATTTTTTTAGCCTGAGCTTTGCTCATTGCGCCACTCATAACATCAGAGTTTTGTGCAAATGCATAAACAGGAACGCCCATAACTGTGCCGTAACCTGTCACAGCTTCTGCAAAATCGCTACCGCTCTTTAAAAGTGCGTCGGTTTCACAAAAGCTACCGTCATCGAAAAATTTGTTCAAAATCTCGACGCCGGATGTTTTATTGAGCTCTTCACGAGCCTGAGAAACGTTTGAAAAACTCATATCATTTCCTCCTATAATATGATAAATAACATCCTATTTTTCGTCATTATATAGTATATCTCAAATACCATAAAAATACAAGAAAAAAAGTGTGCAAAATCAATTTTTGCACACTTTGAATAACTGTTGAAGATTTATTGTTAAATAATTGTCATTTTCAGCAAACGAGAATTTTTTGAGCAGTGGATATAATTCTTTTTTAGAACATTGAATATAGAAACAAGAGTGGTTCATCGCATATGAACCGAGGCTTCGGAGAAGTGCATCAGCAGTTACCAAATCTTCGGCTCCATTCTCATCAACATAGTAAACCTCAAACCCCACTATATGTAAAATATAGCCAATCTGCTCGAAAGCTATATAGCCTTTTTCGACTCCGTCACTCTTGCACATAAGGATAGATGCGTTATCATTTTCGCATTTTTTCAAGACTTCTTTGTCTTCTGTTATGTTTATCGTAAGCATTTTTGTCCCCTTTTTATCTTGAATTCTTTGCTGGATTAGGGTCGTGTGACAGACGCTTCACTTCATCTGCAGATAAATCTCTATACATACCCTGTTTGAGTCCGCCGAGCTTCACTGTGCCTACTGCGATACGCTTGAGTCGTGCGACCTCTAAGCCTAAAGACTCGCACATACGTCTTATCTGGCGGTTTCTGCCCTCTCTGAGTACTATCTCTAGCACAACTCTGCCCTCTTGTTTTGTGACAACACGAACCTGAGCAGGAGCGGTTTTTCTGCCGTCGAGCACAATACCTGTCTGGAGTTTTTCAATCTGTTCTTCGTTGATAGATGGTCGAACGGTTACTCTGTAGACTTTATTGATATGCTTTTTAGGGTGCATTATATGGTTTGCAAAATCACCGTCGTTAGTGAGCAGCAGCATGCCTTCACTATCCCTGTCTAGCCTGCCGATAGGATATACACGCTCTTCTATATCTTCTATAAGCTCTGCGATGCATTTTCTGCCACGCTCATCGCTCATAGTAGTAACATATCCACGTGGCTTGTTGAGCATAATATAGCGGTATTTTGGCTTTGCGGCAGCTGTGACACGCTTACCTTTTACGTAAACTTTGTCGCTGTATGGATCGACCTTGTCACCGATAACAGCAACTTTTCCGTTGACCTTGACGTTACCTCTTTTGATGAGCTCTTCACATTTCCTGCGAGAATCCACTCCGCAGTCAGCAAGCATTTTTTGTAGTCTTACTAATTCTTTTTTCATACATTCCTCCACTTTCAAAAGAAAGGTCATTTCAATATCTTTTTGAAGATATTGAAAAAGCTTTTATCTTCAGTAAGTGCGACATTTTCTGCACAATACAAGGCATTTTGGGCAATTATATCGCCATTTTTTGTGTATATCACTGTACCTACAAAGTCTCCTTTTTTTATCGGAGCATATAAAAACGGCGGTATATATACCGTACGTTTTATTTCTTCTTTTTCTTTTACGTTCACAACCGTATTCTTGGTTTTTTTACAATACAGAGGTACGGTATCCACGTCTGAGCCCACAACATTTGCAACAAAATGTTCATCGCTATCGTCTGTATCCACACCGCAAAAACGCTCAAAACCATAGTCATACATAGCTATGTGGTCATTCCAATCAGACGGTGCATTGAGTGTTACACAAACAAGCGTAAGTCCATCTTTATATGACGCCGAAACAAGACACCGTCCGGCACTTTTTGTAAAGCCTGTTTTTCCGCCGATACAGTAGTCATAGAGCGAAAGCAATCTGTTGTGATTTTGATATGTAACCTGCTTTTGCGGGGTCAAAAAATCAACTGTCATAGACTTGTTTTTTGTTATCTCACAAAAGCTCTCGTTTTCAAGTGCACTAGCCATAAGATACGCCATATCAAGAGCAGTTGAATAATGATTTTTGTCGTCCAGCCCGCTGGGTGTAACAAAATGAGTATTTTTCATATCCAGCTCTTTTGCTTTTGCGTTCATCAGCTCAGCAAACTGAGGTACACTTCCGCCTATCGCTATCGCTGCAGCATTCGCCGCATCGTTGCCCGATGCCATCATCATGCCAACTGCTAAGTCGGATAAATGCACAGTGTCACCGACTTTCAAATACATCGAGCTTCCTTCTGCTATCATAGATTCATGAAACTTGACGAGTCTGTCGTTTTTTTCGCTTTCTTCAAGTGTCAGAAGGGTTGTCATTATCTTAGTGGTAGATGCCATCTTCATTTTGCATTCAGCGTTTTTTTGCAATAAAAGCGTATCATTTTCAACACAATAAAGCACATAAGCCTGTGCCGACAAAGACAAATCTTTCGCACAGGCTGTAGCACTCGATGTAATAACTAAAACACAAAAAGATAATATAAAACAAACAGCTTTTTTCATAATATCACCACTGGATATATATGAAAAAACAAGCTATTTTAGACTATCAGATTTCGAACTCATCGATGTCCTTATCAAGGTCTGAAACATCGATATCATCTTTCTTATCTTTCTTGAAATACTCGGCAACCTTGTCAAACATATCCGGCACCATACCCACAATACGGTCAACAGCACCATCATATTTTTCGATAGGAATGAGCTTGACATTGCCGTTTGATACAGACAAAAATGCAACCGGATTGATAGTCACACCTGCTCCACTACCGCCACCAAAACAGTCCTTGTTGTCACGCTTTGTAGGCAGGTCAGAACCACCGGATGCAAATCCGTATGAAACCTTTGATACAGGAATGATTGTAGTACCGTCAGGAGTAGTGATAGGATCACCGATGATGGTATTGACATCAATCATTTCCTTGATTTTTCTCATAGTTGTATCCATAAGTGAATTGATTGGATGGTCGCTCATAGTAATTCTCCTTTATCTTCTATATCTGATTATTAACAACTTGTACAGTGCTTTCAATGCGTATTTAAGCGCATAAGCAACTCTTATATAAAAATGCACATCAGCATTGACCGTAGCTTTTGCTTCGTCATCAAAATCAGGTGTGACATTTATATTATATCCGTCGCACTTAGCAGTACCACAGATAACTGAAACTGCGCTATAAAAAACACCGCATATTTTACCGTATTTGAGTGCAGTATCAGCTGCATCGTCGCCAACTATCGTGATGTCGACGTCGAACTTCTCAATAACAACTTTTTCAAAAAGACTTTTGAGCGTTGTTGTGACAAGCTTTGACAACTCCACTACTGCGGATACAAGGCCCTCAACACCTCTTTTGTCGCTGAGTCTTTTGATATAAGAGGTTTTTTTATTCTTATCTTCAGTTTCTTTTTTCTTTTTAGGAATTTTCTTTTTTTGAATTACTGACTTCTTAGCTTTCTTTTTCTTGACGGGTAGTAGCGTGAATGTCAGAAAAAGCACTTTGAGTTCTAATACAAAGCTGTGTGAGTAAGTCGCCATAAACTCAAGCTTTACAAAACACAAAAGCGTAAAAAACAAAACTAAGAAAAGCAATATATACAAAGCAATCATATGCTACCTCTTTAGTCAGCTGTTGCCTGTTCTATAATATCACCGACAGTCGCAGTGATGGTATCATCATCTGTATTTTCGATAGGTAAGGATGCGTTTTTTTCAGTGTTTTCATTTTCAAAAATAGAAAGTTGCGAATCATCTTCGAGTGCGTTCTCGTTAGGATTCTCCTGTTTTTGTGGGAGCGGAGGCAACTCATCAATAGATGAAATTGAAAAACAACGCAGGAAGTTTTCGGTAGTACCATACAACAGTGGGCGACCAGGAAGCTCGAGTCTGCCTTTTTCTTCGATAAGGTCTTTTGTTGTTAGTGAACCTATAACACCAGAGCAGTCAACACCTCTGACCTGTTCGATGAATGACTTTGTGACAGGCTGGTTATATGCAACTACCGCGAGAACTTCCATCGCAGCTTGTGAAAGCGGTACATTTCTTCTCAGGTCCATCGCTGTACGAATCTGTGGTGCGTAGGCTTTTTTTGATACCATCTGGTAGCTTTTGTCAAGTCTGATTACGTTGATTCCACGAGCTGAGTCTTCGTAATCTTTGCATAATTCAAGTGCAAGATCATTAGCCTGCTTTTCTGTTATCTCAAGAGTCTGGGCGAGTCTTGCGACAGGGACAGATGCTCCTGACGCAAAAAGTATTGCCTCAATGGCTGCTTTATATTCTTCTCTTGTCATTTCTTATCCCTCTCAATCATTGAAACTTTTGCACTGTCACCGTTGCCATCGATGACGACACGCTTACCTTTTACGAGCTCTAGCACCGCAAGAAAAGTAGCAACAAGCTCGCTCTTCTCTTTGCTGGCAACAAAAAGCTCTTTATATGTGACAGTTTTTCCGTGCCATAAGCGACGCATAACATGAATGATACGTGAGCTGACAGAAACAATTTTTCTAGATACAATACCGGAAAAAGCATCTCGTGGGGGTGGAAGTCTGCGTTTTCCTCTGCCAACAGCACCCACATACGCAAGTGCAATATCGTTGGGCTGATGGATACGGTTGTATGTAAGGTCAAACTCAACAGGAGATGGTTCTTTTGAGAAAGTGTCGAATGACACAAGAGGTGCAAGCATTTTTGCGACCTTTCTACATTCCTGATACTCAAGCAACTGTCCTGTGAGTTCCTTTTTGAGTTCTTCAGCTTCTTCTTCGTATTTTGGCAACAGCATCACCGATTTGATATAAACAAGTCGGGAAGCCATCTCCAGAAACTCAGAAGCTATATCCAAATTTTCTTCCTGCATTGCAGTAATCTGCTCCATATACTGAGCGAGCAGTTCCTCAATACAAATATCATAGATATCGATTTTATTCTTAGTAATAAGACTGAGCAAAAGGTCGAGCGGGCCTTCAAAAGCCTCAAATTTATACGTAAGAGCCAGATTCTCATCAGCTACTGTTGAATCAGTAGTATCGGGCAACAAAAGTCCGTCGATATTCTGTTTTTCGGCCATTTTGAGCCCTCCCCTCTTTTATCCCAAAATAAGTTCAAATGGTAGTGAACAAACAAAATTAACAACATGCATAAGTCCTGACTGCAAGATAGAAAGCGGTATGTCAAGCACACCGATAAACAGCAATACAATCAGAATCATCGAAAACGCCTGCTGATACTGATAAATCTTGTAAACCCATCTGTCAGGCAGAACAGCAAAAAGTATTTTTGAGCCATCGAGCGGTGGAATAGGAATCAGGTTAAATACAGCGAGCGAGCAGTTAATAACAACATAATACTGCAAAAACATCATAACGTAATATCCAACCGTAGTTGTGGCAAAAGCAGGAGCAAGATACGCAAGTGCAAAAAAGATAAATCCGCCCGCAATACCCGCAACGATATTCGCCACAGGCCCAGCTAGTGCAACAATAGCCATACCTACCTTAGGATTTTTGAAATTCCTGTCATCAACAGGAACGGGCTTTGCCCAACCAAACCCGAAAAGGAGTAAACAAAGTGCACCCATATAGTCGATGTGGGACATCGGATTGAGTGACAAGCGACCACGATATTTGATAGATGTATCACCCAAGAGCGATGCTACCCATGCGTGTGCCCATTCATGAAAAGGTAACACTAAAAAAATTATCATGAGTATAGCAAGAATATGGATAACTATAGAGAAGAAATCTCCGCTACCACGGAACAAAGAAACCAGTTCACTAATCAATTTATATTTCCTCCAAAATGGCAAACTGCCACTTATAATTAGACATAGTATATTATACAATATGTGGTCACAAAAAACAAGTAAAAAAGAAATTTGCAAAAAGGTATTGCATTTTTATTTGTTTTCTGTTATTATGGACAAGTTGACAAAGCATTTTGTAAAATCTACAAGGAGGTGTGGGAAAATGGCAAAATGTGATTTCTGTGGTAAGGATGTTAAATTCGGCATCAAGGTTTCTCACTCACACAGACGTTCTAACAGAACTTGGAAACCAAACGTACAGCGTGTTAAGGCTATCGTTGACGGTTCTCCAAAAAGAGTGCACGCTTGCACACGTTGCTTACGTTCAGGTAAGGTAACAAGAGCTATCTAAGTAAAGATGAAAGTTGGGTCTCCGCAATAGCGGAGGCTTTTTCATTTTCTCAAGTATCACAACAAAAAAACGGCGTACCGCTTTGGTACGCCGTTTTAGTTTTTCTTATTAAGTTAATCTGAGTAAAATCAGATTTCTACGCACTCAGCCTTGAGGTCTGCCGGAAGGTCAGCTTCAGCTGCTGAGATAAGCATAGTGATGTTAGCCTGAGCTTCTTCTGAAAGAGCATCGAGTTTTTCAACGAACTCAGCGATACCTTCAACGCCTTCTGTACAAATCTTGAAAGTAGAATCAACGAAAATGTCTGTAACGTCGTAGTTACCTGCACAGATACCGCTGATAAAACCTAAAAGCATATTGTAGCCGTTGATGCCATAAACGTCTGTATCAATAAGTCTTGCCTTATGAGTTACATCGTATGTAAGCTTTGCGCCTTTCTCAATAACAACAACGTTACCCTGAGATTTTGCAACTGCCTCGTTAGCAAGCTGGATAAGTTTTTTTGTTTTGCCTGAGCCTTTTTTACCAATAATTAATGTTACCATAATTATATAGCCTCCTGTGTTTAAAATAAAGATGGATTACTGTAATCTTGCTTCGAGCTGAGCTTTTGCATCCTCATAGCCAGGTTTGCCAAGTAAAGCAAACATATTCTTCTTGTAGCTTTCTACACCCGGCTGGTTGAACGGATTAACACCGAGTAAGTAGCCGGAGATAGCACAAGCTTTCTCGAAGAAGTAGATGAGGTAGCCGAGCTCGTATTCGCTCATTTCAGCGACATTCAACACGACGTTAGGTACGCCACCGTCGTTGTGAGCGAGCACTGTGCCCTCAAAAGCTTTTCTGTTGACAAAGTCCATTGTCTTGCCTGAAAGGAAGTTCAGACCATCCACGTTCTCTTCATCAGTGCCGAGAGTGATCTCTTTCTTGCACTTGTCAAAAAGAACAACAGTTTCAAAAAGATTACGTCTTCCGTCCTGAATATACTGACCCATAGAGTGTAAGTCTGTAGAGAATATTACACTTGCAGGGAAAATACCTTTGTTATCTTTACCTTCTGATTCACCGTAAAGCTGTTTGAACCACTCATTCATCATAGTAAAGCCAGGCTCATATGAAACGAGAACCTCAGTAGACTTGCCCTTGCGATACAAAATGTTGCGGATAGCAGCATATTTGTAGCAATCATTTGTCATAAGGTCAGCGTTATCAAACTCATCCTGAGCTGCTTTTGCACCACTCATGAGCGCGTCGATATCAGCACCTGAAACAGCGATTGGTAAAAGACCAACTGCTGTGAGCACTGAGTATCTGCCACCGACATCATCAGGAACAACGAATGTCTCGTAGCCTTCCTTGTCGGCGAGCTGTTTGAGTGTTCCCTTTTCTTTATCTGTAGTGCAGTAGATACGCTCTTTTGCGCCTTCTTTGCCGTACTTTTTCTCGAGCAATTCACGGAACACTCTGAAAGCAATAGCAGGTTCAGTAGTAGTACCTGACTTAGAAATCATATTGATAGAAACGTCCTTGCCCTCACAGATTTCCAAAAGCTCAGCAAGTGCTGTAGAGCTGATAGAGTTACCTGCGTAGTAGATCTGAGGTGTATCTTTTGCAAGAGCGTTATAGTTAGGGGACTTAACAAACTCGATAGCAGCACGAGCGCCCAAATATGATCCGCCGATACCGATAACTACAAATACGTCGGTGTCTTTCTTGATCTTTTCAGCAGCAGCCTTGATGCGTGCAAACTCTTCCTTGTCATAGTCAGTAGGCAGTGTCAACCATCCGATAAAATCGTTTCCGAGTCCCTGTCCTGTGTGGAGTGCTTCGTGGGCAGCCTTCACCTGAGTAGCGATACCAGCATACTCATCAGCGCTCACAAAGCCAGCTAAATGTTTATCACTTAGTGTTGTTGGCATTAGTGATCCTCCTTTTGATATTTCCGTTAAAGAAATATAACCGTTTATGGTTATATTATTGGGACTATTATACAATATATTGAGCTTTTTTGCAAGCGATATTGCTCTTTCTTTACATATTATATGTAACGATTTTCATAGCAAAATTTTGTGCAATCTGTCACCACAAAAAAATTTGTACTTATATTCACATTGCTACAAGTGCATTCATGAGTTCGAAGAACACCGCTTTGAAAGTCATTTTCTCAACTTTTTCACAAGTCACCACATCAAAAGATGATACGTTTTCACCGTTCAAGGTATATGTCAATGTGCCGACTTTCTGCCCTTTTTTTGCTGGTGCATCAATGCACTCGAGCAATTTCACGTTCTTCTCCACCTTTTCTTTGTTTCCTTTTTCTATAACTATATTAGTAACACCTTTACATTCGACAGCAATGCTTTTTTGCATACCGCCTTTGACTTCTATATCTTTGAGCTCGTTTTTCTTTGCATCAAACTCGAGTATCTCATAATTTGCAAAACCGAAATCGAGCAATGCTGCGGCATCTTTAAAACGTTCTGTGCCCGTAGTCGCACCAAGCACAACACCCACTAGCGACATTGAGTTGCGTTGTGCTGTTGCACTGATACACGACCCGGCATCACCTGTAGTGCCGGTTTTGAGCCCTGTAATGCCATCATAAGACTTGAGCAGTTTATTGGTGTTGACTATCTGTGTTTCGCCATTTCTCAGAGTATCAAGCCATATGGTAGTGTAGTCAAAAATCTTTTCGTGTCTAATAAGTTCTGCGGACATCAATGCAACATCAAAAGCTGTGGTCAGGTGACCATCTTCGTCAAGACCATTGCAGTTTTTGAACACTGTGTTTTCCATACCGAGTTCTTTTGCACGTTTGTTCATAAGTGCAACAAATTCGCTCTCAGACCCGCACAAATGCTCAGCCAAAGCTACTGCAGCATCGTTTGCTGACGCTACTGCCGTGGCTTTTATCATCTCGTCTACCGTCATCTGTTCACCGACCTCGAGCCATATATCCGATCCACCCATTGATTTTGCATGTTCTGATGTTGTGACAACGTCATCATAAGATATCTTGCCCTCTTCTATTGCTTCCATGACAAGCAAAAGAGTCATCACCTTTGTGATAGAAGCACACGCTCGTCGCTCGTGCGGATTTTTCTCATAAAGAATTTTGAGCGTCGTGGGCTCAATGAGAACCGCTGACGGTGATGTAATTTCGTCCTCAGACAAAGCTGATGTGCACACTGTGCACACACTTGAAAGCATTAACAATACAAAAATAATTGATACAAATCTTTTTATAAACATAAAAAAGCACCTCTTTCATTTACTACAAAAGTATGAAAAAGGTGCGTTTTCTATTCTTGTTTTTAATCAATCAGACAAACTGCGTGTGCAGATATCCCCTCGCCGCTTCCGGTAAAGCCAAGATGCTCTTCAGTAGTGGCTTTCACATTCACCTGACTTACATCGATTTTGCAGGTGTAGGCAATGTTTTCTCTCATATTGTCGATATACGGCTTGAGCTTTGGTGCCTGAGCAATAATAGTTGCGTCGATATTCACTATCTTATAGCCCTTGTTTTTTAAGAGCTTTACTACTTCTCTGAGCAACATCATACTGTCGGCATCTTTGAAACGCTCATCAGTATCAGGAAAATGATATCCGATATCATGCAGTGCCGCTGCTCCGAGCAGTGCATCCATAATAGCGTGGAGCAATACGTCGGCATCAGAATGACCCAAGAGCCCCTTTTTGTACGGAATCTGCTCACCGCCTAAGATAAGCAGTCTATCTTCAACCAATTTGTGCACATCATAGCCATGACCAATCCTCATAATAAGCCTCCGTTATTTTCTTTATTAGAATTCTTTTATCGAATTATATTCGATTTCTGCCATCTAAAATAGCTTCTGCCAAGCTAAGGTCAGTGACAGTAGTGAGTTTGATATTTTCAACACTGCCGAGTACTATCTCCACTTTCTCACCCAGCGCTTCGACCATAGAGCAATCATCAGTTACACTGAGGTTGTTCTTTTGAGCATTTTCAATAGCTTTCAGATACAACTCACGCTCAAAAACCTGTGGAGTCTGCACCGCACGCAGTGTATCACGCAAAGGAGTTGATAAAATAACGTTGCTATCACCAACCACCTTGATAGTATCAGTAACATATGTGCCGAGTGTCGCACCGCCTGACTCAAAAGCACGCTCTACCACCCTCTTTATATCATCAGGAGTAATAAGTGGTCGAGCTCCGTCGTGAATAGCAAAAAAATGTGTTGTATCAGAACACGCATTCACACCGTTTCTGACAGAATCGGCACGAGTGTCTCCTCCTGTGACGACTGCTTTAACCTTAGAAAATTTTTCGGCGATTTCACTTATGCTATCAATATCCTGCTGTCTGCACACAACGATTATCTCATTGATAACTTCGCTACTTTCAAAAGCAGAAAGCGTATGCTCAATAGTCGGTCTGTCGTTTATTTTTATAAGTTGTTTTGAGATAGAAAGCCCCATTCTAGTAGAGTTTCCCGATGCGGCGATAATAGCACTGACAAATCTTTTCATACTGCACCTATAATTTTATCCGCAGCACAAACGCACTGCGGATAAGTTTTTAAACCTGTTCTAAAGCCTGTGCGATATCAGCAATGATATCTTCTGCATCTTCGATACCGACAGACAGTCTGATCATGTTAGGCATAATACCTGCATCAACAAGCTGCTGGTCTGTAAGCTGGCGGTGTGTTGTAGAAGCCGGATGAAGCACGCAAGTACGAGCATCAGCAACGTGCACAACAATTTTTGCAAGCTTTAGGCCCTCCATCATTTTAGCAGCTTCAGCCTTGCCACCCTTTACGCCAAAAGAAATTACACCGCAAGTACCGTTTGGCATATATTTCTTTGCGAGGTCGTAGTACTTATTATTTTCAAGGCCAGGGAAGTTTACCCACTCAACTTTATCATTATTCACTAAGAACTCTGCTACCTTCTGAGCATTCTCGCAATGGCGAGCCATACGCAGATGAAGAGTCTCGAGACCTAAGTTCAATAAAAATGCATTTTGTGGAGCCATCTGTGTACCCAAGTCACGCATGAGGTGTACTCTTGCTTTTGCGATAAACGCAGCTTTGCCAAAATGCTCTGTGTATGTTACACCGTGATATGTCTCGTCAGGTGTTGTAAGCATAGGATACTTTCCGTTGTTCCAGTCAAAGTTACCGCTATCAACGATACAACCACCCAGCGCTACAGCGTGACCATCCATATATTTAGATGTAGAGTGGACAACAATATCTGCGCCCCACTCGAAAGGTCTGCAGTTGACAGGAGTAGCAAAAGTGTTATCAACGATGAGTGGGCAACCATGTGCGTGTGCACATTTTGCATAAAGCTCAAGGTCGCATACATCAAGCGATGGGTTAGAAAGAGTTTCGGTGAAAACTGCACGTGTATTTTCTTTAAAAGCATTATTCAATTCTTCTTCAGTAGCTGCAGGATCAACAAAAGTGAACTCGATGCCAAGGTCACGAAGTGTCTTGTTAAAAAGGTTGAATGTACCGCCATAGATAGCAGCAGCACAAATAACGTGGTCACCTGTCTTACATATATTGGTGATAGAAATAAGGGATGCTGCCTGTCCGGCAGAAGTGAGCATTGCGCCCACGCCACCCTCTAAAGCAGCAATCTTCTTTTCAACACAGTCAAGAGTTGGGTTAGCAAGACGTGTGTAGAAAAACCCGTCAGCTTCTAAATCAAACAGCTTACCCATAGTCTCGGCGCTGTCATAAGCGAAAGTTGTGCTCTGGTAAATAGGCAGAACTCTTGCCTCGCCGTTTTTAGGCTCGTAACCAGCCTGTACGCATAATGTATTTATATTCATAATAATCAACCTCCAAGTAAGTTCTTGATTAGTTCTAAAACATAGTCAGTTCCAAGCACCACAAGTGCCACCAGAATAATAAAAACGATAGCAGAAATCACTTTCACTGTTGTGCGTTTTGAGCTACTCATCTTGTTATCTTCATCTTTGAGCTTTTCTTTGTAAGATTCAATATCCACTTCAGCCTGTTGCAATATATATTCATCAACTCTTGATTCAACACCCACAGCAGCGATAACATCATATGCTTTAGGAATAGCAGAATAAGGAACTAGAATGCCGATATTCAGCAGTTTCGCATCATAGCCTGTGACTATCTCGTTAGAAACACCTTGTGGCCCATACTGAGTCTCAACATACGGAATATCCGCATCTTTCAGCGCACCGCAGACCATATTGCGTTCGAGCCCACCGATAACACACAAAAGCACAGGCTCGTTGATGTCAGAAATATCCTTATATTTTTTATTGCAGTCGGTGCAGATAACATCTGAACCGTTGTAAAGCTTTTTACATTCTTTGCAAAATTTCATAGTAAGCACCTCTTTATCTGCAAACTCACGCAGATAATATATATTTTAATATACCACACACACAGATAATTTTCAATAATAAGAGCAAAAACTTTGATAAAAACAAAAGCTGAGCAGTCATCTGCCCAGCTCAATTTATATTTTTGTTCGATTTTAGAATTATAAGCCAACGATCCACAATTCACCTGAACACCGGTTGGCACTGGGTACGGGATAGCCCTTTTTCAACACACTGTGGTATAAGTTCGAAATGTGATACCAAGGAATTCGGCTTGTTTTCAGGGTCATCCTGACTCATCGGTACAAAGAATACATTTTTTGTATTAAGAAGTCTGCCGATGTTCTGTGCTGATGCACCAAGTCCGTCGTTGGTAGCTACGCACAAAAGCAGTGGTTTGAGCACTCTCAGATGCGATTTAGCTGCCATTGTGACAGGTGTATCGGTGATGCCCTGACTGATTTTTCCGAGCGTGTTACCGGTACAAGGAGAAATAAGCAACAAGTCGCACATTTTCTTTGGACCGATGGGCTCAGCCTTACTGATGGAATTCACTATTTTTTTCTTTGTCATTTCCTCAATTTGAGATATGAAGTCTTTTGCTTTTCCAAAGCGGGTATCAGTAGAATACGCTGTTGTTGACATAATGGGCAGCACATCATACCCAAGATCTATCAGTTTTTTCATCTGATCTATCGCTTTAGAAAATGTACAGAAAGAACCGCACATCGCATAGCCTATGCATTTTTTTGACACCTGTCATCCTCCTCAAGCATATTAGTAATCGTATTTTTTATAATTTCGCCTGCTGTTTTCGGAGCCGCTTTTCCGGGCAATGACAGTGCGTGAATAGCACAGACAGAAAGTCTTGATGCACTCTCGAAATCCACTCCACCCGGAACCGACGCTAAATCTATAACGAGAGCATTTTTTGCTATATGGGACAAAAGTTTTGAATCAAAAACAAGTGCAGGTACTGTATTGAAAATAATATCAAAAGGCTTTAACGAATCGAGATTTGAGGTTTTCACGCACTCACACTGCTTTGTGCTTATCCAAGCAAGGTCGCTTTTTTTGCGTGCACTGACAGTGACACTTGCGTTGAGCGAGCACAACAAATCAGTGAGCACCTTACCTATCCTGCCGTATCCGCACACAAGACATCGTGAATGGCTTATTGTTCCTTCATACTCACGCATTGCTATCTCAATTGCACCTTCAGCGGTAGCGACAGCGTTGAGCACCGCAAATTCCTCTCTATCAGAATAATCATACACAAGGTCAGGATTTATTTTTGAAGACAGCTCAAACAGCTTATCCTTTTGACCACAAAAGATCTTTTTTCCATAAAATGCTGTAAGCAAAGCATCGCTGAGAACGATGTTTTCTCTACTGAACGGTGCATTTATCCTGTCACCTTTTATGCATGGAAGTGGCAGCACTATGAACTCACTGCACAATGCAGCCTCAAGCGGTGAAGTTATCTCGATTTTGCTATCAGATTTCAGCTTTTCAAATCCTCCCAAGGTCACTTTGAGACCATCTTTCAAAAAGGCGTCTGCACAATAAAGCTGGCGTTTGTCGCCACCTATTATAGCTACACTCTTATACATAACCCCACCGCACCCTTCAATATTATTACATACTCATTTTATGCTTCTTTCATTTAATGCGTGCAACAAAAAGAGCAGACAAGCTAACGCTCATCTGCTCTTTTTTGATAGATAATTTTATTTGCAACTTTTGCAGCTGTCTTTGCACATAAAGCTTGAACAGTCTGTGCACTCGACTTTTGTTGGGTTTTTCTCGTGTGTAGAAACCTGAATGCTCTCAAGTGAGCAGTAGTTTTCTTTATCGTTGTGATATCTGCATGTATCTACTGTACAGCGGATACTGCGGTTTGCATAAGTGTTGTCCATTTTTGTCACCTCTAAATTTTTAAAGCAAGCAAAACTTGCTTTGTATTTAGTATCACACTTTGAACCAGTATTATTCGTAACAAAAATTTATTTTTAAAATAACATATACTGAGGTGATGAAATGAATTATGTGTTTTTAACTTTGCTAGTGTTTTTTGCAATAATCGGAATATCTCAGGTGGTTTTGTGGATAATATACCGATTTTGTAAAATCAAAGATGACAACGCAACTTTGCTTGTCTTCCCGCAAATCAACAAAAATTTCGATGTAGAATTCGCCATACGCAGTGTAATATCAAAAGCCAGAATGCTACAAAGCTGTGGCATAAAAAACATAGTTTGCATTGACGACGATTTGGACTCTTATACAAAAGAAAAGCTCAGTCTTTTGCAAAAAGATTTTTCGTACTTAGAAGTTATGTCAAAAAAAGATTTCAAGGAAAAAGCAGGGCTATGACCCTGCTTCATTTCTATAACATTCTTTTGTGTGACTCCGTTCACTACTATTTCTGACATTTTGCCTTAGTTTGCAATAAATTCTAATTTTATCCGCAAAACTATATCTTTATTTTTAACAATATGTTATATTATAAGTCACGCAGATAAAATTTTATAATAACTATCATTTTTCTTTAAAGGAATTATTATGAACTCTAATAAAAGCAACGAGCTTTATGAACTATCCGGTCAGGTCGAGTCTATCGTATATAGAAACGAAGACAACGGCTACACTGTTATTGAACTAGCAGGTGACGACGAGATGATCACCGCAGTGGGCACAATGCCACTCATCAGCGTCGGTGAACACGTAAAGCTATATGGTACATATAAAAATCATCCATCATACGGACAGCAGTTTTCTACTACTGCCTGTGAGCGAAGTATGCCTGAAAATCTCGATGGCATACTCAAGTATCTCTCGAGTGGTGCGATAAAAGGCGTGGGTCCTGCCACTGCACAAAGGCTGGTCAAAGCTTTCGGCGCAGACACTCTCTCAGTTTTGGAAAACGACCCCGTCAGAGTCGCAAAACTCAAAGGCATTTCGCAGGAAAAGGCTCTTGATATATGCCAACAGCTAAAGCAGGTCGTCGGCATCAGAGAACTGGTCGCATACTTGTCAGGCTTCAATATTGATGCAAAATCAGCGGTTGCTATATGGAAATGTTTTGGAAACCAAGCGATACAGTACATCGAAGATAATCCGTATATACTATGCGACGAAAGACTCAATATCTCATTTGACACAGCAGATATCATAGCAAAACATCAGGATCGTGCACAAGACGACAGATACAGAGTGCGTGCAGCGCTGTGCCATGTGCTCAATCATAACAAGCTCAACGGTCACACTTGTCTTCCAAAAGAAAAGTTATTGCAAGTCACCGCAGGCTTGCTGTCCTTAGAACTTTGCAGTGTCGAAAGCGCACTGACCGATATGCTCGAAGAAGGTTCTCTTATATCTGAATATATTTCTGAAAAAGAATTTATTTTCACTTCAGCTATGCATCAAAGCGAAACGTACATCTCGGCTCGACTTCAGATGCTGATGCGTTTTCCTGCGATGAAAATCGACAATGTTGAGCAAAAAATCGAGTACATTGAACAACGTGATAATATCGAGTACGCTACACTACAGAAAAAAGCAATAAAAGAAGCACTCACAAAAGGTATGCTGATACTCACAGGTGGTCCAGGCACAGGAAAAACCACCACGCTCAACGCTATCATAAGACTACTCAAAGAAAATGGACAGAAAGTGTGTCTTGCTGCTCCAACAGGTCGTGCTGCACAGCGTATGAGTCAGGTGACTTTTGAAGAAGCAAAAACTATTCACAGACTGCTCGAAGTCAGCTTTGATATCGAGGACAAGCCTGTATTCAAAAAAAACGAGCACAATATGCTCAACTGTGATGCTATCATCGTCGATGAGGTTTCGATGGTGGATTGTGTGCTTTTTGAGTCGCTTATGCGTGCGCTGCCACTTTCGTGCAGACTCATTCTGGTAGGTGACTGTGACCAGCTTCCGTCTGTAGGTGCGGGCAACGTACTTGCTGATCTCATAGCATCAAACACCGTTCCTGTTGTTGAGCTCAAAGAGATTTTCCGTCAGTCTATGCAGAGTTTAATAGTCACAAATGCACACAAAATTGTCGTGGGCGAAACCCCTAAACTCAACGCTACTGACAACGACTTTTTCTTCATACAAAAAGGTTCTATGGAAGAATGTGCTGACACTATAGTTGACTTGTGCACAAGAAGGCTCAAAAACACCTACGGTTACTCGTGCTTTGGAGATATCCAGATTCTCTCCCCTACAAAGAAAGGACCTCTGGGCACATTTGAACTCAACCGTATGATACAAAGTATCGTAAATCCAAAAGACAGCTCAAAACGTGAGATAAATGTGAACTACTCTACCTTGCGTGAGGGCGACAAAGTCATGCAACACAAAAACAACTATAACATCAACTGGGTCAAAGACAACGGTGAGTTTGGCGAAGGTATCTTCAACGGTGACATCGGCATACTCGAAGAAATCAACAATTCAGGAAGTTTTGTAAAAGTCCGTTTTGATGACAAAGTCGCTATGTACGACTTAGATTCGCTAGCCGATCTGGAGCTTTCGTATGCTTGTACCGTGCACAAAAGTCAGGGCAACGAGTTTGAGGCAGTTGTTATGCCTGTGCACAACTTCGCTCCACAACTGATGTATCGCAATCTGCTCTACACCGCAGTCACAAGAGCCAAGAAGATGCTAATCCTCGTCGGTGATCAATCAGCCTTGAACCGCATGGTGCAAAACAACAAGCGCATACTACGTTTTTCGGGCCTAAGAGAGTTTTTAGCTAACGAATAGGTGACTTATGAAAAGTAAATTCAAAAATATTTATGACAGACTTTTGGTTTTTTTATTTCCTGACAGATGCCCATACTGTAAAAGAGTTGTAGAAAAAGGTGAATATGCGTGCGATAAATGCAAAAAGGATATTCCGAAAACCGGAATATTCCAAGGAGTTATGGGCGGATACCGCTGTTCGTCCCCACTGCATTATCACGGCAAATACAGGTATGCTGTACTTGGATATAAATTCCACAACAAAAAGCAATATGCAAATCAGTTTGCCAAACTTATGGAAAAAGAGATTCATCGCAGTTTTCCTGACATGATATTTGACTATATTTCATATGTTCCTATGTACATAAAAGACGAGAAAAAGCGTGGATATAATCAAAGTGAACTTCTCGCAAAAGAGCTTTCAGACCTTTTAGGAATCCCTTGTGTAAAAACGCTTTTAAAACCCAAGAAGACACCTCACCAGCGAAACCTGAGAGCTAGTCAAAGACGTAAAAACTTAAAAGGCGCTTTTAAGATCATCGATAAAAATATTGTCAAAAACAAATCGATACTTTTAGTCGATGATATCGTTACAACAGGAACAACCTTAGGCGAATGCTCCAAAACGCTACAAAAAGCAAACCCATCCATGATTTGCTGTGTAACGCTACTGAGCACTGCACATTTATATTAGCCTTGAAAAGACCAAACGTCTGTTATATAATCTAGATATAAACGATAACCCACAGAAAGGTGGAAAATAATGGATATTGCACTGGACCTAGGTACCGCCAATACCAGAATATGTGTACAAGGCGACGGAAAAGTCATCGACCAACCGTCTATCATATCATACGACAGAACTACTAACGAGATTCTTGCTTTCGGCGAAGAAGCTTTTCAGATGCTCGGCAGAACATCTAACAAAATTGACGTGGTTTTTCCGCTAGATTCCTCTGTTATTGCACAGTCAGGTCTGGTAGAGGAACTTGTCAACATCTTTTTAGGTGAAGTGTGTCAGAGCAAGGTCATCATGCCAAGAGTGCTTGCGTGTATTCCGGGTGAAATAACCGAAGTTGAAAAGCGTGCTATTGTCAACGCTATTTCGAGTTTTGGTGTCAGACGAGTTCTGCTCTTAGAGTCAGCAAAAGCCGCTGCTTTTGGTAGCGACAAAGATATTATGAGCCCACACGGTACTATGGTAGTAAATATGGGCGCAGGTAGTGTTGATATAGCAGTACTGACGCTGGGTGGTGTATCAGTCGGCAAAACCATCAAATGTGCCGGCAACGCTATGGATAACGAAATAATCAAGTACGCACGACGCCAGCATAACCTTATCATCGGAAAAGCTATGGCTAAAAGTTGCAAGGAAGCTATCGGCACAGTTATGTACGAAGATGAAGAAAAAACCTTCCGACTCAAAGGTCGTGACGCTGTTCGTGGCTTGCCAAAATGGGTTGACGTAACATCAAGCGAAATCATGGACGTTATCTTTGATATAGCAAAAGACATTGCTGTCGCTATCGCTGATGTGCTCGAAGATACCCCTCCTGAACTGCTTTCCGATATACATACTGACGGCATCACAATCTCAGGTGGTCTGAGCAAGCTCACAGGTATTAAAGACCTTATCGAAAATGCAACCAACATCAAAGTAGATGTAGCTACTGACCCATCAGATTGTGTTGTCAGAGGACTGTACAAAGCGATTAACTATATTGATGAGGCTGAGGCACAGAAAAACAGTCTCAACCCTCTGATGATGGTATATTAAGCATATAATAAAAACAGCGGTGGAACTCCACCGCTGTTTTGTTTTTGTACTGTTATCCTTTTCGAATACTCTGAACCTTATACAGAACAGACATAACGAGTTTTTGCGGAACAAGTCGCAGTATAAACGGAACGAACTTAACGATACCAGGAAGAATGATAAGCTTTCCTTTGAGAGCTTTATCAACAGCGAGCTTTGCAACATATTCACTGCTGACTCCACTGATGAGGAACTTCACATTTGCAACATCAAAAAACTCTGTGTTAATAGGACCTGGACATAGTGCAGAAACTTTCACTTTGCTGCCTTTTTTCTTCAGTTCTTTATAGATAGCCTGAGTGAGTCGTAGCACATAGTTTTTCGTAGCATAATATGTAGCCAAAAGCGGTCCCGGCATAAACCCTGCAATTGATGCAACATTCAGGATAGTACCGCTGTCACGTTTCACAAAATCTTTGAGATACAGCTTTGTGAGCGTATGAAGTGCTTTGACATTTGTGTCGACCATCATAAGCTCTGTATCAAGGTCAGTATCAACAAAGTCACCCGCAAGACCAAAACCAGCGTTATTAATGAGCATATCGATCTCAACGCCCTTAGTTTCTTCGTACACCCTCTTGCACTCATCTGTTTTTGAAAGATCGGCTGTAATACATATCACATCAACATTTTTGAGCTCTTCTTTGAGCTCAATCAAGCGTTCACTTCTGCGTGCAACAACCACCAGATCATATCCTTTTTGTGCAAGATATCTAGCCATATCCCTGCCGATACCTGATGATGCACCTGTAATTAAAGCTCTCATAATATCACCTTTATTTCCCATCTGTGTTTTTCTAAATTGACACGTCCGTCAATAACCTCTACGCCTTCGTTTTTGAGCAGTCTTATCTGCTCGTTTTCGCCACCAAACACAAAAGCTTTTGCAACATACCCCTCACGGTTGACTACCCTGTGACACGGGATTTTGCTCCTATCAGGATTATTGTGCAAAGCATATCCCACGACTCGTGCCCATCTAGGATTTCCTGCAAGCATTGCTACCTGACCATAGGTTGCTACTTTACCCTTTGGTATCTGGCTGACAACGTCATAAATTTTATCAAACGTGCTCTCCACATAATCACCTTTTTCAATATCTTACTATAGTTTATCACAAATACACAAAAAATAAAAGGGAGTTTTTGCACTCCCCTTTTATTATCAAAAAGTAAAATCACCTATGAATATACATTCGTGACATTTCTTCTTCGCCATCTCCCAGAGCAAGGCAGTAAAATTCCCAACCATAGCGTTCATAAAACGAAGTGTGATCTGTGAGCAGGTACAGTGTATCCACACCGAGCGCTCTCATATCTTTCACAACAAAATCAAGAAGTGCACCAGCAACACCTTGTCCTCTGTGTTTCTCTTCTACATATACAGCACAGACGTTAGGAGATAAATCAGGGCGGTTATGAAAATCGTTTTCGATAACACCCAGACCACCGATAATTTTTCTATCCATCACAGCGATATACCACTGTGGCACAGCGTTCGTGCCTTCTATACAGTCGTTCATACTGTCAAGGTACGCTTGCTTTGGTATGCCCCACATTTTGTTAAACCAAGTGGCACTCTCTTCAATCATTCCAGCATTTTCTCTGATTTTCAAAATTTCATAATTTATATCCATTTTTCAGCAACTAAACCTTTCTTCTTTTTCTTATCGGTACTTTGTAGGTGGTGCTCTCACCACTATCGTTATAAACTTCGAAGCTTGTGATATGTCCGTTCTCGTCATGGAAAAAGCGATATGTTTCAACGTTTAAAAGACAGCCTGTTCTTTCGATTCTTCCAAGAACCTTTTTTGCATTAGCTTTGAAAGCATCGTGCTCTTTCATATCATTTATCATACGTTTTGTTGCATCAACGTTTCTCTTATCACCATCACAGCTGAAGGTGACGACAGCGTCTATCCCCTTGTCAGAATACGTATATCTCTCCTGATAAACAGTGGAAAATATATCTCCGTCGGGATATCCTTCAGTAAAACTGTTGATTCTTCCGTCATCGTCATATTCACAAAAAGCAACGCTTTCTATCTCAATATCCGATTCAAATTTACTTATGCTTATTATCGTAACGGTGTTTTTATTATACTCAAAAACAGAATAGTCTGTAAATTCAACAAAATCTTTCGGCATTATTTTGTCAACAATGAGCAACCTGCCACTTTTATCAAAGCCGTATCTGTGTGTAGGTTTTGACAGTTTTGAACGTTTTTTATGCAGTTTCCCACGAGACATGTTGCCTATAATCAAATCCACCACAGGGCTCGGATGGTGATATCCAAAAGATATATTAGAGCCTGAACAAAACTCCTCATAATTGACTTTGCTATTGAGTGTTTCGTATAAGTCATCGTAGCTTTTCATATCATCAACGATATATGTGTTAAATTTTTTGCAGTACTTTTCAAACTCTGAGATCATCTCTTTTTCAGTCAACATATTCACTCCTTTTCAAGCACGCACACAGACTCTACGTGTGCTGTCCGTGGGAAAAGATCCACAGGTGTTATTTCTTTTACGGAATAATCATTTTCTTCAAACTGTTTCAAATCTCGCCCTAGAGTTGCGGGATCGCACGATACATAGACAACACGAAGTGGATTCATCTGAGCGATAGTATCAATGAGCTTTTCGGTCAATCCTTTTCGAGGTGGGTCAACAATAATAACATCAGGAGTGATACCCTCATGCTTTAGCTCAACCGCAGCTTTTTGTGCATCCGCACAGATAAAGCGAGCATTTTCCACACCATTGTTTTTGGCATTCTTTTTTGCGTTTTCAATCGCTTTGTCAATTATCTCAACACCGATGAGCTGTCGGCAGTTATTCGCCATAGAAAGACCGATTGTACCCGTACCACAATAAAGGTCCATGAGCACTTCGTCACCATGCAAGTGTGCATACTCCCTAGCTTTTTCATACAAACGCTGAGCCTGCACTCGGTTGACCTGATAAAACGCAAGCGGCGACAACTCAAAAGTGAGGTCACACAGCACATCAGTGATAGCTTCCTTGCCAAAAACAACAATATTTTCGTATCCTAAGATGACATTTGTTTTAGCCTTGTTGACATTTATAACGATGCTTTTTACTTCAGGGTATTTTTCTATTATAGAATTAAAAAGTTCATCTTGATGCTCAAAGCTCCTGCCATTGACAACAACACATACCATAACTTCGTTTGTACATTCGCCGATGCGAAGATAAAGATGACGAATTTTTCCGTTGTGTTTTTCTTCGTTGTAGATAAGATAAGGGTACTTTGTGATAAACTCCTTGAAAGTATTTGAAATCTTTGTAAAAATCTCAGGTGATAAAAGACAGTCAGAACACGGTGTTATACGGTGGCTGTGACGGCTGTAAAAACCCATCTCTACTTCACCGTTTTTGTTAAGTCCCACAGGGATCTGCGCTTTGTTCCTGTATCGGTCTGTGTGGTCCATATCTGCACCGATGATGGCTTTCACTTTATCTCCATCTACTTTGCCGATACGGGTCACTGCGTCATATACTTTCTTTTGTTTTATTCTAAGCTCAGCTTCGTAGTTCAAATGTCGATACACACATCCGCCACAACGAGTTGACACCTCACACTGTGACTCGACCCTGTCTTCTGACTTTTCGACAATATGCTCGATCTTGCCGTAGCACAGGTTCTTTTTGACTTTCAAGATGCGTACATCGCACACATCTCCCACTGCGGTATCAGGTACGAACACAACAGTGCCGTCGTCGCACTTACCCACACCGCTACCGTCAGCAGTCATATCCACTATATTTAGTCTGATAATATCATTCTTGTTCACAGTATCAATCCTTTTGCTTTTTACACTAAAATTATACAGTAACAA
Source organism: Ruminococcus sp. (assembly GCA_045539655.1). Lineage (GTDB taxonomy): Bacteria > Bacillota > Clostridia > Oscillospirales > Acutalibacteraceae > Ruminococcoides. The sequence continues at coordinate 58,789 of JAZQFT010000036.1, read as the reverse complement.
GAAAGTTTATTTTTCTATATAATAAAAAAGTAGTAACAAAATTGAAATAGGTATTTATTTTTTTTGCACAAGACATTATAATACATATGTATATGGAAATTTTGAGGGGCATTTATATGAATTACGACAAATTGCTTGATAATATTAAAAAAATACATTTTATCGGAATCGGCGGTTCGGGTATGTGCCCTCTCGCTGAAATTTTACACAGCGAGGGTTTTAAGCTGACCGGCTCTGACTGCAACGAAGGCGATACACTCGAGCGTATCAAAAGCTATGGTATCCCTGTGTTCATGGGACACAAAGCTGAGAACATCGGCGACACTGAGCTTGTTGTATATACAGCAGCCGTCAAAATGGATAACCCTGAGCTTGTTGAAGCAAAGAGCAGAGATATTCCGTGCATTGAGCGTTCTATTATGCTTGGTATTGTGACCCGCAGATATAATCGTTCTATTGCAGTATCAGGTACTCACGGAAAAACTTCAACAACAGCTATGCTGTCACAGGTGCTCATTGGATCTGGTTTTGATCCATCTGCTATCATCGGTGGCAAGCTACCATTCTTAGGTGGTAACTCCTATGTCGGCAAATCAGATATCATCGTGTGTGAAGCGTGTGAATACGTTGACACTTTCCTTGAACTGACACCGTACATTTCTATTATTCTGAATGTCGATGCTGACCATCTTGACTATTTCAAGGACCTTGACCACATCAAGAGATCTTTCAACAAGTTTGCAAAGCAAACCACCGGAGCTCTTGTTATAAACGGCGACGACGAAAACACTCTTGACGCTGTAAAAGACGTTGAACTTCCAAAAATCACTTTTGGTTTCAAAGATACTAATGACTACTACGCAGAAAACCTCACAACACAAGGTGCGTACTCTAAGTTTGATTTTATGAACAAGGGCGAAAAGCTGTGCGAAATTGAGCTTGTTGTTCCGGGCACTCACAACACATATAACGCTCTTGCTGCTGCAGCTACTGCGGCTTACTTAGGTGCAACACCAAACGAAATCGCAGAGCATCTGCACAAGTTCACCGGTGTTCACAGACGCTTTGAGATACTCGGCAAACCTCAGGGTATCACAGTAGCTGACGACTTCGCTCATCATCCTACAGAGCTCACAACCACTTTGAACGCTGCGATGAATATGGGCTTCAACACAGTATGGGCTGTTTTCCAGCCACACACCTTCTCTCGTACTGCAATGTTGCTCGATGACTTTGCAACAGCACTTTCTATCCCTGACAAGGCTATCATTTCAGAAATACTTCCAGTTCGAGAAACAAACACATACAACATCTACAACACCGATTTAGGTGCAAAAGTAGAGGGTTCAGTATGTATCGACACTTTTGAAGACATCACAAAGTACATTTGCGAAAACGCAAAGGAGGGCGACCTCGTCCTCACCATGGGCGGCGGAAATGTTTATATGTGTGCAAATATGATATTAAAAGCACTTTCAACAGAAGAATAAGAGTACTTTCAAAACAAAAAGGCAGTTCACATGAACTGCCTTTCTTTTTATATCGATTTATGAAAATGGGTTGAATATATCTTCCGGACTTGGCTGAAGTTGTGTGTTTTGCTGTGGAATATACTCGCCGAGTTCAAGCTCAATGGTAGCTGTTTTTGAGCCACGCTCAAGTTCGAGCTTTACAACATCACCTACACTCTTACCTTCGATCGCTTCTTCAACCTCGGAAGATGAGCTGATTTTCTTTCCATCAACAGACACAATTCTGTCGCCCTGCTGGATACCAGCTTTGTATGCTGCAGAATCAAACTCTACAGAGTAAACATAGCATCCTGCCTCGTCGTTTCCGTAGTAGTACATAGCGTACATCTCGTTAGTAAGATCAATAAGCTGTACACCCATGGATACTCTACCACGAACATAGCCGTACTCTTTGAGGTCGTCCAGTATATCAATAACATCATTTATCGGAATAGCAAAGCCCAAGCCTTCTATCTCTTCACCAGAAGATTTCGCAACAACTACGCCGACCAATGCGCCCTGACCATCGAACAGTCCACCGCCTGAGTTACCAGGGTTGATAGCTGTATCTGTCTGCAAAAGGTTCATAGTCTCTTCGTCGATAACAACATCACGGTCAAGAGCAGAAATAATACCGTCTGTGACAGTACCTCCGAGCTGACCCAGAGGGTTACCGATTGCAACAGCCTTGTCACCAACTTTGAGCTTGTCAGAATCGCCGAAGGTTGCGGCTTTGAGTCCTGTAGCCTCAATCTTGAGCAATGCTACGTCAACGATGCTATCAGTACCAACGAGCTTTGCATCGTATGACGTTTTATCTCTCAGAGTGACCGTAATTGATGATGCGCCCTCGATAACGTGGTTGTTAGTAACAATATATCCGTCACTGGATATGATTACACCTGAGCCTGCGCCCTGAGATATATACTGACCGTAGAACGAGTTTGTCGTCATAACCTCAGTTGTGATTTCCACAACAGTGTCAGCAACTTCTTCGGTGATTTGTGATGTAGGTTTATCACTCAACTGCTGTGCTGTTTCTTCGTCGATATCAACCTTGTTGATTATCATAGCACCATTTGTGGAAATCTCAGCATCTGCTACTTTCATCTTTGTATATAGCATTGCTCCACCAAAACCAATGCCCGATGATAAAAGTATGCACAGTATAAGCATAATGGCAACAAAGCCCTTTGATACACCTTTCTTTTCCTTTTTCGGTTTTACAGGTGGAGTGTATCTGTACGGATTGTTCTGTTGCGAAGTGTACTGCTGTGTATTATACTGCGGTGCTGTATAAGGTGGTACCGTGTACTGTGATGACGGATTTTGATTGGGTGTGTACTGTGGCTGTGAATATGGTGAACTCCACTGTGCACTGCTGTAGGAGTTGTTATCAGCAACGCTATATGGGTTTTGAGTATTTACATCATCTGCTACAAAAGCATCATCGCTTCCCTGTGCTTTATTGTAGTGATATTCGCCATCGACTACAGGCTGTTGTTGAGTGTCAAAGTTGTTATCAACTTTTTCTTCATTTTCCTTTTCTTTGTCGTTAAATAAATCGTTATATAAATCAGACATAAATATACCTCCAATATATATTAAAGTATATACCAAAACTTTCTTTTGTACAACACTATTATCTGTAGTACAAGATGATTATAAATAGGCGTTTTGACAGTTATTTGATGAAATATTTAACAAATCTTGAACATAAAATGAGCCTTCCATGAACGGAAGGCTCGTCTTATAATACTAAAATCAAATTACTGAAACAACAAACACCACAACAATAATAAGTGGCAGTACGTATTTCATATATGGCACCATCCACTTAGGGAACTTAGCGCCCTTGCCTGTGTTGACTTCGTTGAGGAAGTTTTCAGATCCCCAACCAAATCGCCATGTACAGAATGTGACATACACAAGGCTACCGATTGGCAACAGCCATTTTGAAACAATAGTGTCTTCTAAATCCATAAATACTTGGCCAAAAACTTTGATGTCTGACCAGATGTTGTTAGAAAGTATTGCCGGCAAGCAAAGCACCATCATAAGCGCTATGTTGATAAGACAAACAGCCCATCTCTTAAGCTTTGTTAGCTCCAACCAGAATGATACGATGTTTTCAAAAACAGCGATAACTGTTGAAAATGCCGCAAACATCATAAACAAGAAGAACAGTATGCCGACAATGCGTCCGCCCGGCATCTGGTTGAAAATTGATGAAAGTGTAGTAAACAAGAAGCCTGCACCTACTGTGCCTGCATCAGCTGTCTGACCACCGTTGTATGTAAAGCACGCTGGGAAAACAATAAGACCTGACATAAGAGCTACAAATGTATCGAGTGATATGATTGTAACAGCTTCGCCCAAAAGTCTTCTGTCTTTTCCGATATAGCTACCAAAAATAGCAACCGAACCGATACCGATAGAAAGTGTGAAGAATGCCTGTCCCATAGCTGCAGAAATAACAGTGCCAACACCGGCTTCAGTCATTTTTGAGAATGATGGGATGAGATAAAACTTCAAGCCTTCAGCTGCATTTGAAAGTGTGCATGAATAAACAGCAAGACCAACAAGAAGTGCTAGCAACGCTACCATCATAACCTTTGTGATACGCTCAACACCCTTTTGAAGTCCAAGAGCACATATACCAAAACACAGGATGATAACACCGAATGTCGCAAAAATGTTGAGTGGTGTGTCAGTAACCACTCCGCCGAACACCTCGCCGAGTGCAGATGCATCTTTGATGTCAATAATAGAACCGTTGAGATACTTGAAGAAATAAATAACCATCCAGCAAGAAATAGTACAGTAGAACATCATCAGCAGATAGTTACCCGCAACACCAGCATATTTCATCAGATGCCACTTCTGTTTAGGTTTTTCCAGCACATCAAAAGATGTAGCAATACTACGCTGACTCGCACGACCTACCGCAAGCTCAGCCACCATAACAGGCAAACCTAAAAGCAGTAAGAATGCGATATAAATAAGTACAAATGCTGCACCGCCATACGCACCGGTGATGATAGGAAAACGATACACGTTACCAAGACCGATAGCACAGCCTGCAGAAATCAGAATAAAGCCCAAACGTGAGCCAAATTTTTCTCTTTGCATAATACACCTCTCATTTTTTCAAGATAAAATAAATATATCAAAAAGCACGTGCTTAGGTCAAGTGCTTTTTATACAGAAGCAAAGTCAACAACTTTGATTTCGACTTTATTTGCATACGCTTTATAAAGCTCGAAGCCCATATCATACAAATCGGACGATATATACACCTTGTCTTTTTCTTTATTCAGTATGATAAAACTACAGCTTTCTTCTATGCTGTTAGTTTTTATATACTCAAAAGTCTTATCAATGCCCATCACATAAAACGCAGTTGACAGTGCATCACCACAGGCTCCGTCACTTGTTATGAGTGTAACAGACGAGATGTCACTGTCTGACGGTTTTCCTGTGTCAGGGTCAATTATGTGATGATAACGCTTTGATTTCTCTTCAAAATACCGTTGATATGCTCCTGAAGTTACAGTAAAAGGTGTTTTTGTACAAAACTTTGCAAACACATCGCCTGTGTCAGGATACTCAACGCCTATTTCCCAAGAGTCAGTATTTTTGTCTCCGTTATACAGCACAACCATACCGCCTAAATTGACAAGCCCTTTGTCGATGTTTTGCTCTTTCATCACACAATATACACGATCTGCAATATAACCCTTTGCTATACCGCCCAGGTCGATACTCATACCGTCTTTTATAGTGACATGGTTTTCGTCACTTACGCTGATATCCTCATATCCCACAAGTTTGAGAGTTGCATTCAGCTCATTTTCAGTCGGAACTTTATACTCCTTTGTATCAAAGCCCCACAACTTCATCACAGGATAAACAGATATATCAAAAGCTCCATCACAGCTCTTTGAGATTTCAAGCGATGTTCTGATAAGCTTTGCGGCTTCATCGCTGACTTCAACATTTTTTCCGTTTGAGCTGTTGATTCTATATATATCAGAAGCTTTTTTAGTAGCACTGAGCAAGCTTTCCAGTCGTGTTATCTCTGCTTTGCATTTTTCTATTGTATCAATAGCAAGTGTTGTGTCTTCATCAGTTATCTTGAAAGTGATGATAGTATCGAGCGAGAACATCTCATCAGTAACCTCTCCTTGTACAGAACACGCACAAAACGGTGATATCAAAAGCAAAAGCATCAAAATAGCACTCAGCAGTTTTTTCATTGCTCCTCCCCTTTTGCTTTACACTCTGCGTTGTGTTTATCAATAACCATCTGTATATACGGCAAAACCTCAAAACCCATTTTCTCGTACAGACGCTTTGCTTTTTCGTTATCCTCTTCTACTTCGATACGATATCTCGCAGCAGGGACGTTCTCTTTCATAAACTCAAAAAACTGTGTTCCCATACCACGGTTTCTGTATTCAGGGTCGATGTATATTTCTTCGACAGTAACCGATATACCGCCTGCTTCCTGTGAAAATGTTCGTGAAAGCATCGCAAAACCACACGGTACACCATCACACTCAAATATATAGCACCACACATAGTCATCGCTACGCATAAACTCATCAAAAGTGATTTTGTAGTTTTCTTTTGGTACAGGTGCGTTGACAACATCTGAATTATAAAAAATATCCGCATATTTATAGTAAAGCTCGCGGTCAGCTTCTGTGATTCTTCTGATCATTTTATCACGCTCCGACACTTATTTTATCACAATAACTTTAAAAAGAAAAGCACAACATTTACTGCACAATGCTATTGTACTGTCCGACAATTTGTGATATCATTAATATGTATATCTATGATTTTGTGAGGAGATACAAAATGAGCACTAAAAACAATCAACAGCTAAATGGGTTTTTCAAAAAACTCAACGAGTCATTTCTGCCTTTGGAACGCATTGTTGCTGCGTTTATCACTTCATTGATGTTTGCGTACATAGTGCAGATGATGAGCAACAAAGCCTTCTATGATTTAGGTTCATACTACAACTCTATCAACTTTTTTGCGTTTTGGTTTGTCACCATAGTATTTGGTGCAGGCTTGTGCGTTGCCACTTATTTTGCGAAGTTCTCATCACTGATTCCACGGGCACTTTTGTTTTCCACCACACTACTCAGTGTGATGTTCTCTTCAGCTATAAACGAAGAAAGCGTCTACTTCATAATAGGTCTTGGGGTTATTGATTTCATTGTTGTTTTGTGGCTGTCAAAAGACGACAAGCTCGAGCTGTCAAAAATTAACATCAGCTATAAAACTTGTTTGATCGCAGCTTCAGCACTGTTCTTATTCACAAGTATCTTCTTTTCATACTACACTTCACTTAGATATCAGAACTTTTATAACGCTACATTTGACTTTGGCATCTTTGCACAGATGTTCGAGAACATGGCGACCACAGGAGCACCACTCACCACAGTTGAGCGTTCTGTTGAGATGAGCCATTTCGGTGTTCATTTCTCGCCTATTTTCTATCTTTTACTACCGGGATATATGATATTCAGATCACCTATATACCTCATATGTGCACAAAGCATCTTTGTGGCGCTGGGTGTTTTCCCCATTTATCTCATCTGCAAAAAGCTTGGTCTTTCCGGCAAAGTTACACTTGCGTTCGAGTTCATCTATGCTTTTTATCCTTGTCTTTTCAACGGATGCTTCTATGACTTCCATGAAAACAAGTTTTTGACAACTATCATACTGTTTTTGTTCTATTTCATATTGTGCGAAAAACGTATTCCTATCATTGTTTTCTCGCTGCTTTTACTGATGGTGAAAGAAGACGCCGCTATCTATCTCATTGTTATCGCATTGTATGTCCTCATAAACAAAAAGCAGTATATCAACGGGTCTTTGATGCTCTCTATGGCTGTTGTCTACTTTATTATAGCTAACAAAGTGGTAGCATCACTTGGTAGCGAAGGCGTTATGATGTGGCGTTTGTCTGACTACTTTATAAACGGCGAAGAAGGATACTTCTCAGTGTTCAAAAGCATACTGTTCGACCTCGGTTATCTCATCAAAATGATGTTCTCTGCTGATAAATTCCCGTTCATCATATGGATGTTTTTACCTCTTGCGTTCACTCCGTTTATACAAAAGCAAATATCAACTCTCATCCTTTTGTTGCCTATCATTCCAATCAATCTAATGCAGTCATGGCAGTATCAATATGATATCGACTACCAGTACACATACGGTGTAGCTGCACTCATTATTTTCTGCAGTATCGTTGCTATAGCTAATACGAAAGGAAACATCAGAAGAGTTGCACTTTTGATGTCGCTGATTATGTGCTTCACCTTGGCGATACACACACTGACTCCTAAAATCAACAACAACAAAATCTACGAAGCAAATAATGGTGCTTTCACTGACAAAATCGAAGATGCACTTAAAGAAATACCCAAAGATGCAAGTGTCACTGCTGACCACTACATCATGCCTCATCTGTATTTTATCAGAGAGCTTTACACCGTTCCTGAATACTATAAAAACATTGAACAAACCGACTATTTTGTAATCAACACAAAAAGCACAGACAACACTAACGAAATGAAAGCTGTGATGGGAAATGACTACACCTTACAAAATCAGGTTGAGTTTGTACAGATATATAAACATAACTAATAATGGTGATATTTATGAAAAAAAGACTTTTACTGCTGATTACACTTATAATTATGATTTGCGTAGTATGCACAGCGTGCGCTGAGCCTGAAAATGAAGTAAAGAGCGGAGAAACCACAGTGCACACACTCCCCCCTACTGAGGTCATTACAGTTGAACCTGAATGGGCTGAGGTAGATTGTGACATCGCTTTGGTTGACAGTGAAGAAAACATTGTTGTTACTGCTGAAGACTTCGAAACTTTCGCTGTTATCGGCGCCGATGACAGCACATCATACATCGCCATCAAAGTATCTGATGAAGCAACTTCGATGATCAACGCTATGAGTAGCACTGACCTTTCGCTCAAAATAGAAGGTAAATTTGTCGAAAAGGATTCCATCCCTACTACAAACTTCACAGGCGAGATTGAAATTGGTCACGATATGAGCTATCAGGAATTGTGCGAACTCGCTACTACAATCAGAGGACTTTTTAACTGAGAATAAATACTATGAAAATTAAAACTTTTAAAATTATACTCAAGGCTGTGCTGTCACTCTTGCTCGTTGTTGTTATAGTTCTCGCTTCATATGTCGCTTATCTTTTTATCGACTATGACAGGATTGAGGACAATGTTGCTCTTGAAATTGCTGACAACACCGACGCTTTTGTACCTATAGGCAAAGAGCTCAAAATGATATCATACAACATCGGATTTTGTGCATACACACAAGATTTCAGCTTTTTTATGGATGGCGGAGAAATGAGCAGAGCCAAAAGTGAAGAAAGCGTCAACGAAGTTCTGTTTGGTATTGACTCATTGCTCAAAGAAGAAAACGCTGACATCATGTTGCTCGAAGAAGTTGACGAAGATGCTGACCGCAGTCATCACGTCGACCAGAGAGCGTACTTCACAAAAAGCTTCAGCGAATATGATAGCCTTTTTGCGACTAACTTTGACAGTGCATACCTTTTCTATCCGTTCACTAAGCCACACGGAAAATCGCTGTCAGGACTCCTCACACTCAGCAAATTCGATATATACGAAAGCACAAGACGCTCACTACCAGTTGAAACTTCGGTTATGAAAATCGTTGATCTTGACAGATGTTACAGCGTTTCAAGGCTGAAAACACAAAGCGAAAAAGAGTTGGTACTATACACCGTACATCTTTCAGCCTATACATCAGATGGCACAATAGCCACACAGCAACTCAAAATGCTCGTTGATGATATGAAACGTGAATACTCAGAAGGTAACTACGTCGTTTGTGGCGGAGATTTCAACAAAGACCTATTGCAAAACAGCGGAGAAATTTTTGGAGTATCGGGCGAAGAATACACCTGGGCACAGGCTTTTCCGACAACCATGCTAGAGAACACAGGGCTTTCGCTGGTCGCTCCTTTTGATAAAAAAAGTCCTGTTGCAACCTGTCGCAACACCGACGAAGTGTATAAAGAGGAAGGTCAGTTCAACGTAACGCTCGACGGTTTTATTGTGTCTGACAACGTAGCTGTATCGCACTCAGATGTTATTGATACTAAATTTATGTACTCTGATCACAACCCTGTGTATATGAACTTTACACTCGAAAAATAAATTTTTTTGCAAAACCATTCTATAAAAGGTAACGATCCCAATGAACGAAAACACAACTTTTCAAAACAAGTCAACATATAATATGCGTAATGCAATGGTAAACTACTACCTGCTTATTATGTTCACTTTTTTTGAGCTCTATTTGACACAACAATACGCAAAAGCAAGAACAGATAAATTCATCTTGTTTATTATCCTGAGCAGCGTGCTGATAGTCAGCATCATTGCGATATCACTCACATACTATTTGGATAAAAACGCTCCACAAGAAAACAAAGTCGTGGAATGTGTTCCTATATTCAAACTATCTATAACAGACATCGCTGTGCTCTCTTTCTTTTTGTGTGCCGTAATCACCACACTGGTTTCCGACTACAAGCTTGACTCACTTTTGGGTAAAGCAGGTCGTGACAACGGACTTGTGCTCATTGCACTGTACACTGCGATATATTTCATCATTTCAAGATTTTTCTACCTGAAAACATATGTTTTTGCAGCTTTTCTTGTGTTTGGCAGCATCATCTCACTTCTTGCTGTACTTCACTTTTTCTACATAGACCCACTTGGAATTATGGTAGGTTATTCACAGGAAGTTGTTGTCGACTTCGGCACCACTATCGGAAACAAAAACACTATAGCGAGCTATATGTGTATTTTCCTGCCATTTGCTATGATGATGTTTGTTGTTTACAAAGAACGTGCAATAAGAATATTGTCTGCATTTGCAATCGGTTTTGCATATTGCGGACTCTTAGTTGCAGGCTCCAACAGCGGATACATCGGACTTTTCGCTATGCTATTCTTCATGATACTCGTGTGTGTGAGAAAGTTTGAATACGCAAAAAGTTTTATGCTTGCTTTCACTATAATGCTCAGCTCGGGTATATTACTGCGACTTATCACCCTGCTTTTCAAGGTAGAGTCAAAGGGATTTGAAAAAATCGGCGAAAAGCTTGTGTACAGCAATACTGTCATAGCAATAATTGCTGTATGTGCTATAATCACCTATCTTCTCTACTATCTTGATGAAAAAAGTTTTATAAAAAAAGATAAATGGCCCAAAAACATCCTCACTATAGCAGTTTCAGCTATCGGCGCTGTGATGCTTTTTGTCTGTGCTTACACTTTCTACTACTATACTTTTGTTGACAAAACAACTGATATCGGTCAGCTATCACAGATATTCCGCTTTGATGACAGATGGGGTACTCATCGTGGCTTTATGTGGATAAATGGTGTAAAAGATTTCTTAGGCTTTGACTTTATGCATCAGCTATTTGGTAGCGGTTGTGACACGTTCTATCACGTATTTGAGCCTCATTTCGCTGAGCTTTCACAAAGATTCCACAACAGCTCAACGAACTGTATCCACAGCGAATACCTCAACTACCTTGTTACACAGGGCTACTTAGGATTATTGAGCTATCTTGTAATCATTTTCGCAACCGTTTTCAGAGCACTAAAAATATCCAGAGAAAACCGACTTGTGCTCATATTTGTTTTTCCTGTTATTGCGTACTGTGCTCAAGCTGTTGTCAATATATACCAGCCTATCACAACACCGTTTCTATTCATCTTTATTTCGTTGTGTGAGTGCTTATCAAGAAAGTCGAACCCTGTGAACAAGCTTGACTAACCAAATACCTGACTAAAAACAAAACGCCCACTTTACGAGTGGGCGTGTTCTTTATTTCTTCTTGAAATCTGTGAGTGGGACTACTTTTCCGTTAGGATACTCTACGTCAACATTACTAAGCTGATTTTTGAAGTTAGAGCGAAACTGTGTGAGGTATTCTTTGTACAGCTCTTTCTGGAGCTTTTGTTCCTGCTGTGTCAGTCCTTGCTCACGTTTTTTCTTTGCAAGTTCGTTTATTTTAGAAATCAAGTCCTGTGTCATAATGCATTCTCCTATCTGTTACTATCAAGATAATTCTGAAGTATAATCGCAGCCGCTACAGTGTCAACCTTTGCTTTGCGTTTTTTGCCCTTCACGTCACGTTGGGACAGATATCCGTGAGCTGTAATAGTAGTGCCACGCTCGTCTTGCATAACGGTTTTTACACCTGTTTTTTCGCTCAAAGACTGAGCAAATGCTCGTGCGTTTTGAGCACTTTCGCCTTCACTTCCGTCCATATTTTTCGGAAGACCAACTACCACAAGCTGTGCTTTTTCACTTTGCACTATCTGTGCAACCTTCTCAAGCAATTTCGTGGGACTTTTTTCTTCTATCATATCAAGCGGTGATGCTAAGAATCCCGTGGCATCACTGATAGCAAGTCCTGTACGTGCTTTGCCTAAATCGACTGAAATTATAACCATAAAATCTCCTATATTATGCCAAACGGCTATTATTTACACATATTTTAAAACAACTGTTACTACTGAGATCGTTTTTTTCTTATACAAGGATAGGTCCTCTTTCTCCAAAGAATAATCGGACAAAGACGAGTTCACGGTATCTATATACTTGAAAAAATGCTGTGGATAAGAATAAAAAAGCTGATCCACTGCATTGTCATATGTGAACTCTTTCGGGTCAATATAAAAGTGAAAAAACTCTTCTTTTTTAGTTGCTGCAGTGAACAAACTGTCGATAACATTTTCTGCGTCAAAATCAGTCAGATGTGCACTGTTGCGCACATAATAATTGTACGCGGTGTTTGTGCTTTGTGGTATGAAGAAATTTGATGTGAGCGCATTGTCATCATCGTCACCACAGATTTCTTCATCGCTCATCTGTGACCAGAGCTTTGAAAACTCGTGATCAGCTTTGAGCTGTTTTTCGTTGATATTGAAATAGTCATATCGAAACGCTTTGTTAAGATTATCATCCCATGTTGTATCGACATAGTACCAATCACCATCAAGCAAAACACAGCTCCACATATGAAGCTCATCCTGACTCTCTCCGATGAGATTGATGCACTTGATTCCAACACCATGACATAGGAGTTGGAACGCTCTTGAATAGCCCTCACACACTGCAACGCCTTTTACAAGTGCACCGTATGCGTCAAAGGACTTCGCATTTTCTACGGTGATAACATCGTCCACATCAATCGAATTATCATACTCGCAATTATCTAAAATGTAGTCGTGAATTTTGAGCTCAAGTTGATATGGAGTCAGCGACTTTTCAAGATTTTTATAAAAGTCATCAACTTTCCCTTTCAGCTCTGTCGCTTGTTGTTGGACTTCTTTTGGAGATACTCGTGAATAAAGCTGTACCGCTGTGTAGTTCTGGTCTTCGCTTACAAGAAACCCAAACGTAGTCGACAACCAGAACACAGATGGGTTATCATCAGTGAGTGCTTTGATAGTGAGTCGTATCTGTGCCTGAGTGAGCTGTGTTTCTTCTAAAATAGCCTGCTTTGTCTTGTACTCACCATCGGAATTAGCCTGTGGATAAACATAATAAACATTTTCCAAAAGCATTCTATAAAGTTCTCGCATTTTGTCATTTTCAAGACAATCATATGAGTCCGTGCTTTTATATGCTGTGTAATACTCGCTATATAAAAAGGAGGTGTTTTCGATATGAGTATATCCAAGCGATACATCTTCAGCGATGCCTTTCGGCATAACAAGCGAATATATGCTATTTGAAATCTCATCTACCATAGCACAAGAAGAAAATGTAAAACAAAAAGCAAAGCATAATACAAGTGCAACCAGCTTTATCGCAGTTTTTTTCATATCGCCACCCCTTTCATATACTATTTCATTTGTGGTATTTATTATTCTCTGTAATCAATCGGAAGTGTTGCCACAGCGTTCAAATCAAGCTGTGCGATATTCCCACTGAGATATTCATAATAGCCCTGTGAGCCGACCATGGCTGCGTTATCACCACATAAAGAAAGATCCGGCATATATAGCTCAAAACCATTTTGCTCACATTCACGCTCAAGTTCACGTCTGAGCAGAGAGTTTGCTGACACGCCACCAGCTGTAACAAGCGTTGTAACACCTAGATCTTTTGCAGCCTTGATGAAATTTTTGACAAGGCAGTCAACAACCGCTTTTCTGAAACTTGCGCATACATCTTCTTTAGGAATTTCTTCGCCTTTTTGTAGAAGGTTATGAATGATGTTTATCACAGCAGTCTTAAGTCCAGAGAAAGAGAAATCGTATGGTGCATCGTCCACCTTAGGATGAGGCAGCTTGAAAGCGTTGCTATCACCTTTTTCGGCAATCTTGTCGAGCATAATACCACCGGGATACGGAATACCCATAGTGCGTGCAGCTTTGTCAAAAGCTTCGCCTGCGGCATCGTCACGAGTGCGGCCTATGATACGCATTTTTGTGTAGCTTTCAACCATGACGATATGGCTGTGACCACCGGATACAACAAGGCACAAAAACGGCGGTTTTAGTTCTTTGTGAGAAATATAGTTTGCCGCTATGTGTGAGCGCAGATGATGCACTGGCACAAGCGGTTTTTTTGTAGCAAGGGAAAGTCCTTTTGCAAAATTCACACCAACAAGCAACGCACCGATAAGCCCAGGTGCGTGAGTCACAGCGATAGCATCGATATCTTCGAGTGTAGTCTGTGCCTGCGCTAAAGCTTCGTTCACCACGCCACAAATCGACTCTGCGTGTCTTCTGGACGCTATTTCAGGCACAACACCACCGTAGAGCTTGTGTTCTTCAACCTGTGAGGCTATCACGGAAGAAAGCACTACTCGTCCGTCTTCAACTACTGCTGCGGCAGTTTCGTCACAGCTGCTTTCTATTGATAAAATTTTCATTTTATACTCCTTAATGGTCAAAATACTTTGTCATAAGCACAGCATCCTCGCTCGGTTTGCTGTAGTAGTTTTTTCTCAGCGCTACTTGTGCAAACCCTAAAGCTTTGTAAAGCTTGATAGCACCCTCGTTTGATGCACGCACCTCGAGTGTAATAAACGAAAGCTTTTGCTCATAAGCCTCTTTAATCAGTTCATTGAACAACTCTTTTGCAACGCCTTTTCTGCGATAGCTTTTGTCCACTGCAATATCAAGCAAGCTGCCCTCGTCTAGCACAACATCCATCACACAGTAGCCGATGACTTTTTCATGTTCAAGTGCCACAAAGAGGCGTGATCTGTCCTTTTTGAGCTCATCTTCAAAAGATGTTTTGCTCCACGGATGAGAAAAGCTGTTTTCTTCGATTTTTACTACAGAATCAAGATGCTGTTCTTCCATTTTTCTTATAATCATAGTGTTTTTATAAGCTCTTCTATAGACTCTCTGAGGTCCTGCGCACATTTTTTGTATGCTGCCATATCTCCCCCAAACGGATCTGCGATACCTATTTCGATATCGTATTTATCAGTCGGAGTTTTTTGAAGCACACGTATCATATCAAGTGGCACGCCCAGGCTTTCCACAAGAGAAGCCTGGTCATAGTTCATAGTAACAAACAAGTCGTAATTAGACAGCTTTACATTCGGCAAAAATCTCGCTTTGTGAGAAGTAAGATCAATGCCCATTTCAGCCATAGTATCAATAGCATTTTTTGCGGCGCTTAGTCCGTCTACTGTAGCGACACCTGCAGATGAAGCGTGCATATCAAGATTTTTTTCACGACATATCTGATTAAAAATAGCTTCAGCCATAGGGCTGCGACAGGTGTTTCCTGTACAAATAAAAAGTATATTTTTCATATCATTAACCCTTTGCATCGTACCATGTCTTGCCCACAGAAGCCTCTGCAACAAGTGGTACATTCAAATGTACTGCATTTTCCATTTCTTCTTGTAAAATCATCGCAACTCGCATTGACTCAAAAGAGGGTGCTTCAACAATGAGTTCATCGTGCACCTGTAAGATGAGCCGTGCAGACAAGCCCTCTTCTTTGAGACGTTTATCAACACGCACCATAGCGATCTTGATGATATCCGCCGCTGTGCCCTGTATAGGAGCATTTCGAGCAACTCTCTCTCCAAATGCACGAGTCATATGGTTAGAGGCTGAAAGTTCAGGCAGATATCTTCTGCGACCAAAGGTTGTTTCGACATAACCGTCGGCTTTTGCAAGCTCAATTATGTTTTTCATGTACGTATCAATGCCACTGTAGTGCTCTAGATACGACTTTATATAATTTGCGGCTTCTTTGTTAGTAACGCCGATGTCTTTTGCGAGTGAAAACGCACCAATACCATAAACGATACCGAAGTTGACTGCTTTTGCACGGCTTCGCATAATCGGTGTCACCATAGAAAGAGGCATATTAAATACCTGTGACGCAGTGATAGAATGGATATCATCATTATCAACAAACGCTTTGCACATATTCTTGTCCCCTGAGATATGTGCGAGCACCCTAAGTTCAATCTGTGAATAGTCGGCATCAATCAGCACGCAGTCTTCTTTTGCAACAAAGAAACGTCTCAGCTCTCGTCCGAGCTCTGTGCGAACAGGAATGTTCTGTAGATTTGGCTCTGTGGAGCTGATGCGTCCTGTACGTGTTTCGGTCTGGTTGAACGATGAGTGAATTCTGCCGTCATCTCGCACTACCTTTATGAGCGAGTCGCAGTATGTGGACTTGAGCTTTGCAAGTGTGCGATACTGCAAAATCATTGAGATAACAGGGTGATAATTCACAAGACTTTCGAGCACATCAGCGTTTGTGGAATAACCGCTTTTTGTCTTCTTCTTTGCAGGAAGACCGAGATCTTCAAAAAGCGCTACTGCGAGCTGTTTAGGCGAGTTGATATTAAACTCATAGCCTATCTGGCTATATATTTCCTGCTCGAGGTTTTCTACCTGTGCTGATATATCATCGCCATAGCGTTTGATACCATCCACATCGACCATGAAACCAATGTTTTCCATCTTTGCAAGCACGTTAGCAAGTGGAATTTCAATATCGCACAAAAGTGAACGCTGTGAAAACTCATCTATTTTGTCAGATAATTTTTCGCACAGCTCTTTCATCGCATATACTACTGCGTACTCCTTTTTATCTTCAGCTACTGAAGGTAGCACAACATCATACTGTGCACACAGCTTTTCTAAGTCGTATGATGAAGCGTTAGGGTTGAGCAAATAACCTGCTAAAGATATATCAAAAGTGAGGTTTTCTATCTCAAAGCCCCGCTTATCAGCAAAAGAGAATAATTCCTTTGAAGAAAATACAGCCTTTTCAACCTTCTTATCTTTCAAAACATCACACAAAAGTGATTCATCTTCACACACTACTACTTTTTCACTGAGTGCATACGCTGTGTATGTCGGAGTGCGAGTGAGCACGTCCTCGCCCTCAAAGTGAGTGTACAGACACAGCTTGCTATTATTTTTAAAATATAATTTTATTTCTTTTGAAGAACTTTCTTTGTCGAGTTCAAGCACTTCCACACAAAGAGGCTCTGACTCTCGTTGCTCTACAAATGTATCTTCGACCTCGTCAAGACCGAGTTTTGAAATAAGCGAGAAGAGCTCGAGTTTGCCCATCATTTTTGATGCTTTTGCCCTGTCACCTGAAGTTACAACATACTGTTCAAGATCTGTATCAACAGGAGCACTCAGGCAAATTTCGCCCAGCATACGGCTGATGAGCGCATTCTCTTTGCTGTCGATGAGCTTTTTGCGCATATTCTCTTTGATATCAAGCTCATCAATATGGTCGTATATATACTCGACAGTCTTATATTTTTGAATAAGCTCTGTAGCACCTTTCGGACCGATGCCCGCTACACCAGGGATATTGTCAGAAGTGTCGCCCTGAATCGCTTTAATCTCGATGAGTTCACGAGGTGTGACACCGTATTCCTCAAGCACTGTATCAGGTGTGTATATCATAGTGCCGTTTAAATTCTTTGCTAAACGAACCGATACTTTGTCCGACACAAGTTGCAGGCTGTCCCTATCTCCTGTTGCAATAACACATTCGTCGCCGTCTTTTTCACAAGACTTTGCGAGTGTGCCCAAAATATCGTCAGCTTCATATCCCTCACAGGTGACTATTTTATATCCCAAAGCGGTGAGCAAGTCCTTGAGTGGCTGGAGCTGCATGTGGAGTTCCTCGGGCATACCCTTGCGGTTAGCTTTATATAGTGCATATGCCTCGTGTCTGAAAGTTTTTGCTTTCAAGTCAAACGCAATCGCAACTCTGTCAGGAGTTGTGTCTGCTTTTATTTTTTCAAGCATAGTCAAAAAACCATAGATTGCGTTTGTGAACATACCGTCTTTTGTGGTGAGCGGTCTGATACCATAAAACGCACGGTTTAGTATTGAGTTTCCGTCTACTACTAAAAGTTTCATATCTTATACATCACTTCCACTGTTACACCGTCTCTGCGGTATAGTCTTGGTACTCGTTTTGATACAGAGCACACTATCTCATAGTTAATAGTATTGCCCCACAAAGCTACATCATCAGGAGTCGGCTCGCCACCCTTGCCGTTACCAAACAGCACACACACGTTGCCTATCTCTACACCCTCAATATCAGTGACGTCAAGAAGTGTCTGGTCCATACATATTCTGCCTATAATCTTAGCCTTCTGACCTTTGATGAACATATATCCGTCTTTTGCAAAAGCTCTTATATATCCGTCAGCGTAGCCGACAGGAACAGTAGCTATTTTCATATCTCTGTCTGCTGTGAATGTTCTTCCATAACTCACGGTGGTGCCTTTTTTGATTTCTTTTACATAAGACACCATAGTCTTGAGTCGCATGATAGGCTCTATATCGAGTCGGTCTTTCAATTTGTTTGATGGAGAAAGTCCGTAGAGGATAATACCCGCACGCACCATATCAAGCTTCATATCTTTATGGTCAATGATAGCTCCTGAATTCGAACAGTGGGTGACTTCGAATGAAACACCCATAGCTTTGAGCTTGTCCACAGTATATGAAAAAGCATCGAACTGCTTTTTTGTGTACTCAGCACCATCTTCACATTCATCAGCAACAGCAAAGTGTGTGAAAATACCCTCTGGGATAAGGTTAGGGAGCTCGCAGGAGTTTTTTATTTCTCTCAAAAAATATTCATCACGTGGAAATTCCTGACACATAAAGCCAAGTCTACTCATACCTGTGTCGCATTTGATGTGGATTTTGCACTCAACTCCAGCTTTGACACATTCTTCGGAGAGCATTTGAGCATAGTCAGCACCATACACCGCCTGAGAAATATTATTCTCAGCGAGGTCTTTCGCTCTGTTAGCAGGAGTGTAGCCGAGTATCAGCATCGGTTCTTTGATGCCTGCATCCCTGAGCTCAAGTGCCTCGTCAAGATTAGATACAGCGAAATAGTCGCATTTGAGCTCGCTGTATAGCTTTGCTAGCTCCACAGCACCATGGCCGTAGCCATCAGCTTTTATAACACAGCAGATTTTTGTATCTTCTCCTATTTGATTTTTTATAGCGTGATAATTGTTGATAGCAGCGTTCATATTGATTTCTGCCCACAGTCTTCTGGTAAATATCACACAAACCACCCCAGTTTACATATTCCATTATATTATAATATATATGTTTACTTATTACAATAAGTTTTTGCAAAAATCGCACTTTCGCTTTTATTGACTTTATGGGGGCTTTAGGCTATGATAAAAGCAGGATGTGATACTATGAAAAAGTCAGCAAACAACACAAAAAGCCGCATAGTTTCTGCGGCGTGGCAGCTATTCTATGAAAATGGCTTTGATAATACAACCATAGATGAAATAGTCGCTCTGTCAAAAACGTCAAAAGGCTCTTTTTATCACTACTTCAACTCAAAAGATGCGCTCATCGGATCTCTTGCATATCTTTTTGACGAAAAGTACATTGAGCTCCAAACAACTATTGATGAAAACAAAAACTGTCTTGACACTCTCATTGATTTGTCGCAGGAGATGTTTTTGATGATAGAAAACAGCATCGACATCGAACTGCTCACAAAGCTATATGCACAACAACTCTCAGTAAAAGGCGAAAAAGAGCTTATCGACCAAAGTCGTGAGTACTACAAGCTACTAAAAAAAATTATCTCAAAAGGACAGGAAAAAGGCGAAATTATTCGTGATAAGTCTTCAGCAGAGCTCACACGACTCTACGCTATGTGCGAGCGAGCTTTAGTATATGACTGGTGCCTGCACAATGGCGAATATTCTTTGAGAGAATATTCCCGCACGATTTTGCCTTTGTTTTTGTCTGGTATCAGGTTAAAGTGATAAAGTTTATTTTTTGCTCTAATTTCAGTCTATACTCTAGTCTAGTCTAAAAAGCCAGTATTTTTCAAATATTTATTATTGTTTTTTGAACGCAGTACAGATTTCGGTATGTACTGCGTTCTGTATTGATTTTGGAAAAGTTTTCTGTTAGAATTATTTCATATTTGTTTTTATACACATAAATATGGAGGGAAACAAAATGACAGAAAAACAAATCATCATTCTTGTTGCTTTTGGCATTTATATGCTCATGATGATTCTCATTGGTGCATTGAGCTCAAAGAACAAGAACAACGAAGACTACTTCTTAGCAGGTAGAGGCTTAGGCAGCTGGACAGCAGCGCTTTCGGCTCAGGCTTCTGATATGAGCGGATGGCTCCTTATGGGTTTACCTGGTGCTATCTATCTTGCAGGTACAGGCGAAGTATGGATCGCTATCGGTCTTTTGATCGGTACTATCCTCAACTGGTATCTAGTAGCAAGACGTCTGAGAAAATACACTATCGTATCAAACAACTCGCTCACTATCCCAAGCTTCTTTGAAAACCGTTTTCACGATAAGACAGGTGTGCTGAAAGTTGTAGCATCGCTCATCATCATCGTCTTCTTTGCAGTTTATACATCATCTGCTTTTTCATCAGGTGCTAAGCTGTTCGCTAACGTATTCGGCTCTGCAGACAACTCTGAAACAATGTACCTCATCGGTCTTACAATCGCCACAGTAGTTATCCTTATCTACACATTCATGGGTGGCTTCAAAGCTGTGTGCTACACTGACTTCATCCAGGGTTTGTTGATGCTCGTTGCTATTTTGGCTGTTCCGATCATCGCTTACATCGGTCTTACTGGTGAATTCGGCAGCTTAACCAACGCTCTTTCAGCAAAAGGTGTTGCTGACCCTGCAGGTTACTTAAAACTTATGAAAGACTCAGAAGGTAACCCTATCTCAGCTATTTCTATTATTTCTAACTTAGGTTGGGCTCTGGGCTACTTTGGTATGCCACACATCTTAGTCAGATTTATGGCTATCAAGAGTGACGCTGAAGTTAAAAAATCAAGAGTCATCGCTATCGTGTGGGTTATCCTTTCACTTGGCGCTGCTTCACTCTTAGGCGTATTCGCTAGAGGTTTCTTGACAGATATTCTCGACGCAACATCAAGCGAAACCGTATTTATCAAAACTATTCTTCAGATTTTTGACGGCAACTTCGTTCTTATATTCATCGGCGGTATCTTCCTTTGTGGTATCTTGGCTGCTATTATGTCAACTGCTGACTCACAGCTACTCGTTACTGCTTCTGCTGTTTCTGAAGACATGTACAAAGGTGCTATCAACAAGAAAGCTTCTGACAAAAACGCACTTTGGGTTGGTAAAATCGCAGTTGTAGTTGTTGCTGTTATCGCTTATGTTATCGCTCTTGACCCTAACTCTTCTATCATGGGTCTTGTATCAAACGCATGGGCAGGTTTCGGTGCTGCATTCGGTCCTGTAGTGCTCCTCTCACTCTTCTGGAAAAGATTCAACCTTCCTGGTGCAGTAGCCGGTATGGCAACAGGTGCAGCTCTCGTTATCTTCTGGGAGTACATTCCTGTAGGTGGCGCAACACTCGCTTCTTCGACAGGTCTTTATTCACTCGTTGTAGGCTTCTTCCTTGCAGCTTTAGTTGCTGTTGTTGTTACACTTTGCACAAAAGCTCCGTCAGCAGAAATTCAGGAAGAATTTGACAAAGTAAACTCTGTTGAAATCTAAGAGTATTTAAAATCACTATATATAGTATATATAGCTATTTATAAACCGACGTCGTAACAGGCGTCGGTTTTTTGTTTTTGCCTTTAATTTTCACAGTGAGAATATAGAAATACAAAAATGTAACCTTCACTTTAGCGCTTTAACACAAGCACTATATATTGTGGTACGTGGCATATACGACACAAAATTTAGTTATATTTCCTTATTGAAACTAAAACCACCTGTCAATGGCTATATTGTACAAATAAAAACTTTTTTATCGTACAAAATAACGATTGATTTTACTCCAGTTATCAGCTATACTATACAAGCACTTTTAGGGTCACCACAAGATATGGTGGTTTTGACCGATTTTGTAACAAATATGTAACTATAAAGAGAGGGAGCAACTATGATCAACAAAATCGTAAAGCGTGACGGTAGAGCTGTTGACTTTGATCTGGACAAAATCGCTCAAGCGATATACAAAGCAGCTCAGGCTATCGGCGGTAACGACTACACCGCAGCGAACGAACTTGCAGAAAAAGTTTGTGAATATTTGGAAGCAGAGCAGGCAGGCAACACTCCTACTGTTGAGCACGTACAGGACACAGTAGAAAAAGTCCTCATCGAAAACGGACACGCAAGAACTGCTAAGGAGTTCAT
This sequence comes from Ruminococcus sp., assembly GCA_045539655.1. GTDB lineage: Bacteria > Bacillota > Clostridia > Oscillospirales > Acutalibacteraceae > Ruminococcoides. The sequence continues at coordinate 36,481 of JAZQFT010000036.1, read as the reverse complement.
TCTTTATCGTGCTGAGCGTACAAGAGTACGTGAGATGAACACAAAGCTCATGAAAATATACGAGGACCTCACATTTATGTCTGCTAAAGACAACGACGTTAAGCGTGAGAATGCTAACATCGACGGCGATACCGCTATGGGTACTATGCTCAAGTACGGCAGTGAGGGTGCAAAACAGTTCTATGAGATGTATATCCTGAATCCTAAGCACGCAAAGGCTCACAGAAACGGCGATATCCATATCCACGATCTTGACTTTCTCACTCTCACAACTACTTGCTGTCAGATCGACCTTCTGAAGCTTTTCAAAGACGGTTTCTCAACAGGTCACGGTTTCATCCGTGAACCTAACGATATCGCATCATACTCAGCTCTCGCTTGTATTGCTATCCAGTCTAACCAGAACGATCAACACGGTGGTCAGTCAGTACCTAACTTCGACTACTCTATGGCTCCGGGTGTTGCAAAGACATACAGAAAGCTCTACAGAAAGAACATCAGCCGTGCTATCGAGCTCATCGAAGAGGTTGAAGATACTACATCTGCTATCGCTGACATCTGTGACAAAGCTGAAGATCTCTCAAATGATATTCCAAAGCTCGAAGCAGGCAAAGAATATATGGCAAAAGAGCTTGAGCTGCTTACTGAAGCTTACGGAGAAAAGTCAGCTGGCAAAATCCAGCGCTTTGCTTTAAAGCACGCAGAAAAAGAAATCGACCGCGCTACATACCAGGCTATGGAAGCACTCGTTCATAACCTCAACACAATGCATTCACGCGCAGGTGCTCAGATTCCTTTCTCATCCATCAACTACGGTACTGACACATCTCCTGAAGGCAGACTCGTTATCAAAAACGTTATGCTCGCTACAGAAAAAGGTCTTGGCAACTCCGAGACTCCTATCTTCCCTATCCACATCTTCAAGGTTAAAGAAGGCGTGAACTATAACCCGGAAGACCCGAACTACGATTTGTTCAAGCTCTCTTTCAGAGTTTCCGCAAAGAGACTTTTCCCTAACTATTCATTCATCGACGCTCCATACAACCTCCAGTACTACAAGGAAGGTCATCCTGAAACCGAGATTGCATATATGGGTTGTCGTACACGTGTTATCGGAAACGTTCACGATCCTTCTCGTGAAATTACATATGGCAGAGGAAACCTGAGCTTCACCTCTATCAACCTGCCTAGACTTGCTATTCTTTCGAACAAGAACGTTGACTTCTTCTTTGAACAGCTCGACAGAATGCTTGATTTAGTTATCGATCAGTTGCTCGAAAGATTTGAAATTCAGTGCCAGAAATGCGTTCGAAACTATCCATTCCTTATGGGTCAAGGCATCTGGATCGATTCTGACAAGCTCTCTATCGACGACGAGGTAAGAGATGTATTGAAACACGGCACACTTTCTTGCGGTTTCATCGGTCTTGCTGAAACACTCAAAGCACTCATCGGCAAACATCACGGTGAGACAGAAGAAGCTCAGCGACTCGGTCTTGAAATCATCGGCTTTATGAGAAAGAAGATGGACAAAGCGTCTGAGAAATTCGGGCTCAACTTCTCACTTCTTGCTACACCTGCTGAAGGTCTGTCAGGCAGATTTGTTCGTATGGACAAAGAGCGTTTCGGCGTTATCCCTGGTGTTACAGACAGAAATTACTACACAAACTCATTCCACATTCCTGTATATTTCCCAATCGGTGCTTTTGATAAGATCAAGCTCGAAGCTCCATACCACAATCTCACAAACGCAGGTCATATCTCATACGTAGAGCTCGATGGCGATCCTTCCCAGAACCTCGACGCTTTTGAACAGGTCGTAAGATGTATGAAAGAAGCAGGTATCGGCTATGGTTCTATCAACCACCCTGTTGACAGAGACCCTGTTTGTGGTCACACAGGTATCATCGGCGATGTATGTCCTAAGTGTGGCAGAAAAGAAGGCAGTGACGGCGTTGGTTTTGAGCGTATCAGACGTATCACTGGCTATCTCGTTGGTACTGTTGACCGTTTCAACAACGCTAAGCGTTCAGAAGTTGAAGACAGAGTCAAGCATTCTTTGGGTGAAGGCGGACTCTCTAGCGCTGAGGCTGTATAATGGCAAAACTCAGACTTGCCGGTGTAGTCAGAGAATCTATCGTTGATGGTCCGGGAATACGAATGACCGTGTTCACTCAAGGCTGTCCACATCACTGCAAAGGCTGCCACAACGAGCAGACATGGGACTTTGAAGGTGGATACGATTCATCCACCGAGCGTATTCTAGAAGAAGCTCAGAAAGACCCTTTGCTCAAGGGACTCACCCTTTCAGGTGGTGAACCTTTTTCTCAGGCTGAGGCTCTCGCAGTTTTAGCAAAAGAAGCTCACGCACTTGGCTATGATATATTTTGCTACACAGGCTACACTTTCGAAAAACTTCTATCAGATTTTGATGCACATCCCGAGTACAAAGCGTTGCTCACAGAATGTGACTGGCTGGTGGACGGACCGTTTGTTTTAGAACAGCGATCCTTGATGCTCAAATTCAGAGGTAGCAAAAACCAGCGTATCTTAGACGTCAAAAAGTCACTTCAAGAAGGCAAAGCCATAGAAGCTGACATTTAACTAAAAAACAGAAACCTTACATAGATAAAAGGCTGACGGATTAATTTTCGTCAGCCTTTTGCGTTATAGTAGCTAATATTATCGCTTTTCTTTTATTGTTGAAACGCAGAAACTATTATAGTATAATCAATGTAGTAAACGTCAATTATTGAAGGAGAGATAATATGAAATCTAAAAAAATAATCAGCTTATTACTTTCAGTTTTTATGGTGCTTATACCACTGTTCACTCTGCCAACTCAAGCAGCCCAAACAGATCTTTCTACAACTTGTGAACAATCTTTGCAGGCTTATCAGAACATTCTCGATGAGATGATGGTTGAGTACAATATCAGCGGTGTAGCTTATGTTACTCACAACGGACGTGTGCTATGCCAGAGTGCCAGAGGTATGCAAAACACTAAAGAGAACAAACCGATAACTATCGACACACTGTTCCCTATCGGCTCAATCTCAAAGCAGTTCTGTGCAGCTACTGTTTTGTTATTGCAGGAACAGGGAAAGCTCAGCGTTGATGACAAACTTTCTATGTACTTCCCTGAATATACAATCGGCAAAGATATCACAATTAAAAATCTGCTTACTATGCGTTCGGGTATCCGTGACCACGTCAACTACGACCCTCAGTACAAAGGAAACGAAATTCCAACCGACCAGTACCCACTGTCCAACACCGCAACCGAAGAAGAAAACCAAAAGGCAATTCTTGATTGGCTTTTCACCCAGAAATTAAAATTCACTCCGGACAAATCTTTTTCTTATTCAAACACAAATTTCTTCCTACTTTCACTCATCGTGGAAAAAGTTTCAGGTATGAGCTATACTGACTTCGTTAAGCAGAACATCTTTGCCCCACTGGAAATGACAAACTCAGGTTTTTATGAGGAGCTTGTTGACTCTCCTGACTTAGCTGAAAATCACGAGCTTGAAGAATATCAGCCTTTTATAGATCCACGCATCAAAGGTTTGGCTCAGGGTGCAGGCGATCTTGTAACAAATGCAAAAGATTTGGACAAATGGATGACCGCTTTGCCAAATGGCACATTGCTCAGCGAAGAAAGCTTCAAGGAAATGATCACCACAGATTATATCTACGGCTATGGCGTCAACGTTGACTCTGAATTTTGTTCAATATCCCATAACGGGGCTACCGTAACATACATATCTGAGATGATGTCTTATTATGAAAAGAATCTGAATATATTTGTTGTTACCAATGACGCAGCATCATTGGAGTTTTCTACTGCCTTCTTTGTACAGGAGGTAGATGAAAGAATGAACACCGACACAATGCTCGGCGATATTGACGGCGACGGTAAGGTTACTATCTTAGATGCAACAGCAATTCAGCTCCACCTCGCAGAAATCACTGCACTTACTGAAGAACAGATCGAATACAGCGATACTAACGGCGACAGTGATTTAACCATTCTTGATGCTACCGAAATTCAACTATTCTTAGCAGAGCTGTAAATACCGCAAAGCTAAATATAAAAATATTATATATAAAAAACGAGGCTGTCTTTTTTGTGACAGCCTCGTTTTTTATTATCGACTTAAATAAGCAACTCTTTCGCAGTTTTGTTTATTTCTTTAAAAGAATTTACAACAGCATCATAATCATCAGCTTTTCCAAAACCATATGAAGCATAAACAAACGGAATCCCCGCTTCTTTTGCAGCACTCTCATCGCTTTTTGTGTCGCCGACATAGATAGCTTTTTCTATATCATTGCGACTTATTACCAGATTGATATTCTCGCCTTTTGAAAGCCCTGTTGAGCCCGCACATTCATAGTCTGTCATCAAATCTTTTAGTTTATAATGTTCTAAAAAAGAATTAAGATATCCTTTCTGACAGTTACTCACTATCATCAGTGCATAGTCATCTTTCAGCACTTTTAGAGTATCGAGAACATTATCATACATCTGTGCTCCGTGCACTTTGAGATATTCCTGCTCGCACATAAAAATCTCGTTGATTATTTTTTCTGCATCATCTTTTTCTACACCCACAAAAAAGTCATCAACAAACTGCGCTTTATTCTTGCCCATCAGCGATGACATAATTTCCTTTGTCATCCTGAGTTTCGGGCATTTATTGCTGAGTACCTTGTTCCATATCTCAACGACTGTGTCGCTTGTGTCCCACAGCGTTCCGTCCAAATCAAAAATAATTGCTTTCATATTATCACCCACAGATATTATACTACCATATGTCAATACACATAAATATAAATTAAGGGAAAAATTTATCCGTCATTTTTCACATAATATCATAGTAATTTTTGTGTAGAATTAAGTCGTAGGATATGATAGAATAAATATGTATATAAACTGAAAGGATGTATCTATCATGGTAATAAAAGACATCATTGACATTCTGCAGGGAGAGGTCATCTGCGAAGGTGATTTATCTCAGGAAATCAAAACCGCTTGTGGCTCAGATATGATGAGCGACGTGCTTGCATTTGTAAAAGACCAGTCAGTACTGCTCACAGGTCTTGTGAACCCACAGGTAGTTCGCACCGCTGAAATGATGGATATGGCTTGTGTTGTTTTTGTAAGAGGAAAGCAGCCTGACCAATCTATCATCGACCTTGCAAAAGCTCATAACATCACACTTATCAAGACTCGTTTTCGAATGTTCACAGCGTGTGGACTTTTGTATTCTAACGGTCTTTCAGGAGGATGTAACGTATGAGTGCAATTCATTTGAGATACGAAGTACCTGGCGATGATTTCACCCGTGCAGGTGAAGCATCAGGTGCAGTAAAAAAGCGTCTCAAAGCTTTGGGATACAACCCTGACGCTATAAGACGTGTTGCTATCGCTATGTATGAAGCTGAAATCAATATGGTTATCCACGCTGAAGGTGGATACTGTGATGTTGATATATACCCTGACAAAGTCGAGGTACTGCTCGCAGATAAGGGCCCAGGTATTCCTGACGTAGAAAAAGCGATGCAGGCAGGTTTTTCCACCGCTCCCGACAACGTACGCAATTTAGGTTTCGGTGCCGGTATGGGACTTCCTAATATCAAAAAATACACCGACGAAATGCGTATCGAAACCACTCTTGGTGTCGGTACAAACCTATATCTGACTGTGAAAGTCAACGAATAAAAACAACTAATTTTACATAAGAGGTGTGGAAAATGCAAAAGTATTTTCACTCCGTAGAGCTCGATGCTGACAAGTGTTGTGGTTGCACAAACTGTCTCAAACGTTGCCCTACAGAAGCTATACGTGTTCACGATGGCAAGGCTACCATTCTTTCAGAACGCTGTATAGACTGTGGTGAATGTATCCGTATTTGCCCTCACAGAGCAAAGAAAGCTCATTCATCGCAAATCGAAGAAATAGAAAAATACAAAATCAAGGTTGCTGTTCCTGCGCCAGCACTTTTCGGTCAGTTTTCTAACCTTGACGATATTGATATTGTACTAAATGGACTTCGGGCTATAGGTTTTGACTATATTTTTGAAGTATCACGTGCAGCTGAACTTGTATCCGAAGTAACACGCAAGATGATCAGAGAAGGCAAGCTCAACAACAAACCTATCATCAGCTCTGCGTGCCCAGCGGTTGTACGACTCATCAAAATTCGTTTTCCGGATTTGTGCGATAATGTTATGCCACTGCTAGCACCTATGGAAGTAGCGGCTCGTATCGCTCGTGAAGAAGTCAAAAAGCAAACAGGTCTTCCTGATAATGATATCGGCGTGTTCTTCATCACTCCATGTGCAGCAAAGGTCACCGCTATCAAATCGCCGACCACAGGTGAAAAATCAGCTTGCAACGGTGCTATCGCTATATCTAAAATCTATCCACAGCTTACTCAGGCTATGGAAAAACTCAAAATGCTCGAGCCTATCGCCAACTCCGGTCTGATTGGTGTTGGTTGGGCAACCAGCGGCGGAGAAAGTGCCGCTATGCTCGGCGACAAGTATCTTGCTGCTGACGGTATCGAAAATGTCATCCGAGTGCTCGAAGGTCTGGAAGATGACAAAATACGTGACGTTGATTTTGTTGAGCTCAATGCGTGTAGTGGTGGCTGTGTCGGCGGTATCTTAAACGTCGAGAATCCTTACGTTGCACAAGCCAGGATACACAATCTGCGCAAATATCTCCCTGTTTCACTCAACCACTTGAGCGATGAAGATCTCGACGCCTTTTTGTGGAAAGGCGAGCTCGAATATGACGGTGATGGTTTTAAACTCGACGAAGATATCTTCAAGGCTATGGACAAAATGGAACAGATGGAAAAAATCTGTGCTACCCTTCCGGGTCTTGACTGTGGTTCTTGCGGTGCACCTACCTGTCGTGCTATGGCAGAAGACATCGTCAAAGGCAACGCTAAAGAAACCGACTGTATCCACAAGCTCAAAGCTCAGATACAGTCTGTCTATGACCAACTCAAAAATACACTTTAATCGGAGTAATATATGAACGTAAAAGAAGCTATTGAAAAGCTCAATTTGAATATACTTGTAAAAGGTGATTTGGAAAGAGAAATCTCTGACTGCTATATCGGCGATCTGCTTTCATGGGTTATGGGCAGAGCAGGCGAAGACTCTATCTGGCTGACAGTTATGGGCAACATCAACTCTATCGCTGTTGCAACTTTAGCTGACGTTTCTTGCATCGTGCTGGTTGAAAACGCTTCTCTTGATGACGACGCAAAGGCTAAAGCCGAAGTCGTTGGTGTCACCATTTTGCAAAGCGAAGAAAACTCATATCACCTTGCTACAAAAATCTACGAATTACTGAAATAAAATGAAGTATTACTACGACTTACACCTACATTCGTGCCTGTCTCCGTGTGGTGATATGGACATGACTCCTAACAACATAGTCGGTATGTCAAAGCTTTTGGGACTTAATGTCATCGCACTCACCGACCACAACAGCGTGCTCAACTGTGACGCAGTGATGAAACTGGGTGAAGAAAACGGTCTGTGTGTTATTCCAGGTATGGAGCTGACAACAGCTGAAGAAATCCACGTTGTGTGCCTATTCCCTACGCTTGAAAAAGCTATAGATTTCAACAACTATGTCAAAGAGCACCAGATTCAATTCCCTAATCGTGCAGACATCTACGGACGACAGGTTGTTATGGACGAAAACGATAACGAGATTGACGAAATAGAAAACCTTCTGATACTCGCTACCGACATAAGCATTTCTAATATCAATGAACTCGTCAGTAGTTTTAATGGCGTGTGCTATCCTGCTCACATCAACCGTGACAGCATGTCAGTGCTCGCTGTCTTAGGCGAAATTCCACCTGAGTGTGATTTCACTACCGTTGAAGTATCCAGCAGCGGTGACATCGAAAAGCTCAAAGCTATACACCCTGTCTTAAACGATATGCTCATCGTCAGAAACAGCGATGCACATTATCTTGAAAATATGAAAGACGCTCAAAACTACTTTGAACTTGATGAGCTCTCCGCTGAATCTGTTTTAGAAATCTTAAAAAACAAAAAGTAGATATACTAAATCAACTATGCCACCTGTACCGTGCAGGTGGCTTTTTTCTTTACGAGAATTATACTCTATGTTTTTTGTAACTTCATATAACAAAAAATCATAGTTAGTCTTCGCTAACTGGCATAACTCACAAAAAGTTTGATAATTTTTTGACAATTTTCTTGATTTTTAGGTCAATTTTCCTGTTTTTCGTATAGACATTAACACACTTTCATGCTATAATTTATCTGTGTGCATATACGAATTTTTTTGCTACAATTCACAGTACATAATTTTCTAAATTAGGAGGAAAAAAGATGCTTAAAAAAATCAGTAGTATCCCATTTTCGGGTACACCTGAGCAGGAAGCAGAGCTCAAAAAAGTCATCGAAAAACACATCGATGATCCGGGCGCAGTAATGCCTGTTCTCCAGGAAGCACAGGAAATCTACGGCTACCTTCCACAAGAGGTTCAGACTATGATTGCCGAAGGTCTTAACGTGCCACTTGAAGAGGTTTACGGCGTATCTACTTTCTACTCACAGTTCGCTCTCTCCCCTAAGGGAAAGTACAACATCTCTGTTTGTATGGGTACAGCGTGTTATGTAAAGGGTTCGGGCGATGTTTTGAACAAACTTTCCGAAGAACTCGGTATTGGCGCTGAAGAGTGCACTCTTGATGGTAAGTTCTCGCTCACAGCTTGTCGTTGTATCGGTGCTTGCGGTCTTGCTCCGGTTATCACTATCAACGATGACGTTTACGGCAGACTTACAGCTGATATGATTCCTGACATTCTCAAGAAATACAAGGACTAATCTATGAGAGAGTTATCTCTTAACGTTATGGACGTTGCTCAGAACTCTATCACCGCAAAAGCGTCGCTTGTTACTATCATCGTTAAAGAAAGTGACAAAGATGACTTCCTTGATATCACTATCAAGGACAATGGTTGCGGTATGACAAAAGAGCAGGTTCAAAACGTAATTGACCCATTCTTCACCACTCGCACCACCAGAAAAGTCGGTTTGGGTGTACCTCTTTTTAAGATGGCAGCTGAACAAACAGGTGGCAGCTTTTCTATCGACTCTACAGTTGATGTCGGCACGACGCTTTATGCTCATTTTGTGAAGTCCAGCGTTGATATGACTCCACTCGGGGATATCAACTCCACTGTCAAAATTCTCATTCAGTGTAATCCTGACATTGATTTTGTGTTTTCTCATTCTACTGACAACGGTGAGTTCACACTCGATACAAAAGAGCTTCGAGAAATCCTCGGTGAAGATGTTCCGCTTAACACACCTGATGTGCTCGAGTGGATAGGCGGATTTTTATCAGAACAATCTAACAATATATGCGGAGGTGCTAATAAATGAAATCTTTAGCTGAATTACAGGCAATCAGAGACAAAGCAAAGCTCGAGCTCAACATGAGACACGAGAACCCTAATGCTATTCGTGTTCTGGTTGGTATGGCTACATGCGGTATCGCTGCTGGCGCTCGCCCAGTGCTCAACGCATTCACAGAAGAAATTGCAAAGCGTAATTTGCAGGATGTTACTATCACACAGACAGGTTGTATCGGTATCTGTCAGTTTGAGCCTGTTGTTGAAATTGAAATTCCTGGCGAAGACAAAGTAACATACGTTAAAATGACACCTGAGAAGGTGGCTAAGGTTGTCAACGACCACATCGTAAACAGAAATGTAGTTACCGAGTACACTATCGGTGCTTACAAATAATTAAGGAGGACAAATAATGTATCGTTCTAATGTGCTTGTTTGCGGCGGTACCGGCTGTACCTCCTCAGACAGTTTGAAAATCGTCGAGAAGCTCAAGGAAGAAATCGCAGCTCGTGGTCTTGATAACGAAGTAAACGTTATCACAACAGGTTGTTTCGGTCTTTGTGCTCTCGGTCCAATCGTAGTTATCTACCCAGAGGGTAGCTTCTACTCAATGGTTAATATTGACGATATCCCTGAGATTGTTGAAGAACATCTCTTGAAGGGTAGAATCGTAACAAGACTTCTTTATCAGGAGACTGTTGAAGAAGACACTATCAAATCACTCAACAAAACTGCTTTCTATGCTAAGCAGCAGCGTATCGCACTTCGTAACTGCGGTGTTATCGACCCTGAAAAGATCGACGAGTACATCGCTATGGACGGTTACGCAGCTCTTGGTAAAGTGTTGACAGAAATGAAGCCTGAAGAAGTTATCGAGACAATCCTTGCTTCAGGACTTCGTGGTCGTGGCGGTGCAGGCTTCCCAACAGGTCTCAAATGGAAGTTCGCTGCAGCGAATTCCGCTGACCAGAAATATGTTTGCTGTAACGCTGACGAGGGTGACCCTGGTGCATTCATGGATCGTTCTATCCTTGAGGGTGACCCACATGCACTGCTCGAAGCTATGGCTATCGCAGGTTACGCTATCGGTGCTACAAAGGGTTATGTATATGTTCGTGCTGAGTACCCAATCGCTGTAAACCGTCTCCAGATCGCTATCGATCAGGCTCACGAGTACGGCCTCTTGGGTGACAACATCTTCGGCACAGACTTCTGCTTTGACATTCAGCTTAGACTCGGTGCTGGTGCTTTCGTATGTGGCGAGGAAACATCTCTCATGACATCTATCGAAGGCAAGCGTGGCGAACCACGTCCACGTCCACCGTTCCCTGCTGTTAAGGGTCTTTACAAAAAGCCAACTATCTTGAACAACGTTGAAACATACGCTAACATTCCACGTATCATCTTACTCGGTGCTGACTGGTTCCAGTCAATTGGTACAGAAAAATCTAAGGGTACTAAAGTATTCGCTCTTGGTGGTAAGATTGAGCACACAGGTCTTGTTGAAGTTCCTATGGGTACTACACTTAGAGAAATCGTTGAAGAAATCGGTGGCGGTATTCCAAATGGCAGAAAATTCAAGGCTGCTCAGACAGGTGGTCCATCCGGCGGATGCATCCCACCACAGCACCTCGATATCCCTATCGACTACGATAACCTTATAGAGATCGGTTCTATGATGGGTTCAGGTGGTCTCATCGTCATGGATGATACAACTTGTATGGTTGACATCGCTAAGTTCTTCCTTGAGTTCACTGTTGACGAGTCTTGCGGTAAATGTACACCATGTCGTATCGGTACAAAGAGACTTCTCGAAATGCTCGACAAAATCACAAAGGGTCAGGGTACTCTTGAGATGATCGACGAGATGGAAGAACTCTGCCACTATATCAAGGAAAACTCTCTGTGTGGTCTTGGTCAGACTGCTCCTAACCCTGTTCTTTCAACACTCAAATACTTCCGTGATGAATATGTTCAGCACGTTGTCGATAAGAAATGTGTAGCAGGTGTTTGTAAAGACCTCCTCGAGTTCTCAATCATCAAAGACAAGTGCTTCGGTTGTTCTATGTGTGCTAGACAGTGTCCGGCTGGTGCTATCACTGTTACAGACTACGTAGCTCCGGGCAAAAAGAAACCAGCTTACGAAATCGATACAGCTAAGTGCGTTAAGTGCGGTGCTTGTCTGCCAACATGTAAGTTCGGTGCTATCATTAAAGGCTAAGAGAAAGGAGAATCATCATGGAAATGCTTAATATTAAAATCAACGGTATGCCTTTCTCTGTTGAGAAAAACACTACTATCCTTGAAGCATGCCACCAGTTCGGTATCAAGATTCCTACTCTGTGCTACCTCAAGGACATCAACGAAATCGGCGCATGCCGTATGTGTCTTTGTGAAGTAAAGGGCGCTAGATCATTAGTTGCTGCTTGTGTATATCCTATCGATAGAGAGGGTACAGAAATCTTCACAAACACACCACAGATTCAGAAACACAGAAAAACTACTCTCGAACTCATCGTTTCTAACCACGACAAGAAATGTCTCTCTTGCCCACGTTCAAACTCATGTGAGCTCCAGAAGCTCTGCATGGAATACGGTGTAGACGAAACAAGATTCTCAGGCGAAGAAACAAAGTACGAGGAAGATACAACAACACTTCACCTTGTTCGTAACAACAACAAGTGTATCCTTTGCCGTAGATGCTCTGCTGCTTGTAAGAACCAGTACGTTGGCGTTATCGGCGCTAACAACCGTGGTTTCGATACAGAAATCGGTTGTGCATTCAACCAGACACTTGATCAAGTTGCTTGTGTAGCTTGTGGTCAGTGTACTGCAGTTTGTCCTACAGGTGCTCTTGTTGAACGTGACGATACAGCTCAGGTTTTCGATGCTATCGCTGATCCTACAAAGACTGTTATCGTTCACACAGCACCATCTATCCGTGCAACACTCGGTGAGTGCTTCGATATGCCTATCGGCACAAACGTTACTGGCAAAATGGTTGCAGCTTTGAGAAGACTTGGCTTTGACAAGGTATTCGATACCAACTTTGCTGCTGACCTTACAATTATGGAAGAAGGTACAGAGTTCTTAGACAGAGTCAAGAACGGCGGCACACTTCCAATGATCACTTCATGTTCACCTGGTTGGATCAAGTTCTGTGAGCACTACTACCCAGAGCTCATTCCTAACCTCTCAACATGTAAATCACCACAGCAGATGCAGGGCGCTATGATCAAGTCATACTACGCTGAGAAGATGGGCATTGATCCTAAGGATATGGTTGTCGTAGCTATTATGCCTTGTGTTGCTAAGAAGTTCGAAATCAAACGTGACGATCAGGGCCACGATGGTATCGCTGATAACGATTTTGTTCTCTCAACAAGAGAGCTCGCTAAGATGATCAAGACTTCAGGTATCCAGTTCACAGATTTACCAGACGAAGAGTTCGATCCTATCATGGGTATCGGTTCAGGTGCAGGTACTATCTTCGGCACTACAGGCGGTGTTATGGAAGCTGCTCTTAGAACAGTTGCTGACATACTCACAGGCGAGGATCTTGAGCACATCGAATACACAGACGTTCGTGGTATGGACGACATCAAAGAAGCTACATATGACGTTGCTGGCATGCAGGTCAAGGTTGCTGTTACATCAGGCCTTTCTAACGCTGCTAAGCTCCTCGACAAGGTTAAGTCTGGCGAAGCTGACTACCAGTTCATCGAGGTTATGTGCTGTCCTGGCGGTTGTATCAACGGTGGCGGTCAGCCTATCGTTGACGGTCATACAAGAAACTTCGTTGACGTCAAGGGCCTTCGTGCTGCTGCTCTGTATGATGATGACAAAAATCTCACATACAGAAAGTCACACAAGAACCCTGAGATCACAGCTATCTACGAGGATTACCTCGGCGAGCCTGGTTCACACAAGGCTCACGAACTCTTACATACATCATATGTGAAGAGACCAAAGTATTGATTGTAGCAAATCGAATATAAATTTAGGGCACCGAATAATCGGTGCCCTTTTGTTATGCATATAAAGTTTTACAGTTCTGGAATGAGCTCTGCCAGAAATTGCTGTATCTGTGTTGCATCCATAATGCTAACTTTGCCATCTCTGTCAGTATCACCATATGCGAGTCTGTCATCATCAACAACAATCAGCTCTGCAAGGTGTTGCTGAATTTCTGTCGCATCCATAATGCTAACTTTTCCGTCGCCATCGACGTCACCTAAAATATTAGCAATCCCCAATGACACAAACTCAAATTCGTTATCTTCAGCATACCTTTGCGCTTCTGTGTTTTCATAACCGTATATAGTAAATCCATCTATCTTTTCATAATAATAATCATAATCCACAACACCCTCAAAAATATACTCATTATATCCAACTGCATATTCACTGATATATGTTACTGAAGCAGGAATTGTAATTGATTTTAGATTTGGACAACTTAAAAAAGCATCCTCTATACTTGTTACTGAATCGCCGATAACAACAGATGAAAGATTATCACAATAAGCAAACGCCTGATCCCCAATACTCGTCACAGAATCAGGAATAACAACCGATGTAAGAGCATCACAATTACGAAACGCCTCATCTCCTATATACTCTACAGAATCACCAATGGTAACAGACGCAAGATTTGTGCATCCTGCGAACGCATACCAACCTATGTTCGTCACATAATCAGGGATATCAATCGAAGTAAGGCCTGTGCAACGCTCAAACGCATACCAATCTATACTTGTTACAGTATCTGGGATAATTGTGTTTGCACAACCCATAATCAACATATCTGTACCAGATGCAATAACAGCGTTACAATTATTTCTGCTGTCATAATTAGTGTTATTACTATCTATAGCGATTGATTTCAAACTATCACAGCCAATAAACACCTGCCTTTCAATACTCTCTACCGAAGCGGGTATAGCAACAGATGTAAGACTTTCACAATTTTCAAAGGCACCAAACTCGATGCGCTTCACCGAATCAGGAATAAAAACAGATGTAAGGCTTTCACAACCAGAAAACGCCCATGTCCCTATACTTTCAACCGAATTGCCAAAATTTATAGATGACAGACCTATACAATTATCAAACGCTTGATCTCCTATGCTAGTTACGGAATCAGGGATTGTGACAGCTGTAAGACTACTACAGCCATTAAAAACACGCTCACTAATACTAGTCACAGAATTACTAATAGTTACCAATTCAAGATTGTAGCAATACTCAAATGCGCAATCCTCTATGCTCGTTACTGAATCAGGAATAGCAAGCGTAGTAATCCCTGTGCAACCAGAAAACGCATACTCCCCTATACTTGTCACTGAAGGAGGTATAACCGTACCACTGCATCCCCTTACCAATGTGTTTGTATCAGTTACTATAACAGCATTACAGTTTTCCCTACTATCAAAAACCTTGTTATCCGTGTCTATTGTGATTGATTTAAGCTCATCACATCTGCTAAACGCATCCTCACCAATACTTATTACTGAATCTGGGATCACAATCGAAGTAAGACCAGAACAAAACGCTAAGGCATATGGACTGATAGAAACTGTACCTTCTTTAACTACAACTTGTGTATTCTCCTGCATAACTCCGCGATAATCATACAGCACATTATTTATGTAAACCAATCCTTCTGGTTGAGTTTCATACCAAGGAGTCGCCATAAATGCATTCATACCAATACTAATAACAGAATCAGGTATATTTATATCACTAAGTTTATAACAGTTTTGAAAAGCACTTGAGCCAATACTGGTCACAGAATCACCTATAATTACAGTGGTCAGATCATAACAATACTCAAGCGCATAATCCTCTATACAAATCACAGAATTGGGGATTATAACTTTTTCAAGATTTGATTCACCACTAAAAGTATGATTACCTATGCTTGTAACAGTATAACCATCTATAATTGACGGAATTTCTAATTCTAAATTTTCGCCATAGTATTCAATAATTTCAGCAGTATTGTCGTCTAAAATCTGATATTCAAAATCACCACTAACAGTCCCAACCATGCTAATATCATTTTTAACTGCATTAACTCTAAAAGATGTAACAGGAACTATACTAACCATCATCATAACCGCAAGTAATAACGACAAAAATCTTTTCACAAAGCAACCTCCTTAGATGAAACTTTCTTATATAGTTCATTTTATCACTTAGAAAATAAAAACACAATATTATTCTTCACTATCAAAAGAATATATGTTATCATAGTTTTGGTGATTATATGATTTTATGGATACTGCGGATAGTTGCACTTATATTCCTTGTGTGGTTTATTGCACCTATCTTCAAAGGGTATTTTAATATCGGCAACAAGGTGGGCATTATCCTCTCTTTATGGATACTGCTGTTCTATTCAAACACCCCTGTGTTTGAATATGTCAAAAACTTGTGCTACTCCTACCCTATGCTCACAACACTTTGGAACGTCGCAAAATGGCTTATCTATGCGTTTATCTTCTACGCTGTTGTAGTCACACTGGCTATGATTATCGCTTCTTTAGTTAAACCAAAAAGCAACGCCATAGCTATCACACTCGGTATCAGAGCCGAAAAAGACGGTCCGTCCCCACTGCTCAAAGGCAGAATAGCTGCTACAAAAAAGCACCTCGATAAAAACAGCGAATGTGTTGCTATACTCACAGGTGGCAAAACAAAGCTCGACTATGAGCACGAGTCACACTGCATGTACAGAGCGCTGACAGATATGGGCATAGACAAGACTCGGCTCTATATCGAGGACGAATCACTCAGCACTTACGAGAATGTATTATTCTCTTACAGAATTATAGAAGGCTTACAAAAAGAGAAAAACCTTGCTATCATAACTGACCGTTTTCATCAGCTACGAGCAAGGTTTATCATAAAAAAGCTCGGTATAACAGCGCACATCGGTGCGGTTAATTCTCGAACTTCTTTCCTCTATATTCCCACATACTATGTTCGTGAGTGGTTTGGTCTTGTTTTTGAACTTTTATTTCGTTCTCAACCACATCGACAATAACGCCTTTGTCGATTTTCTGGTCTTTTGCCGGCATCTCTTCCGGAAAAACGAATGGCTTTAAAATCTGATCATCCATCTATATCACTCCTTTTGCTAGTATTATGCACAGCAAAAAGGCGATTATTTTACAAAAAGAAGGTAAATTATGTTTAGAGAAATGCGTAGAAACAAACAACAAATAAATGAAAAAGAGTGCAAGTCGATACTAAAAAGTGAGTGGCGTGGAGTGCTCTCTCTGCTCGGTGACAACGACTATCCGTATGGTGTGCCGATGAACTTTTTATACGATGAAAAAGAGCACAAAATCTACTTTCACGGTGCAAAAGCAGGCCACAAAATCGACGCTATAAATCACCACAACAAAGCGTGCTTCACTGTCTATGACAAAGGTGCCAAAAGTGAAAACCACTGGTCGCTCAACATCACATCTGTCATCGTTTTTGGCAAAATCAGCATAGTACAAGACAGAAAAACAGCTGAAGAAAAGGTACGCAAGCTCGCCGAAAAATACTTTCCTGACCATGCTGAGATCGAAGGCGAAATGTCCGCTCATTTTGCTCGTGCAGAGTGTCTGGAGCTTACTATCGAGCACATGACAGGCAAAATAGTAAACGAATCATAAAATAAAACGAAAAAACCGCCACGGCAATATGCTATGGCGGTTCGCTTTTTATTCTGTATTGGAATTATATCACTCAACTCTTACGATGTCCGTCACATTTGCAAGGTATTTTTTATCGATAGCTATCATAGACAGCGACCAGCGCATTATAGGTGGTGGCGGAGTAGTAGAAGCAGAAACAAAGACTTCTAGTTGTGAATACAGCGTGTTGCCTAACTTTGCAATATCAGCGGTTCGTATATATCCACCGTTACCATTCATAGATAAACACGAAATAAGCAGCCACTTGCTTTCAAAAAACTCGTCTTCAAAGACAGGAGCATCTTCGTTGAACAAAGAATAGTATTGCTCCTTTGACTTGACAATTGCAAATGTATCTACGGAGCCCAGCGTATTACTACCTTTATATATGTGATGATAAAGCTGCTCTTCGTTGTATATCTCCTCAAAAGGCAAGGAAATCGCTTCCTGTGGAATCCACTGTTGCTCTTTTGGTATTGCAACAGTTACCATTTCATCGTTCACTACAGGCTCATCAAGTTCAGCGATTTTACGCTGAATAGCTGTTGCATCAACGATACTTCTAACACCATCACGATTAAAGTCAGTAATATAGCTCAAGTTATCGTTGTACGACGGATAAGTATCAATATAGTCATCATCCCTGAAATCACACAACTCAGCCAGAGCTCTTTGAATCTCTGTAGCATCAAATATAGTAAGTTCACCATCGCCATCGGCATCACCTACAGGCAAGCCAAGCCCAAGCTCATCAACTGCTTCTGCCAAGCCGTCATAATAATAAGAGTTAGCGCTTTCAATACCACGAACAGTATCAGCCTCGACGTCATAAACTGCGAGTCCAAACGGCAATATACCTGCTCCAGGTCTCCACCATTTAAGCACACGGTTACCAATATTGACCGCACCAATAATATCCCACGGGTCAGGCGGAAGCTCAACTGTAGCACTGATTAACACCCAGTCAACCTCACCACTTGCCGCATTTTCATGATAATAGATTTCATCATAATCGTAGTAATAACCCCAATCGTATTCATCAACCTTTGGGTCATACTCTGGAACATTAACATACTCCTCAAATTTATCCTTATACAAAAACTTAGGTGTTGGCTCGATAGGAGGATCCCACGGCTCCTCTGCCGGTGTGTCTTCATAATAATCAATGGAACCTATCTCCTCCATCTGTGCCACTTCGTACACCTGTGTTTTAGTCAGAGTCACAATAAAAGATGGAGTAAGAGTACTCAAAAAGAGGATATTTTCCTGAGCAACGCCGATTTTATCGAGCACTGCCTTATTTTCAGCAGTGTAATATTCTGATATCAAGCGAGTACGTACTTTTTGGAAAGCATCGATTTCTTCAGTAGTATCGAGTTCTTCTCCTACTAATCCTGTTTCAACAAGCGCCTGTTGCTCGATTTCTTTGATATCAATCTTGCTGTAAATCCAAATCCAAACGCTGATGCTATCATCATCGCCAATAGCATCTAGTTGCTCTTGCAAGGTTTCGTTAATCAGGTTAGAACTTTCTGCAAAAACAGTGGTACCACTCACAGCAACCAAAGACATAACCATGATAAATGTTAGTAAAACACTAATAACTTTTTTCATAATCTCGCCTCCTAAAGTGATGTTTGTATATTATTTGATTGTTAGTTTTATTTCAGCCACTTTTAGAGCCATATAATCTCTTTTACATTCGCTACATCAGCTTTATCCACTGATACAAATGAGAAATACGGTGGAGCTATAGGTTGCAAACACCCGTTAGTATCTTCCATATATTTTGAAACCCTGATAAAGAGCGTATTATCTCTGACACCCATATCAACAATTGGTGCCACCATCTCGGCATCAGTAACAATACACACTGATGCTACCAACCATTTATCCTCAAAGAAAGCATCATCATACTCATCGTTAAGAACATTGAATATTGAGTCATACTGCTCTTTTGATTTAATAATAACAGCAAAATCATCAGAGCTCATCTTGTGATCACCATAAGACTGCTGTCCGTTGTATATCGTATCAAAAGGAATCATCTCTATCCCCGAATCAACACCATACATATTGTTGAACTCAGAATATACGAGATCTTCGTTAATTTCAGGCTCAACAGGCTCAGTATCCAGTTCAGCGAGATGCATTTGGATTACGGTTGCATCAAGAATATTCCTAACACCATCACGGTTATAGTCAGAAATATAGTTTATTCCTGCACCTAAATCATAGTAACCGGATATATCGTCATTAGTGTCAAACTCACAAAGCTCAGCTAATACACGCTGAATATATGTAGCATCAAGCACCGTAAGTTTCATATCAAAATCCGCATCACCAATAGGTCTTCCGATGCCAGACTCACTCAAAACTTCTGCTAAGTCATCATAAGATTCAAGAATACTATTACTGAGTTCAACAAACCAACCACTTTTCACATCATATACTGCATACATAAAGCTGAAAGGTATGTATTCATTCGAAGAAAAAAGCACTCTGTCTGCAACAATCTTTTTTACAAACCAAGGGTTACACATCAAATTAGAAGCACTAACAAGTACCCAATCAATTTCACTGTCAGGGTCATTCTCATCAACATGATGATAATAATACTCTTTATATAAATATGGACCTCCATGATGTACATATTTTTCAACAAATACATCCTCATACAGTGACTCGCTAATAAGTGCATCGTCATTAGCAAAAACAGATACTGATGAAATAGCAAAAATCATCACTGTCACCAACAATAAACTAACTAACTTTTTCATAATTTCGCCTCCTAAAGTGATTTTTGTATATTACTCCTTTTACAATTATATTCTAAACCATACTATGAATTTGTGTCTATTGAAAATAGTCACAAATTATCATTCTCTCTTTTGTGCAATAGTGATATATTTAATCACTCGAAAGATAACTAATATCATATCGCCGAATAAAACGCAAAGAAAAAGAGCACACAGAAAACTGTGTGCTCTTTGAGTTTGTAAAGAATAGTCGGGCTGAATTACTTGAGCTCGATTGTAGCGCCAGCCTCTTCAAGCTTAGCCTTGAGAGCCTCAGCGTCTTCCTTAGAAACAGCCTCTTTAACTGTCTTTGGAGCCTCGTCAACGAGAGCCTTAGCTTCCTTAAGACCGAGACCTGTAGCTTCTCTAACAGCCTTGATAACAGCGATCTTGTTGCCACCAGCAGATGCAAGTACAACGTCGAACTCTGTCTTCTCTTCAGCAGCAGCGCCGCCTTCAGCAGGAGCAGCAGCAACAGCAACAGCTGCAGCAGCAGATACACCAAACTCTTCCTCAACAGCGTGTACGAGATCAGAAAGCTCTAAAACTGTGAGGCCTTTTAATTCTTCAATAATAGCAGTAATCTTCTCAGATGCCATTTTAATTACCTCCAAAAATAAATAAATTAGTAGTTTTTAATGTTAATAAGTAACCGAAGCTTCGTGCTTATTCAGCAGCAGGCTCTTCGGCAGCAGCCTCAGCAGTTGGAGCAGCTTCCTCAGCAGGAGCAGCCTCCTCAGCTGGTGCAGCAGTCTCTGCAGGAGCAGTTTCTTCTGCAGGTGCTTCTTCAACCTTTTCAGCAGGTTCACAAGCCTCTACGCCACCTTTGTCAACGATAGCCTGAATAGCACGAGCAAATGATGCGATAGGAGCCTGGAAAGCACCGAGTACGTTTGCAAGAAGAACATCTCTTGTTGGGAGCTTAGCGAGTTTCTCGATAGTAGCCATATCTACAACTTCACCGTCGAGATAACCACCCTTGAGCTCGAAAGTCTTGCTCTTCTTAGCGTAGTTAGAGAGAATTCTAGCAGCAGCAGCGTAATCCTCGTCACTTGTAGCGATAGCAGTAGTACCTTCTAAAGTACCCTGAAGACCTGTGAGGTTAGCCTCTTCACAAGCACGGGAAAGAAGTGTGTTCTTAACTACAGAGTAGTTGACACCAGCCTCTCTGAGCTCTTTACGAAGTGCAGTATCATCAGCAACATTGATACCTTTGTAGCTGACGAGAACACCAGTAACAGAGTTGTTGAGTCTTTCAACGAGCTGTGCAACGATAGCCTTCTTCTCTTCTAAAACCTTTACACTTGGCAATTGTTTCACCTCCGTAAAATAAATGTGTTTTACGCAGTTCAAAAAAAGCAGCCTCTCCTTTTGAGGGAGAGGCAGGAAATTACATAGATATAATGTAAGTGCTTCTTCCTCGGCAGGCGGAAAATCCATTATGTCACAAGACACCTGGTGTCTTTAGAACAGCGAATATATTGTACTTAAAAAGTATAATATCAAAGATGTGATTAAGCGCCGAACTTTGTAGGGTTGATTCTAACGCTTGGACCCATTGTAGATGTTACTGCACAAGACTTAATATACTGGCCTTTTGCAGCAGCAGGCTTAGCCTTAACGATAGCGCCCATGAGAGTATCGAGGTTCTCTTGGAGCTTTTCTGTACCGAAAGAAGCCTTGCCGATTGGGCAGTGGATGATGTTTGTTTTGTCAAGTCTGTACTCAATCTTACCAGCCTTAGCTTCTTTAACAGCCTTAGCGATGTCAGGAGTAACAGTACCAGCTTTAGGGTTAGGCATCAAGCCACGAGGACCGAGGATTTTACCAAGACGACCTACAAGACCCATGCAGTCAGGTGTTGTGATAAGAACATCAAAGTCCATCCAACCCTCTGTCTGAATCTTCTGTGTCATATCCTCAGCACCAACGTAGTCAGCACCAGCTTCCTTAGCAAGGTTCTCGTTTTCGCCCTTGCAGATAGCAAGAACCTTAACGTTTTTACCTGTACCGTTTGGAAGTACGATAGCGCCTCTAACCTGCTGGTCAGCATGACGTGGGTCAACACCGAGCTTTACGTGGAGCTCGATTGTCTCGTCAAATTTAGCAGTAGCTGTCTTAACAACTGTGTCAAGAGCTTCTGTTGTATCATATAATTTAGTTCTGTCGATGAGCTTAGCGCTATCAACATATTTCTTACCGTGTTTCATCTTTTCTCCTCCATTATTAGGTGGTTAAGCGGATAGTTCCTCCCACCCGGAACATTTATTAGTCGACAACTTCGATGCCCATTGATCTAGCAGTACCTGCGATCATTGAAGCAGCTGTTTCGATAGTAGCAGCGTTTAAGTCTTTCATCTTCTGCTCTGCAATTTTAGCACACTGCTCTTTAGTGATTTTAGCAACCTTTTTCTTGTTAGGTTCGCCTGATGCTTTCTCGATGTTGCAAGCCTTCTTGATGAGTACAGCTGCAGGTGGTGTCTTTGTAATAAATGAGAAAGAACGGTCTGCATAGACTGTGATTACTACAGGAATGATAAGTCCTGCGTCGTTTTTAGTACGTTCGTTGAATTCCTTTGTGAAAGCAACGATGTTTACACCGTGCTGACCAAGAGCTGGACCAACAGGTGGTGCTGGTGTAGCTTTACCAGCCGGAATCTGTAACTTAATATAACCAGTTACCTTCTGAGCCATTGTTTATTCCTCCTAAATTCGTGGTAGATGGCGGAGTAGAATATTTACTCCTCCCACAAGGGAAAAATCCCTCATATAAAAAGCGAATTGCTAATTATTCCATTTTATTCTTCAATTGCTTCTGCCTGATTGAGCTCAAGCTCAACAGGGGTTTCACGTCCAAACATAGAGATTGTAACGCGAACATAGTTTTTGTCGACATCAAGCTCGTCAACGATACCAACAAAGTCCTCAAGCGGACCGTCGATAATGCGAACCTGGTCGCCAACTTTGTACGAAACCTCGACTACACGTGTTTCAACGCCCATGCGATAAACCTCAGCTTCTGTAAGAGGCACAGGTTTAGAAGATGGACCGACAAAACCGGTACAACCACGGATATTGCGAACAACATACCATGTTTCATCAGTGTAGACCATTTTTACGAAAACATATCCCGGAAAGAGCTTGCGCTCAACTTCCTTAGTAGATCCGTCGTCTTTGATTTCTGCGACGATTTCTGTAGGAACCTTGACGTCCTGAATCATATCAGAAAGCCCACGGTTTTCTACAGTTGTCATCAAAGTTGACGCAACCTTGTTTTCATATCCTGAATAAGTATGAACAACATACCATCTTGCTTCACTCATGATTACTTCTCCTTTTTAATAAGTTGAAAAGTCAAAATCAATTATGAAACAACAGATGAACCTGTATCCATTACAAGACCCAAGAGTTCGTACAGACCCATATCAAGGGCAAAAATGAACAGACCAGCAATAACGATAACTAAAACTACGATACCGAAGTTCTTAGTTGTTGCCAGAGCTGATGGCCAAGAAATCTTCTTGATCTCACCAATGCACGCACGGAAGAAAGAAAAGATCTTAGAAAAAATGTTTTTCTTTGCTTTTGCTTCAGCCATTTCTTTTCCCTCCGATTACTTTGTTTCCTTGTGCAGAGTGTGTTTCTTGCAGAATCTGCAATACTTGTTCATCTCAAGCCTGTCAGGATCGTTTTTCTTGTTTTTCATTGTGTTGTAATTACGCTGTTTGCACTCAGTGCAGGCCAATGTGATTTTTACTCTCATTTAACGGCACCTCCCGGTATTTTCGGAATAATTTAGCCTCCCTCAAAAGGGCGCAAAAAAATAGACCCCTTTTTCGAGGTACTTAGAAGTATATCATAAGAAAGTCAAGTAGTCAAGCGATTTTGCAATAATTTTGTAAAAAATCGGCACAGCAACACTTTGAGTGTCATTGTGCCGATAAATCTGCATAAAAACTTTGTTCCTTGGGCGTTTTGCCCATACAAAAATGCCTTACAGACGAGTACCTGTCTGAGTGATTACTTTCTTCACTTTTTCAGGCTTAACTTTCTTTCCCTTGTATTTCAAACCGCTCTTGTATGCTTTGAGTAAATCTGCGGACATAAGCGGTTCGATAACCTCTCTGTGCTTTTCGTCAATAGAGTTCATAATAACGATAGTGATGATAGCACGAGTGTCAGGGTCACCATTCACGTACTGAGCTGAGAGAATGTTCATAAGCTTTGTGAGCTCTGACTTGCCCCCTTGTGCAACCAAAGCGTTCACCTTTGGTACGATATGCTCTCTTGTGAATGTAACACCTCTGAAAGGATAGTAGCTGTCCTCTTCTTCCTTAATCTCAGCTTTGAGCTCTGGGAAAAGCTTGACCAAACGCTTAGCCAAAAATACCGGATCAGCGTTGCCATCATCAGAAGATTTCTTTTTCTTTGTCTGTTTCACACGCTTTATGTTCACAGGAGTCGATACTGCATCAGCAAAATCGTTGCCGATAGAGTTCGCTTCTCTTTCTGAATCAGTCTCAGGGTTGAACATCCATGTAGCCATAGTCTTCCACTCGTTGTCAGGACCATCGTCAGTCATAGCACAAGAGCGCATAACCATATGCATTTTATCAACATAATAGATGACAGAATACGCAACGTTCTCTCCTGTGAAAAGAGCTACCATTTCGGAAGAATCGTTGTTATCAACCTTGTTCTTCTTGTAGCCCTGATTCTCAAGAGCTGCGTACACCTTGTCACAGACTATATTAAATGCCTTTTTTATCATAAAAATCATTCCTTTTTATCACTTTCATCAAATTATACATTGTATTATCCTCTTTGTCAAAGGTTTTCACACTTGAAAGCACATTCGCTTTGTGTTATTATATATAAGTATATTTATGTCTTTAGACAAAACAATAAATCTCCAAGAGGTTTTTTCTATGAACAATAACGCTATCGGAGTTTTTGACTCAGGTCTGGGTGGCTTGTCAGCTGTCAAGCAGATGCTCAAAGCCATGCCCAACGAAAACATAATATACTTCGGGGATACTGGCAGAGTACCATATGGCAACCGTAGCAAGGACACCATCAGGCGCTACGCTATGCAGGATGCTAATTTTCTTTTGAAGAATAATGTCAAAATGGTTGTTGCGGCATGCGGTACAGTGAGCTCTGTTGCACCTGATTTAGAGAGCGTACTCAAAGTGCCATACACCGGAGTGGTGCTCCCGACCTGCTTTACTGCGTTAAGAGAGAGCAAAAACGGTAAAGTCGGTGTTATCGGCACCACCGCTACAATAAACTCACACAGCTACAAAACACGAATAGAACAAAAAAATGCCAGCTTTGAAGTTTTTGAACAGGACTGTCCGCTTTTTGTACCGCTTGTTGAAAACGGTTTCATCGACCGTGATGACCCTGTCGTAAAACTGATAGTCGAGAGGTATATGTCAAATCTCAAAAACGTCGGCGTCGATACTGTTATTTTAGGTTGCACACACTACCCTATCTTGAAAGACGCTATCGCAGACTATATGGGAAAAGATGTGCTTCTCATTGACTCAGGAAAAGAAACTGCACTTTACACAAAAAAGGTTCTACAAGAAAAAGGGATCATAAATACCAGTGACACTTTAGGTAGTGCACAGTTTTTTGTCAGCGACACACCGGACAATTTCGAAAAAGTCGCTACGCTCTTCCTTCAAAAAGATATGAACAACCAAGCACAGCAGATAAACATCGAGGAATACTGAAAATGTCAAAAGAATACATCATCACCGTCACAGGCACTCAAGAGGTTGACGGCGAAAAAGATAAAGTCGAAGTTATCACCACAGGTGACTACGTTATAAAAAACGGCCACCGCTACATAAAATACAAAGAATATGATAGTGAAAACCCCAACATTACCACCGACACAGTAGTCAAGGTCGAATCAGACAACAAGGTTTCCATCATTCGTATGGGTGAGCACCAGTCACGCCTTGTACTTGAAAACGGTGTCAGACACCAGTGTCACTACCACACTGTGATGGGTGACATCTTGATGGGAGTTTACACTTCAAAAGTTAAACACAACCTCACCGATAACGGTGGAGATATCAAAGTGAAATATCAGCTTGATTTTTTCGCTGATTTAGTATCGGACAACGAGATTCACATCAATATAAAAGAAAAAGAGGAATAAACATGGCACATACATCTATCAACACCGAAAAAGCACTTCGTACGGCGATTGAAAACGCTATTAAAAAAGCTATAGAAAAAGGACAGCTCAGCGACGCTCCTATCCCACAGTTTGTTATCGAAGAGCCTGCTGACAGAAGTCACGGCGATCTTGCTACAAATGCAGCTATGGCTGGAGCACGTGCATTCAGACTGCCACCTTTCAAAATCGCTCAGGCTATCACAGAAAATATTGATTTGTCCGATACTCTTGTTGAGAGATTTGAAACAGCAGGTCCGGGCTTTATCAACTTCTTTTTATCAAAGCAGTATTTTGCAGAAGTTGTGAAAGATGTACTTTATGAGGGCGAAAGCTACGGCAACAGCGACTACGGCAAAAACAAAAAGGTTATGGTCGAATTCGTTTCTGCTAACCCGACAGGCCCTATGCATATGGGTAACGCTCGAGGCGGTGCACTCGGCGACTGTCTTTCTGCAGTGCTTCAGAAAGCAGGCTACGATGTAGCACGTGAGTTTTACGTAAACGACGCAGGTAACCAGATCGAAAAATTCGCTTGTTCTCTTGAAGCTCGTTATCTCCAGCTTTTTGACAGCACAGTAGAATTCCCTGAAGATGGATATCAGGGTGGGGATATCATCGACCACGCTAAAGCGTACGCTGACGAGTTTTCAGACGCCTTGGTAAATGTTTCTTCAGAAAAGCGCAAGAAAGTTCTCGTTGACTATGCACTCCCTAAAAACATCGACAAAATGCAGGCAGATATGGCTAAATACCGCATCACATACGACAAGTGGTTCTTTGAG
Source organism: Ruminococcus sp. (assembly GCA_045539655.1). GTDB lineage: Bacteria > Bacillota > Clostridia > Oscillospirales > Acutalibacteraceae > Ruminococcoides. Next base: position 9,589 of record JAZQFT010000036.1, on the reverse strand, counting down.
AGCACACTTCACGAAGCAGGCGATGTAAAACGTGTTGTTGACACTTTGAGCGAAAAAGGTCTCACATACGAAAAAGAAGGCGCTATCTGGTATAAGAACAAAGAGGTTTGTACCAAGAAGCTTTTGGAGCAAGGCAAAACTCAGGAATATATTGATAACCTCGAGCTCAAAGACGACGTTCTCATCAGACAAAACGGCAACCCAACTTATTTCACAGCTGACATTGCTTATCATAAAAACAAATTTGACAGAGGCTTTGAAACACTGATCGACGTCTGGGGTGCTGACCACCACGGCCACGTTATGCGTATGCAAAACGCTATGGACGCTATCGGTTGTAACGGCGACAATCTCCACGTGCTTTTGATGCAGCTTGTAAAGCTCGTCAAAAACGGCGAAGCTGTCAAAATGAGCAAACGTACAGGTAAAGCTATCGGTCTTTCTGACCTGCTCGATGAAGTACCTGTTGACAGCGTACGTTTCCTTTTCAACACCCGTGAAGCAAACACCCAGATGGACTTCGACTTGGGCCTTGCTGTGACACAAGACAACCAGAACCCTGTGTATTATGTTCAGTACGCACACGCAAGAATCTGCTCCATCCTGAAAGCTCTTGAAAAAGACGGTGTGACTCCACGTGAGTGCACTGACGATGAGCTCAAGCTTTTATCACAAGCAGAAGAAATTGAACTCATTCATCACCTCGCCTCATTTGAGTCACAGATTATTTCATCAGCTTGTGACTATGATCCTACAAAAATCACACGCTATGTAACTACACTTGCAACACTGTTCCATAAGTTCTACAATGCGTGTCGAGTCAAGGGCGAAGACGAATCTCTCACACAGGCAAGGCTCGCACTTTGTATGTGTGTAAAGACTGTTATCAAAAACGTACTGACAATGTTCAACATCACCTGCCCTGAGCAGATGTAATAAAACACCACTAAAAAAGGACTAGCAAAACGCTAGTCCTTCTTTTTTATTTATATCCCTTTCTGATTGCCACCACAACACCGATCAGGGATAACACTACGCATGCAATGGCGATATAGCTGCTTATCTGTCCGAAAGTCTGTGCATCAATAAGCAACGACACAAGCATCAGTACAATGCAAACAAATAGCAAAATGCTAATCAATATCAACTTTTTAAGCATATCAATTTCCCCTCTCAAAAACACCGTCTGCGATTTTAGCAAAATCAGTGAGTGTCAGCTGTTCTGCCCTTGCTGTCTGTGACAAACCACACTCAAAAAGTATTTCACCGAGCGTGCTTTTGCCAACACCCATACCGCTCGAAATAGAGTTCACGACTGTTTTTCTGCGTTGAGCAAATGCCGCTTTGACTACCTTGAAGAAAGTCTTTTCGTCTTTTGCTTTGACACGTGGCTCGCTACTAACATCGAGTCTTATCACCGCTGAATCGACCTTTGGCGCAGGCATGAATGAACCTGATGATACATGGAACAAAAGCGCAGGCTCGCTGTAGTAGTTCACGGCAACTGTCACCGCAGAGCTCTGTCTGGTTCCTACCTTTGCACATATACGCTCAGCAGCTTCCTTTTGAACCATAACAGTGATAGCATCAATAGGAAGCTTTTCTTCGAGCAGCTTCATAATAACAGGCGAAGTAATATAGTACGGAAGATTTGCGCATACTACTACTCTCATACCTTTGAATTCTTCTTCAATGAGTTTTTTCAGATCTATTTTAAGTATGTCATCATTTATTACTTTTATGTTATCGTGTTCAGCCAAAGTTTCGCTCAGCACAGGTAGCAGCCTTTTGTCGAGCTCAATGCTGACCACCTTGTCAGCACGCAGACACAGCTCGTGAGTCAGCACCCCGACACCAGGTCCGACTTCAATCACCCCGACGCCTTCTTTTGCACCACAAAATTCAGCCATTCTCGGACACACCGACGGATTTATCAAAAAATTCTGTCCAAGCGACTTTGAAAAAGTAAATCCATGTCGGGAAAGTATATCTTTAATTGTAAGAATATTTGTCAGATTATCCATTATTTCTGAGCCCCTTGGGGTATTTATTCTTCAGCTTCATTGCGCTCGCTTTTCCGAAAGAAAGCGGAATACTTTCAACGCAAACAAGGGTGTAGCCCCTGACATCATCATCAAGCGCTATCTCTTCCCCATGTAAAAATTTATACAGTCTTTCGTCGCTAATGTCAAGATTTATGACATTTTTTGCACTTTCTTTTTTGCACGCAGTAAAAGCGTTGTGAGAAGGTTCGTACCTTTTGCCGTTGAAGGTGAGCACCTCGACACCCATTTTTATAACGCACAGTTTTCTCAAATCAAGATTGTACTGAAAAAGTTCAGCGATACTATCAGTGAGGGCGTACACCTTGTCCGATACTTTATAGAGTTGTGGATACTCATCGCTTTGAAAAATATCATTCAAAAAGTCGTATGCATCTTTGCAAGCTTTTGTGATATCTTTGTTTTTATTTTGCTTTTTAGCTTTTTTTATATCTTTTGCTATAGGGTGTTCGCTGTCAGGTGAGTAGTTTTTTCGAAATTTCGCAGCGAAATGGCCCTCGCCACCATCCATAGGGAAAATACGTTTTGCATACTCCATTGTATTTCTGCCGAAAGTCTCGCCACTGTCAACAAGCTCAAACTCAGGGTTTTCTTTCAAAAACTGTGCAACTACACCCTCGTTTTCTTCTTTTGAAAAAGTACAGGTGGAATACACGAGCTCTCCGCCTGCTTTCAGCGCTACTTTTGCGCTGTTTAAAATATGGAGTTGGCGATTAGCACAGGAGATCACATGCTCAGGTGTCCATTCAGCTACAGCATCTTTATCTTTTCTGAACATCCCCTCACCGGAGCACGGTGCATCAACTAAAATTTTGTCAAAAAACCCACACATCTCAGGGCAGAGATTTTCAGGAGAGTTTGAAGATACCACTGCGTTTTTCACACCCATACGCTCAAGATTTGAACACAGGATGCTCGCTCTGTTTCTGACTATCTCATTTGACCACAAAAGGCCTGTACCATCTAGTGCTTGTGCAATCTGTGTGGTTTTAGAGCCCGGTGCTGCACAAAGATCGAGCACCTTGTCCCCTTTTTTGACATCAAGCATTGTTACAGCCGACATCGCTGAAGGTTCCTGCACATATATAGCTCCTGCATGATGAAACGGATGTGATCCTATACGCTCAACGTCATTATCTATATAGTAGCCGTCTTTGCAAAACGGCGTTTGATCTAATTTGAAAGGGAGCTTCTCTATAACGCTTGCTTTATCAGCTTTGAGCGTGTTTATTCTAAGTCCTCGAAAGCTCGGCTTGTCCATACATTTTGTGAACGCATCAAACTCATCGTCGAGCAAATTTTTCATTTTTTTCAAAAATTCATTCATAAGTATATTCCTTCACTTAGCGCTAATACTATACTCAAAGGGAGGTGTCACTATGAGCAACCAGAACAACTATAATAACCAGAACAGAAATCAGTCTAACAGCAACAACCAGAATAACAACCAGAACAATAACCAGAATAGAAATCAGTCAAACAACCAGTCAAACAACCAGAATAGAAACCAGAATAACAACCAGAACAAAAATCAGTCTAACAACCAGTCCAGATAATTATATGCAGCCCCAAACTATGGGACTGCATACATAAACAAAAATCAATATCCGAGTTCTTCGCCAACGATGATGACTTTGATACGCTCTTTGTGACGTTGCTGTGCACACACAACATAGTTACAGCATATTCTGCCATCACCACGACAACCATCACACATAAAAGAACCGTCACTACCACAGGACAGACATTCGCCATTCATTTCACAATATGAGCCTGTGTGAAGTCTTTTAGTGTTAGGCGGTGCAGCTTTAGTCTTAACTCTATATACTGCTTCATCAAAATTTTTCACGATTTTGTTATATCCACACACAACCACAACGCTCTTAGGTCCATAAAGAATAGCGGAAACACGATTGGAGTTTCCGTCAACATTGTACAGCTCGCCGTACTGTGTCACAGCATTTGTGCTGGTCAGATACACATCAGCAAAGTACGCTTCACGCATCAGTTCTTCTGCCTCTTCCTGTGACTGAGCAGCACTGCGGTCAACATAGTTATAGTTACCGTTTTTTACAGCGTCTATGACACCGACCTGCTTCAATGTTTCTGAACCACCGTTTGTGACAGTGTCACCCTCGTTTATGAGTGACAGTACTTTCTCAAGCGCTTCTTCCTTTGTTTCACAATAAAAGCCGAGCATATTGTTTTTCTTCAGATTTGTAATAGTTTTTTCTATGATTTTCGCATCAGGTGTTTTTAGCATAAAATTCCCTCACTTTATACATTATAGTATGTATTATACATCATTTGCTACATATTTCAAGCATTAGGATCAACAAAAGGCACATCAAAATATTCAGCGATGCTTTGAGCAAAATTCTTCGCTATGTTATCTATGTTATCCCTGATAAACTGAGCGTCCTGTGCATTATCGTGATACGCTACCTCTGCTAGCACGGACGGAGCTCTTGTTCTGCGCACTTCCGCAAGCGAAGTAGTGTCGAGCACCTTTGTTCTGTCAGGTAGCGGATATATGTTTTTATAATTCCTATTAAGAATATTAGCAAATTTCTGTCCGCTGTCACTCGTTGGATAATAGTAGAATTCAACACCTCTTACTTTACCTGAATTTGCTTCACCCGCAGCGTTGGAATGGATAGCAAAATGCAAGTCATAATCTCCCGCATTGGACTGTGCAATCGCCTGTGACAGAGTCTGTGACGGAGTATTGCGGTCGAAGTCAATTCCAGTAGCTCTCAGATACGGCTCCATCGCATCAGCGATAAGGTTTGCATAGTATTCTTCATTTCCTCCACCTACATATGGATTAAATTCCTGAAGCGACGGACTTAAAAAAACTGTTGGCATATTATCCTCCCAAAAAACTAGTGTACAAGTGCAAATACAAATTTTTGCTCTTTTACCAATACATTATACTAAAAAAATTTGAAAAATATTCCAAAAAGCTCTTTACAAACACTTTGATGTCTGCTATACTAATGACAGAAAACAGTAATGATTACTGTTTTTCAAGGAGGTGACCGATAATGGGTCACAATTTCAGTTCAAAACGAGAAGCTATTTTCAAAACGATAGCCGGCACAAAGAGTCATCCGAGTGCAAGATGGGTGTATGACGAGCTAAAAGATGAAATTCCTAATCTCAGTTTAGGCACTGTGTATCGAAACATCGCTCTATTTAAAGAGCAAGGAAAAATCATCTCGGTTGCTAATGTCGATGGTGAAGAACGCATCGACGCTGACGTATCAGATCACGCACACTTTGTATGCGAATGTTGTTGCAACGTCTATGACTTGCACTCAAGCGAGTTATCCCCACTAGAAAAAGAGCTTGCTCAAAAAGGATTTGAAATCAAAAGAAAAAACGTAGTGTTTCACGGCTTGTGCTGTGAATGCTCAAAAAACTAAATCATTTTTGGAGGTTATTATTATGAAATGGGTTTGCCCAGTATGTGGTTATGTTCATGAAGGTGATGTTGCACCTGAGGTTTGTCCGGTATGTAAGGTACCTGGCGAAAAATTCAACAAAATGGCTGACGAAGAAGGCTTTGCTTGTGAGCACGTTGTAGGCATCGCTAAAGATGCTCCTGAAGATATCATCATGGATCTTCGAGCTAACTTCGAGGGCGAGTGCTCTGAAGTTGGTATGTATCTCGCAATGGCAAGAGTTGCTCACCGTGAAGGCTATCCTGAAATCGGTCTTTACTGGGAAAAAGCTGCATTTGAAGAAGCAGAACACGCTGCTAAATTTGCAGAACTTTTGGGCGAAGTTGTAACAGATTCTACAAAGAAAAACTTAGAGCTCCGCGTTGATGCTGAAACAGGCGCTTGTGCAGGCAAGCTTGACCTTGCAACAAGAGCAAAAGCTTTAGGCTTAGATGCTATCCACGACACAGTTCACGAGATGGCTAAAGACGAAGCAAGACACGGTGCAGGTTTCAAGGGTCTTCTCAAAAGATACTTTGGTTAAATTTTTGCGGGAAGACCGAACGTCTTCCCGCTTTTTTATATCAAGAATAAAAAGGAGGTTCACACATATGAAAAAGCTATTGATACTTACACTTGTTTTATCACTACTGCTAACAGTTGTCGGCTGTGCTACGCTGGCTCCAAACAGCGTCAACGTCACAGCCCCTACAGAAGAAGTCATAGCTGTCGACCCTGCTACACAGGCAGTTGTTGAAGAACAAACAGTAGCTCAGGCAGAGGCTGAAACAGTTGCTGAAACAAAGGCAGAAAAAGCTGACGAAAAAATCAGCGAAGAAAAAGCGAAGAAAACCGCTCTTTCCCATGCATCACTCAAAGAAAGCGAAGTTACTGCTCTTTTCATAGAACTGGACTTCGATGACGGTATTCTCAGATACGAGGTTGACTTCAAGCACGGCGGATATGAATATGACTATGACATTGATGCAAAAAGTGGAAAGATCCTCTCATATGACAAAGACTACGACGACTAGTTTCATATAATAACCGTCTAAATGACAAAGCAACCCCATCTGTGCTGCGCAGTTGGGGTTGTCTTTTGCATAAAAAATGCTATAATAAAGCTACAACAAAGGAGTGATCTTATGCTAAAAGCAGGAATCAAAAATAAAATCACAATAACAGTCACACAAAACAAAACCGCCAAAGTTATGGGAAGCGGCACGCTCGACGTTTTTGCAACACCTGCTATGGTAGCGCTGATGGAGCAAACCGCTGCGGAAAGCGTACAGGAGCTTTTAGACGAAGGTGTGACAAGCGTTGGTACAAAGATCAATGTTGAACACCTCGCTGCTGACCCACTCGGTATAGAAGTCACTTGTGAAAGCGAGCTTATTGAAGTTGACAACAGACGACTTGTTTTCAATGTAGTTGTATCTGACAACCACGGTGTAGTCGGAAAAGCCACCCACGAACGTTTTCTCATCAAATCCGAAAGCTTTATGCAAAAAACAAACGCAAAGCTCTGATACAATGATACTAAAAGCGGTGCCTAACCAGCACCGCTTTTTAATATACGCACAAGCATCATATTTACATAACAAAAAGCTCGGGATAAACCCGAGCTTTTCTATATAGTTATTAGGTTGTTATTTGAGATATGTCTGACCTGCTGGACCTACAGCACCGCTGATGCCTGTAAAGCCAGAAGCACAGCATACATATACTCTCATGTTACCCTTACCAAGAGAAGAAACTGAGAGTGTGCCATCTGTTACGTTCTTAACATCGCCTGTAACAGCGTCGATGTACTTACCGTTAGGAACATTCTTGAATGTAGCACCGTCAGTAACAGTAACAAGTGCGAGTGAATCAATGCCTTCAGATGCGTTTGTATATCTCTTAACGTATGCCATGTTACCTGATACATAGTTAGAAGATACTGTGTACTGACCCTTCTGTAAAGCTGGGACAGCACGTCTGATAGCGTTGAGCTTCTGGATATGCTTAGCAAGTGGATAGTTGAGTGTTTCAGCTACCTTACCTGAAGCTGTGTATTCTGAGAAGTCTGTTGCTGTAACAGTACCTTCGAGGTTTTCACCGAAGTACGCACGACCTGTCTGTGCGAGAGGCTTGTTAGGACCTACGTCGATAACAACGCCCTTCTGGAACTCAACTTCAGAACCATAGTACAGACAAGGGATACCACGGAATGTGTACATGAGGTTTAAGTTCTCAGCCCATGTCTGAGTACCGCCGGCAAATCTGTTTGCCTGACCCTGGTCAGGAGCATAGTCGTGAGAATCGACATATACAACGTTCCATGTTGAGTCGTTGTAGTACTGGTCAGAAGCCTTACCAACATTGAAAGCACCGCTTGCTGAGTCAAAGCACCAGTGCATCTGGAAGTCGATAGCTCCCATACCTGAACTCTTTGAATAGTCAGGTGTGTGGTATGAGATACCGTTTAAGAATGCGTTCTGTGATGTAGGCTGTTTGCTTACATTATCGTACTGCTTATAGTGGTCAAATGTAAGGTTCATATTTTCGTTGATCTGCTCAGCAGTTGCATTCTTGTCAAAGTTCCAGTTGTTCTTGTAAGAAGCATCTGTCTCATCCCATGTGTAGAACTGAGCTGACTCACAAGCGTGGTCACGATACCAAACCTGTGAATAACGACAGCAGATTTCGCCGAACATATAGAAATTGTCGTTGCCTGCAGCTTTAGCGGCAGCGTGCATCTGGTCGTTGTACATCATATTGAGTGAAAGTCTTGAAATGTGACGTACTGTATCCACACGGAATGCATCAACGCCCATATCAAGGTAGTTGGAATATGCATCAACAAGATACTCTGCTACAGCAGGGTTCTCAGTGTTGAGGTCAACGCAGTCACCTGCGATCTGACAATATTTACAGGTCCAGTCGTCCCAGTTAAGGCTCTGGAAGTAACCTGTGTGGTAGTAGTTGTTAGGGTTGCAGTTAGGGTCTTTAGAAACCTTGTTTATGCTGTAGTCAACCTCGTCAGGATGTGTGCCTGTAGAGTTGTTGCCACCTGCAGCAGAAGATGTGTTCTTCATGAGGTTGAGTCTTGAGTCATACTGCTGCTGAGGTTTTAAAGCATAGTATTCTTCAGGAGTGCTGACTCCGTTGTAGTCAAGAAGTGTCTTAGTAGGAACCATACATTTCTCGATTTCAGCAAGATCCTGATAGTTGTCGTACTCTTTAGTGAAGAGTGGAGCAAGGAAAGACTCACCGAAGTTACCTGTGTGCTGCCATACAACGTCCTGTACAACCTTCATATCTTTATCATGAGCTGCCTGAATGAAGTCTTCATATGTAAAGTTGTCTGATTCGTAACGAACGTCGACTGTTGAGAAGTCCATAGCGTGGTAGCCGTGGTAGTCATAGCCTGATGCGTTTGTTACTACAGGAGTGATCCAGATAGCTGAGAAACCAAGAGCCTTGATGTAATCGAGCTTATCAGCAAGACCTTTGAAGTCACCACGCCATGCAGGGTCAGAGTCAGGGTTGTTAGCCTTGCTGTCGTCCCAGCAGTGAATGTTGTTGCCTGTGTCACCATCGTAGAAACGAGTTGTGATTACGAAGTAGATTGTATCTTCTCTCAGGTCTGAATAATCATAATCGCCCTTAACGTCAGGATTTTTGTTTCTCCATTTGCCGTCTTTGTACCACCACTCACCTGTTGTACGGGTAGTTTCTTCAGAAATCTGACCCGAAAGTGCTGATGTGCCGTCTGTGAACAAAAGGTTGATTTTTGTAGAATTTGGGAACTTGTATGTGTACCAGTTACCGCCTTCCATAGAAGCTTCCTTAGTCATTTTCACACCCGGATATGCGATTTCCAAGTTATTTGGAAGTGCGTTCCAGTAGTAAACGTAAGGAACCTTGTCTTCTGATTTTACGTGAATAGTGATACCTGTATCAGCGCTTGTCTGAGCTACATCTGACTGAGTTGCAGTTGCAGAGATAACAGCAACGGATACAATCATCATTCCGATAAGCAGCAACGCTGCGATTCTTTTAAATGTATTCATTTTTGTTACCTCCTTTACCAGA
>JAZQFT010000035.1:0-1618 GCA_045539655.1 Ruminococcus sp. | reverse complement strand
CTCAACGACCTGTGTCACGAAATGGACAAGACACGTCCGACCACTATGGCTTGTCTTACAATGTGCAACATCGACTCCTCTATCGTCCAGATTCCTGACGTCGTTTCATACAACCACTACTTCGGTTGGTACGGTGGCGACACTACTATGAACGGTCCATGGTTCGATAAATTCCACGAAAAGTATCCGAACATTCCTATCGGCTGTAGTGAATACGGATGCGAAGCGCTCAACTGGCACACTTCAAATCCAATGCAGGGCGACTACACAGAAGAATATCAGGCATACTATCACGAAGAGCTCATCAAACAGCTGTTCACACGCAAATACATGTGGGCTACACACGTATGGAATATGTTTGACTTCGGTGCTGATGCTCGTGCCGAAGGTGGCGAAAACGGTCAGAACCACAAAGGTCTTATGACCTTTGACAGAAAATACAAGAAGGATTCGTTCTATGCATACAAAGCATGGCTCAGCGACGATCCGTTTGTACACATCTGTGGCAAACGTTATGTTGATCGTGTTGAAGACACAACAAAGGTCACTGTGTACTCTAACCTTCCTGAGGTTGAGCTTTTTGCAAATGGCGTCAGCCTTGGCAAGAAAACAAGCGAAGAACACTTCTTCTACTTCGATGTTCCAAATTCAGGCGAAACAAAGCTCACTGCTGTCGCAGGTGATTTCACCGACGAAAGCAACATTCGCAAGGTTGAGAAGTTCAACGAGGACTACAGACTCAAAGAAAAGGGTGCTATTCTCAACTGGTTTGACATTGATACCCCAGAGGGATACTTCTCACTCAACGATAAGCTGTCCGATATTTTGGCAACAGTACAGGGCAAGATGCTCTTTGCAGGACTGATGGCTAAGATGATGAGTGGTATGGGCGGTGCAAATGCCGCAGGATTTGAGGTTACCCCTGATATGATGCAGATGATGGGTGGCTTCACCGTCCTTCGACTCACAAGTCTTATGGGCGCTGCTAATGTCAATATGACCAAAGAACAGCTCCTCGACTTAAACGCAAAGCTCAACAAAATCAAAAAGCCTAAGAAAAAGTAACTCCATATAACAAAAGCCGTTACAGTTATGTGCTGTAACGGCTTTTTTATGCACTTATATTAACCTGACCATAAAAAAAGACGAGAGTCGTGTGACTCTCGCCTTTTGCTTTATGATATTATTTTCCGTTTGCTAAGTAAATCTGGATAGCTGTAGCATCAGTGATAGATGTCCTGCTGTTCAGATCATAGTCAGCAAGGTCTTGACCTACATCAGAGAGCTCTGTCTTTTCGACAAGTGCAAGCTGGAGAGTTGTAGCGTCCACGATAGTGAGCTTGTCGTCCTCGTCAGTGTCACCCATCTTGTAGATAGTGCCATCGATAGATGTTGTAGCGATACCAGCTTCAGCAGGGTCGTTTGTGACCATGTTTGTAGCTGATTTCACGAAGTTTTGCTGATATTCAGTAGCGTTTGTGAGGTCAACTACTGATGTGCCGTTGTTGATATTATCAACAGCGAAGTAGTAAGAAGCACCCTGTTTTACATCAGTGAGAGTTATGCTAGCACGCATTGAAACACTGTTTGTGAAGGTGAGTGTTGGTGTGTCGCCGTC
>JAZQFT010000034.1:0-89019 GCA_045539655.1 Ruminococcus sp. | reverse complement strand
TTTTTGTAAAGAGGCAGGAGCTTCTTTCTCTTCTGCTTCAAGTTGCAAGCTCTCTTCAGTAGCGGGTTCGGTGTACTGCTCAGTAGTAGCAGACTCAGAAGGAATCAGAACCACATCCTCTTGTACAGTTTCTGTGCTTGTGGAGGTGGGCTTTTGTGTGTATTCGGTAGTAGTTTTGTCAATTTGTGAAGCTGCTGCAACGCTGACACTTGAGAAGACAAGAGTCAGTACAACTAAAAGTGATAATATTCTTTTCAACGTAAGTTCCTCCTGAGCAAAATAAGTATAATAAACGAACACGTCTATTATATGATTTTTGTATAGCTAAAGCAAGCTTTTTTTATATTACTGTATTTACTATGAAATCAGTGATTCAAATATACTGGAAGTCATTGAATGTATCACTCTTTTTGTGGTAACAATATCACAAAGGAGTGTTTTTATGATTAAGAAAACAGGTGCTCAGACGATAGAATTTTCTGACAATGTAACTATCGCAGGTTTTGGCAGTATAGTCGGAAAAAAAGAAGCTCAGGGTCCGCTGAAAGATGATTTTGATAAAATTGAGTATGATATGCACGTGGGTCAGAATACCTGGGAAGAGGCAGAAAGCAAACTCCAGACAGAGGCACTGAGCATAGCACTTCAAAAGGCAAAGGTGAGTGCAAGTGATATAGGCTTTTTGTTTGCGGGAGATTTGCTCAACCAGTGTGTGTGCTCATCATTCGGTCTCAAAGACTATGCTATACCGTATCTGGGGCAGTATGGAGCTTGTTCTACAATGGTGCAAAGCCTTATTATGGCTTCGGTTATGGTCGAAAGCAAAGCGACACTTTTGTCAGCTTGTGTTACGTCGTCACATTTTTGCAGTGCTGAAAGGCAGTACAGATTTCCGCTTGATTATGGTGGACAGCGACCGCAGTCTGCTCAGTGGACAGTAACAGGAGCAGGAAGCTGTGTGGTATCAGGTGAGCACGATGACAAAAAGCCCAAGGTGACAAGAGCAACTATCGGAAAAATCGTTGACTTGGGAGTGAAGGACCAGAACAATATGGGTGCGGCGATGGCGCCTGCCGCTGCTGATACGATAAAAAAGTTTTTTGAAGATACAAAGACAAAAGAAACCGACTACGATATGATATACACAGGAGATTTGGGAAAAATCGGCTCAAAGCTACTATATAAGTTGCTGCTGAAAGAGGGATATGATATAGCAGCCAGACACAAAGACTGTGGTGTGATGATATTTGATGACGAAAAGTTCGATGTTCATTCAGGCGGCTCGGGCTGTGGATGTTGTGCCAGTGTTCTTTGTGGCCATATCTTAAAGAAACTCGAAAATAAAGAGCTGAAAAACGTACTTGTTATAGCTACCGGTGCGTTGCTTTCTCCTCTTACGGTACAACAGAGCAAGAGCATACCGTGTATAGCACATCTGGTAAATATAGAGATGTGAGGTAACTTTTGCTTTTTTGCTATAAAAACCCAGCAGTAATATGTCGGATATATGCGAAATTTGACGATTGACTTAGGTTATTGTGTGTGATATATTTATATAATGTAAGATTGTGAGTAAGTGCGTGTTGATGCACTTACATACATAAAAATAAATGGTTATATGAGGAGAATGTTTTACTATGGATAAGATTATTGAAATTCTTGAGTCTATTCGTTCTGACGTTGATTTTGAAAAAGAAGAAAAGCTTATCGACGACGGTATTCTTGACAGCTTTGACATCGTTTCTATTGTAGGTGAGCTGTGCGATATTTATGACATTACTATCACAGTTGATATGATGGAGCCTGAGAACTTCAACAGCGCTAAGGCTATTCATGAGCTTGTTGAGAGTATTCTTGACGAAGAATAATATTTGCAAAATAACAGATTAGAGAGAAAGTTATGGCGTTAAATTCTTTAGCTTTTCTTGCGTTTTTGGCGATAGTTTTAGTTGTCTACTATATCGTCCCGAAAAAGTTCCAGTGGGTAGTACTGCTTGTTGCGAGCTACGGTTTCTATTTAAGCAGTGGTGTCAAGAACCTTGTGTTCATTCTGGCGACTACAGCTTTCACATATGCATCGGGATTGTGGATGCAGAGCATTAGGGATAAGCAACAGGCGTATGTGAAATCTTTGGGTGATGTTACCAAGGAACAAAAACGTGAGTTTAAGAAAATTGCGAACAAGAAGATACATAGTGTTCAGGTTTTTACAGCGCTGGTGAATCTCGGGGTGCTTATTATCCTTAAGTGTCACGGATTTATCTTTGATGGTCTGGACAAATTTTTCACTTTGTTTAAGTGGGATGTTTCGGATCCGTTTGTCAACATTATTGTACCGCTTGGTCTTTCGTACTACACATTCAACTCAATAGGATATCTGATTGATATCGGACGAGGCAAACACGCTGCTGAAAGAAATATCGGCAAGTTTGCTTTGTTTGTATCGTTTTTCCCTTCTATCGTTCAGGGACCGCTTTTCAGATATTGCGATGTAGGTGTTCAGCTAACTCAGGAACACAAGCTTGACTATACCAACATCAAGTACGGTGCTCAGCTGATTTTGTGGGGCTTTTTCAAAAAGCTTGTCATAGCTGACAGAGTATCGGCTATTTCTGCTCATGTGTTTTCACCTGAGTTTGTTGCGGGTGGATACAACGGTTCACAGGTTTTCTTCGGTGTACTGGCATATTCGTTCCAGATTTACGGCGACTTTTCCGGTGGAACGGATATCACCAGAGGTGCAGCACAGATGATGGGTATTGAGCTTCCGCTCAACTTTGAACGTCCGTTCTTTGCAACATCTATGGCAGATTTCTGGCACAGATGGCATATGTCACTTGGCGCATGGATGAGAGAATTTGTTTTCTATCCTGTTATGCTTTGCAAACCTGTCACAGCTTTGAGCAAAAAGGCACGTAAGCGCTTTGGTGGTCACGCAGGCAAGATTATCCCTTCTGTAGCAGCTCCTTTTGTTGTATTTTTCCTGATGAATATATGGCATGGACTGAGTATGCAACGTATTGCCAATGCCTTTTATAATGCGCTGATTATTTCATCCAGCGTTGCTCTGGCTCCGGTGTATAAGAAGATGGCTGAAAAACTCCGTATCAATACCGAGACTTTCAGTTTCCATTTGTTCCAGATTCTGCGTACTTTCATGGTGCTTTGTGTATCGCGCATACTCACAAATGCACCAAGTCTGCACGATGCATTTGTGATGATTAAAACCATGTTTACATCGGTAGATCTTGGATTTTTGTTAGGTGTCAATGGAGAGATATTCACATACGGTGTTGATAAGCAAAATATGACTATACTCATATTAGCTATTATGGTGCTCTTTGTAGTCGGCATACTACAGGAAAACGGACTGAAAATCAGAGAAGCTCTCTCCAGACAGAACCTTATTTTCAGATGGGGTATTATACTGTTGTTGTTAGCAGTGATACTGGTATTTGGTATCTACGGACCGGGATTTGACGCTTCAGCATTTATTTATGGTAAATATTAGATAACTTTAGATAACTTTAAAATGAAGTGCCTGTGGTTTTCCGCAGGCACTTAAAAATATCGTAGGAGGAAACCTATGCTTAATTCAATAGCTTTGACTATTCAAGAAAAATCACTTGAGCATCCTGAAAAGCTCGCTTTTTTGGTTTTAGATGAAAAATGCACATATAGTGAGCTTGCTAAAGCTAACCGTCAGGTAGCTAAATATCTATCACAAAATGATGTAAAAAAAGGTGATCGTGTTATCGTTGAGTCTGATCACATACTTCCATATATTTATGTATGGTACGGTATTCAGCTTTTTGGTGCGACATTTGTGCCGCTTGAAAAAAACACTCCGTCCAACCGTATCAAAGAGATTGCTCAGGAGCTTGAAGCTTCTACTATCATCACTTTGACTCACAGAGATGATCTTGACAGTTGGGCGCTTGATGAGATTATAGATGATATATATGCACTGAAAGATGACTACAAAGCTGAGGATGTTGATCCCGACAGCCTTGCTGAGATACTTTTTACTACTGGTACTACAGGCAAATCAAAGGGCGTTATGGTTTCTTTTGCAAACGAGATGAATATCGCTCTTGCTGGTATCGAAACCACAAACATTAAAAGCGACAACGTGTGGCTTATTCCTACTCCTATGAACCATGCAGCAGGACTGAGAAAATGTCATATAGCTATGGCTGTGGGAAGTACTGTGAGCCTGCTCGAAAGTTTCAGGAATTTCAAGCAGTATTTCAATACTATCAAAGAGCACAATGTAACCTCACTTTATCTTCCACCATCAGCTATCCATATGCTTTTGGCTATTGCATCAAAGGACCTTGCGGCGTTGAACGACCAGCTCAGATTTATCTATTCAAGCTCTACTGCTTATCCTGAAACAGATAAAGAAAAGATGCGCGCGCTACTTCCTGATGTATATATGTACAACTGCTTTGGTTGTTCAGAGGTAGGTGTAGTTTGTACTGACGAGTTCTGTATTTCAGGTGGCTCAAAATACAACGGTAGCGTTGGTTTTCCTAACTCATACAGTGAGATTGTTATTCTCGACGAAAATGGCAACGAAATGAAAGACGCTTCTGCCAACAATCCGGGACTTTGCGGTATAAGAAGTAAGTCTGTTATGCAGGGATATTGGAATGAGCCTGAGCAGACACAAAAGGCTATCAAAAACGGTATGCTTCTGATGAGCGACCTTTGCTACTTTGCAGAAAACGGTGAGCTCATCTTAGTTGGTAGAAGCAACGATACTATCAACTTGGGTGGTTTCAAGGTTGCTCCTGTTGAAGTAGAAGATATCGTAATGCGTGCTTCTTGTGTAGATGAATGTTTGCTCGTGCCTGTCAGTATGCGTGGCAACACAGCGCTCAAGCTACTCGTAGTGCTCAAAGAGGGTGAAGAGCTTAACGAAAAAGAAATCAGAGATATTATTGCGAAAAACTTAGAGCCATACAAACAGCCTAAGCAAATCGTTGTTATCGACGAAATCATCAAGACTTTCAACGGTAAAATTGACCGTAAACAGATGATCGCAAAGTATGCTTAAAATAAAAAGTCCACTCAAACTGAGTGGACTTTTTTTATTCTGTCAGAAGTTTTATAGCATATTTTGCATAATCAGAAAGGTACTGACCTTTTCTTCTTACGATAGCGGGTTGGCGTATGCCGAGGTTGTTTTTTATTTTATATAGAGTCAGGTTTTTATCAATAAATTGGTTTTCAATAAACTGTAGAGGTAGAAGTGCCGCACCCACACCGGCTTTAGCCAGTGCCCATGCTGTAGTGACACCAACGACCTCTGCACTGATGTCAGGGTTGATAGCAGCGTTGGTGCACAGCTTATCAAAGAGCTGCCTTAGTTCTTGAGCAGGGCTGAGCACAACGAAAGGCAGTGAAGCAAAATGCTTGAAATCGACAAAGTCTTTGTTTTCAATGTTAAGAGCTTTTGCCATAGAGCTTTCTACTGCAAGTACCAGAGTATCAGGCTCGAGTTTTTGAATGGTCAAGAGTGATTCATCGACAGGCAGGTTTATAATAGCAAAGTCAAATTTACCCTCACATGCTTCTTTTCTCAGCTGTGCGCTACTGGCTTCGTGAAGAGTAACCCTTACACCTGGGAATTTTGCTTTGACTTTTTTCACAATTTCAGGCATCAGGTAAAGACTTCGAAAAGGAGTCACGCCGATAACAAGACTTCCGTTTTCACCTGACTGGAACTTTGAGAGAGCTTTCAGAATTTCTGATTCCTTATACAGTAGCTCCTGAGCGTTTTTTACAAAGTATTCACCGGCAGGGGTGAGAGTGAGCGGACTGTGGTTCCTGTCAAAGAGCTTTACTCCCAGTTCATTTTCGAGCGAAATGATTTGTTTGCTAAGAGAAGGCTGAGATATGCCGAGCTCATCAGCAACCTGTGAAAAGTTCAAATGCTGTGACAGCAGTATCGCATATTCGATTTGTCTTGAATTCATACACAAGCCTCCTTTTTATTCCACTACATAGGATACTTTGTTTTCTATGAAAATGCAAGTAAAAATGAAAAATAAATGATACCTATTGACAAGCGTTGTTCAAAACATTATAATATTTATGTTATTCCTGTTACGGAATAGATTCCATAACTAAATAGTTATAATAAAAATGAAGGGGAGAAACTCTTATGCCACTTTCTTTGGTTTACTTGGGCGTTATGCTTTTAGTAATTTGTGTGTGGTTTTTGGCGTTTAAAAGACCGGTATATGAAGCGGTAGGCATCAGCTTTTTGGTGTTGCTTACTATCACGGGCTCTTGGGGCAATATCTGGACATATATCAACGATGCGCTTTCCACATCACTGCTCTACTCAATGGTTGCGTTTGTATCGATGTCGATACTGCTCACAAAAACTCAGGTTATCGACAGCTGTATTGCTATCATACTGTCACTGCTCGGCAGAATTTCCGGTGGTGCAGGCTATGCGGCTGTTATTGCAAGTAGCTTTGTAGGAGCACTGTCAGGTTCCGGTCCTGGCAACGTTATGGCTACCGGTGCTATCACTATTCCTGCTATGAAGAAGTCAGGTTTCCCTGCTCATCTTGCTGCGAACGTTGAGAGTAACGCAAGCTATATGGGAAATATGATCCCACCATCATCTAACATTGTTGCGGCACTTGGTGCTTTCACAGCACTTTATCCTGATAGCGAGATTTCTCAGGGTGAGTTCTGGATCATTTTGTGGGGTATTTCAATCTGGTTTATTATTCAGCGACTTGTGATGGTTTTCAGCTTCTGTAAATTTTACGGTGTAAAACCTATTCCAAAGGAAGAGCTTCCATCGCTTAAAGTAACTTTAAAAGCAGGTTGGAAAGCACTTTTCTTACCGCTGATTATCCTGTTACCATTTGTACTTGACTATTTATTCAAAGATACATTCTTCACAGCTCGTCTTGGCGAAGATGGTGCGAAAGCTCTTTCAAGCTCAATTCTTATGTTTGTCGGCGGTATCGCAGCTATTTATGCTTGTCTTATCGCTAACGATAAAAAGGTTGTATCACCTAAGAATCTCGCAAAGATGTTCGCTGACGGAGTGAAGGTTATTGCTCCTGCAATCGGCGTTTGTGTGTTCGGTTATATGATTGGCTCACTGTTCGGAGAACTCAACGTAGCTGATGAGCTCGGCGCAATTATCCAGTCATGGAATTTCGGCAAGTTCGGTATGGTACTTGCTATCTGTGTCATTACTTGCATTATGGGTATGGTTATTCCGGGTTCTTCTATCGTTGTTATCTTTGGACCTATGTTCATCACATCACTTGCAAGTGTTGGCATAAGCCCGCTTCTTGCTGCAGCTATGCTCCCATGTATCTGTGGTGTTATGTGTGGTATCACTCCACCTCTCGGACTTGGCATGTACGCTGGCATGACTTTGGCTGAATCTGACTTTACCAAAACATTTAATAATAACCTGTGGTGGGTTGCAGCACAGTTTATTTTACAGGTAGTAGTTCTTATGGGCTGGTTACCTATTATGGGACTGTAAGGAGGTAGCGTGATGAAAAAGTTCAAAGAAATTTGTAAAAAAATAGCTGATTTTCTGAGCGTGATATTCGGTTATGGTATCGCAGCTGTGCTCTTTGCCGGTGGACTTACTTTCTTCGGTTATCTCGCAGCTATCATTATCGGTGGTCCTACTGCAACAGCTATCTGTCTATTCCTCAAAGATACAGTGCTTGCTGTTATTATCTACGCATCAACTATCCTCGTGCTCATGGGTCTTCTTATTATGTATCTCAAAGGTGAGACAGCTCTCACTCCAGACAAGAAAAAGAACTCTAAGCACGAAGGCGAAATGTAATAAAAATATAACGCTATATAAATCAAAAGGCTTGACATTTACAAAATGTCAAGCCTTTATTTTATGGATATCAAAATTGATAGGTGCAGATTATTCGCACAGAGCTTTGAGCTCATCAATAGCTTGCTTTGCATCGTCAGGTTTGAAAACCGCTGTACCTGCGACGCAAATATCAACACCTGCATCGGATGCTGTTTTGATGGTTTCTTTTGCGATACCTCCATCTACCTGAATGAGTAAATCTAGGTTGCGTTTTTTTGCTTCCGCTTTTATAGCTTCAACCTTGCTCATCATATCTGCCATAAAGCTCTGGCCACCAAAGCCAGGCTCAACAGTCATAACGAGCACCATGTATAGTCGGTCAAGATATGGAAAAACATCTTCAGCAGGAGTGTTAGGTTTGATAGCAAGTGCAGGTTTTACGTTTCTGCTCTCTATTTTTGCGATAGTTTCTTCAATGTCTGAATCAGATTCGGTGTGGAAAGAAATGATGTCAGCACCGGCGTCACAGAAATCATCGATATATTTCAGTGGGTCTGATATCATAAGATGCACATCGAAAGGTTTATTCGTGTATTTTCTGAGCATTTTGATGACAGGAGCACCGAAGGTCAGGTTGGGCACAAAGTGGGCGTCCATAACATCCAGGTGCATCATATCAGCACCAGCTTTGTCTATGCGAACGATTTCTTCGCCAAATTTTGAAAAGTCACATGATAATAATGACGGAGCAATTTGCATATTTTTTCCTTTCTTTATCTCTTAACAAATTGAACTGCTATTGTTGCTATTGACCAGAAAAGCATATACAGGAGCATTTCCAGCACACCTAGTATTGATACGCTTGCATAAAGCACCATAGTAGCACACAAGAGTACACCGAGTATCAGTCCGAAAATTTCGATAATGATACCTATAGTAAGGTTATGTTTCAGAGAAATAGCGGTATTTATAGCATATAGAAGTGATGAGAATTTGCCTCTTGTAGCAAGATACGAGCGAGAGCTCTCTTCTTTTTTGCTCGATATCTCATTGCAGGTGTTAGCATAACCGGTGGAAAGTATTTTTACTGTACGAGCATAAATCTCATAGTCAGTAGCGATTTTGTCCTGTGTAATATTACAGTCGGTTGTTCGTACAATGAGACACAGTCCGTTTTTCTGAGCACGGGAAAGCACGTTTTTTATTGCTGAATTCGGACTGTATGATGTAACTACCATAGAAACAAGCTGTCCTGAACAAGCGATATATGTTACGTCCTTTGAGTTGTTTTTATATCTTGTTTCGTCAGCAGCGTCTTCGATATAAATATGATATCTGTCGAGTAGCTTTCTGTTACCGATCAATATTCGCTCACCACCGACCCATCCAACAAGTCCGAGCTTGTCCTCGTACATAACGCTCTCTACCTTTGGAAGGTTGTGGGCATTTTCTTCGAGCATTTTTTCGAAGGCAGTATATAATGGGGAATTAGCTTCTTTTAGTATAACTGCGGCACTTAGCAGTGATTCCTCGACACGATATTCCGCAAAATGCTTTATAGCGTTTATTTTGATACAACCTTTTGGATAAAGCTCTATAGCATCAACCATAACTGCATCGCAGTCACAGAACTGTCGTACAGACGGATAACCGCTGAGCATTGCACCGTGCTTTAGCGTATCTTTGCAGAAGAACTTGAGCGGTAGGTTACCGCATAACAGTGCAAATGTCGGGATACTGATGCAGCACATAACGGCTAAAGCAGAGAGTGCGCCGAGAAAGCTCTTTGATATAACGCCGTACATAATAGCTACGAATACAGAACTGACCAGCGTGATAGGAGTGAGCTTTGAACACAACTCTTCGCTGGGGTCAGGGGCATAAGATATTTTCAGAAAGTCGCTCAAAAATCTGGTAGGATGCTGATAAGCAACTACTGAGTGTGATGCGGTAGTGCCCGATAGCATTTTTCGTGCTGTTTCTTCATCGTTGAATATTTTTGCTGCATATGCTGGTGATTTTGATGTGATGAATCTGAAGTTAGATTTAACTCGTGATGCCATCAAAACCCTGCCTGCCGTATTTGCGGCAAAACCGAAGGTGATAATGGTCGTATATAAATGTAAAGTAGAATCAACAAATTTAGCGCTTGTGAATAGTGATGCTATCTGTTGAATAAGGCACGCAACATACGCACACGCAACAGCAGTGTCGCTGTTGCCTTTGAAACTTTTGAGTGGTCTGAGTCCGCTTTGAATAAAAGGCTGTGCAATGATACCCGTGATGATAAGGATAACAAGGTTAGCACCACAGTAGATAAGTGGAGCAAATGGCACACCTGAGAAAATATCTGTGCCGGACACTTTTTGCATAACAGTCAGCACAAAAGCCATAACGAACAGTATTGACAGCAAACTCGCCTTGATAGTCAGGTTTTTAAGGTTAGCTGAAATTTCTTTAGAAACATACTTTGCGTCCTGACGACTTTGATAGTCACTTGACTGTACTGATTGTGTGCTGTCTTTGCTATAAGTATCAGCTTTTGGCATTAGCAAGATAGAAAGTATCCTGAAAAACTTTTTGATTTTATTCTCAGGCTTTTTAGGAGCATTGTCCTGAACTTTTTCACCTTTAGTAAGAGGTTGAGTTTTGTGCTCAGAGTTTTTTTGTTGAGCAAGTTGACTCAAAGTGTATAAAAGCGATTGCTTTGGTTCGATGTTCCTGCTCAGGTGTTCAGGCCTTTTTGAGATAATAGGGTCGTTGGATTTCAGATATTCGTCGTATTCGTTTTCAACGACATCAGTAAAACGGCCGGCTTTCAGGTTGATGAGCGTGATTTTGCTATCGTGCTGATATGTCGGAATTTTTGCGACTATTTTTTCGCCGGCTACATTGTATTTGGGTTTGCCGAATATTCGCTCGTATTCGCTTTTTACAGATGTTGTGTTACGCTTTTCATATCGAGAAGTATCGTTGACCTGAAGCTCGTACTTTTTGAGTGAGCTATTGGGGTCGATGTCTATGTCAATTTCGTTTACGTCTTGAATATGTACTGTGCGTGGAGCGACAATATCCTCGACATCTTCTATGATATCTTCAGCGATAACAGTGCCTTCTTCATACTCGGAAGTGAGCTCAACTATTCGGTCATTTTGTGCAGGAGTGTTTAGAGCAATTTCTGCTTTTCCTGAGGTGAGCTTCTCTTTAGCAGACTGGGTACGTTTTGCGGCTTCTTCTGCTTCGAGTGGTGTAAGTCGCTTGTATTTTATCTGCTTGTCCTTAGTGGAGTAAATCTCCTCCATCTTGTCTTTTTTGCTGTCATCGACAGCAGGGGTTGATGTCTGGCTGATGTCGGTGAATTCTTCTTCGGTTTCAGAGTTTTCGTTTTTTATGGGCTTGGTACTTTCTTTGCGCCAGATTTTCACTTCATCAACTCCTCTCTTTTATATAGTAACGTAAAATTTATGATAATTCTGTCGGATATGGTCGTTATCTGCCGGAAGAAACTTTATACATCAGTATGCCTGCTGCAACAGATGCGTTGAGTGAGTTTATCTTGCCTTTCAGTGGCAGCGAAACGATAGTATCACATTTTTCTCTGACAAGTCGGCTGATGCCTTTGCCCTCGTTGCCGATGACGAGTGCTACGCCGCCTGAAAAATCACATTTTTCATAGTCAGTACCATTCATATCAGCACCATAAACCCAGATGTTTTTCTCTTTGAGTTCATCAATGACTGATGAGATGTTGTTCACTCTTGCGACGGGGACATACTCTACGGCACCGGCTGAAGCTTTCCCTACTGTGTATGAAAGGCCTGCACTGTGACGTTTTTTGATGATAACACCGTGTGCACCGGCACATTCTGCAGTACGGATGATAGCTCCCAGATTGTGAGGATCTTCAATTTCGTCAAGAATAATAACAAACGGAGCTTCGTTTCTTTTTTCGGCAAGCTCTAAAATATCGGATACTTCGCTGTATTCTTTGATGGCTGCTATGGCAACTATTCCCTGATGTGTGGCACCGCCCGTCATAAAGTCAAGCTTTTTTTGGTCGACTTCTTTTATAGTGATACCTTTTTTCTTTGCTTTTGAAAGTATAGCGACCACTGATCCTGCGTGGTTGTTTTTAGCAACCAGAATGCTCTCGATAGGTCTGCCTGATGACAGAGCTTCTGTGACAGGATTTCTGCCCGCTATGATATCGTCTTTCTTTTCACGTGTTTTGTTATCCATAAATGTTCCTTGTTTTATAGTGATTGTACACTATATAGTAGATTTATACCAATCCATTATACCACATATAGTTTGCAAGTATAGTTATAAATTAGAAATATACTGTTGATTTTGTTATGAATTATGCAGATGAATAGCCCCTTTGTCGATGTTGTCACCTATTATTCCGTACATACCTGTAACAGGATCTTTGAAAATGTCTGCTTTAGGAGGAAAAACAGAGAAGCTGAAAAACATCACAAAGAACAGCATCAGCAGCATTACAGCAACAACAAAGTATTCTCCGATGTGGTTAGAGCTTGTTACAAGGCGATATGATATATACTGTGCAAGAAAAACAAAAATCAGAGATGAGAGCAAATCTACAACAAGTATCGGCTCTTTTGTAAAGAAAGTGTAAGTATAAAAGAATACTGCTATAGAAAGTGATAAAAAGTATAAAGATATGGTTTTTGCAACAACAAATTTATAAAAAGGCGGTTTTGATGATAACAGAACGATGATTGACCACAGCACAAAACCTACGGAAAAAATCTTTATATGTTCCCATACGCTTTCGTTGACCGCACCAAAGAGTATTGAGAGAGTAGATCCATCGGTGAGATCATACACAAAGTGTAAAAAAGTCGCAATCAGGTATATAACGGGAACACCGATGAATTCGAGTATTTTGTATCTTTTTTCTTTCATAATAAACCCCCACCATATAAGTTCAATAAAATATATGATAGGGGAGTTGTTTTAATTCTTAGTATAGTGAATATATCATAATAGTAATAAGCGAACCGATTGCTCCGAAAAGCAAAGATAGCATGACTCTGCTAAGCATAACACTTTTTGGTTTTGCTGTGGACAGAGTATCCATTTTGTGTAGCATCTTTTTGGCTTCTTTTTCAAGTACCTCACGCGATATGGACGCAAATTCAGGCCGTAATACAAGCAGGGCTCGCTCATAGTATTTGTTTTCTGTATCTGTTACTTCGATTATCTGATGGCTGATTCCTTTTATCATAGTGCACCTTTCCTTTTCTTTACAAATATATTAGACAAATGCACCTTTGACTATTCATACGGCGTTTATTTTCTTTAAAATCAACTTATATTTACTAATAAAAATTTGTATTTAGAAATATACTTTCTGTATTATTCACTTTAGAAATAATAAATGTGGAAAACTCTGTGGAAAACTAGGAAAACTTTTTAAAAAGGTCTTGGAAATAACTATATATTTTGATTTTTGTACTTTTCAATAATTTTTACAAAAAACAATAGATAAGTTCTTTTTGCGAAAATAGCGAACTTTTTTCTACAAATAGTAATATTTTACAAGTCAACAGGTTTTTTGAAAAATAATAAAAAAAGAAGACTTTTTTACAAAAGCCTTCTCAAAGCACGGACATATTAAAGTGAAAATCAAGGGAAACGGAAAAAGTGAGCTAGTTGATATTCAAACAGAAAAGTGCACACAGTACCACTCAAAAAACCAAGCACCGCACCGCACACAACGTCGCTTAAGTAATGCACTCTCAGATACATTCGTGAGAAGCTGATGATGAGTGCAACGACTAACACCGGTAAAAAAATGAACCACGGACAACGCAACAGTGTCACAGTGAAAGCGGTGAAAGATGACGCTGTGTGACCTGATGGGAAAGAGTAGTCCTTCGGGCTTTTTATGATGAGCTCTTCTTCCTCAAGCTTCTGGCTCGGTCGCATACGAGCAAAAATATGCTTGATGATGATTTCGCCCAAGATGTAGTTGACACCTAAAGCTAAAGTGAGATAAACACCGGTGGCTCTGCTTTTTTGCATGAGTAAAAACGGAAAGCAAAGTGTAATCCACCAGATAAAAGCGCCGTTGCCCAGTTTTGTGAAAATGACCATTATTCTATTTAGAAAAGGGGTATGGATGTGCGCAATCTTTTTGACAACGAGGTCATCTAAATGCTGAATTTTTTTAAGCATAAATAGCTCCTTAACTGAATATATCTGTATTTTATCACAAAAGAAAAGCTTTGTGTAGTACTTTTTATAATTAAGTATAATAAAAATATCAAAAAATATTGACAAACCTTTTTCAAAGTGCTAAACTTGTAAAAAAATTATAAAGGCTGTGACGAAGACGGCTTTATTTATTTGTTTTCAGAGAGTCGGTGGCTGGTGTGAACCGACAACAGATACTTAGGTTGCCCATCACTTCTGAGCCGAAGACCCGAAAACGATGTTAGTAGACGTCTTCCGTGATTGCTGCGTAAAGGCATAGGAGTTGCTAGACTCTGAGAGTGGCAGATATATTTTCTGCAATTTGAGTGGTACCGCGAGTGTATTTTACACCCGTCTCAAAGGTTTCTTTGAGACGTGTTTTTATATTTTATATTTTAATTTTATCCTTAAAGGAGGAATCGTTATGGCTCAAGTTGAAACCCAAAAGCTGCTGGAGGTGGCCGTACGAATTAAAGAAATGCGTGAAATCTTTGGCTTTTCTGTAGAAGAAATGGCAAAGAAAACAGACGTGAGTGTTGAACAATACTGTGATTTTGAATCAGGTAAGCAGGACTTTCCTTTCACTTTCATTCACAAGTGCTCGCTTGCTTTCGGTATCGGCATTTCTGATTTGCTAGAGGGTAAAAGTGCACTTTTGTCTTCTTATACAGTAACCAGAAAAGGTCAGGGTCAGCAGACCGCTAAAGAAGACGGAATTGTTATTCAGAACCTTGCTCCGTGGTTTAGAAAGAAGATTTCTGAGCCTTATTTTGTTACATATAAGTATTCCAAGGCGTTGCAGGATAAGCCTATCCATCTCACAAAGCATTCCGGTCAGGAATTTGACTTTATCTTAAAAGGTAAGCTCAAAATTCAGGTCGGCGACAACGTGGAGTATCTTTCAGAAGGCGACTCTATCTACTACAACTCATCAACTCCACACGGTATGATCGCAGTAGATGGGGAGGAATGTCAGTTTGTTGCGGTAGTACTGCCGGGCGAAAATGAGTCTGAGGATATTATCCGTGATACTTTGGTATCTCATTCAGAAAATGTACAGGATAAGCTTTTGTGTGAAGAGTTCATCAAAACTACTGTTGATGAAAACGGTTGCCTGAAAGCTATCGACTTTGAGAATGAAGATAAATATAATTTTGCTTTTGATACAGTTGATGCTATTGCTAAGAGCGACCCTGATAAGCTCGCTATGATTCACGTTGACAGGGACAAAAACGAGCGCAGATTTACGTTCAACGATATGAAACGTGCATCAGCTCAGGCGGCTAACTACTTCAAGTCACTGGGCATCAGAAAAGGCGACAGAGTTATGCTCGTATTAAAGCGTCACTATCAGTTCTGGTTCGCTATTTTAGGATTGCACAAACTCGGTGCTATCGCTATCCCTGCAACTAACCAGCTTCAGGCTCATGACTTTGACTATCGTTTCAACGCTGCAGGGGTCAGTGCTATCGTCTGTACCGCAGATGGAGATGTATCACATCAGGTCGACATTGCACAGGAAAAATCACCTACATTGAAAACCAAGATTTTGGTTGGTGGCGAGCGTGAGGGTTGGCACAACTTTGACGAAGAGTTCCCTCTGTTTTCAGCTCATTTCTATAGAAACGATGATACACCTTGTGGTGATGACCCTATGTTGATGTTCTTCACATCAGGCACTACAGGTTATCCGAAAATCGCACTTCATTCATATAAATATCCGTTGGGACATTTCATCACAGCAAAATACTGGCACGGTGTATCAGCTGATGGCTTGCACTTTACTATCTCTGATACCGGTTGGGGTAAAGCGCTGTGGGGTAAGCTCTATGGCCAGTGGCTGAGTCAGGGAGCTGTATTCACATATGACTTTGACCGCTTTGATGCATCGGATATTCTTCCTATGTTTGCAAAATATCAGATCACTACTTTCTGTGCTCCGCCTACAATGCTCAGAATGATGATAAAGCAGGATCTTTCAAAATACGACTTTTCATCTGTAAGAAGAGCTACAACAGCAGGTGAGGCGCTCAATCCGGAAGTGTATAAGCAGTTCAAAAGAGCTACAGGTCTCAAGCTCAAAGAGGGCTTTGGACAGACAGAAACAACGCTGTCTATCGCTAACCTCATCGGTGAAAGCTCAAAGCTCGGTTCGATGGGCAAGCCGGTTCCGCTGTATGATATCCATCTGCTTGATGCTGATGGCAACGAGGTGCCTGATGGTGAGCCGGGTGAGATTGTAATAAAAGTATCCAAAAAGAATCCGTGCGGTTTGTTCCTTGGATATTACAGAGATGAAGAAAAAACAAAGGAAGTTTATCACGACGGATACTATCACACAGGCGATACTGCATGGCGTGATGAAGACGGTTTTCTGTGGTATGTTGGTCGAGTTGACGATGTTATCAAAAGCTCGGGATATCGTATCGGACCATTTGAAATCGAGTCTGTTATCATGGAGCTTCCGTATGTACTTGAGTGCGGTGTATCAGCTGAACCTGACGAAGTAAGAGGTCAGGTCGTCAAGGCTTCTATCGTACTGACAAAGGGTACTAACCCTAGCGAAGAACTCAAAAAAGAGATCCAGAACTATGTCAAATCTCGTACTGCACCATACAAATATCCACGTATCGTAGTGTTTAGAGATGATCTGCCGAAAACAATCAGCGGCAAGATCCAGAGAAATAAACTGTAATATTGATAAAATATTGACTTTTTGAGAGAGTTATGATATAGTGATTACCATATGATAAAAGGCTGTGACGAAGAGTACGCAGATATATGACCTACAGAGAGGCGACGGGTGGTGTGAGTCGCCGGACTACAGTTTCTGTGTTTGTAGCTTCTGAGCCGAGAGGAAGAACGCTTTTTGGTTAGTAGAACCTCTCCGTGATTGCTGCGTGAAGGCATAGGGGTTGTCAGACCCTGAGAGTGGCGATTATATCGCAATTTGAGTGGTACCGCGGGTGATTTTTATGCGCTCGTCTCAAAGAAAACTTTGGGACGGGTGCTTTTTTCGTCCTGACAAACTTAAGGAGAATGTATCATGCAACAGATGACAGGTCTTGACTACAAAATTCAAGAAATGGCTGCTCGTATCAGAGAGCTAAGAGAAATCCAGAACCTCACAGTTGAACAAATGGCCAAGAAAACCGACGTTACTGTCGACGAATACTTGAGCTGTGAACAGGGCAAAAGCGACTTAAACTTTGCTTTTATTTATCGCTGTGCTATGGCTCTTTCTGTCAACGTTACCGACATTATTGAGGGCTATTCACCTAACCTTAAAAGTTACAGCGTTACCCGTGCGGGCTTGGGCCAGAAGGTAGCTCAGGCTCACGGTATGACTTACTATAACCTTGCGTATGCGTTCCAGAATCGTATCGCAGAGCCACTTTATGTCCGCTCCGTTTATGACGAAAACGCTCAACAGGGCGACATTGAGCTTACCACTCACGAAGGTCAGGAGCTTGACATTGTAGTTGAGGGTAACCTCATGGTACAAGTCGGCGAGCACAAGGAGATTTTGGGTCCCGGTGATTCTATCTACTTTGACTCGGACAAGCCACACGGTATGATAGCAGTAAACGGCAAGGACTGCGTATTCTATGCTATTGTACTTAACCCTACAGGTGAGCCTATCCCTGAGCTCTCAAGTGGCAAGCTCGTTGAGATCAAAAAGACTCAGAGAAAGCACGAAATTGACCGTATATACAGAAAGTTCGTTGATATAGAGGAGAACGAAAACGGTACTCCTACTTCTATCAAATTCAAAAATACAGAAAAATTCAACTTTGCATTCGATTTGGTTGATGAGCTTGCTGACAAAAAACCTGACAAGCTCGCTATGTTACATATATCTAAGGATCACACAGAACGCAGATTCACTTTCAAAGATATCAAGAAAGCATCTGCACAGTGTGCAAACTACTTCAAGTCACTCGGTATCAAAAAGGGTGACAGAGTTATGCTCATCTTAAAGCGTCACTACCAGTTCTGGTTTGCTATGATTGGTCTTAACAAGCTCGGCGCTATTGCTATCCCTGCTCCTAACCAGCTTCAGGCGCATGACCTTGAGTACAGATTGAAAAGTGCTGGTATCAACACTGTTATCTGTACAGCTGACGGCGATGTTGCACATCAGGTGGAGCAAGCAGCCAAAGATTACGACGGCCTTTTGAATAAACTCATCGTCAACGGTGAGCGTGAGGGCTGGCGTACATTTGATGATGAGTACACACTGTATTCAACTCATTATAATAGAACAGAAGATGCTCCGTGCGGTGACGATCTTATGCTCATGTACTTCACATCAGGTACATCAGGCTATCCTAAGATTGCTACTCACAACTACAAATATCCGCTCGGACATTTCCATGCTGCAAAATACTGGCACAATGTTGACCCTGAGGGTCTGCACTACACTATCTCTGACACCGGTTGGGCGAAAGCTATGTGGGGCAAGCTCTACGGTCAGTGGCTGTGCGAAGCGGCCACATTCGTATATGACTTTGACCGCTTTGATGCTGCAGACATTCTTCCTATGTTTGCAAAATACCAGATCACTACATTCTGTGCTCCACCTACAATGCTGAGAATGATGGTGAAACAGGATATCTCAAAATACGATTTCTCATCTGTTCAGCATATGACTACAGCAGGTGAGGCACTTAACCCTGAAGTATATCGTCAGTTTGAAAAAGCAACAGGACTTCAGATTATCGAAGGCTTTGGCCAGACAGAGAGCACAATGATCGTCGGTAATATGACAGGCGCTAAACACAAAATCGGCTCTATGGGCAAGCCTGCTCCTATTTACGATGTTATGCTCGTTGATAGTGATGGCAACGAAGTTCCTGACGGTGAACCTGGTGAAATCGTAGTCAACCTCAAGAACGGTCATCCGTGTGGCTTGTTCGTTGGTTACTACGGGGACGAAGAGAAAACAAAAGAAGTTATGCACGACGGTGTTTATCACACAGGCGACGTTGCGTGGCGTGATGAAGATGGCTTCTTCTTCTACGAAGGAAGAGTCGATGACGTTATCAAGAGTTCAGGATATCGTATCGGACCGTTTGAAATCGAGTCTGTTATTATGGAGCTCCCATATGTGCTCGAGTGTGGTGTTTCTGCTGCTCCTGACGAAGTCAGAGGTCAGATAGTCAAGGCTTCTGTTGTGCTCACCAAGGGTACTAACGCTACAGAAGACCTGAAGAAAGAAATCCAGACTTACGTCAAGAGTCGTACTGCTCCGTACAAATATCCACGACTTGTTGTGTTCAAAGATGAACTTCCTAAGACAGTAAGTGGAAAAATCCAGAGAAATAAATTATAATAAATAAGTTATGAGAAACTTCAAGAGAATTACATTGCTTTGCGGACATTATGGTAGTGGCAAAACTAACGTTGCTGTTAATATGGCTATGATGCTCAGAAAACAGACGCAAAACGTAGCGGTTGCTGACCTTGATATAGTGAATCCGTATTTCAGAACAAAGGACAGTATGGAGGAATTCAGCGACAACGGTATCAGGCTGATTGTGTCAGACTACGCCAACTCTAACGTTGATATCCCTGCACTGCCCCAGGATATGTACGCTATCACTGATGACAAGGAACTTTCGGTTATTATCGATGTCGGCGGTGACGACAGAGGTGCACTCGCACTAGGTCGACTAGCTCCGAAGATAATTGAAGAAAACAACTACGAAATGCTCATGGTTATCAACTGTTATCGACCGCTGACCAGAGATGCACAGTCGACTATCGAAGTTATGCGTGAGATTGAGTATGCAGGACACATCAGATTCACAGGTATCGTGAATAACTCTAATTTGGGTGCTATCACTACACCACAAGATGTGCTCAACTCCACTCAGTATGCAAACGACGTTGCAAAGCTGAGCAACTTGCCGATAGTGTACACAACAGTAGAAGAACATTTATATAATGACTTATGCGACAAGATTGAAAATCTCTTGCCACTGAGTCTTCAGGCTAGACCTGTATAAGACAAAATTTATGTAAAGGGGAGAGTTTTAATGGCTAAACTAACATTTAAAACAGACAACTGCAAGGGTTGCGGGCTGTGCGTTCAGGCGTGTCCGAAAAACTTGCTTATCCTTGCAAAAGACGAAATCAACAAAAAGGGTCATCACCCAGCAGTAATCACAGATGAGCAAAGCTGTATCGGCTGTGCGTTCTGTGCTACTATGTGTCCTGACTGCGTAATTAAGGTAGAGAGGTGAGAATATGGCAGATAAAGTTTTGATGAAAGGTAACGAAGCTATTGCTGAAGCTGCAATACTCGCTGGCTGCAAGCACTACTTCGGCTATCCTATTACTCCACAAACAGAAATCGCTGCATATATGGCTAAGAAAATGCCTAAAATCGGTGGTTGCTTCTTACAGGCTGAAAGCGAAATCGCTGCTATCAATATGGTGTATGGTGTTGCATCCACCGGTAAACGTGTTATGACATCATCTTCTTCACCAGGTATTTCTTTGAAGGGCGAGGGACTTTCCTATATGGCAGGTTCTGACCTTCCATGTCTTGTTGTCAATGTACAGCGTGGCGGTCCTGGTCTTGGTGGTATCCAGCCTAGCCAGTCTGACTATTTCCAGGCTACAAAAGGCGGTGCACACGGCGACTTCAAAATGATCGTACTCGCTCCTGCTTCAGTTCAGGAGATGGCTGAGCTCACAGTAAAAGGCTTTGAGCTCGCTGATAAATACAGAATGACTTCTATGATTCTTGCTGACGGTACTATGGGTCAGATGATGGAGCCTGTTGAACTTGACTTTGATGTCAAAGAAAGACCAGCTACTCCTTGGGCTACAACAGGTACAAAGATGGAACGTGAGCACAACATTGTAAACTCATTGTCGCTTGTTGCTGAAGACCTTGAGCGACTCAACTTTGAACGTTTTGAGCGTTATGCAGAAGTAGAAGCAAATGAAGCTATGTACGAAGAGTATATGACAGAAGATGCTGATATCATTGTTTCAGCATTCGGTATCGCTTCACGTGTTTCTAAAAACGCTATCAATGAAGCAAGAAAACAGGGTATCAAGGTAGGTCTTATCCGTCCTATCACTCTGTGGCCATTCCCTAAGGCTCCATTCGAGAAGGTTGCGGATAAAGCAAAAGCTATCATTTCTGTTGAGCTTTCTATGGGTCAGATGATTGAAGATGTTAAGCTTGCTACAGGTTGCAAGGTTCCTGTTACACTGTGCAACCGTGTTGGTGGTATGATTCCATCCCCTGAGCAGGTATTAGAAGCTATTATTAAAGCAAACGGAGGTGCAAACTAATGGCAGTAGTATTTGACAAACCACACGCTCTGACTGATGTGCCTATGCACTACTGTCCGGGTTGTCTTCACGGTGTTGTACACCGTCTTGTTGCTGAGGTTATCGACGAGCTCGGTATCGAGGGTAGAACCATCGGTATTGCACCGGTTGGTTGCTCAGTTATGGCATATAACTATTTCAACTGCGATATGATTGAGGCTGCACACGGTCGTGCTCCTGCAGTTGCTACAGGTGTTAAGCGTTCTGACCCTGAGAACAACATCGTATTTACATATCAGGGTGACGGTGACCTTGCTTCTATCGGTATGGCTGAAACAGTACACAGTGCTGCTAGAAACGAGAACATCACAGTTATTTTTATCAACAACGCTATTTATGGTATGACAGGCGGTCAGATGGCTCCAACATCACTTCCTGGCCAGGTGACACAGACTTCTCCATACGGACGTGACGTCAACCACTGTGGTTATCCTATCCGTGTTTGTGAGATGTTATCACAGCTTGAAGGTCCTGAGTA
Organism: Ruminococcus sp.; assembly: GCA_045539655.1. Taxonomy (GTDB): domain Bacteria; phylum Bacillota; class Clostridia; order Oscillospirales; family Acutalibacteraceae; genus Ruminococcoides. Next base: position 67,138 of record JAZQFT010000034.1, on the reverse strand, counting down.
CCTTGAGCGTGTAACAGTAAACTCAGTTAAAAATATCAAAAACGCTAAGAAAGCTATCAAAAAGGCGTTCCAGAACCAGATCGACGGCAAAGGCTTTTCACTCGTTGAGGTTGTATCCAGCTGTCCTACAAACTGGGGTATGACTCCTGTTGATGCACTCAAGTGGATTGACGATAATATGCTCCCATATTATCCACTCGGCGTTTATAAAGACAGATCAGCAAAGGAGGAAGCATAATGGCTACTACACAGTTTTTATTCTCCGGCTTTGGTGGTCAGGGTATTCTTTTCGCAGGTAAATTTGTCGCTTATAAGGGACTCACAGAAGACAAACAGGTAAGTTGGCTTCCATCATATGGTCCTGAGATGCGTGGCGGCACAGCTTCTTGTTCAGTTATTATATCTGACGAGCCTGTAGGTTCACCTATCGTGTCTAAACCTGATGTACTGGTTGCATTAAATCTCCCATCACTTGACCGTTTTGAAAAAGACGTTAAGCCGGGCGGTTTCATTTTCGCTGACTCTACACTTATTGAGCGTAAGGTAGAGCGTGATGACGTAAATGTTTTCTATATTCCAGCTACACAGCTCGCTTCTGACAACGGTATTCCTACCCTTGCTAATATGATAGTTATGGGTAAGATGCTCAAAGAGCTCGGTGACTATACTCAGACAGGTATCGAAAACGGTTTAGCAAAAGTTATTTCTGCAAAGCGTGCAGATATGAAAGAGCTCAACATCAAGGCTCTTGAACTCGGTGCTAATAGCTAATTTTTGAACACAATATTTTTAAGAAGGTGTTTTAGATGAATATTACAATCACAAAAACAACTACACCTAAGGCTAAACCTGACGAAAGTGCTTTAGGTTTTGGTAAGATTTTCACAGACCATATGTTTATTATGGACTACAGCAAGGATAAGGGTTGGCACGATGCAAGAATCGTTCCGTTCGAAAAACTTTCTATCCACCCTGCATCAACTGTGCTCCACTATGGTTCAGAGATTTTTGAGGGACTCAAGGCATACAGACGTGCTGACAAAAAGGTTCAGCTTTTCAGACCTATCGAAAACATCAGACGTATGAACCGCTCTGCTGAGCGTCTTTGCTTGCCTGAGATTCCAGAGGAAGATGCACTTGAAGCACTCCTCAAATTCGTTGAGGTCGAGCAGGATTGGACTCCACACAGCGAGGGTACTTCACTGTATCTCAGACCATTTATGTTTGGTAATGACGAAAGTTTAGGTGTTCATGCAGTAGCAAATGCTACATTCATCATCATCGCTTCTCCTGTTGGTTCTTACTATGCAGAGGGCATCAACCCAGTTAAGATTATGATCGAAGATGAAGACGTAAGAGCTGTACGAGGTGGTACAGGTTACGCTAAATGTGGCGGTAACTATGCTGCTTCTAACCGTGCAGGTGAGCGTGCTGAGCGACTTGGTTACTCACAGGTGCTCTGGCTCGACGGTGTAGAGAGAAAATACATTGAAGAAGTCGGCGCTATGAACGTTATGTTCAAAATCAATGGTGAAATCATCACACCAATGCTTTCAGGCTCAATCTTACCTGGTATCACTCGTATGAGCTGTCTTGAAGTGCTCAGAAAAGAAGGATACAACGTAACTGAGCGTCTGCTTTCTATCGATGAACTTGAAGAAGCTATGGAAAACGGTGCTCTTGAAGAAGCATGGGGTTGCGGTACAGCAGCTGTTATCTCACCAATCGGTGAGCTGTGCTACAAAGGCAAGAAATACACTGTAAATAACGGCGAAATCGGCGAAACTACACAGCACCTCTATGATACTTTAACAGGCATCCAGTGGGGCAAGCTTGAAGATTCATTTGGCTGGACAGTAGAACTTTAATCGCCACTAAATAAAGCAAAGATGAAGGCTCTCTTTTGAGAGCCTTTTTTGTTATTTTTATTCAAAGTGAACCAAAGCTCTGTTTTATTTGTATATATAGTGAAAGCTTTCAAAAGGAGGAAGATGATTGAAAACTGAGTTTGAAGCCTACATACAACGATACAGTTGTGACATGACGAGGTTGTGTATATCGCTGTGCTCAAATGTGGCTGATGCTGAAGATTTGTTTCAGGATACGTGGCTCAAAGCAATGAGGCACTACAAAAAATATGACAAGTCGAAGCCTTTTGATAAATGGCTGTACGCTATATGTGTAAACACGTACAAAAATACTCTGAATTCTTCGTTTTTAAAAAAGCGAAAAAGCTTCCACAGTGATGAGGAAGAGCGGACGTTTTTTAACTCTATCCCTGAGATAGATGATGAGAACAAAGATGATTACCTTGAACTGCATAAAGCGATTTCTTCGTTGAGCAAAAAGCAAAAAATCGTTATTGTTTTGTATTATTTCAAAGATCTCAGTATCACGGAAATCTCACAAATAATCAAAGTACCTGCTGGGACAGTCAAATCACGGCTGTCTTCTGCTAGGGCAGAGCTTAAAAGGAGGCTTACTTATGAACAAAAAAATAAAAGATAAAGATTTAGATGCTATGCTAAAAAGCTATTGTGCACGCAAAAGTCAGGTAGCTTTTGATGTTGAGCTGAGCGAAAACAAGTCAAAAGAAAAACGTTCAAGAGGTTTATCTTTAGCAACATCTGTTGTTGCTGTAGTGCTGATATTCGGTGTAGTGTTTTTTCAGACTATCAAGACGCAAAACGGCGAAGAAACTTATGGCCAAACTCCAAAAGGATTTTCAATATCTGCATCAGCTGCCGAGCGTGAACCGGTGATGCTCGAAAATGTTGAAGTAGAGCTTTGTCCGAAAGAAGAAAAAGGCTTGGGCGGAGATATTAATTTTGAAAACGGAGTGGTTTCGATAGAGCCTGTTTACTTTAGTATGAACGGAGAAGACGTTGAAACTTTTGACTATAAATGTGAAAAGGGTACGTTGTACTATGTTATACCTGAGCTTAAAGAACAGATGCTCACAGGAGATGACGGGATAAAACAGAATGACTATTTTCAAAAAGGCAAAAAGCTTATGAATATACCATACAACAGCGAAGATGAAAACTACATTTTTGTCGGCTGGTATAACGTGAGCATAGATGAAAAAGCGGCAGAGTTTTTTGAGAAAGATATCACGCAGATTAGCGATGAAGATATGAGGGGTTTTACAACGGAGAATCTGAAAAACAGTGAAGACTTTACTAACTATTTTGGTGATACAATAACTGTAACTGCTCACTATAAAGACGGAACAAAAGAAACAGCTGTGATTGAGGTTGCTGTTGAAATCAGAGAAAGTGGCGACATGATTTTCGGTGATTATGTTTTGAAATATAAGTAATAGCAACACAAAAAAGGCTCTCAAAAGAGAGCCTTTTATTTTTGGTGATTTTTACAGTTACTTTTGCATAATATGTGAGAGATAATGTTAAAAGTGAAAAAATTAACGCTTATTTGTTGACATCTCAAAATGTCTGTGTTATAGTTATACCAATATTTTTAAATGCGATGAAGAAATTATTTTCCATCCACAGTTTCTTTCAGAGAGTCGTCGGTCGGTGCAAGACGGCAGAAACGGATGAAGAAGTCTCATTTTGGAGCAGAACCGCTGAAACGATTAAGCGGTTACGGTGTGCCCCGTTACCATGGCAAAAGGCTTGTTAGAGCCTGCTAAGTTGACTGGTTTTATATCAGTAAACAGGGTGGTACCGCGATACTTTCGTCCCTGAGGCTATGCCTTGGGGACTTTTATTTTGCTTATTATTTATTTAGAGAGGATAGATCCTTATGAAACAAATCAAAATTGCAGACACAACATTGTGCAAAGAAAACAGCAGATTCAGCTTCAAAGAAAAGCTCGAAATCGCTCGTCAACTAGAGAAACTATCAGTAGATATTATTGAGCTACCTGAAATTATGAATGAAAGAACAGACATCTTATTTGTGCGCACAGTAGCATCTTTTGTGAAAAAGAGTGTGATTTCTGTAGCGGCAGGCAGCACACTCGATAGTATCGACAACGCAGCACAGGCTCTCTCTAATGCAAACAAGCCTTGTATTCGTGTTGAGCTCCCTGTTTCTCCGGCACTTATGGAGTACACATGTCACAAAAAGGCTGACAAGATGATTGCACATATTAAAGAGTGTGTAAAAAAGGCGAAAAGCTACTGTGAAAATGTTGAGTTTTGTGCGATTGACGCCACAAGAGCAGAAAAAGACTTCCTCAAGGATGCTGTGAAAGCAGCGCGTGAAAGCGGTGCGACAGCTATTTCTATATGTGATTCAGCTTCTTCTATGATGCCTGATGATTTTGCAGAATTTGCAGAAAAAATCGGCAAAAAAGCTGATGTTACTATGGGCGTGAAATGTGACAACAAAAATGGTCTTGCTATAGCATCGTCTATCTTGTCATGCAGAAAAGGCGTCGATGTTGTAAAAACAGCAGTAGACGGCGAATGTGTCCCTCTCGAAGAGTTCGTTACCATGATCAAAAACTGTGGTGATACCTATGGTTTTGAGTCCGGCGTACGCTTCACAGAAATGCACAGAATCATTAAGCAGATCAACCGCATCGCTGAAAACGCTAACAACGAGAATTCAGCTGTCAGCGTAACAGGGACTGATGAAAATACTATTCACCTTGATTCTAAAGATACCTCAGACGATGTTGCAGTTGCTATCAAAAAGCTCGGCTATGATCTGTCTGAAGAAGACGAAGCTAAGGTGTATGAAGAGTTCTTACGTGTTGCAGAGAAAAAGAACGTTGGAGCTAAAGAACTCGATGCTATTGTTGCGTCTGTTGCACTGCAGGTTCCTGCCACATATAAGCTCGTTTCCTATATAGTCAACAGCGGTAATATCATCAACTCAAGTGCTCAGATCACTCTGGAAAAAGACGGTGAGCAGTTACAGGGTATTTGCATCGGCGACGGACCTGTTGATGCGGCTTTCCTTGCTATCGACCAGATTATCGGCCATCACTACGAGCTCGATGATTTCCAGATTCAGTCAGTAACACAGGGCAAAGAAGCTATGGGCAGTGCTATTGTAAAACTCAGAAACGGCTCAAAGCTCTACAGCGGTAACGGTATTTCCACCGACATTATTGGTGCAAGCATCAGAGCATACTTAAACGCTGTGAACAAAATTGTCTATGAGGAGGCGTAATAAATGAAGCTTTCGTTTTCTACAAAAGGCTGGCACAACAGCCAGTTTGAAGATTTTTGTGATGCGGCGAACTACCTTGGTTTCAAGGGTATTGAGCTGCACAATATCAATAACCGCCTTTTCACTGAGAAAGACGGTGCTTTCCATGATTATACCGCAGCAGCTACTCTCAGACGTTTGTTTGAAAAAGGGCTCGAAATTCCGTGTATCGACGTGGTGTCTGATATTGCAAACCCTTTGACAGAAAAAGGCACTATCGACGAAATCAACTCTTGTATTGAGATAGCCTCCAACCTGCGTATTCCGCATATCCGTATGCGTGCATTTGACAGCAATAACAAAGAAGATGCTATCAATCAGGTCAAGAAAACTATTGAGTCAGTGGTTGAAAAAGCTACTGAGAAAAACGTTATTTTACTTGTTGAAACATCAGGGCTTTTTGCATCTACAAAGGATTTGTGCGAGGTGCTCGACAGCTTTGCGAGCGACAATGTTGCTGCACTGTGGCATTTGTCCCACGCTTACTTTACTTGTGGTGAAACACCTGAGCAGGTCATCAAAAACCTTGGTGCATATGTAAAGCACGTGCATTTTTCTGATGCTAAAAAGGTTGACAACAAGGTCGAATACTGCTTAGCGGGTGAGGGCGATCTCCCTGTAAAAGAAATGATGCTTTCTTTAAGCTCAGTAAACTACGATGGTTATATTTCGCTTATCTGGGATCCTTCCTGGTGCGAAGAGATTGATGATATGGAAATCATCTTTTCCCAGTACAAAGAGTTTATGAAGCAGTTTGATGACACATCAAAGAACAAAAAGACTCTGTATCACAATAAATCAAGAACAGGAAAGTACGTGTGGAAAAAGGACCTTCTTATCGATGCGACTTTTGCTGATGTACTTGATAGAATGGTCGAGGAATTCCCTGACCAGTATGCGTTCAAATATACTACTCTTGATTACACAAGAACATACAGCGAATTTAGAGATGATGTTGATACTTTTGCTCGTGCACTCATTGCTATGGGTGTAAAAGCAGGTTCTAAGGTTGCTATGTGGGCGTCTAACGTGCCACAGTGGTATATAGCATTTTGGGCTGCTACAAAAATCGGCGCAATTTTAGTTACTGTCAACACATCATACAAAATCCACGAGGCTGAATATCTGCTACGCCAGTCAGATACTCACACTCTCATTATGACAGAAGGCTCAAAGGACACTCACTACGGCAAGATCGTCGCACAGCTTTGTCCTGAGCTTGAAAATACAAAAGAGGGCACACAGCTTCATTCAAAGCGTCTGCCTTTCCTGAGAAATGTTATCACAGTAGGTTTCAAGCAGAAAGGCTGTATGACATGGACTGATGCCGTAGAGCTTTCGTCAAAAGTTCCGCTTTCTGAAGTGCACCGTATGGCAGCTCTTGTAGATAAAGATGATGTATGTAATATGCAGTACACATCAGGTACTACAGGCTTCCCTAAGGGTGTTATGCTCACTCACTATAACATTGTGAACAACGGCAAGTGTATCGGCGACAGAATGGATCTTTCAACTGCTGATAGAATGATGATCCAGGTGCCTATGTTCCACTGCTTTGGTATGGTGCTTGCTATGACTGCTACTATGACTCACGGTGGTACTATACTTCCGCTTCCGTATTTTTCACCGAAGCCTGCGCTCTCTTGTATCAACAATGAGCACATCACAGCTTTCCACGGTGTTCCTACTATGTTCATCGCTCTTCTTGAGCACGAGGATTTCGATAAAACTGATTTCTCATATATGCGTACAGGTATTATGGCGGGTTCGCCTTGTCCTATTTCTGTTATGCAGGACGTAGTAGATAAAATGAATATGAAAGAAATTACTATCGTTTATGGTCAGACAGAGGCTTCTCCTGGTTGCACAATGAGCTCGACTGATGATCCTCTTGAGGTAAGAGTTACTACGGTTGGTCGTGCTCTGCCTGAAATCGAGTGTCGAATCGTTGATCCTGAAACAGGTGAAGATTGTCCTGATGAAGTACCGGGCGAATTCCTTGCTCGTGGCTACAACATCATGAAGGGTTACTACAAAATGCCACAGGCAACAGCTGCGGCTATCGACAAAGACGGTTGGCTCCACACAGGTGATTTGGCTTGTCGTACAAAAGACGGAAACTACCGTATCACAGGCCGACTCAAAGATATGATTATCCGTGGTGGTGAGAACATCTATCCTAAGGAAATTGAGGAATTTATTTACACTCACGAAAAGGTGTCCGATGTTCAGGTCATTGGCGTCCCTGATGAGCAGTACGGTGAAGAAATCATGGCTTGCATTATCTTAAAAGACGGCGAAACTATGACCGAAGTTGAAATGAAAGAGTACATCGGCGCTAATATGGCTAGACACAAGGTGCCACGCTATGTTGATTTTGTTGATTCTTTCCCTACCAATGCTGCCGGTAAAATCATGAAGTATAAAATGCGTGAGCAGGCTGTTGAAAAGCTCGGTCTGCAAAAAGCAAATAGTGTGGAGACAGCATAATGTATAGAAATTACGAAGTTATTGATTCACATTGTCATATCTATCCTGAAAAAATAGCCAGCAAAGCAGTGGGTGGCACTGACCGTTTTTATGATATTGTTTCCAAATGCGAGGGTACTACGAAGGACTTGCTCGCTCGTGGTAAGAAAGCAGGGGTTGACCACTTTATCGTGCAATCTGTTGCGACAACTCCACATCAGGTGAAATCTATCAACGAGTTTATTGCTAAGAGTGTTGATGAGCACAAAGGGTTACTCACAGGTCTTGGTACACTCCATCCTGATAGTGAAGACCAGAAGGGCGATGTTGAGCATCTTATCTCACTTGGACTTCAGGGAGTGAAGCTCCATCCTGATATCCAACAGTTTGCGATAGATGACAAGAGGTGTCTCAAAATATACGACCTGTGTCAGGAAAAGGGACTCCCTGTTCTGATGCACACGGGTGACAACCGCTATGACTATTCTAACCCTAACCGTCTGCTCCCTGTGCTCAAAGAGTATAAAAACCTTACTGTTATCGGAGCACATTTCGGTGGCTGGTCGATGTGGGAAGATGCGTGCAAGGTGTACGCAGGTATAGAAAATTTTTACGTTGACTGTTCTTCAAGCCTTTATGCGATAACTCCGCAGGCAGCAAAAAAAGTTATCCATACCTATGGTGCTCAGCACGTGCTTTTTGCGACGGACTATCCTATGTGGGATCCAGAGGAAGAGCTCGAGCGTTTTATGGCTATAGGGCTCACCGAAGAAGAAAACGAAATGATTCTTTCAAAAAATGTCAGAAAGATTTTTGACATAAAATAACGCAAAATAAAAGCCTACCTTTAGAAAAGGTAGGCTTTTTATGTTGTAGCTATTTACGTGTTATTGTAAGACCTGTTTTGTTGTATCCACTGACGTGCTTTTTGCCATCTGAAGTGACACAACGCACTGTGTAGGTGTATTTCTTACCTTTCTTTGCGGTTTTGTCGAGGAAGTAGTCTTTCTTGCTCGATACATCGCCGACCTTCTTCCATGAAGTGCCGCTTGTTTTGCGATAGATTCTGTACTTTGCAGCACCTTTCACCTGATAGAACACAAAGCGTACACCATCGCTCTTGTTCTTGATACTTCTCAGCTTTGGTGTTGCGATAAATTTGTTCTTGAAGCCTGCGCTGATAAATCGACTTGTAGACCTCTTTTTGTCTGCTGAGAGGCACTTGACAGTATATGTATAGGTTTTTCCTGAATTTGAAGTTTTGTGAGTGAGGGAGGTACCTGTTGTTGTGCCGACTGTTTTCCAGCTATCTCCACTTTTTACATACAATCGGTAGTTTTCAGCACCCTTGACGCTGTTCCAAGTGACCTTCACGCCACCGTTCACATTTTCAAACTTCTTGACCTTCGGAATAGCAAGGTACTGGTACTTTCCAACGAACTTGTCCCAACCCATTGAGTAGATTTCTGAACGAGTGTAGGTTTCAATAGGGTATTTTGGTGTGCGACCGCTCCAGGAAGCGTTCTTATCTGTTTTAGTGGCTTTTTTATATGCGCTATATAAGGTTTTGTCGTAAACAGTTGTTTTAATTGAAGGCATATTACTTATCGTGTCTATATGAACAATTTCTTTTTTTACAATTTTATTGTTTTTCATATAGTAGTAGTCACACCAAGCTAAGCCGTCTATATTACTGACACAATAAAGTCCTTTGTAGCTACTATTCATATGATTAAAAAATCTTGGGAGACAGTCTCCCAGACTACCACAATAGGTTATGCTGCCGTTTATCACCGTATAAACATAGTGATTAGAGCCTTTATTTAGTAACCTAGAGCCATCACTTATTATTAGCTCAGGGATTCCGTTGAAATCTAAATCATACAAAAAGAATTCCGAAGCCATATCACTGTAATATTTGTTTCCCAAGTATTTATAATCGCCATAATATATTGCATCGTCATATACGCTATACCAGCCATTGTTTGCTGAAGTTTCTGCCCAGTCTTCGACCTGTGCAGCTGATACAGGAGCAACAGCGAGCACGCTCAGCGATAGCACGAGCACCATAATCAAAGATACGATTCTTTTTGTCATAATAATCCCTCCGCAGGAAAAGTTTTTGGTGTAAACTTACATTTAAAGAATATCACCTGCAGTTTTTTATGTCAACAAAAAAAGCAGATGCATATTTATTACATCTGCTTTAGTAACGTGATTTTTAGTTGAATATATCAGTGAAAGTAACTTTGCTTAATCAACAGAATTCCACAAAAGGATGTTGTCGACTATCTGTGTTTTTACTTTGCCGTCTTCTTTGAGCCAGCTTAAATATGAGCGCACAGTACTGCCAACCAGTGAGTGCTGTTTGAAATTCATAGAAAGCTCGTAGTGATAGAACAGCTCTTTGAGCAAAACTTCGAAAGATTTTGGCTCTTTGAGAAGCTCCAGTATTTTGTCGGCTATTTCAAAAATCTTTCTGCGGTTTAGGTCTATCAGTGGTTTGATATCGTCTACTGTATCGACGTGTGACATCACAAAGTGCTTTGCATCCATATTCTCAACAAACTCGAGTGACATAAGATGTTTTTTTATGTCGAGCAGATAGGTGATGCCGTATTTTTTCAGGATAAACTCACTTGACACTATATCGCCCACAAAAGCAGTCCCGTCCGGAGCGACAATCGCAATCATACCGAGCGAATGACCTGATATATCGTAGATTTTAAGTTCACTCGGAAACTCAGGAGAAGATATATCCTTTGCTTTACTGCTTTCTGCTAAAAAGAATTTGTGACGCAAATCCTGCGGAAAATATCCGCCGTAGATGTGTAGCGGATTGATGAGAGTATGCTCAATGAACGGAATATCTATTGTTGAACAGAAGATGTCGCATCCTGTTTCATTTTGTATATATGCGTTGCCTCCGATGTGATCAGCGTGGGCATGTGTGTTGATGATGCCTTTAATATTGAAGCCCTGCTCATTTGCGATGCGCAGTGTCCGCTTTGCACTTCCTTTGTCAGAACCGGAGTCGATGAGATATACATCTTTTTCGTTTTGACGATATATGCCGACTTTTGACGGACTTTCTATGAAATAGCATTGTTCGCTGACTTGTACTAACTCAAACATTGTATCACCTTGCTTTTTACTTCTATTTTATTATACGTCGTTTGATTTATTTATTCAAGTTCAAAGTGAAGTTCCGATATGAACGATTGCGTTGCCACTCGACAGGGTGGTTGCACTTTCGTGAAGACGTGCAACAAACGGCTTTGTACCCTTTACGGTGTTTGCAAATTCCAAGAGAATACTCTTTGCCTTTTTTGGAACAATAGGATAGTCAAAAACAAGGTAGTATCTGTCTTTATACATATAAGCTGAGTTGTTGTAGAAAAGTACATCGGTGTAGTATAGCTTTTCAACAGCTGACAGCAAGTCTTCGACACATTCAAACCGATAGCAAGGATATTCTGTGATGCGTTTTATGCGGTACTTTTTGCGTTTGTGTTGTTTGTCTTTCAGCGATATAAATAGCACACATCCGTTGTCTGTAGGCAGGGCTTCACATAGTATTATTTTGTTGTCGAGAACGATAGAGTTGCTCGTACAAGCAAGACTCAACAGTCTTGTAATTATCTTTTTTGAATGCGGGTCACTAAGCCCCATATCATCAAATTCGAGCTCAAAGCTTTTCATATCGTCATTACACAAGGTTATCATTAGCTTGTCGTTAGATAGCTGAGAAATTTTCAAGTATATGCCCTCCTCTGTGTTTGGTATCTGTCTATATACATACTATGCGAAAGGGCTTTTGTATGCAATGGTGAGTTTTTGGAAGCTAAAAATCACCGTATTATTGACACAAAATCTCGCTGATGATAAAATTAAAGGTAGAAAATATTAAAAATTCAAGGAGATTTGCACTATGCCAAAATGGTTAGAAAATGCTGTTTTTTATGAGATTTATCCACAGAGCTTTTATGATAGTAACGGTGACGGTATCGGTGATATACAGGGTATCATCAAAAAGCTTACTTATATCAAAGAGCTTGGATGCAATGCGTTGTGGATAAACCCTATCTATGACTCACCGTTTATGGACGCAGGATATGATGTCAGAGATCACAAAAAGGTAGCGCCTCGATACGGCACACTCGATGACGTAAAAGAACTGCTTTGTACTGCTCATGAGATGGGCATCAAGGTGCTTTTTGACCTTGTGCCCGGTCATACAAGTGATACAAACGAATGGTTTTTGCAGGCTAAAAAAGCTGAGCACAATGAATATAGCGACCGCTATATCTTCACAAAATCAGTCTGGGACGCACCACCGCAGTACAGACTTATGTGCGGTATGTGTGAGCGTGACGGCAACTATCTCATAAACTATTTTTCTTCACAGCCTGCGCTCAATTACGGTTTCTACGACGTTACTCATCCACAGTGGCAGATTCCGCACGACTCAATAGAAGCTCAAAAAACCGTCGAGCTCATTAAAGATATTATGCGCTACTGGCTTGATATCGGCGTAGATGGTTTCAGGGTTGATATGGCAGATTCACTTGTTAAGAATGATGACGAAAAAATTGCCACATCAAAAATATGGGCTTCTGTCAGAGAGATGATGGACAAGGATTATCCACAGTGTGCCCTTGTGTCAGAATGGTGCAATCCACAGCGTTCCATCAATGACGGTGGTTTCCATATGGACTTCTACCTTGATCACTACGGCAACGGTTATTCAACGCTTTTCCGTTATCTGGTCGATGAGAAGAACGAGAGCTTTTTCTCGGATGATGCACAGGGTGACCTCACTACCTTCCTTGATGAATATCTCACCAACTATCCTCTGACTAAAGACAACGGTTATATCTGTTTTATGACCAACAACCACGATATGCCACGTGCTACGTTTTATATGAGCAATGATATGATCAAGCTCACACACACGTTTATGATGACTATGCCTGGTGTGCCTTTTGTATATTATGGTGATGAAATCGGTATGCGTTATCAGACAGATTTAGTTTCAAAGGAAGGTGGCTTCTCTCGTACAGGTTCTCGTACTCCGATGCAGTGGGATAGCTCAAAGAACTTAGGCTTTTCCAGTGCCGATGAAGAAAAGCTTTATCTTCCTGTTGATAAAAGTGCTGATGCTCCTACTGTTGAAAACAATATCGGCAAAAAGGAAAGCATCTATGAAAATCTGAAGACTCTCATCGCACTTCGTCATCAGTACGAAGACCTGCGTAACGGGTCTGACTTTGAGGTGGTTCACGCACAAAAGGGCGACAACCTCTTTATCTATAAGCGTGGTGATTTCACAGTGTATTTCAATGTGTCTTCAGAGAAAAAGACGGTACAGTTGAAAAACGTCGGCGAGATCGTATTTATGCTGGGCGAATATGATATCGACGGTGAAACACTCATTCTCAAAGGCAGAAATGCTTTGATTATAAAAGGCTAAAAATAAAACCGCAGGTGAAAACCTGCGGTTTTTGTTTTTGTAAATCACTTCAAGATAAAGCCGATTTTCTTCATGCATTTGTCAAGTGTACGCTGTGCAAGACGGTTTGCAAACTCGTCTGACTTAGCATAGCATTCCTGAAGATAAGCTTTGTCTTTGACGTATTCTTCGTAACGTTTTCTGATAGGAGAAAGCTCTGCGATAACAGCTTCGCCGACAGCAGTTTTGAAATCACCGTATCCTTTTCCGTCAAAGTCGTGCTCGATCTGCTCGAATGTAAGGCCTGTGACAGCTGAGTAGATAGACATAAGGTTGTTGATGCCGTGTTTGCCTTCGCCGTAGAAAACTTTTGCGTCGTTGTCAGTAACAGCACGCTTGAACTTCTTCATGATAACATCATCAGAGTCAGTAAGAAGTACACACGCATTTACGTTTTCGTCACTCTTGCTCATCTTGGCTGTAGGGTTCTGAAGGCTCATAACTCTTGCACCGTTTTTCGGGATAAAACCATCAGGAACTTTGAAGGTGTTTCCATATATACCATTGAAACGTGTTGCAATATCACGTGCAAGCTCAAGATGCTGTTTCTGGTCAGCACCGATAGGAACAAGGTCTGCCTGATAAAGCAAAATATCGCCTGCCATAAGTACAGGGTATGTAAACAAACCAGCGTTGATATTGTCAGCGTGCTTCAAGCTCTTGTCCTTAAACTGTGTCATACGTGAAAGCTCACCAAACTGTGTGTAACAGTTGAGTATCCAAGCAAGCTGAGAGTGAGCTGCAACGTGGCTCTGGATGAAAAACGGAGATTTCTCAGTATCGATACCACAAGCTAAGATAGAAGCGTATGCATCGTAGAGGTTTTTTCTGAAATTCGCTGTTTCCTGTCTTACTGTGATAGTGTGTAAGTCAGCCAGCGCATAAAGGCAGTTATACTCATCATTTTCCTGCATTTTTACCCAGTTGCGAACAGCGCCCAGGTAGTTGCCCAGTGTGATAGTACCGCTGGGCTGAATGGCTGAAAGTACCACCTTTTTCTTGCTTGTAGTTTGAGTAGTTTCTTGCATAAAAATCACCTTTTGTTAAATCTATAATAGTAGTTATTTTATAAAATCTTTTGCGACTTCGCCGATGGTTCTGATACCCTTTGTGAGTTCATCGTCGGTTGGGGTAGAGAAGTTGATTCTGAAAGAATCGCAAGGGGTTGAACTGTCGGTCAGAAAAGCGTTGCCCGGCACGACACAGACCTTCTTTTCTGTAAGAGCTTTGCAGAATGCGAGCATATCAACGTTCTTTGGCAGTGTGCACCATATGAACAGACCACCCTCGATTTTATTATATGTGATGCCCGTAGGAACAACATACTGGTCGAGTAGATTCATACAAAGGTCAGCTTTTTCTTTGTAAAGTGCTCTAAGTTTCCTCAGATGACCTTTGTAGTCGTACTTTGTCATAAACTCGTTGCAAACAAGCTGTGACCACATTGTGGTGTGAACGTCCTGTCCTTGTTTGCACACGATCATCTTTGCCATAGCAGCGTTGTTTGCGACCATGAAGCCGACTCTTATTCCCGGTGCTACTACCTTTGAGAATGAGCCTGAGTAGATAACGATACCGCTATCATCAAAGCTCTTGATGCATGGTACATCTTCGCCATCGTATCGAAGGTCACCGTAAGGGTTGTCTTCGATGATAAGAACATCATACTTTTTAGCGAGTTCATAGAGCTTGTGGCGTTTTTCTAAACTCATAGTAACGCCTGACGGATTCTGGAAATTAGGTATAGTGTAAATGAGCTTTGTGTTAGGATAGGCTTTGAGCTTTGCTTCGAGTTCATTCATATCCATGCCATCTTTTTCGACACTAACACCCACTAAATCAACGTTGTAGCTTCGAAAGGTGTTGAGTGCGCCGACAAACGACGGAGCTTCACAAATGAGAGTATCGTGTTCGTTCAAGAAAGTCTTAGCGGCTATATCCATAACCTGCTGTGCACCGGATACTATAATGAGCTCGTCGTCTTCTTTGATGATATCAAGCTCTTCTTTCAGATATGATTTGAGTGTATCTCTAAGCGGTGTATATCCGTCAGAAATACCATACTGCAAAACACCGATAGGGTTATTCTCGAGCAAGTCTTTTGAAATCTCTTTGATAGCATCTACAGGGAAAGCATCAGGAGCAGGGTTGCCAGCTGATAGCGATATAACTCCCGGGTCAGAAGCGCTTTTTAGTATTTCTCTGATAGCGTTCGGCTTTAGTGCCAGCACTTTGTCTGAGAAATTGTATGTCAAAACAATCACCTTCTAAAATAAACTAATCAATTTATACTACCATATATTAGTCGAATTTGCAACAAAATTGGTTGCGTATAAAATATACAGACAAAAAATTCGTCGAAAAATTCAAGAAAATATCATATTTGTGAAAATTTTAGTTGTATAAAATGTTGCTTTGTAGTATAATGTAGTGTGTATTTTTGTTTTGAACAGGAAGGAGGAGCGCAAATGGACTATAATTTCAACGAAGACAGAGATTATATCGAAAGACGAAATGCCCGTCGAGCACTTGAACGTGAAAAACAGAGAAAGAAAAAGCTTTTTGCAAGACGTGCTACAATCGTTGGTATAATGCTCCTTATCCTTATTCTTGTTATAGCTTTGCTAGTAGCCGGCATTAGGGCGCTGTTTTCTATCGGTGATGATAAAAAGACTGAAGAAACAGTCGCTGAGACAGTCGTTGCAACTGAGGCACCGGTCACACTTTCATTCAAAGAGCCGGATATTCCTGACGAAGATAAAAAGAGTAAGGGTTATTACTCATCGGGCAACAGTGCTGTTTATATCTACAACAACGCAGCGTACGAGCTTTTTGCAGGCTCTGACACCTCAGCTCAGGACTATGCTGATTGTATCTCGGAGTTCAAGGCTTCTGTCGGTGATGATGTCAAGGTGTACAATATGATTGTACCAAACCACATTGAGTTCGGACTTCCGAAAAGAATGATTGAAAATGGTGACGTACAGTCCAACAACCAGCCTGATAACATCAGAGCTATTTATGAGGGCTATACCGAAGACGTTATTTCTATCAACTGCTACAATGAGCTATCTGAACATTGCAAGGAGTACATCTACTTCAACACAGATCACCACTGGACAGGCCTGGGTGCTTATTATGCATACAAGGCTTTCTGTGAACAGACTGATCAGAAAGTGCTCGACCTTTCTGTTTGTACAGAACATAAGGTTGATGGCTTTGAGGGTTCACTGCTTTATTGTGACGGTGGATTGTACAACAACTTAGACACAGTTCACTACTGGACTTTTCCTTATAACACATACGCTATGCGTACAGATAATCCGGGCGAAGAACCATACCAGACTACCGTGCTGTATGAGGGTGCTACTTCAGGACCATATGCTTACGGTGTGTTTATCTGGGGTGACTGTCCGCTGTTTGTGGAATATAACGAAGACCTCAGCAACGGAAAGAAAATCGCGATCGTAAAAGAATCCTACGGTAACGCTATCGCACCGTTCTTCACAGCTAACTATGAAGAGGTTCACGTTGTAGATTTCAGATATTTTGATGGTAATTTGAAAGAATACTGTGCTGATAATGGTATCAGCGAGGTGCTCTTTGTCAACAATATTGTAGCAGCAAATGCTCCTATTCAGGTTGACAGAATCAGAACATTATATGACTAAAAAATAAAAGGAGGTGTGACAGCAAATGCTCGCAAAAAGAGTCAGAGTCAATGTATATGGTGAGATAAGCGAAGGCTTGTATTCGGGATATTCGAGTGCGGAGGGCGTGAACAATGTCAGTTCGTACATTTTGAGCAGAAAAAACGTTTTTGACTTTCTCAGAGGCGTTGTTATCGCTGTCGCAACTCTAAAAAACGGAGAGCAAAAATGCGTGGTTGCTCCTGAAGGCGAGATTTACTATGAGCCTGAAATCAAAGAAAAACTCAGTAGCCTTAGAAACGTTGAGATAGAGTCACTCAGCTGTCTTTATGAAAAGTCCTGCGGTGCTATCATCATCCACAAAGCGAACGAGAATAACTACAAAGTGTTGCTCGTTAAAAACCACAACGGAAGATACTGGAGCTTCCCGAAAGGCCATGTTGAAAAGGGAGAAACAGAGGAACAGACAGCTATCAGAGAAATCAAGGAAGAAACCGGACTTGATGTTGAGATAGTTGATAGCTTTAGAGAAGTTTCTGACTACACTCCTTTTGGCAGAATCAAAAAGAGAGTAGTGTTCTTTATGGCACAGACTTTTTCAACCGATGTCAAAGTACAGAAAGAGGAAATCGATTCATTTATCTGGGTTGACCTTTTCGATGTACACAACAAATGTACTTATGACAATGACCTACGTGTTATCAAAAAGGCAAGAGAAAATATCTCAAAATTAAAGTAACATGAAAAAATAACCCCCGCATACAAATCGTATGCGGGGGTTTTGTTATGTGTTTATTCAAGCCATGCGATGTCTGTATCTGTAGAAAGGTTGTCGATGCTGTAGATAAAGAGCATCTGTGAAAAATCGTTTTCTTCGATAAGCTGTGACACGCTCTGTTTGTAATATCTCAGGTCGATCATCACAATCTCGCTGAAATGGTCAGCAAGGAAAGGAGTGAGCGAGTGTGCAAAGCTGTCTTTGACAATGAGGAGCTTGTTGTCTTTACCTTCCTTTATCAAAGCGTTGTTTTTGATGACAGTGTATGGGTGGTTACCGTCTAAAAACACCGGATACTTGTCATCATCGTTGAGATTATCTAAGAAATACATTGAGTCAGACTCAACGCTTTTTTCACCGTCTTCTATGCTGACTGTGATATCTTTGTTTTTAGATGCTTTAGACTCCCACACTTCTATGTAGTCAGGCTGAGTCAGCCAAAAACCACTTGAAGAATATGTTGTGCCATAAAAGCCTTCGTGTTTGGTGATTTCGTAGCTGTCTTTTGAGTTAGGCTTGAAGCCGAGCTTGTCAGAAAGATTGCAGTAAGCAAGATGTGCACCATAGGTTGTCCAGTGGTGATCTGTTTTGTAGTAGATATCGGCACCGTTGCGGTATGCTTCTTTGAATTCGCTTCTCAGGTCTACAAAAGCTATGTCGTTTTCTTTGAAAGTTTCCTTTGCATTTGTGATGAGCTCGTCGTCGTGATAGATGATGTGCTTGTTAGGCAACACATCATTTGTGACATAGCCGGTTGATGGTGCGAGCAGCACTGTGGATTTAATATCCTTTGATTTTGCAAAATCAGCGATAATGTCGATGTTAGTATCAAATCTGTCTGTTTGTGGCGGGTCATTGACAAGATATCCGTCACTGCAGTGATAGATGCCGTTTGATAACGGGTTTCCTAAGCACAGATTGTAGTAAGAGTTGAAACCAACCCAGAAATGACGAAAAGCTGTGTGGTCAGAAAGATACTTTTCGAAGTCTTTGCCAAAGTCACCGCTGAAAAAGGTATCCACGGTGAGAGTCGGAAAAGATGATAGATATCGCTTTTCTGAGGAGCTGTATTCTTTTTTAGGGAGTGCAAAGAAAAGTATAGTCATCGCAAAGATGAAAACAATGAAGACTATTGTAGGCAAGAACCTGAATGCTTTCTTCATACTGTGCTCCTCTCTTAAAAATTTTGTTGCTTAGAATCTGAAGTATAAGAATGGGTTGTAGCTCTGATTAACCAGTGATGCAGTACATACAAAGAGTACAAACAAGCAGAAAACAGTTTCTAAAACAACGATATATTTCTTGTTTTTGAACTTGTTGTAGATATTGGAAAACAGCGGTGTGGAAGATATACCCGCAATAGCAATAAGCGGTAAGAACGAGATAACAGTCGACAGTGCACTTTCTCCAATAACGATGCCTGAGAAAGAGAACATACTGACGACAAACTCCCACAGCTGTGTGATATCAGTGAAGTAGAAGATAACCCAACCGAAAAGGATGAGCAAAAGTGAATAGATGTGCTGTACAAAAGCAGGGGATTTATCGAGCCATTTTTTCAGGACAAATTTCTCAATGATGAGAATCAAACCATAGAAAAGACCCCACAGAATGAAGTTGTACGAAGCACCGTGCCAGAAACCTGTCAAAAACCATACGATGAGCAGATTGATAATCTGGCGGAATACACCTTTGCGGTTGCCACCGAGTGGAATATATACGTATTCTCGAAACCAAGTGCCTAAGCTGATATGCCATCTGCGCCAGAATTCAGTGATGGATTTTGAAATATATGGATAGTCAAAGTTTTTGAGAAACTCGAAGCCGAGCATATTACCAAGACCACAAGCCATATCAGAATAACCCGAAAAGTCAAAGTAGATTTGGAACGCATAGCCGATGATTCCTATCCAGGATCCCAGCCAACCGTTGATTTCGCCTGATTCTCTAATGCTATCCCACATAAGACCCATCTGATTAGCAAGCAGAACTTTTTTTGCAAGACCGATACAGAAGATTTTCACACCTTTTGTAAAGTCAGCGAGAGTTTCTTTGCGGTGATCGAGCTGATAAGCAACGTCTTTATATCGGACGATAGGACCTGCGATGAGCTGTGGAAACAACGCAACATAAGTACCAAATGTGATGATATTGCGTTGTACAGGTGCGTCGTTTCGATATACGTCGATAGAGTACGACATAGTCTGGAATGTGTAGAAACTGATACCGATAGGAAGCGGAACTTCGATGCTAGGAAGTGAGAAGAACGGTATCGCATTCAGAGTGTCTGTGATAAAACCTGCATATTTGAAGAAGCCGAGCAAACCTAAATTTATACATACAGATAGTATAAGGAAGGTTTTTGCGATTTTTTTGTTTTTGGTGCGATACTTGTCGATGAAATGTCCACAGGTGTAGTCAACAACAGTGGAAAACAACATCAGCGTTACGTAAATCGGCTCGCCCCATCCGTAGAAAACAAGGTTAGCAAAAAAGAGGAAAAGGTTACGATATTTGAATGGCACTGCATAGTAAATGAGAAGTACTATCGGCAGATACATAAATAAAAACAACAAACTTGAAAATACCACGGTTTTTCCTCCTTTCATCAAAACAAACGTACCTATTATAAAATCTAGTATATATTGTATTGATTTGAGTAATAAAAGTCAATGTGAATAAACACCATAAAAAAGATAAATTTATTTGTTTTTTTGTATGTTGAGTTAATAGATGTTTTGCTTTTTTGTGGTATATATTGTAAAGAAAAGTTGTTTGCTATATAATCTTAAAGAGGTGGTGTTTATGAAGAGTTTTTTGAGTAGCCACAGGTTGATTATCGTGTTGGCAGTTATTTTTTCTGTGTGTTTAGTTGTTTTCAATGTGTTTGATATCACAAAAGATAGTACAGATAAACGAGATTATACTGCTGAAGAGATTGAAACTATCGATATAAAGCTTGTTGATATAAACAAAGCTGGTATAGAAGAGCTGTGCACACTTCCTGAAATCTCTGACATCACAGCACAGAAGATAATTGAGTACAGAGAAGAAAATGGTGGTTTCAAAAATATTGAAGAAATACAAAACGTGAAGGGAATCGGCGAAAGAACATTCATAAAACTCAGACCTATGATAACGGTATAAAAAAAGCACCTGAGAATTCAGGTGCTTTTTGTTTAGTATTTTTAGAATAATATGTTTTTCTTGAAATCTTCGTTGCATCGTGGACAATGTATTTTCTGATTTCCGGTACGTTTTTTGAGTCTGAGTTGAGATTTGCAGTAAGGGCATTTCACGTAGCGGTGAGTCCTGAAATCTCGCACCTTGTAGTACTGGCGCTTGAAAAAGTTAGAAAAAACTGTGTATATTTTAACATACTGGTTGTTTTCGTACAGTCGTTTGTTGATGTTCTTGGAAAGTGCACGAAAAATGTAAAGAGCGACAGGCACCATCATAACAACGAAGAGCCACGATGAACGTACAAACAGATTGATGACATAAATAATAGCTGTGATAATCAACAAGAAAGTGTTGAGTTTATCGTTGCCGTAACGCCCTTGCATAAACTGGGCGAGCTTGTAGAAAAAATTTCTGAACATAATATCTTCCTTTTTTGTTGTTAGGAATATATTAACACAAGAAAAACACCTTTTCAAGAACAAACTGTGAACTTTTAGCTCAGTTTCAATGAATTGAAACTGTCAGATAATATTGCAGCACTATCTCTGATTTTTTTGAACTCATCACGCTCTAGTGAGAGCTCAAGCCTTGAACGAAGCCCAAGTGAATTTATGATACATGGGTTTCCTATAAAAACATCTCTCAAACCGTACTCACCACTCATTTTTGAAGATACTGTCAGTACGCTGTTTTCGTTTTGGAGTATCGCCTTGACTATTCTGACTATCGCCATACCAATACCGTAGTAGGTGGCATTTTTTGCTTTGATTATCTGTTGTGCTGATGTTCTGACTTTGTCAGCGATTTTTTCAAGCTCTGATAACGAGAAAATGTCTTTGTTATCTTTGATGACATCGTACAGCGGCTTAGTCGCACAAAGTGCCTGTGACCACGGAACAAATTCTGAGTCGCCGTGCTCACCAATGACATATGCGTGCATATTGCGTGGGTCAATATTGAAGTATTTTCCGAGCAGATATCTGAGTCGTGCGGTGTCGAGTGTGGTGCCTGTACCGATGACTCTGCTTTCATCAAAACCCGACATAATGTAGGTTATCCTTGTCATAATATCAACAGGATTTGTTGCAACTAAAAAAATTCCCGAAAAGCCACTTTCCACAACAGGGTGAACAATAGATTCGAACACTTTTGCATTTCTGGAAAGCAGCTCAAGGCGTGATTCGCCTTCTTTTTGATTGACTCCGGCACAAATCACTACAATATCAGCATCTGAACAATCTTGATACTCGCCTGCGTATATTCTCATCGAGGTTCTCGAAAAAGCAAGTCCGTGATTAAGATCCATCGCTTCGCCTACGGCTTTTTCGTGGTTGATATCAATGAGCACGAGCTCATCGCATACGTTTTGATTCAAAGCAGCATAAGCGAAGCTCATACCTACCATGCCTGTGCCTATCAGCACTACCTTTCTATTATCCATATTATCACCTTTTTTGTTTTTATTATTTTTGCCTGTTGAGTCAAAAATATGTGTATTGTTGTGAGTTTTGTCTTGAACTTGAGATGTTGAGTCGTTATAATAAAAATATATAAAGGTGGTTTGAATATGGGCGCAGTAAAAGAAAAATTTATACATAAGTTGCACAGAGTGTGGCAGTATATTGTCTCGTTTTTGAAATGGGTGTTTATTGCTCTTTTTACCGGCGCTATCGGTGGCGCCGTAGGCGGTGCATTCAGGTTCTGTGTTGACTTTGCTACAAAGCTAAGACAATCAAACGAATTTCTTATTTTCTTCTTGCCTATCGGTGGTCTTTTGATTGTGCTTTTGTACAAAATCAGCAAATTATCAGATAAAGCTGATACTAACCTTATATTGAAATCTATCAGAAGTGACGAAAAAGTTCCCGTAAGGTTAGCACCGGTGATTTTTTTGAGTACCATCATCACGCATATTTTCGGTGGTTCAGCCGGCAGAGAAGGTGCTGCGATTCAACTGGGAGGTTGTATCGGAGAACAAATCGGAGATCTCTTCAAGCTTGATGAAAAAGATATGCATATATGTGTGCTGTGCGGAATGAGCGGACTTTTTTCTGCACTTTTCGGCACACCACTCACAGCGACTATTTTTGCGATGGAGGTTATCTCTGTCGGCATATTCTACTACAGCGCATTTGTACCTTGTATCATATCTTCTATAGTCTCTTTTTCTATCACAAGGCTTATGGGCCTGAAACCGATACTATACAAGCTTTCGAGTGTGCCTGAAATTGAGATGTGGTCAGTTATCAAGGTCGCTATTATTGGTATCGTGTGTGCGATTTTTGGTATATTATTCTGTCTGGCACTAAGAATAGCTCACAAATATTCCAAAAAGTTTTTGAAAAACGATTACCTCAGAGTTGTAGTAGGTGGCGTACTCATAGTGTTGCTCACACTGCTTTTGGGCACAAGATACAACGGCATCGGTTCTGCTGTGATACATTCTGCTTTTGAATATGGTGATATTTACTGGTATGATCCGTTGCTCAAAATACTGTTCACTGCGATAACAATCGGATTTGGATTCAAAGGTGGCGAGATTATTCCGACACTTTTCATCGGCGCATCACTAGGCTATATTGTCGGAAGTTTTTTAGGGCTTGATCCTGCGTTTGCGGCGGCTGTTGGTATGGTCGCACTGTTTTGTGCGGTGGTCAACTGCCCGATGGCTTCACTCGCGCTATCTGTTGAGATTTTTAGTGGAGGTTCAATAGTACTGTTCGCTGTGGCTCTTGCTATAAGCTTTATGTTGTCAGGCTACTATGGACTATATTCCGGACAGAAGATTATTTATTCAAAGCGCAGAGCTCGCTTTGTTGACAGAAATGCGAAGTAAATATTAAAATAAAGAAAGGCACAGCTCTTTGCTGTGCCTCTTTTGTTTTATCAATTCACTTTGTTTTTAGGTGTGCCTTTTATAAAGCAGTCGATGTTATCACAGACTATGTCTATGAGTCGCTCTCGTGTTTCAATTGGTGCCCATGCGATGTGTGGCGTGATGAGCAGGTTTTTTGTATGAGGAAGTTTGCTTTCTTTGCTCATCGGTTCAACTGACAACACATCTACTGCAGCACCCGAAAGATGTTCGCTTTCAAGGGCGTCTATCAGGTCTTCTTCAACCATAACACCGCCTCGTGCAGTATTGATAAAGAACGCACCTTTTTTCATTTTGCTGAACGTGTCAGCATTGAACATAGAGCTTGAGTCATTGTTGAGTGGACAGTGAACCGTGATTATATCGCTTTCTTTGAGCAGGGTATCAAAGTCAACGAACTTTACATATTCACAGCTTTTTTTGGAGCGGTTGAAGGCAAGTACTTTCATCGAAAAAGCATCAGCAATCTGAGCTACTTTCTGACCAATAGCACCAAGGCCCACGATGCCGATAGTTTTGTCTTTCACTTCGTTGAGTGGGAAAACAAACGGAGAGAAGGTTTCGGCTGTCTGCCATCCTCCATTGTGACAAAAATCGTTATATTTGCCGACGTTTGAGTAGTGTTCAAGTATCAGTGCAAAGGTGTGCTGAGCAACAGCATCTGTTGAATATGAACCGGCGTTACATACTGTGATGCCGTGTTGTGTACAATAGTTTACATCAATGTTGTTGTAGCCTGTTGCAAAAAGTCCGATGTATTTGAGTTTTTTTGCATCTTTAAGACTATGGCTGTCCAAAAGTGTTTTGTTACATATAACAGCGTCTGCATCCTTGATGCGCTCTGCTATATCTTCGTATTTTGTCAGGTTGTATGTAACAACCTCTCCGAATTTTTGAAGAGGTTTCAAGGAAATGTCACCTTTTGTTATAGTTTGAGCATCGAGCACCACGATTTTCATAAGTCACCTCAGTGTGTTTTTCACTATTATATTACCGTAGCACAGAAAAAGCAAATCAAAGGTGGGCTATATATACTTCGAGCCACGCCAGATATGTTTCGGCAGGATGAGCATATGAAATGAGCGAAGATTCATAATCCAGCGAGAACATTTCGTTTTCCATATCCATACCCATCAGTATATAGTCTTTCAACTGTTCAAATTGAGTTTGATCAGAGCCCAGAAGTATCAGCCCGTTTGAAATGAGATTGTCTTCGTTGAGTATTGCACACACAACATTCATATAATCATAAAGACTGAGTTGTAGCCCAGCTATTTCATACTTTGTATCATAGTAGTCTTTTATTGTTGGGGCCAGCTCAAAAGCTTTGTCAAAAAACTTTTCTTGTGATGTAGTTCCGCTATACGACTTGAATTCTCTGCCACTGTACTTTTTATAATGCTGTGCAACTTCGTTGAGCATATGAGAATAGTTCTCGTCAGTGTCCTCACTTGGAAAGACTATTGTTGTACCGTATTTTGTGAACCCCCATTTTTCTAACGGTACGTATGCGATGAAATCCTCAGGATTGACGAAGTTGAATATTCCGCTGTATCGTGGAGTTTGGGCATCGTCGCTAGTTGTGGTGTTAGGGGTAGCAAATGTATAAGCGTAGACATTGTCTGCACCATAGGTGTCAATGAGAGACTTTGACAATAGATTTGCTACAGCAGCTCCTCTGGAGTGACCGGTGACCAAAAACTTTGAATGGTCACGGTCTATTCCGTAGTTAGCTATATACATATCAAGCTTTTCAAAAGCAAACTCGCTTGCTTTTGAAAAACCGCTGTGGACTTTTGTTTTACTTATGTCTTTGCCGATATCAAAATTTGAATACCATTCTTTTGCGTATGTGCCACGTAGTACAACACACACAAGCGTGGTGTCGCCGATTTCTCTGGACGCAATCACTACGCCTACTGCATCACTATCATAATTATCACCGTAGTTGAATTTTGCGAGGTGCTCAAAACGCATAGCTTCCAGATTATCGAGTGCATAATGATAGTCATATGCTGTTGAAGACAGGACCAGAGCGGTGCGTGCGAGCGTGGGTGAAAAATCAGATGGTTTTGTCTCGAGTTCGCTGTCGTCCCATACTATTGTGTACGGAAAAGATTTTGTTTTACCATCGGTACACAGCGGGGTGGTGATGAACTCAAGGGTTATGTTTTGAACTTGTGTTTCGCATGAAATAAGCATCAGTATTCCTCCTATAGAAAGTAGTAATAAAATGACTGTATATATGAATTTTTTGTGCATTATATTTACCTCCGAAAAAGGGTTACAATTTTGTTGTTGACTCTTTTTTATTTAATGTTATAATTTATCTCGTGGTACAATATATGTACATTTAAGTTAAGAAAGATAAAGGAGATATACAAGATGCAGAATAGTATTTTTATTAAAAGAATTACTTCTTTAGTATTGGCAGTTTTTTTTGTTTTATCCTGTGCTGTTGTTTTTGTTGGCTGTGATAAAGATGGCATTCCTGATGACCTCGAGGTATATAGTGTAGGTGACGACGGAAACCCTACAGGTTACTACAAGAATGAGTACGATGACGATGGTAACTGTGTAAAGAACGAGAACTATGATTCACAGGGTAACCTTCTTGGATATACAATCAATGAGTACGACGACAAGGGCAACAAAACTAAGTGTGAGTACTACAACAAAGAAGGCGAGCTTCAGGCTCAGGCTAAGACTGAATATGACGAAAAGAATCGTATCACAAAGTACACAGATATAGATGCTGATGGTGCTATCCAGAACTATGTTGTTTATGAATACAACGAGAATGGATACGAGAACAGAATCTACAGATACGAGGGTGATGGTACACTCAAATCATACACAGAGTATGAGTATGGTGATGACAATGAGTGCACAAAGATGACTGAGTTCACCGGTGAAGGCGAAGTTAAGTACTACATTGAGTACAAGGCTGACGAAAACGGTGAGATCAAAGAGTATCGTTACAACGCTGACGGTACACTCGAGTCTATGGACTAATACATAAATTAAGGGCAGTCATTGACTGCCCTTTTTTATTGTCCGTTTTTTCTATGAGCACTCGGGAGTGACTCAACAGTAGATGTTTTGCTACTCTGATATGCACCTTGAGATTTTTGAATGAAACTTGTATTTTGCCGATAATTAGTGTATTATAATAAACGGAAATTTACTATATGCAGGTGAGGATATGAAGATAAAAATGTTTTTAGCCGTGGCTATGTGTAAAACCTTGCGCTTTGCGGCAAAGCTTATGGGACGTGGCAGTAGCCTCCCAGGTCAGATTACACTCAAGTTTTTTCCTGATGTTCTAAGGTATATCAAGTTGCCTTCTAAGGTTATTGCTGTGACCGGCAGCAACGGTAAGACTTCTACCCTTGAGATGATAGCCCATGTGTTGAAATCCACGGGACTTAAAGTTGCCTACAACAAGGAAGGCTCTAACCAGATTGAAGGCGTTACTACATTTTTGTTGTGTGCGTGTACATTGTCGGGCAGAGTGAAAAGTGACATCGTTATTATGGAGTCGGACGAGCGTTTTGCCCGTCATACCTTCAAATACTTCAAACCCAATCACCTTGTTATAACAAACCTATACCGTGATCAGCTCACTCGTAACGGACACCCGGAATGGGTATATGACGTTATCACGGAGAGCTTTGACGACAGCGTGGAGCTTATTCTCAACGCTGATGATCCCCTTGTATCTATGTTTGGTAAGGACAGGGATAATGTGCGTTACTTTGGCGCTGACAGACTTTCTTCTGACGAAGAGGAGAACAACAGCGTATATCACGACGGCAAGTATTGCCCTTGCTGTAAAGCTCCAATGGAGTACGAGTATTATCACTACAACCATATCGGTAACTATAAGTGTACAAAATGTGGTCACAAGCGTAACGATACCGTATGGACTATCACAGATGTGAATTATAAGGACGGTTATGTTATCGTCAACGACAAGTATAAAATAGAGCTTTCATTCTCGAGTATCTATCATTGTTACAATACGCTTGCGGCTTTTGCTGTGGCAGATATCGCAGGAGTAGACCCGGAGGTTTCTGCAAAGGCTTTGAGCAACTATGACCTCAAATCAGGAAGAATCGTTGAATTTAACCTTGGTGAGCGTGAGGGTACACTTCTTATTGGTAAGCACGAAAACTCTATCTCATATGACCAGTCTTTGAGTGTAGCAAGGAACGACGATGAGGGTTCAACGGTCATGATCATTGTTGATGCTATCAGCCGAAAGTACAATACTTATGAAACCTCGTGGTTGTGGGACATCGACTTTGAGTTGTTGTGCTGTGATAACGTGAAAGAGGTTGTCCTTGCAGGCAAGTACCATACTGACCTTATGACTAGATTCTCCTTTACAGATATTGATGAAAGCAAGATAAAAAGCTTTGCTACTGTTAGCGAGGCAGCAGAGTATCTCAAGGGCGGTAAGGGCAAGATCTATGTTGTCACATGTTTTTCTGACAAGGGAAAGTTTATGGAACTTGTTGATGTGAAGTGAGGTGTATGATATGAAGCGAAGAATTCTTTATCTTTACTATGATATAATGAACCTTTACGGTGAGAACGGAAATATCCGTATGATGGAGCGTATCCTCAAAGAGAAGGGCGCTGAGGTAGAAGTTGAGCACAAGACCGTCACGGATACGGATATCGACTTTATGAAATATGACTTTATATATTGTGGTTGTGGTACCGAGCGTTCACGTAATGCCTGCATTGTTCATCTGTTGCAGTTCAAGGAAAGCCTTGTGTCCGCTTATAAAAGTGGCAAAGTAATGCTTTTCACAGGTAATTCATACGAGATGCTGGGAAAAAGCCTTACAGTAGCTGACGGCACAGTGTATGAGGGTATGGGGCTTTTCGAATTTACTGTGACAGAACAGGGCAGAAATCGCTACACAGGTGACGTTACCCTTGAAAGTGACCTCGTTTCAGGTGAGCTTATCGGATATATCAACAAGTGCTCTAAAATTAGTCCGATAGAAAAGCCTCTTTTTACTATCAAGTCTGTTGTTGGTACAGTGAAGGATACCGCTGACGGAATTTACACTGACACGTTCTTTGGTACTCAGGTCATAGGTCCTATTCTTGTGAAAAATCCTGCTTTTGCTCAGCATGTGGCAGAGCTTGTGATGAAAAACTGATTTGAAAAAAGTATAAAAAATCCCCTACAGTAGTGTTGTTCTACTATAGGGGGTTTTGTTTATATATGCAGTATGGAAGTCGCAATCTCAAAGTAAATGAACAGTGACAGTGCGTCCAAAATAGTTGTGATGAACGGACTGGCTACGACTGCCGGGTCAAAGCCGATTTTTTTGATGAGCATCGGCAGTGTACAGCCGACAATCTTCGCAAAAAATACTGTCATTACCAGCGTGAGAGATACGACCAGTG
The DNA here is from genome assembly GCA_045539655.1 of Ruminococcus sp. Lineage (GTDB taxonomy): Bacteria > Bacillota > Clostridia > Oscillospirales > Acutalibacteraceae > Ruminococcoides. The sequence goes on along the minus strand of JAZQFT010000034.1, from coordinate 38,054 downwards.
CTATCATAACAGTAACTTCGTCGTTGTGAAGGAGCATCTTGTCAACCAACAGCATCTTTGCAAAGTTAGCTACAGCGAGTGTGATACCACAAAGGATTGATATTCTTGCTTCCTTGAAGATAACCTTGAAGATGTCTTTGAATTCGATTTCGCCCAAAGAGAGTGAACGAATGATAGTGACAGATGACTGTGAGCCTGAGTTACCGCCTGTACCCATGAGCATCGGGATGAATGCAGTGAGTACGATAGACGTTGCAAGACTTGATTCGAACGAGTTGATGATCATACCTGTAAAGGTAGCAGAGATCATAAGTATCAAAAGCCATGGAATACGGCTCTTGAATATTTCGAAAACAGTGAGCTTATCGTAAGGTTTGTCAGTGGTCGGGGTGATAGCCGCAACCTTCTGGATATCCTCGGTAGTTTCTTCTTCCATGACGTCGATAGCGTCGTCGACTGTGACAATACCCACAAGTCGGTTTTCCTTATCAACAACAGGAACAGCGAGGAAGTTGTACTTGTTGAAAACCTGAACAACGTTTTCCTGGTCATCGAGAGTGTTGACTGAGATGACGTTCGTTTCCATCAGGTTTTCGATGACTTCATCTTCATCAGCCAAAAGAAGGCTTTTGATAGTAACGATACCGATGAGGGTTGAATGTTCATCAGCAACATAACAAGTGTAGATGGTTTCTTTATCAATACCCGTACGTCTGATACGTTTGATAGCTTCTTCGACCGTCATTTTTGGTCTGAGCTTTACAAACTCGGTGGTCATAATAGAACCGGCAGAGTCTTCAGGGTATTTAAGTATTTCGTTGATTTGTTTTCTGACATCAGGGTCAGCCTGACGTAAAATACGCTTCACAACATTTGCAGGCATCTCTTCGATGATGTCAACAGCATCGTCAACGTACAACTCATCGATGATTTCTTTGAGCTCGGTATCAGAAAAACCGTGGATAAGAAGCTCTTGAGTGTCTTCGTCCATCTCAACAAAAGCTTCTGCAGCGAGCTCTTTTGGTAAGAGCCTGAACAGTACAGCAGTCTTTTCGTTTTGGATATCTTCGAACACCACTGCTATATCGACAGGGTTCATTGTAGAAAGAATGTCCCTTAGTGTAGCGTACTTTTTATTTTCGAGCAACGTAACTATTGTCTCGAATAAAGTGACTGTATTCCTTTCCATAGTATTATCCTCCTAATTTGATTTAGGCGGAAGTAGAAGACAGTCCCCAAAAGTGAGTATCAAAGATGAAAACAGACGCAAAGGTAGTATGCCGTCGTACTGTTTTCAGTGGTACTTCGCCCAAGGGGGTTGCCGTTGGTACTTCCAGCGTCCATTTAAATCTCGCCTCTTTCTTAGTTTAGTTTGGTGAAAAACACCAGTACACTTAATTTTATACCAACAAAACAGATAAGTCAACCGCACAAACATAAAAAATTCACACTATACATCTTGATTTTAGTGTTGCTTTTGAGTATAATAAGTTGACTGAAAAAAGGAGATGACATAATGGACGACATCTTTGAGAAAAAAATAAAAGAGTTTTTACCATATATTATTATTATTGGCGTGCTGTATTTGTTTTTTCCTGCTATCCTTGTATTTACAAAAAGCGCAGGTGTTTTTAACCAGATAGTATATATGGGACTTTTTCCGCTAGCTGCATTAGGTAGTTGTTTTCACTATTCATATAAGAAGAAAAGTGATTTCTTTTTATCTTTAGTTGCTCCGATTTTCTTTATTCCGAGTATGCTTTTGTACGGAAACATCAGAGACTCTGCGCTGAATTCGATTATATTTTTAGTATCATACTTTATATGCGGATATCTGGGACTTACCTTGGGTGAGATGCTCAGCGGCAAGCTGCCTGAAAAAGAAGAAAAAGCGGAAAAATCACACAAGAGTGTGAGCGGCCATATGAGAAAAAGAGTGCCTAAAAGAGTAAAGCCATCTGCTCACAAACATGACTCAGGTGCTGGTTTTGGTCTTGATGAAATTGAAATGCCTCAGAAGTTCGAAGACGAACTGGCTATGAATGACTTATCGACAGAAACATCACCGGAAGTTTTTGATTCTACTGCTGATGATATTGATTCTATTCTTGAGCAAATACATAATCGTCAGATTTAATAAAAGCAAAGACATAGCGGTTCACTGCATTGTGGTGAACCGCTTTTATTTTGAAAAGGTATATCAGGATTGTTGACAAGGCTGCATATGGGTGGTAAAATATAGGTGTCTACATCTAGTAGACAAGAGGAACGTGAATAAGAAATAATTGGAAGGAGTGTTCTTGATGAAAAGAATTATGTCGATGATTCTTGCTGTAGTTTTGGTGATGGGTGCTTTTGTTATTTTTCCTGTTTCAAGTGCAAGTGCTGCATCATATAAAGACAGTCTTATCAACTCTATTCTGGAGTATGAAAGTGATTGGTACAGCAAATCTTTTTTTAAAGACAAGGGCTACTACGGCTACGGAACTGCTGAATTCATAGACTATAATTTTGACGGCAAGCCTGAATTCTCTATAACATATCCAAGTCTTGAGCAACGTCTTGTATTTCACGAGGTAGGTCAATATAAATATGGTCATCTCGAGGCGGTCGCAGGTGACGAAAACTCAGGTAACGGCGGTTATTTTGGTAACGAGCTGACCCCTTATTATATAAAGAGCACCGGTACATTTATGTTTCTTGGCAAAGCTATGCTGTACGAAGATAAAAATGCGTGGTTGCAACAAAATTTTGCTATGGATATGACCGATAACTATGGCGGCTTTCTCAATGTTTCTTATTTTTCAGGAAAGCTATACATAGATGGCGAGACCACATATTTTGGAAAAAGCAATGCATACTGTGATCTTGACGGTGCAAAAGCAGTTTCTTCCAAAAAGTATAAATCTATCAACAATGACAAGAAAAGCGGTCTTGTCAAAGCAAGTATGAGTACAAAGAAAATCAACCTTAACAAATGGTATTCATATTCACAAAAGAAGAAAAAAGATCTACTTTCTGCTTCATACGATGCATTTAAGCTTAGTGCTTCAATCCTTTCAACGCCAGCACTCCCGACCTATGAGGCTAAAGACAACGGCGTGTTGCTCAAGTGGAAAGCTGTCAGCGGTGCAGTGAATTATCGTGTTTATAGAAAAAGTAAAAAAGCCGACAAATGGAAGAGTGTAGGCACAACAAGTAAACCTCAGTTCACTGATACAACCGTTGAAAAGGGAAAGAGCTATATTTATACAATACGCTGTATCAGTGCTAACGGTAAATACGCTGTCAGCCCATATAATAAGACAGGAAAAACCATAAAGTATTTGAAAACCCCACAGATCACAAAACTCGGTAGTGCAAAAGACGGTGTAAAAATCACCTGGGGCAAGGTTTCGGGTGCTGAAAAATACCGTGTATATGTGAAAAAAGACGGCAAATGGAAAACTGTTTCAAATACAACATCTACTTCGGTTGTACATAAAGATGTTCAGTCAAATCAATCATACACCTATACTGTGAGATGTATATCATCATCCGGAAAGACATACACTTCAGTGTATGATAAGAATGGCAAGAGCATTACATACATAGCTTCACCGGTGCTCTCAAAAGTTGAGAACACTACAAGCGGAGTAAAGGTCAGCTGGAAAGCAGTGACAGGTGCACAAAACTATCGTGTGTACGTTAAGGGTGGAGAGTACAAGAGCTGGACTAAAGTAGCTGATACAACTTCAACTTCACTCACTGACAAAAAAGCACAATCAGGTGTGAAATACACATATACAGTGGCGTGTATGTCAGAAGACGGAAAAACCCGTATCAGCTCATTTGATTCAAAAGGCAAGGCCATCACATATATCGAAGCTCCTGTTATAGAGAGTACAACACAGAGTAGCACAGGTATAAAACTCACTTGGAGTAAGGTTTCAGGTGCTGCGAAGTACAGAGTATTTGTGAAAAGCGGTTCTTCATGGAAAAAGCTCAAGGATACCACTTCAACAAGCTTTACGCACAAAGGACTCACAGAGAATACCGAGTACACCTATACAGTCAGATGTATTTCGGAAACCGGAAAGTCCTATACAAGTGCTTACTATAAGGACGGCTGGACAGTGCCATATATGATGGTTGAGCCGACAGAGCCACCTACACAACCTCAGACAGAACCTGCGACACAAGGAAATGAAAATGTTGTGGAAGCAACACAGATCGCAGAAACTGTTTCACAAGAACCTACAGAGTAAAAAAGATATATAAAACAAAAAGGCGAAGCAGAAACCTGCTTCGCCTTTAGTTCGCTTATAATATGAAATTATTCGCAGAAGAATACGTCCATGCCTGTTGTTTCACCGTCAGCAACGATGTAAGCCTTTGACTCTTCTGGCTTAACATATACTGTGTAAGCTTTCTTGCCCTTAACAACCTTCTTAACGTTCTTCTCGATGTCAGCAACAGCAACTGTAGCACCGCCGAACTGGATGTAGAGATCTACCTTAGCTGTAGTTTTCTTAGCAGCTGGCTTCTTAGCAGGAGCTTTCTTCTCAGCAGCCTTAGTAGCTGTCTTCTTAGCTGTTGCAGCCTTTGTAGCTGTAGCCTTTTCAGCAGCCTTTTTTGTTGTTGTCTTCTTCTCTGTTGTAGTTGTTGTTTTCTTTGTTGTAGCCATTGTCTAGTTCCTTCTTTCAAAATAAATATTTAGAATGTGCATGAAAACAAATTTAGTGCAAATTTTTATTTGCATACTAATTATATTACTTGAAAATAGCAAAATCAAACGATTACAGATAAATTTGGCTTATTGACTAAACAATGCGGTTTTTATGATTCTTTTTGTGTGTTTCTCACAACGAAAATTTGACTTTTTTTGTATAATGTCCTTTTTTTATCCAGCACATTCACTAAAATTAGCTTCGATATATTGTGCAAAAAACATATAAAAATAGCTTTTTCTGTGCGAAATGACCTATAGATATATAGAAAAAATGTATTATTTTACTATAGAAGGTATTGTTATATAAAAGACACGGTGGTATAATAATCACAGTACAAGTTATTGGACTTTAAAATTTATATAGATATATACAAAAGAGGAGATAATATGCTCAATAGCTTTTTGACAGTGGGTGAACAGGTGCTTATCCTGTTTGTATTGATAGCAATCGGTTTTATATGTGGAAAAACGAAGCTTATTAATGAGCAGGGCTCGAAGGTGATGGCTGATATAGTTTTGTATTTTGTCACACCGTGTGTTATCATCAGCGCTTTTCAGCGTGAGTTCGATGTCACTATGCTTATAAAGCTTTTGGTGTCGGCTTTTGCATCGGCTGTGATACTTTTCGTCAGCGTACTAGTTGCACAGCTTATTTATAAAGGACAGGAACGCAGCAGAGCGTGTATCCTTAAATTTGCGACAGTTTTTTCGAACTGTGGATATATGTCGTTGCCACTACAACAGGCACTGCTCGGCGAAGACGGCGTGTTCTATGGTGCAAGCTTTGTAGCGATGTTCAACATTTTTGTGTGGTCTTACGGTATCATTACAATGAAGGGCAAGGGCGATAGAACATCTGGCATAAAAATCCTCATCAATCCGGGTATTATCGGTACACTTGTCGGTGTGGTACTGTTCTTATGTTCTGTAGAGTTGCCACGTGTTATCGCTCAGCCTATAAACTATCTTGCGGCGCTCAATTCTCCGGTGCCGATGCTTATCATTGGTTATTATCTTGCTAACGCAAATCTCAAAAAGGCGTTCACTGATATGTGGTCGTATATCTCGATGGCATTAAGACTTGTTGTTTTACCGCTTGTCACGTTGTTTGCGTTGCTTTTGTGCGGTATAAAAGGGCCGATGCTTGTGTCACTTGTCATATCGGTGTCATCACCTGTGGCGGCTATCACTACGATGATGTCCGCAAAGTACGGTCACGATACGGAACTTTCTGTGTCTATTGTTTCAGCGTCGACACTCTTGTCACTTGTGACTATGCCACTGATTGTAGGACTTGCAGGATATCTGAGCTAAAAAGGAGAGAGTTTTTATGTCTAAAAAGCCAAGACAAAAGCTTAAGCTTTTATATATACTGAAACTTCTGACTGAAAAAACTGACGAAAACAATCGTGTCACAGTGCAACAGATTATTTCGTATCTCAACGATAACGGTATCAGCGCAGAACGCAAAAGCATCTATGATGATATTGAATCATTGCGTGTTTTCGGATATGAGATTTGTTCTGTGAAAAGCAGAACCGTGGAGTATTTTTTAGCTGACAGAGAGTTCCAACTGCCTGAGTTGAAACTGCTCGTTGATGCAGTGCAGAGTTCAAAGTTTATCACGCTGAAAAAGTCTAACGAGCTCATCAAAAAACTCGAGAACCTTGCTAGTCAGAACGATGCGAAAAAACTCCAGCGTCAGGTGGTTGTTTCAAACAGAGTGAAAACTCTCAACGAAAAAATATACTACAGCATTGATAGTTTGCACGAAGCTATCAGCGACGGTAACCAAATCAGCTTTTACTACTACAAGTGGGCTATCACTGACAGCTCAGTCCAGAAGGTAGAAAAAGTACGCCGCAACAATGGCGAAAAGTACATCGTATCTCCGTGGGCACTTTCATGGGACGACGAAAACTACTATCTGATTGCGTACGATTCAAATGCACAGATGATAAAGCATTTCAGAGTTGACAAGATGGAAAACGTTCAGGTGCTGCAAAAAACCAAGCGTGACGGAAAAGATGTTTTCAAAAAGTTTGATATGGCGATTTATTCCAAACAGATTTTTGGAATGTTTGGCGGAGAGCTCACCGATGTCAGACTCAGATTTGACAACTCACTTGTCGGCGTTGTTGTCGATAGATTTTCCAAAAATGTGTCTATAAGTAAAAACAACGACAGATCTTTTGATATAAATACAAAGGTGATGCTGTCACCTAACTTTTACGGATGGCTTTTTGCACTCAGGGACAAAGCGAAAATCATTGAGCCCCAAAATGCAAAAGAGGAATTTTTAGCTTATATTGATGACGTGAAGAATATGTACAAATAACTACATAACATAAATGCAAAGTCCGTTTTATAGTACACTTGCGTTTGTATAATCAAAGCATACGGAGCAGTGTCTCCGAAGTTTTGATTAAGGACGTGTTTTTATGTTGAATTTTTGTGTATTTGTATTTGTTTTTTATGGGCTTTGTGCTATAATCGGAATGATACTACGACCGACACAGTTTTTTACTGTATATAAGAGGAAGTAGCTTTTTCTTTTGTGAAAGGAAAGTGTATGAAAAAAGTAATACTGGCGTCGCAATCACCCAGACGTCAAGAACTACTCAAAGATATCGTATCTGACTTTGAGATAAAACCATCGAACGCACCTGAGATTGTGCCCGAAAATACACCTGCTCTGAAGGTGCCACAGTTTTTGGCTGAGCTTAAAGCAAAAGATGTTTCGGCAGAATATGAAGATGATATTGTTATCGGTAGTGACACTGTGGTTGTTGTCGATGATAAGGTGCTCAACAAACCAAAAGACGAAGAAGATGCGTATCAGATGCTAAAGATGCTGTCAGGAAGACGACACATCGTATGCACAGGATGCGCCATTGTGTGTGGCGAAAAAACCTGCAGTTTTTCTGTGGAAACAGAGGTGGAGTTTTTCGATCTTACAGACAAGGAAATATATGACTATATTGCGACAAAAGATCCTATGGATAAAGCCGGAGCTTATGGGGTGCAATCCAAGGGGAAAACGCTGGTCAAGGGGATTTATGGCGATTACTATAACGTGGTCGGACTTCCTGTAGGAGTACTGAAAAGAGAGCTCATAAGTTTTATGAATTCACTTTGATATACAATGTTTTTATGAGGGGTAGATATGAAGCATCTGTTTATATTAAATAGTAATGCCGGAAAGAAGAGTCGGGTGGACGAGCTTAAAGAAAAAATTTCTAAGCTCAAGCTTGATGGTGAATGTATTGTTGAGGAAACAAAAGGGCCTAAAGACGCACAGCGTATTGCTCACGAATATGTGAGTAATACTGACGATTTTGTCAGAGTGTATGCTTGTGGCGGTGACGGTACAGCGAACGAAGCTATGTGCGGAATGGTTGGCTTTGACAACTGTGCTCTCGGCGTTGTGCCGGTAGGTACAGGCAACGATTTTGTCAAAAGCTTTGATAACGATAAGTCGGATTTCCTTGACTTTGAAAAAATGATTCAAGGTGATATAAAGACAATCGACCTGCTTGAATGCAGTGGTCACTATGCAATGAACACCATCTCTGTCGGCTATGATTGCGCTGTTGCAAAGCAGGCTCAAAAGATAAAGCGCTTTCCGCTGATGAGTGGTCCTGCAGCGTACAAGGTGGCGCTTGTGTACTGCTTGTTTTCAAAGCGCAAGCATACCTTTGTACCATATGCAGATGATGAAAAAATTGAGATACCACAGGGATATAAAACCCATATGATGTGTATTGCCGGAAACGGCAAATTCTACGGTGGCGGTTTCAAGGCGACCCCTTATGCTGAGTTTAACGACGGAAACATCGACTTTTTATCGGTGCCGACGATTTCACTTTTACAGTTCGCTCAGCTTGTGGGAATATTTATAAAAGGGGAGCACATTGGCCACAAAAAGGCTCCGTTTATTGTACACAAAAAGTGCAAGAAGCTTCAGTTTAGGGACGAAAAAAGCATAGACATCGGTCTTGATGGTGAGATTTTCAACATCAAAGATCCTCTTATTACGGTGATGCCGTCTGCACTTAAAATTATTGTTCCATGAGTTAATTGGTGACAAGATAGGAATTTTTCTATGGAATCAGCACTCAACAGAGTAAAAAAGTGTTTTTTGATATTGATGCTGACAGTGGGAGTAATATGCTCCTGCTGTTCTTGTGCTATCGCAAAGAGTGCTGTTGTGCCGATGGAATCTTATGACGATAACGGGTTTATATATGACATCAGCTATATGGGTGATGATATGTCTGCCCAATTTGTTGATACACTTTGTCTTGAAAATGCTGAGGATATTAGCTATACTTTTCTAAAAGGGTATTCGAACTTTCTTGACAGCACTTTTTCAAGTGAGGTTATCACAAATCTTGAGTGGATAAAACCTCTCATGGAGGAACTGGAGTATGAGATGGTAGAATCTCAGAATACGTATGATTATGTAAAAGATCTGAATTACTACGATGGTAGCGAGTATTTTATCACTGCGGCTGAAAACGGAATTATCAATATGTTCCGTACTTCATTTGACCAGTACGATCCGCTCAAAAGAGGCTTTTTAGCTGCCACTTTAGCAAAGGCGTGTGGTTATGATACCTTATATACTCTTGATTGTGCTGATTACTATCTCATAAATAATTATTACGAAACAGCGTACTGCCTTGAACTCGGCTTTCTTGAACTTGATAGCAATAACTGTTTTAACCCCGAAGCTTATGTCACAAAAGATGAGTACGAAAAGCTTATAGATGAGCTTCATAAAATAGGTATGCTCAAAGGCAAAACTGTACTTACTTTCGGTGACAGCATTATGTACGGGGAAGGTAACGATGGCAAGGGTGTTGCTGATTTGTTGGCTGAAAAATATATGATGAAACCTATTGATTATTCAGTGAGTGGTGCGACTTTCGGATATACTGAAACGAGCAATCGTATTTCAAACCAGATTTTTTCAGCTCTGAGGGACGGAGTGTCAGCTGATGTAGTGCTGATAGACGGTGGCACCAACGATATGCGAAAAGTGCCTCTTGGTAACATATCAGAAGACTATGAGTACGGAATGTACGGAAGAAGCGAGTTCTGTAGCGGAATGGAGTATGCGTTGGGGCTTTTGCACGATAATTATCCGCAAGCAGAGATAGTATATATAAGACCCCACAATATGGAGTTTTCTCTCGAGCGAAACGAGCTTCACTATGCAAAGACGGCACTTGACATATGTGAAAAATGGGAGATACCCGTTGTGGATATTTTCAGCGACACAGAACTCAACACTCATGATGAGGATATGAAGAATAAGTACACAAAGCACACAAAAAAATGTATTTACGGTGATTCAGTACACCCTAACCAGCTGGGGTACTATAAATATTACATACCGCTTGTTTCAAGCAAAATAACAGAAATTTTAGAAACGGAGTGAACATAATGACAAAGCTATACATAGCTGTTCCATGTTACAATGAAGAGGAAGTTCTACCTGATTCATCACAAAAACTACTGACTAAACTCAACGAAATGATAGCTCAGGGCAAAATCACCGATGATAGTCGCATAGTTTTGATTGATGATGGCTCAAAGGACAAGACATGGTCAATTATTGAGGAGCTTCACAAAGAAAACGAGATGTTCCAGGGTATAAAGCTCAGTCGTAACCGTGGCCATCAGAACGCTTTGCTGTGTGGTCTTATGACACTCAAGGACAAGTGCGATGCAGTTATTTCAATTGACGCTGACCTTCAGGACGACATCAACGTTTTTGATGAGATGGTTGAAAAATACGAAGACGGTTGTGACGTTGTGTACGGTGTTCGCTCAAAGCGAGAGACAGATACATTTTTCAAACGTTTTACTGCTGAAGCATACTACAAGATTCTTGATAAGCTCGGCGCAAAAATCATTTTCAACCACGCTGATTTCAGATTGATGAGTGCACGTGCGTTGGAAGCATTTTCTCAGTTCAAAGAGGTCAACCTTTTCTTGCGTGGTATTGTGCCGATGGTAGGATACAAATCAGACATCGTTACATACGAGCGTAGCGAGCGACTGCTCGGTGAGAGCAAATATCCGCTCAAGAAGATGCTGGCTCTTGCTTTTGAAGGCATCACATCGCTTTCAACAAAGCCGATCAAGCTCATCTCAAGAATCGGTATGATTATTTTCCTTGTCAGCATTGTTATGCTCATCTATTTTCTTGTTAGATTCTTTATGGGGGCTACAGTAGATGGTTGGGCGTCACTCGCTGTATCTATCTGGGCTATCGGTGGTTTGCAGTTGCTTGCTATCGGTGTTATCGGTGAGTACATCGGCAAGATTTATCTTGAAACAAAGGCTCGTCCACGTTATATTGTTGAAACATATTTAGATGACAACAACTAAAAAGAAAAAAATCAAGGGCACTTCGCAAAGAAAGCGAAGTGCCCTTTTTATATGTACTTATATATTGAAAGCTTTTTTGAGGAATGCTTTTCCGTAGTTTGTCATGAAGTATGTGTTTGATTGATTTATGATTTCTGCTCTAGAGGTGTTCTGCTCCTTGAAATCAACAATCATATGAGCTTCGAGCAGTATCTGGTGGTCAAGTCCTGTGATATGGTCAAAGTCAAAAAAGTGCTCAACAATGTAGCACACACGGTCAGTGATGTCAAAATCGACTTCGTTTTTATTGAGTATGTCTTTTGCTGTATCTGCCGTATCCAAATCACACATCAAAGACGCAATTTCAAGATACTCCTGAGTTTGCTCGGGGAGCTTTTCGAGTTCACCGATAGTTTTAGCAAGTGTATATACGCTCACAAAATGTCGTATGCTTTGCTCGTCTGCACCATAGTACTCTTTCATCGCTTTAGCGATCAGATTTACGTTTCTTGTCATTTCTAAAATCCTTCATAATTTTTCTGATGTGGGCAAAGGTTTTTTCTTCGCCCTCGTTTTTTAGCATGAAGAGCAGCTCTTCGATAGTATCAGAGGTCTCTTCGTGTATCATGCCAACTCGTCTGTGTTTTGCTGCCATAAAGTAGTCGTATGCACTTGAGTCAGTGTAGTTTTTACCCTGATAGATTTTGCTCGCTGCGACTCTGTCACAGAACATCTCAACAACGTAGTTGAGCGGCATTTTCACAGGTTTCATAAAGCCTTTATGCTTCGGGGAGTAATCACGCCAGTATTCAAAATGGTGACGGTTGCGCCCCATGTGGTGCATCCACGCAGTTGAGTATCCGTTGAGCTCACGGTCCCTGTCATTTGGTGAGCGAGTGCCCTGAAAATACTTAGCACCGGGTACGAATTCCGTCAAAGAATATTTTGATAAATCGTGAAAAAGTCCCTGCCACAAAATGCCTGCTTTTGCGCAGTTTTTTATCACCTCGTGGCGGTGGCGAGTTATTGTTTTGAAATGCTTTATTGCGTAGCTCATAAATCTGTCCTTAAATAGTTTTCATTATTATATACCATAATATGATGGTTCTCAAGTGTTATGTGTGTTCTAAAAGCCATTTGGCGACACCGTCTGAGTTGTTGCTTCCTATTATTGCAGTGGCTTTTTCTTTGATCATATCCACAGCGTTTTCTACAGCGTAGCACTCATCAGCGATGGAAAACATCTCAATATCGTTGATGCCATCGCCGAAAGCTACGATTCTGTCACAGCCCAGCATTTTTTTGAGCTGTGACACAGCATTTGCTTTTGTAGCACATTTGGGGGTGATTTCAAGCCAGAATTCACCTGAGTACATATCACGTTGATAGTAGCACTGATATGTATCTTTGAACAGCTCATAAAGCGGCTCGAGTTTGTCTTCTTCACCAATGAGAGTGAAGTAGTATAACTCACCGTCAAAGAGCGATTCCTTTGAGTTCACACTACGGTTTCTAGGGTCATCGATACGGTTAAGGAGGAAGTCTTGTGTTGCTTTGTTTACACTATTTTTAACATAGGAAAATTTCTGCTTTTCATCTATGAGCGAAAAAACAACAGGGCTGAGGTCGTGCTCCAGTATTGTATTCAAAATACTATGAGCCTCGTTTTGTAAAAAAATGTTTTTATGCAAAATCTTGCCGTCTGTATCAACGATGAAGGTTCCGTTGTGGACAACCAAAGGGTATTTAAAGCACAGCCCTTTTGTCACCTTTTTTGTAGTGACCAGCGAGCGTGCTGTAGCGTACGAGATGCACACACCTTTATCTAAAAGGGAGTTTATAGTATGGTTAGTATATTCACTTGTTTTTGGTGTGCTGTCGAGTAGCGTACCATCAAGGTCTGTTACATATAGCGTTTTCATACTAGCCTCCAAAAATTCAGTGATTATTTGCTCAAAAGTGCAATGCTCTCTACATGGTTAGTATGTGGGAACATATCGACTGGTTGAATATGATCTACTGTATAACCGTGTTTTTTGAGAAGTCTGATATCTCTGCTCTGTGTTTCGATGTTGCAAGAGATGTAGACAACTTTTTTAATATCCATACTGATAATTGAATCTAAAAATTCTTTGCTACAGCCTGTTCTTGGTGGATCAACAAAGGCGACGTCGATTATCACATCATTTTCTTTGAGCTCTTTAATGAAGTCTTTAGCATCAGCACAGAAGAACTCAATGTTTTTGATGTTATTTAGCTTTGCGTTTTTCTTAGCATCAGCTATAGCGTCTTTGTTAGATTCAACCGAAAAAACTTTCTTTGCACTGTCACTTGCACAGATGCCGATGGTGCCGACACCGCAGTAGCTGTCGAGTACCACTTGTGTACCATTTAGCTGTGCGAGTTCAATAGCTTTTTGATACAGCTTTTGCGTTTGTATGGGGTTTATCTGATAAAAAGACTGTGGTGATATATAGAAAGTTTTGCCACACAGTATGTCCTTGATGTATCCGTCACCGAATAGTATATTCTGAGTCTTGCCGATAAAGAGTTTTTTCCTGTCTTTATTGACGGTAGTGACGATGGTTGTGATGTACGGATGTCTTTTCAAAAGTGCTGAGGTGAAGGTTTTTTTCGCAGGGAATATGGAGTCAGCGCCGTTAATGATAACCATCACTTCGTTTGTAGAAAAGCCTTCCCTTATTATAACGCTTTTGAGAAAGCCAGTACCTCTATACGGGTCGTAAGGAGTGATTTTGAAGCTTTTGAAAAGTGCACACAAGGAGTTGAAGATTTCGTTGGAGTGCTTTGTGTGGAGCTTGCATTCTTTGGTTTTGACTATGGTGTTTGTTGTTGATTTATACAGTCCCCAGCTGATAGATTTGTCACGTTCTTTTTTGAACACAGCCTGCGCTTTGTTGCGATAAAAAAACGGGGTATCCATACCGATGATAGGCTGTATTTTGCAAAATGAGCCCAAGTATTTTTTACACTTATTTTGTTTGTATTTTAGCTGCTCGTTGTATGATAGGTTGTCAAGCTGGCACGAGTTGCATTTTTTTGCTACACTGCAGTTTAAGTTGTAGTCCATAATTTACCTTATTTTGCTTTCTTTAGATTGTTACTACGTTATTTTAACATATATTGTACCACTTTTGCAATTTGCAGAAAATATGACTTGATAATTACTGTAGCAAAAGATATAATTGACTTATGAAAGAATTTAGAGTAATGCGAAATCGCAGGCGAAGATTGGTGCTCAAAAGCACACGTCGCCGCAACAGAAAGTTGCTTTTGCTTAGTATGACTTTGTGTGCTGTTGTCATCGTTGGCGGAATCTGTGGCGTGTGTTTTAAGATGCTAAGTTTCAGTGAGCCGGTGAGCACAACACAGGAAAAAGTGCCTTCTGAGCCTTGCGTTATCGAAAACGAACTGACTTCATCTTTAATACTGAATAGCGGGGAAACAAGCATATTGACAGTGGCGCTCGAGGACGAAAGCTTTGATGAGCTACAGTTTTCGTCGAGCAATGAAGATGTGCTGACCGTTGATAGTGGTGGTCGTCTGGATGCAAAAAAAGAGGGCGAAGCTACTATCACAGCACAGAGCAAGAACTTTTTGGGCACATGTAACGTTACTGTCAAGAAAGCCACAAAAGAGAAAAAGCCATCGGAGTACACTACGGCTATTATCAAAAACCTTGATATAGTCGAAAAGAATAAAGAAGATGGATCACAGGATCTGTACAGTGTCACAATCAACCGCAGGACAAATACCGTCACTGTATATACATATGACGAGAACGGTGACTATGTTGTGCCGGTGAGAGCTATGGTGTGCTCGTGTGGTGAATTCACTGATGATAACATCACCCCGACAGGAGACTATTCTGTTTATTTCAAAAACCGTTGGCATGCGCTTTTCGGCGATGTTTACGGACAGTATGTTACGGGCTTTTCCGGTCATTATTTGTTCCACTCTGTCCCGTATAAAAAGACATCTGAAGATTCGCTCAAGGCTGATGAGTTCAACAAGCTCGGCACCAACGCATCACAGGGGTGTGTACGACTTATGATATCTGATGCCAAGTGGATATATGATAACATAGATATGTATATGAGCGTTAAGGTTATTGACAAAACGGCGGGGAGTGATCCGCTGGGGACTCCACCTGTTCTCAAAGTAAACGAAGAAATTTTGTGGGATCCGACAGACCCGAACAAGAACAATCCGTACAAGGAAGCTGTGCCTGTTATCGAGGGTGCAAAAGACATCGTTGTCAAGAAAGACACCGATTATGAAAGCAAAGTTACAGCGACGGACAGCTGTGGTCAGGATATTACTGACAGACTCAAGGTAGTAGGAAATGTTGTCACATCGAAAGTCGGCACATATTATGTTACATACTCTGTCACTGATGACTTAGGCAAAAGTGCAATGACAACAATAACAGTCAAAGTAGAAAAATAAATAGAAAAGCGACCGATTAACGGTCGCTTTTTTTATGAAACAAAACCTACTGAGGTTTCTTCTTCAACATTTGATTGTGTATCACTGATTACATCTTCTGGTTGTGTTTCTGTTTCTGTAGGAGCCTCATCATTTGTTGCTACACCTTTTATGAACATAAACTCAATCATCTGGTAAATGGTTTCTTCGTAGGTTTTGCCCTGACGATAGAAATCTCTCTTTTTGATTTGCATAGTGTGATTATCTTTGAGAGCGCCCATATTGGAGAGTTCGTCGTTTTCATTCAAGATATCGAGCACAGCAGGGTCGTCATAGAAAATGTAAGATGGGGTACTGATTTTAAGCTGTTCAAGGTCAACCTGAGGTTCTTCCTGTGCAGAAAAGACGTTGATAGCAGCACAGTGAGAAAACAACTCGTATTCTACGGTGCCCTTAGTGAGTGTACACAGTGTTCCATGCTCGTCGATATAGAGATAACATGCTGTTTTTACAATATTGCCCGGAACTGCATCTTCGAAGTCGGATATGGTTTTCATAAGTTCATCATATGAGCTCTCACCCTGAGCTTTTCCAGTGGTATTACCGCCCAGCACTGTACCGAGATTTACATAAAGCGATTTCAGCTCTTCGTAAGAGTTGGCACGATTCAGGACTAAAAGAGGGATATTGTTCTGAGCTAAAGCGTTTTTTGATTCTTCGGATATGCTGTCTTCAGCTATAACCAGATCAGCTTCATATGAAATGATAGAGTCAATGTTACACTCCTGAGCGGTACCTACAATAGGTACAATGGATATGAAATCCTGATCTGCCTCTAAGTTTCTACCAACCATTTTTAGGTCATAGCCCATATATGATATGATGTCACACAGACAGTCGGACAACACTACGATGCTAAGAGGTTCTTTTTCGATAGTAAAATCACCGATAGTAACAGGATATTCCGAATTCTCTTCGTCTTTACAAGCACAAAGAGAAACCACCATCGTGAATATTAAAACGATACAAAGCAATAGTGACAAGGTTCTTTTGAACATAAGACGACCTCCGATAGATATTATATGATATTATTCTACAAAAAATATGCCGTTTAGTCAAACAAAACAGCAAAAGTTTACGATATTTTAAATTTTTTTAAAAAAAGACTTGCATTTTTAAAAATAGGGTGATATAATAACGGAGTTGCTTGAGAGAGCAACAGTTGGTGTCGATGACGCAGGGGGTCCACCCGTTCCCATCCCGAACACGGAAGTTAAGCCCTGTAGTGCCGAAAATACTTGGCTGGTGACGGCCCGGGAAAATAGGAAGGTGCCAACACAATGAGAGCTTCCACCCAATAGGGTGGTTGTTTTTTTTTACAAAAAAAGTAGCCATTAAAAAGCACCCGAGAGCAGAGCTTTCGGGTGCTTTTTTGCAGTATGCTAAAATAACTATACTTCGTCTGGGGTAGCGACAGAGACGTCGAGCTCAGCGAGATACATCTGGATACCTGTTGCATCCATAACAGTACGCTTTCCGTCACGGTCAAAGTCGGATACATAATTCAGCTGTTCTCCAATACAAATGAAATCAGCTCGACGTAATGTATCTGAGGGGTGAAATTCTATTATTTCTGCTAGTGCTCGCTGTATCTCAGTCGCATCTAATATATTAACCTTACCATCGTTATTTGCATCGCCTACAAAATCATGATAAGGATGTATGAATCTTTCATCAAGAAATTCTCTTAGTCCTTCATATTCACCATTTTTTACATCTGCTAAATCAATGAATTCAGCTTTTTTCACATCATATAGAAAAAATCCAAGGCGGAACGGCTCTCGTCCGTCTCGCATATATAAAATTCTGTCTTCTACTACACAATAACAATAATAATCGCTTTCATGCCATATACCAAAACCTTCACAAAAAACCCAATCAATTTGCGATTCGGGATCATTTGCATCTACACGATGATAATACTCCTCATAATAACCTGAGCTACCAACAAAACAAGGGCGACCTGACTCACGACACAGAGCAACAAACTCATCATAATACAGCTCATCTTTATAGAAATCGTCCTCTGTTGAACTCTTATTCTCCTGAGCTGAAACAACAAAAGCGCTACTTCCTATTAGCATCACAAGTGCCAACATCAACGCTATCACTTTTTTCATAATATTACCTCCTTTTAAGCTATCTACCAACTTAATATATATCTATATCCGAAAAAATTCTATTTATCTTTTGGGAGTCAAAAATATTAACAACACCATTTCTGTCAGCGTCAGAAAGATATAGTTGCATATTATTAGGTGTATTCAGTTCAGCCAGATAGAACTGTACAAAAGTCTGATCCAAAACACTCATATAACCATCAGTATTAGCATCACCTACTATGTAATTCACTTTTGAAAAATACCATCTTTGTGATGTGGATGGGGTACTGTTTTCGCTATCAAATATATTCCATACTAAATTAGAACCACTATAAGATAGGATTTTGTTATTAGAAGAATTAAAAATACTATATGTACCATCACTATTATACATTAAATTAAGCGGTGTTGCAACGCTTGTTAATTCTGATTTATTTGATGTTCCACTCATTGTAGAACTGACTCCCAAATACAGTGGTGATGTAGCTCCACCTGGTAATACATTATATGCATTTCCTGCTTTTTTAAATACCCAAGTATGTATGTCACTAAATGCAGCTTGGGTGCTAACTGCTTTTTGCACTGCTTGTTGCGTAGTTTCCGTTTCGCTATAAGTAATATATCTGCCATTAGATTTATTACTTACATAATAAATACCATCATCAGACACAGGAGCAGCCCTCATGTTATCAGTACTCCACGCATATCCAAAACGCACTAGTGTTAGTGTCGATTCTTGTGTTAATGTGATTTTATACTTGTTGTCTGTTGTTGATAAAGGTATATAACACATTTCAGTAGAGCTATATTCCAGTTCTGATGTACCAACTATCGTATCGCCTCGATAAACAGATAAATCTATGTTTGATGCTTGTCCTTCTGAAATGTCATTATATTCAGTGTCCATCTCTTCAGGGTTCGTATCAGTATTCTCTCTTATCCACGAAACACTAACATTCAGATTATCTGCACCATATGACGGTTGAACAATATTAAAAGAAATACTGCCTCCCCCAAATGTACCGATACCATATGTACCTTGGCATATGATACTCGCCATCGTCCATGCATCAGGAGCTCCTGCTCCTTGACGTTCAGAAATACCTTGTTCTATTGTTTCTTGTCCGCCTTGTTCAGATGTCTGTGCAACTTTTCTGTGGCAAGAAGCAAGCACAATTGCTTTTACAGCCTGGGGATATAACGATAACGATGGTTTTAATTCTAGCATTAGTGCTATCTGCGCAGTAAGAGCAGGTGAAGCAACGCTCGTACCCCCACCCGGAAAATTCATCGGCATGATAACATCCGGTTTTTCACACCCATTCATATCCTGGAAAGAATCTTTCCAACAGTAATTAACTAAAAAGTCATCTGTATCTGTTAAGTTGTTATTACAATTATATCCACCAACAGTTATAACATTATACGCCATTCCTGGTGATGTAATTCTTGCTCCTGGGTGCCAATAGGGTTCAGTGTACGTACCATCACTTTTAAGGTCTGCATCAAAATAATCAAATTCATGACCGCCTCCATTACCACCTGCTACTACTGTTATTATGTTATGGTTAGCTACCAAATAATCATAATATTTTTCTAATGAATGATATGGAAACTCGTAATTTATGCCTGTTCTTGAATTATCTTCTACATAATAACTATTATACTCATATTCATAAACCCAATCTACAAAATTACATTCTAATACATCAATTACTTTTTCTGAATCCGTCTCTATTTTCAGCATTTCTTCAACATTGAACATATCAGTATTTGTTGCATACATATTTATGTTTTTGGCTATTCCTGTCTGGCAACCCGCCATAACTCTGAATGTATTATATGAATGCGAGTGATCCGTACTCGGAGTATGGATATCCGGTGTAATTTCGTGTCCTTCAGCTTCTACTACATTAACATCATCTAAGTCTATTTCTAACTCTTCGAGTTGATCTAATACAGGTTCCCCATCAATTACTATAGGTACAGGTCCTGGTATATTAGATTCAATTAAACCGACATCTACACCTTCACCAGTTAATCCATATACTCCATATACATCAGCCAATCCCATAGCTTCTTTAGCATATACACCTTCATCTGCATCAACCGAAGGGTCTCTAAATTCAAGTTCGTGATATAAACTTATTTCATCGATCTCAGAATTTTTAGCAGCCTTTTCTATTTCTTCTGCTGTCATATCTGCGATAATCATAGGGACAAACTGACTACTAAAAACAGTATCATTATCGCTAATAGCTAAAGTGTTTCTAATATTATTACTCTTTCTAATATATTTTTGATTCGCTATTTCTCTACGAGTTTTTGCGTATAAATCTGTTAAGTATCTTTCAGTTTCCCTATCCTTTTTTGTGCTAGCCATATAGTTTTTCATCTGATTTTGTGCATCTATTTCACCTTTTTCGAGTGAATCCAAAAGTTCTACTGATGGGAACTCACTAATAACCTCACATTTTTCAGGAGTTAATTTGGTAGCTTTAGTTGTAAGCTTGTCAACTTCTTCTTGATCAATATCTTTATACCATAAATACACGGTAAACTTTTCGTCGTCATCACACTTTTCCATCATATAAGCTAACTCTTCACTAATAACAGATTTGTTTGATATATTAGTGCTCGTAGCTAATGACGGGATAACCGAAACAGAAATAATAATCAGCACCATTAACACTGATAACATAACCTTAAACTTTTTCATAAAGATACCTCCTTTGGAAATAAAATAATATAAAAGTAAATCACGATAGTTTTTTATGTACTGGATACAAAATGAATTACACTACGATGATTTATGTGCTTTGTCTAATTTAATTTTATTCAATACTATAAAATATGTCAATCGTTATAATAAACACTAAATTTGTTCAGCTTTTGTATATCTTGCATAACGGTAGTAAAAAGGAAACCTCCGACTTTTTATAGTCGGAGGTTTTGATCATTCTTTTAGTCTGAAGATGGTTATCTCGATTTTGTCGCCGGCTTTGTGTTTAGAGAGTATGTCGTACACTTCCTGGAAGGTTGTGACTTCATTTCCGTCGATTTCTGTGACGATATCACCAACATCGATTTTTGTGTTATCGAGCGGACCGTCTTCTGAAATTTCTGTGATAAGAATACCCTGTGGGACGTTATACTGATAAATCATCTGTTCATCGACTTCTTTGCCCATAAGGCCGAGTCGTACTCTGTCTTTGACATATCCATAGTGGATGAGGTCGTTAGCTATATCAATAGCGGTGTTGCTAGGTATCGCAAACCCCATTCCTTCAAAGCTTTCGGTGGCGATTTTTGCTGTGTTGATACCAATCACCTGACCATAAAGGTTGCACAAAGGGCCACCTGAGTTGCCCGGATTTATTGCAGCATCAATCTGTATATATGTTACGTTGGCGTTGAGTTCGAGTTTTCTGTCAACTGCAGAAACAATGCCTTTTGTCAAGGAGTTCTGAAAGCTTGAGCCGCCCGGATCACCGATAGCAACAACATCCTGACCTACTTCAACAAGCGTGGAATCACAAAACTGTACTGCGTGCAGATTTTTTGCGTCTATTTTGATAACTGCAAGGTCAGTTCTTGTGTCATATCCAACTACCTGGGCTTTGTACTCTTTTGTGTTGTTAAGAATAACGTTGAGAGTGTATTGCTTACTGTCGCCTATAACGTGGCTGTTAGTAAGAATATATCCGTCTTCTGAAATGATGGTGCCTGTGCCGGCACCGATGAGATCCTCGTCGTTGTTCGTTATTTCGTCTTCATAAACCTCGATAGATACTACTGAATCTGTCACAGCATTGTATGCACTCTGTGTGGTGTATTCTTTGTTGTTTTTATCTTTAGGCAGAGTGTTTGATTTGAGATCTTTCGCATCTTTGTCAGGAGCGTAGGAGTTGCTCTTTTTGTCACCATCTTTGATCTGTGTCTGACCATCGTCAGCTTGTAATACAATATCTTCTGTGAAAGTTTCGCTGTCGTATGATGGTGAAAAGTTGAAGTCAGGTGCAAAATCGTCCGAATAAAACTCAGAGAACGGATCAGAGTAAGGATCTGTGTAAGGGTCGGCTCCAAAATCCTCAGCGTACTGCTTGAGCGGATTGTCCGAATTGCTAGCAGGATCGCTACTAAAAACATACATAGAACAGCTCACGAAGAAAGCTATCATAAAGATAATGAGCAAACCGATGAGTACGCCAATCAGAACTTTAGTTGATGTAGGTGTTTTTTCTTTTGGTTTAATAACCGGTGGTTGTGCGTAAGGGTTATTGGGGTTTTGTGGAGCAGTCCACTGCGGGTTTGCTTTATATGGGTTTTGTGTTTGTGGATTTATAGGTTGTTGAGTGTAGGTGTTGTAGTAAGGTGTGGCTTGATGATTAGGCTGAGCATTATATTGTGGGTATTGAGGCACATTGCTCTGATAGCCGTGATATCCTTGCTGTGGCTGTGGTGCTCTGTAGCTTTGAGGTGGTTGCACCGGCTCAACATAAGGAGGGGTGCTCCGATTTTGTGCAACATTTTTATCCCATTCTGCCTTTGCTTTGTCAAAAGCATCGAAAGTATCGTCTTCTTTTGCACTTTGAGGGAATGGTGTGTTTTGAACAGTCGGAGTATTCTCTTTTTGCTCATCTAGTGGAGCATATTCATCTATAGGGTTAATGTTATTGAATTCGTCCATCATTTGTCCTCCTTTTCGGTGTTTGCGGTAGTTTCAATGTATTTTGATGGTTGTGGACTTTCGTACTGTTTCATAATAGTTGGTAGCTTGAAAGTAAAGCGACAGTACTTGTCGGGCTCGGACTCAACAAAGATGTAACCACCGTGCAATCGCATGATTGACCTTGTGATGAAAAGTCCTAAACCCATACCTTTTTTGTCCATACTTCTGGATTTATCTGTTTTATAAAATCTGTCAAAAACATAGCGGATGTCTTCAGGCGGAATACCGGGACCACTGTTTTCGATAGCGACAGAGATATCATACTTAGTCTGTACAACGCCGAAAGAAATATATCCGTTTTCGTTTGTGAATTTGACAGCATTTTCGATCAGGTTGTAAATAACCTGATGCATCAGATCAGGGTCAGCATCGACCTTGAGCTTTCTGAAATCTTCTAGTCCCCGTATCTCAATGTTCTTTTCGCTGATTTTCTGTTCAAAGCCTGCCAGAACGTTGACTATGACAGAGAACATTTCGAATTCCTGTTTGTTGAGCTTGAGCTCTCCGTTATCAATTCGTGACAGTGACAACATAGATTGTACCAGTCGTGAAAGTCGTTTGACTTCGAGCGATACTATCTTCATATAATGTTTGTGCCTTTCTGGCGGGATGGTGCCGTCGAGCATTCCGTCGACAAAGCCAGCGATAGTTGTCATCGGAGTTTTGAGCTCGTGAGATACGTTAGCTATGAAGCTTCGTCTCATACCTTCGCTTGCAGTCAGTGAATCAGCCATATGGTTGAACGCTAGTGCGAGCTCGCCTACTTCGTTGTCACCGGTAGCTGTTACTCGTGCAGAAAAATCACCGACAGCGAATTTTTTTGCAGCGTTTGACATTTGTCTGAGCGGTTTTGCCATATTGTAGCTCAAAATACCGACAAAGACAAATGATACAAGCAAGGTGATAACAGCCGCTGTCAGAAATATCCTCATCATAGACATAGTGAGTCCTGATACGAACGATGATCTTGTCGATACATAACAAAAAGCAACGATTTCTGAAATTCCTGCTTCACTTGCAATGATTGGTACACCGGCGGTGTAGTGTGTGTCGTCATAGTAACCGTCGAGTGTTCCGAATTCAAAGAAGTTGCCACTGGCAGTACTGCCCAATATATCAGATGACAGAATCTTATCCTGATGAGTACAGGCGCCTTGTTCAGAACAATATTCAAAATGACCTTTGTTGTTTACTACAAAAATATCTGCATCTACACTTTGTGCGATAGTTGAGATGGTGATTGTGAAAAGCTCCGGATCTTCTACGATGAGAGTGCGGTTGATGCTGTTGTAGTCAGAAGCAGCAACAATGACAGAAGCGACCTGATTTGCGTTTTCGATGAGATTTTCTTTTTTCTCTTCTTCCCAGTAGTTTGCTACGAAAATCAGCATCGTGATACCGAGTGCTATCATACATATCAAAACTATGGATACACTTATAGTCAGATATTTTTGAAAAATAGACAGACGAAAAGAGCTCGTCAGTTTTCTAACCTTTGACTTCAAATTTATAGCCTACTCCCCAGACGGTGCGAAGCTCCCATTTGTCAGAAACACCGTCGATTTTTTCTCTGATTCTTTTGACATGAACGTCAACAGTACGGCTGTCACCGTAGTATTCGAATCCCCACACCTGGTCTAGTAACTGGTCACGTGTGTACACCTTGTTTGGGTTGCTTGCCAGGTGATAGAGAAGCTCCATTTCCTTAGGAGGGGTGTCAACAGCAACTCCGTCAACCTTCAACTCGTAGTTTGTGAGGTTGATAGAAAGCTTGTCCCAGTTGACTTCTTTCACCGGTTCTTCGTCGTTTGAGCCTGTGCGTCGGAGGACTGCACGGACACGAGCAACGACCTCTTTTGCTTCAAAAGGTTTCACGACATAGTCATCAGCACCGAGCTCAAGTCCAAGAATTTTGTCGAAGACTTCACCTTTTGCTGTGATCATAATGATAGGACAGTCAGAAGTTTTTCTGATTTCTCTGCATACCTGCCAGCCATCGAGCTTCGGCAACATTATGTCAAGAAGAACAAGATTGGGCTGTTCTTTGTTGAATTGAGCCAGAGCCTGTTCTCCATCATAAGCGATTACAGTGGAAAATCCTTCTTTTTCGATATACAGTCTGAGAAGTTCACATATATTGCTGTCGTCATCGACAATGAGAATTTTACCGTTATTCATAAAAATACCTCCATTCAGGGTCAATAATATTCAGCCTAATTATAATACAAAAATCTCCATAAAAATGAATAAATTAAAAACAAATAGTGTAGTTTTTCTGAAAAATAAAGGCTGTTCGTCTGAACAGCCTTAAAAAATGTACGACTTAAGGCATGGACTTTTGTCTATGCTCAGCCAAGCTCTTTGAGTGTTTCTTTGAAACAGTCGATGACATACTGTGCTTCTTCATCTGTGATAACAGTGTTCATCGGCAGAGTGAGCTGGTTTTTATGTTGGTCGTAAGAGTTAGGAAAATCTTTGATATCAAAGCCTTTTGCTTTGTATGCGGTGAACATAGGCAGAGGCTTGAAATGCACGTTGCACATAACGCCTTTTTCTTTCATCTTGTCGTAAAAAGCGTTGCGATAATCGGCGTCTTTACCGATAAATCTCACAAAATACAAGTGTCCGCTGCTGCGGTGGGTATTGTCAGTGTGGTTGAGCACTTCTACAGGAAGATCTTTGAACGCTTCGTTGTAGCGTTTTATGAGCTCGTGCCTACGAGCAAGCATATCGTCATAACGATTGAGCTGAGCAACTCCCAATGCTGACAAAATATCAGGCATATTACATTTGTACTGAGTGTCCACGACGTCGTACTCCCACGATGTGCCTTTGTTTTTTGCAAAAGCATCCTTAGTCTGACCGTGAAGTGTCATCAGCATAAAGCTTTTGTAAATCTCGTTGCTGTCAACACCAGGGATTTCACGCCACGTTGCAGCTCCGCCTTCAGCAGTAGTCATATTCTTTACAGCGTGGAAGCTGAAATTTGTAAAATCGGCGATTTCACCGCAGTTTTTGCCGTGCCATTTTGCACCGAAAGCGTGTGCAGCATCGCTCATAACGATGACTCGACCAAGTGCAAACTGGATGGGGTTGTCCGAAGGCTTGAAAAGTGAGCGCTTTCTTTCAACAGCTTCGAAGATCCTGTCATAGTCACATACGATACCCGCTAAATCAACAGCAATAATAGCTTTGGTTTTTTCGTTTATGGCTTCTTCCATCTTATCGTAGTCCATCTCGTAGCTGTCTTTTGCACAGTCTATGAGTACAGGGGTAGCGCCAACATGATAAATTATGGAAGCTGAAGCTGTGTATGTGTATGATGGTACGATGACCTCATCTCCCGGACCGATTCCTAAAATGCGGAGAGTCATTTCTGCACAGGCGGTCTGAGATGATAGACACACAGCTTTTTGTGTATTGCAAAGCTTTGCTATTCTTTGTTCAAAAAGTTTGGTTTTTGGTCCGGTGGTTATCCAACCGGTTTTGAGCACCTCAACAACCTCATCAATCTCAGCTTGAGTGATGTCAGGTGGTGAGAACGGAATGTTCATCATATTGATATCTCCTTAATATTTGCGGAAATTCCTTATATACCACACTAATTATACTACTTTTTATGTATAAAGTAAAGAGGAAGTTGAGGTTTTATCACTTGAGTAGATTTACGTAGAAAGCCGGACAAAAATACTGCTTTTTGTCCGGCTTTGTTTACTTTTTATTTATTTTTTGATATTTTTGTTTTGTTGCTATTCCACCTCGTATATGACGTTCTTCTTTATTTTGATCAAGTACTTTTCTGACTTCTTTATATAGAGGCATATTTATTGTCTTGAGCCGTTCGCTGACATCCTTATGTACAGTGCTCTTGCTAATATTATATTTCTTAGCAGTGAGTCGCACTGTGGCATTAGTTTTTGCTATGTATTCTCCGAGCTGTAATGCACGCTCTTCGACGTTTTCTTTCATATAAAAACCTCCGAGTCGTTGTGATAATGTATATGAAGAAAAAGCGAATACTATGCGTGAAAGTTCAATGTGTTATGTATGCACAATAAGATGTTGAAATATAGGATTTTTATTGACATTGGGACAGTATTTGTAATATACTTACTATAAGTAAGTATGCATTTTACTCTATAGTTTTAGATAGGGGATTTGAAAATGAATAAATTTAATTTCAGGAAAAATTTTCTCATGGTGATTGACGTTGTTCTGATAGCACTGTCAGCACTTGTATCAAATGCGATATTGTCATTAGCTTGTGTGGTGTTTAACCTGCCGCAGGACACTTATGTTGTCAACGATATAAGATTGCTGTGGATAATTTTGCTTAATGCTATGTTCTGCTACTTTATGCTTTTTATTTGTGGAGCATATAGTAAGGTGTGGCGTGATTTCAGCAAAAAAGATTATCTTTACTGCACAGTAGGGGTGATGGCTGGATTTGTGCTCAGTGTGTTTTTTGCTACACTTGCCAATAAGCAGGGAAACTTGATATTCTATGTGATCAATTTTCTTGTATCAACCGGTTCGATAATTCTATTCAGATTTATTTTCAAGCATACTTTTATTGATTTGACAGAATATGGTCGTTCTGAGAACTATGAACGTACGCTTATTGTTGGTGCAGGTCAGGCTGCAAGGATGATTTTGACTGATATTTCCAATGCTCACGCTGACCCTAATAACCCTTCACGCAACATTTTACCTATATGTTTGGTCGATGATGATGATGCAAAGCGTGACACTAAAGTTATGGGCATCGAGGTTGTTGGTAAAACTAAGGATATCCCTAAAATTTGCAAAGAGTTCAAGATAAAGCTCATTCTCTTTGCTATCCCATCGTGCACTGCCGATGAGCGAAAGAGCATCATGGATTTGTGCTCGAAAACTGATTGCAAAATCAAGATGGTTCCATATCTCAGCCAGCTCCTTTTTGACGATGAAAAGCCGCAACTTCTCAATCAAGTCAAAGATATTAAGATAGAAGACCTTTTGGGCAGAGATCCTATCACCTTTGATAAGACAGAAATTCACAAGTTTATTGAGGGCAAAGTCTGTATGGTAACAGGCGGTGGCGGATCTATCGGTTCGGAACTTGTCAGACAGATAGCAAAGTATCACCCAAAGCAGATTATCATCGTTGATATCTACGAAAATAATGCATACGATATTCAACAAGAGCTCAAGCTCGAATATGACGATGCTCTCAACCTTGTGACGCTTATTGCATCTGTCAGAGATTATGATAAGATGGAAGCGATTTTCAAAGAATATAGGCCACAAGTAGTTTTCCACGCAGCAGCTCACAAGCATGTTCCGCTGATGGAAACATCACCTGCCGAAGCTGTGAAAAACAACATATTCGGTACGTGGAATATGGTTACTATTGCTGAACTTTACAGGGCTGAAAAGTTTGTTATGATTTCAACGGATAAGGCTGTAAATCCTACTAATGTTATGGGTGCTACAAAGCGTTGTTGTGAGATGATTGTTCAGTATAAGTCCCAAAGTGGCTCTGAAACTGAGTTCGTTACTACTCGTTTTGGTAATGTCTTGGGTTCTAACGGTTCGGTTATTCCGCTTTTCAGACGCCAGATCGAAGCAGGAAAGCCGGTCACAGTTACACATCCTGATATTATCCGCTATTTTATGACTATTCCTGAGGCTGTATCGCTTGTGCTTCAGGCAGGAGCTATGGCTAGCGGTGGCGAGATATTTGTTCTTGATATGGGTGATCCTGTCAAGATTACTACACTTGCTGAAAACCTTATCAGAATGTATGGTAAAGTACCATACAAAGATGTAGAAATCAGGTTCACGGGACTGCGTCCGGGTGAAAAGCTGTTTGAAGAGCTTCTTATGGATGAAGAAGGACTCAAGTCAACTGCGAACAAAAAGATTTTTATCGGAAACCAGATTGATATTGAACCAAGTGATCTTTTATCAAAGCTTGAAAAACTGCAAGAATATGCAACACATAATGACAATGAGAATACAGTTGATATGCTTGCTGATATAGTTCCTACTTTCAATCACAAAAAGAATCTATAAATAATTTGGAGTTAGATATGGCAGTGCTTTTGACAGGCGGTGCAGGTTACATAGGTAGCCACACTTGCGTAGAACTTTTGGACAATGGATATGACGTTGTTATTGCGGATAACTTTGATAACGCAAGCGAAAAAGTCGTGGAGCGAATTGAAAAAATCACAGGCAAAAGTGTGTCTGTATATAAAATTGACGTCGCTGATAAGAAGGCTTTGAGAGAGCTTTTTTCACAGTGTGACATTGATGCGGTTATCCATTTTGCCGGTTACAAGGCGGTGGGCGAAAGCGTTGAAAAACCGCTGATGTACTACAGAAACAATCTGGATACTACACTCACACTTCTGGAAGTTATGAGTGAGTTCGGGGTGAAGAAAATCGTGTTCAGTTCGTCTGCGACGGTTTATGGGGTACCAAAGGTAGTACCGCTCAAAGAGGGTATGCCGACATCGTGTACTAACCCATATGGCTGGACAAAGCTGTTTAATGAGCAGATTCTGACTGACGCTACAGTTGCTGATGAAGATTTGAGCGTTGTACTGCTTCGATATTTTAACCCTATAGGTGCACACGAAAGTGGTCTCATCGGCGAAAGCCCTAATGGGATTCCGAATAACCTTATGCCATATATCACACAAGTTGCTGTCGGAAAACGTGAAAAGTTGGGTGTTTTTGGCAACGATTATGATACCCACGATGGTACAGGTGTCAGAGATTATATCCATGTAGTTGACCTTGCAAACGGCCATCTCAAGGCGCTCCAGTACATAAACAATGGTCACAAGGGAACTGAGATTTTCAACTTGGGTACAGGTACAGGCTACAGCGTACTTGACATAGTTAAAACATTTTCAAAGGTCAATGACCTTGAAATTCCGTACGTAATTATGGACAGACGTCCCGGTGATGTAGCGATAGTTACAGCTGACCCTGAAAAGGCTAACAAACAGCTTAAATGGACTGCAAAGTTTGGTCTGGATGATATGTGTCGTGACTCATGGAACTGGCAAAAAAACAACCCTAATGGGTATGATAGTTAATATAAAAAAGTGAAAGCCGTCGGAAAATTTTCCGACGGCTTTGATTATTTATGGGAAATGGCCTAAAAACCGCATATATATGCCGTTTTTAAATGAAAAAATATATTTTTTGAAAAGCATGTTTTAATTGACATTATATAAGTAATATAGTAAAATGTAAGAGATATAATAGAAATTCTGGGGTTATAGGCGAATTTTGTGTTTGAGAGGTTTTTTATGTACAAAAAATATACTAAAAGATTGATTGATATTGTTCTATCGTTTTTTGCTTTGGTGTTTTTATCATGGCTGTATTTAGGACTGATTGTTGCTATAAAAATTGATGATCCGGGTCCTGCTTTTTTTACACAGAAAAGAGTGGGTATCAATAAAACTTACTTCAAGCTACATAAATTCCGCTCTATGAAGATGAGCACTCCACACGATGTACCGACACATCAGCTTGATAACCCTGATCAGTATATTACAAAGGTTGGCAAGTTTTTGAGAAAGTCAAGTCTTGACGAACTACCACAGATCTGGGATATCTTTGTTGGAAATATGAGCATCATCGGACCTCGTCCGGCGTTGTGGAATCAGGACGACCTTATAGCTGAGCGTGACAAGTACGGCGCAAACGACGTTATGCCGGGACTCACGGGTTGGGCACAGATTAACGGACGAGATGAACTCGAAATTCCAGTCAAAGCTAAGCTCGATGGTGAATATGTAGAAAAGCTCAGTTTCTGGTTTGATATAAAATGCTTTTTCGGTTCTATAGTCAGCGTTTTCAAAAGTGACGGTGTCGTAGAAGGCGGTACCGGTGAACTCAACAAAAAAGAGGAAGCGAAGAAAAGATGAAAAGAATTCTCATTACTGGTGCTAACAGTTATGTCGGCACAGCGTTTGAAAGCTACATGAATCATTTTGATAAATATGATGTAGACACTGTTGATATGGTTGGCGGAGATTGGAGAGAAAAAAGCTTTGGCAGTTATGATGTTGTTTTTCATGTTGCTGGTATTGCACACTCCGACTTTGGCAAGATCAGCGATGAACGCAAAGCTCTTTACTATACTGTCAACACAGATCTTGCGATAGAAACCGCAAGGAAAGCCAAGGCTGAGGGTGTAAAACAGTTTGTTTTTATGTCTAGTGCGAGTGTGTATGGTGAAAGCGCTCCTATAGGCAAACTGAAAGTGATTACTAAAGATACTCCGGTATCTCCAACGAACTGTTATGGTGATAGTAAGGTGCAGGCAGAAGAAGGGCTAAAAAAGCTTAACGATAGCAGCTTCAAGGTAGTTATTCTTCGCCCGCCGATGATATATGGCAGAGATTGCAAAGGCAATTATCCTACTCTTTCAAAATTTGCGAAAAAGCTTCCTGTTTTCCCAGATGTTAAAAATGAGCGTTCAATGCTATACATAGGAAATTTGGTCGAATTCATTAAGCTTATGATTGATAATGAAGAGGAAGGTGTTTTCTTCCCTCAAAATGCTCAATATTCTAACACTTCTGAGCTTGTAAAAATGATCAGCGAAGTACACGGAAATAAAATCCTACTTATAAAAGGCTTTTCGTGGTTGTTAAAGGGTTTGAGCCGTATTACAGGTTTGGTCAATAAGGCTTTCGGTAATTTGAGCTATGATATGCAACTGAGCGAATATAAAGATGAATACAGAAAATATTCACTCAAGGAGAGTGTAGAAAATACGGAGAAGACAAAATGAGCAAGAAACACATTCTTGTGATAACTCAATATTTTTATCCTGAACCATTTCGCATTAATGATATGTGTTTGGAATGGATAAAACGTGGATATAAAGTTACTGTGTTGACTGGTATCCCGAACTATCCACAAGGGGAGTTTTATGAAGGATATAGTCTGAGAGAAAAACGCAGTGAAAATTGGAACGGAGTCGAAATAATAAGGATTCCGCTGATTGCACGAGGACACAGTTCTATAAAGTTGTTTCTCAACTACATTTCGTTTGTTGTGTCGGGATACTTCTGGAAACTACGCACTAAGCTCAAAGCCGATTATGTCTTTACTTTTGAGGTTTCTCCAATGACTCAGGCGTTGATTGGTGTTTGGTATGCTAAAAAGCACAAGATACCGAACTATCTTTATGTTCAGGATTTGTGGCCTGAAAATGTGCAGATAGTTACAGGGATCACCTCTCCTATGGTTATCAAGCCTATCAGCAAAATGGTGGATTATATATATAAAAACTGCACTGATATTTTTGCTACATCACCTAGCTTTGTAAAAGAAATTCAAAACAGGGTTGAAAACAAAGAAAAAGTGCATTATTTGCCACAATATGCAGAGGAGTTCTATAAGCCTGTGCAGAAAAATATTGTTCCTGAGATTCCTCAAAGCAATAAGTTCAAGGTTATCTTTACCGGCAACATCGGACAGGCACAGGGGCTTGATATTTTACCTAAAACAGCACAGCTTCTGAAAAATGAAGATATAGAATTCATCATTGTCGGCGATGGCAGATATCGTGCGGAGTTCGAGAAAGAAATACAAAAGCGAAATGTTGAGGATATGTTTATCCTTGTGAAGCGTCAAGAAGCACAGAAGATACCTCAACTGCTTGCAGCGTGTGATGCAGCTTTTCTTTCTTTCCAAAACGCTGAGCTTTGGAGGATGACGATTCCTGCAAAGCTACAGAGCTATATGGCATGCGGTATGCCTATTATCGCTTCTGCTTTTGGTGAAACACAGAGAATCATAAGCGAAGCGCAGTGTGGAGTGTGTGCTCCTATCGGAGATGAAAATGAACTCGCACGACAGATTTTGAGTTTGAAAAACGAAGACTTATCGGTTATGGCGTATAATAGCAGACATTACTACGATAAGCATTTTGATAAGAAGTCTATTATGGACGGACTGGATCAGTATTTTGAAAAGTAAGTGGTATTTATGAGTGACATCACCGTAATTGTTTTAACCAAAAACGAAGAAAAAAATATAAAAGCCTGCATAGAGTCAGCAAAGATGATTGCTAAGCGTATTATCGTAGTTGATAGCGGTAGTACTGATAATACTGTTGAAATAGCAA
This sequence comes from Ruminococcus sp., assembly GCA_045539655.1. Classification (GTDB taxonomy): domain Bacteria; phylum Bacillota; class Clostridia; order Oscillospirales; family Acutalibacteraceae; genus Ruminococcoides. Next base: position 5,475 of record JAZQFT010000034.1, on the reverse strand, counting down.
AAGATTGTGGTGCAGATACTGTATATCACGAATGGGTTGGCCACGCTCGTCAGTTCAACTGGGCACTCGATAATTGCGATATATTGACTGAGTGGGTATTTCGTTTAGATGCTGACGAACGTATTTCAAAAGAGCTTGCAGATGAAATCAAAGAAAAGCTTGACAGCAAAGACGCTGACGATGTCTGTGGATATGAAATGCGTTGGAATATGTATTTTATGGGAAAACTGCTCAAGCACGGGGGAAACAGCAAAACCTACATAGTTCGTTTATTCAAATTTGGGAAAGCTCGTGTTGAAGATAAAACTATGGACGAAAGGTTCGTGGTTGATGGCAAGGTTGAAAGACTAAATGAAAAGTTCATTCATTATGACTATAAATCTTTGGACGATTGGTTGATCAAGCATATCAACTACAGCAAGCTGGAATTGCAGTTATATAACGGTGACTATTCTGGTGTAGAAATTCAAAAAGATACTACTCAAAAACAAAAGCGAGGTTTTTATTACAAATTGCCACGTTATCTGAGGGCTAGACTTTACTATTGGTACAGGTATTATCTTCAGCTTGGATTTTTAGATGGAGAAGCCGGCAAGATATTCATTTATCTGCAGTCATATTGGTACAGATTCATTGTTGATGCCAAGATATACGAACAGCTAGAAGGAAATGATAAAAAATGAAAAAAATTCTGATTTTGGCTGGGCGATATCTACCGGGCCATAAAGATGGTGGACCACTGAGGACGCTCATCAATATATCTGAAGCACTGGGTGATCAATATGATATTCACATTGCGTGTTGGGACAGAGATCAGGGCGATACCGAGCCTTATGCTGGTGTGAAGGTTGGCGAATGGAATCAAGTCGGTAAAGCAAAGGTTTTTTATGTTCCACAGGGTGGTTTTACTAATGATTTGCTTCTTTCGTTGATTGAAGGCAAAGATGTTGTGTATTTGTGTAGTTTTTATGATGAATATGGATACAAAACACTTTTGCTGAACAAAAGAAAATTGCTCAGCTGTAAGGTGGCTCTTGCCTCAATGGGAGTTTTTTCTCACAGTGCACTGGCACAGAAAGCACTGAAGAAAAAAGTGTTCATCACACTATGCAAGATGCTCGGCTTGTTCAAAAATGTTGTGTGGTCTGTAACTTCAGAACTCGAAGCTGATGACGTGAAAAGAGTTGTCGGAAAAAATATAGACTATGTAGTAGCGGAAGATTTACCACGAACAACTGTTCCGGGACTTTCACAAAAGGAAGAAGGCCCGATGAAGATAGCCTTTCTATCGAGAATTTGTGAGCATAAGAACCCTATGGTTGTGATTGATGCTGTTGCTCAAATGAAAAACAAAAATGTTGAGTTGACACTATTCGGTCCTGTTCAGGAACAAGAATATTGGGATAATTGTCTCAAAAAACTTGAAACTCTTGATATTTCTTGGAAATACGAGGGTGATGTGCCATCAGATAATGTTCAAAAAGTGCTTTCAAAACAAGATGTATTGGTGTTACCTACTAAGAGCGAAAACTACGGTCATGTTGTTTTTGAAGCAATGTCGGTCGGTTGTGTTCCTATCATCAGTGATCGCACACCGTGGGCTGTAGTTGCAGAAAAAAATGCAGGATACGTTTTGCCTTTGGATACAAAGCTGTTTGCTCAGGCGCTTGATGATTTTTGTGAATTATCCGATGAAAAAAAGCTTGAGATGTCACAGTGTGGTGTTGAGCTTGCCAAAGAGAAAGTAAGGCAGTCCAGAGAACAAACAGGATACAGAACAATTTTTGGATAATTGGTTAATGTTGAAATAGTTTTACGCGAATGGAGGCGGTTCACTCACAGGGTGAATCAAAAAATATGAGAGTTTTATATGTTTCGGGCATGTATCCGACACCTAAATTTCCACAGAAAGGTATTTTTTCTCACGAACAAGTCAAAGCCTTGAAAAAACTAGGCATTGATATTGATGTTGTTGTTCCGTACACTTTCTATGACAGAGAAATAAAAAGTGAATACTGGGAATATGAGGGTGTAAATATACGCTACATAAAGTATTTTAAGATTCCGGGAACTGCTGATTTTCATCGTTCAGGAAAGGCTCTTTTTCAATCACTGAACAGAAAACTCGATTTGAATAGCTATGATATTTATCATGCGGATGCGGCTCTTCCTGTGGGACAGGCTGTGATGTATGCCGCAAAGAAGTATAACAAGAAGTACATAATTCATGGTCATGGTTTGGACGTATTCTTAGATGTCAGCTATAAAGATAAACCTAATTGTGAGAAGATTGTTGAAGCAAGCAAAGAAGTGTATGCTAAGTCTTCTGCGTTTATCGGCGTAAGCCAGAAGGTTGTCAATAACGTTATCGAAAGAGTCGATATGGATGACAGAACCTATGTGGCTTATAACGGTGTCGATGTAGAAAATTTTCACCCTGAAATTCATAACAACGATAAAATTAAAATTATTTCAGTAGGAAATCTTATTCCGCTCAAAGGACATGACTATACATTAAGAGCGTTAAAGGTTTTAAATGAAAAGTATCCCGATAAATTTTGTATGAAGCTGTTGGGACGAGGATATCTGGAGCAAGAGCTGAAAGCTTTAGCTGTAGAACTAGGGATTGATAATATCGTTGAGTTTGAAGGATATATCCCGTATAGTGAGCTTGCAAACGAGGTCAGAAAAGGAGATATATTCGTTTTGCCTTCATATTACGAGGCACTCGGTTGTGTTTATCTTGAGGCTATGGCGAGTGGTCTGCCATCTATCGGATGCAAGGATAACGGCATAGATGAGATAATCGAAGATGGTGTAGACGGATTTTTGATAGATGTAAAAAGTGTTGAACAGATTGTTACCTCAGTTGAAAAACTGATGGATGAAGAAGCTCGTACCAAAATGGCAAAAAAAGCCAGAGAAAAGGTTGAAAGTAGTTACACTTGGAATGATTCAGCACAATGTGTGGCTGATATATACAAGAAAGTTTTTGCACAGTAAGATAAGTTTTAGAAAAGAAAGGAACTCGTTATGTTAAAGGTGCTTTTTATTGTGAATATACCATCTCCATATAGAGTTTCTTTTTTCAATGAGCTTGGCAAGTATTGTGATCTGACAGTATTGTTTGAAAAAAGCACTTCTGATGAAAGAGACGCATCATGGAAGAATTATGAATTCAATAATTTTAGAGGGGTTTTTCTTAAAGGATGTTCAGTTGGAGCTGCTACAGCGATTTGTTTTGATGTGAAATCCTATCTGAAAAAAGATGAATATGATTATATTGTATGTGCGAATTTCACTTCGCCAACTGGAATACTGGCTGTGAATTATATGAAACGTCACAATATACCATATTGGTTAGAGTGTGACGGGGGCTTTGCAAAATCCGGCAAAGGCCCAAAGGAGCTTTTAAAAAAATATGTTATGTCAGATGCTCAGGGTTATTTGAGCACGGGCAGGGATAATGACAAATATTATGAAATTTATGGCGCTGAAAAAAGCAAGATTTACCGTTATCCATTTTCTTCAATTAAAGCAGATGACGTTGTAACTGAAGTGCTAAGTGAAACTGAAAAGTTACAGTTAAAGGAAAAACTCGGACTTGGAGACGGTATTGTAGCACTAGCGGTAGGCCAATTTATTCCACGCAAGGGTTTTGATGTTTTGCTAAAAGCAGCGGATAAATTGAGAGAAAAAGTCAGCATTTGTTTTGTAGGTGGTGAGCCTACAGAAGAGTATTTAAAAATTAAAGAGGAATTAAATTTAGATAATATATTTTTCGAAGGATTTAAGCTGAAGTCACAACTCAGAGAGTATTATCTGGCAGCAGATATGTTTGTGTTACCAACAAGAGAAGATATATGGGGACTGGTAATCAACGAAGCTATGGCATACGCACTGCCTGTTATTACTACTAACAACTGTGCAGCGGGTAACGAGTTGATTGAAGAGTCAGTCAACGGATATTTGGTTGATGTTGAAGATGACATAAATCTTGCGAAAAGAATTGATGAATTAGCAAAAGACAAAGATTTAAGACAAAGTATGGCTAAGGCTAATTTTGTTAAGATGCAAGGATACACAATAGAAGAAATGGCTAAAAAGCATATAGAAATTTTCAGTAAAGAGGATCGATAGATGTATATTCGCTCAAGGGGACCTATAACCAGAGTTGACAATACTTTGCAAAATCAAGATGAAATTAAATACAGAAAAAGTGATATGTGGTTTTTATTTACAATTATTTTATTGTATATGTTAACCTGTGTACCTTTGGCGGGATCAATTCCTTTGTTTGCAAGATACATTATTTTACCGGTTATGGTTTTGTTTTCATTTAAAAATAATGAAGAACCGGGACAAATAGATTGGGTGACTGTTTTGCTTTTTTTTACTGCTGTTTTTCCGTCTATTGTTTTTTCGCCTTATATGAGTAATGCTACTGTTAAAGCGGCGACAGTTCTACTTATGTTTGTGGGCTGCTCGATGTATTTTAATTCGAGATGCTATACCGGATTGCAGTCATTGTATAGAGCATTGGTTGTGTTTGGATATGTTTGCGTGGCAGCTAACTTTTTCAGATTTTTGATAGGACAAGGATATTCTGCTGATAACTTTAGAGGATATTTTGGTAACCGTAATGCTTGTGGTGCTGCTTTGGTTACAGTTGCGGTAATTATGTTTTCTGAGGTATGGAGGAGTACAGGCAAGAAAAAACTGTTGCCAATATTGTTTTTAGCGTTAGATATCTTTATGATTATCATTACATACTCCAGAGGTGCTTTTTTAGGTCTGATTATTGGTTTAGTAGTATTTTTGTTTTTTGTATATGAGGATAAAGTAAAACTATTAGGTATATGTATCTTGATTTTTATAGTTGCTTTTTTATTCAGAAATCAAATATACCAAATGCCGATTTATGAAAGGCTTACATCTGAGGGCTTGTCCCGAAATGAATTGTGGGATTATGCTTTCCAAATAATACGGGAGAATTTTCTTACAGGTGTTGGTTTTTCCAGTAGTCAGTTTTCTAATCATATGGAAGGTAACGAGGGCTATAACTTTCATAATTCCTATATTGGTTTGATGGCTGATGTCGGAATTTTTGGTGTCATTTTGTTAGGAATCATGTTTTTGATTATAGGTGTGAGGATATATTTTAGATATAAAAATATATCTCACGAAAACAGAATTCAGTATGTTGCACTGATTGCGATATGTATTGCTTTTTTTGGATTATCTTTTGGCGAGGCATACTTGATTGTTGCGGGTAGTCCGTTTTCTTTCGTTTTTTGGTGTTGTATGTTTTGTTTATCGCTTTATAAGAAAACTGATACTTTAGGAGATAGTCAGAGGGTGAGATTATGAAAAAAAACAGATGTGCTGTTTTAGTAACAAGTTGTGATGCTTATTCAGATATATGGGATCCATTTTTTGAGCTGATGGATAAATATTGGGTCGATATTCCCTACA
>JAZQFT010000033.1:0-1825 GCA_045539655.1 Ruminococcus sp. | reverse complement strand
GATTACAATAGAAAACTTATCTGTGTAAATAAGAATGCATAACTGTGTGATAATGCATCGCATAGATATTTGTGTATTAAGTTTGTCCTTAAATGAGACACGAATCGGAGTTTATATACACTGTAAATGCAAAACAATGATTTAACCTACACGATATGGTGAAATAAAGGTCGTGATTCAAATTATTGCAATGTTGTGACTACAGTAAAAAAGTACATCGCTTACTAATCAATGGCGGTTTTGCAATTATACAACTAAAATTATTGAAGTAGAGAATGTGCTGCTACGCACCCTGTGGGTCAAAAGAAATGTGGGAAGGGGCACACCCACCGATAATAAAATGCTTACAAGAGAAATTTCTGAAATCTTTTTCATAATCATTTCTCTCCTCTCTAACAGGTAGCGGTGCTTACGTCCTGTAGGTATCGCTGCTTGTATTCTCTTGGAAACTTAGCTCAGTCGGCAGAGCAACAGACTGTTAATCTGTGGGTCATAGGTTCAATCCCTATAGTTTCCGTTTCGTTACTTCGGTAACACGGCTGGTTTCGGGTCGTTAAATAAGCATGGTGACATGTATAAAGTGGTATCTCGTATTTAGATGCTGCGACTCTGTAAGGAGTTTAACGGAAAACACATATAACCTATACCAAATCTAAGTTCAGAGAGCGACTGCGGATGAATATGTTTTGGTAGGTGTCTTGGAATAGGCACTGCACTAACACAGAAATGTGGGGATGGTTAATGGGTAAATAGCACAAATACCGCAAGTATAAGTGCTGTTTGTATCTTGGAGTTGATGTCTTAAAGTGAAAACTAGGTGTCAAACTGAGAAGTAAGGAGATAGCAATCCGAGCAGGATGGTGATGAATGGGCGGTACTCAAAAGGTACTGATGTTCAAATGTACACCTCATCGTCCAAAAAATCTAATACATACTTTTGGTTTTAAAGAAATTAATGCAAATATTATATTAAATACTAAAAACAAAAATTACTACAGCAAAAGTGTGTATGACTGTAAAGAGAAAAACAACTTATTGTGCTGAAATATGCACACATATGAAACTCGCAAGGTGACATATGAGAAAAGTACAAGTAGAGGCAACCGTAACAGACCGCAATCTGTGAATTCCGCAAGAAACGATGTATCGAAAGGAAATCTATAACACTTTACAGTAAGAGTTTGCCAGTAGCCACTGAAACTGGTGTTGTTATTAGCTACAGATTAATCGTCTGTGTGACTCTTCGTGTCCAACCACGAAAGACGCTAATGTAAATAGGTCAAAAGTCTCAGCCTATTAATAATTTTGGAAAATCTCGTGTTTATGCATGAGATTTTTTAATTTGGGGCTATAGCTCAGATGGGAGAGCACCTGCCTTGCAAGCAGGGGGTCATGAGTTCGAATCTCACCATCTCCACTTGGCGATTTTATTTGCCAATATGTTGTTCCTTGAAAACCGAATATAGAATCTAAAATCTTTAAGTATCTTATAAAGATATGACAAGACATCCGAGGCAAAGAGAAAAAGATTTTATAAGTCAGCAAAAGACGCTGACTAACAAAATCTAAGTTTTCTCTAGGAAAAATGCTAAAGCATTTTTCAAAAGCTAATTTTAAAACAAACCAACCAAATGGTGCAACGCTATGCACCTTGAGTGATGAAAATCATATTTGGTTAAGCTAATAAGAGCGCAGGGTGGATGCCTTGGCACTAAGAGCCGATGAAAGACGTGATAAGCTGCGATAAGCGTTGGGGAGGAGCAAATATCCATTGATCCAGCGATTTCTGAATGGGGAAACCCGGCTGAGCAAACCTCAGTCACTG
>JAZQFT010000032.1:0-182303 GCA_045539655.1 Ruminococcus sp. | reverse complement strand
AAACAGAACCCCAGCAAAGAACCAAACACCGTAGCGGTACCGACACCGATTGCGGCAAGAAATACAACTCTCATATACTCCTCCTCTTGAGTAGTTTACTACAAATCGCATTTAAAATACCTGTGTACTATAAGCAGTTTATAGCCGATATGAAATTTTACGGCAACAGCGAGAACGCAGACTATATCAGGCAGATGCACTTAGTGCCTTCCTCTTCGCCCTGAATGAACTCGACATCCTCAACCTCAAATGGTCACCCACCTTATGGCACACCACAGTTGATAAAGTTACAGTAAATGCAGACGGAAGCGTTGTATTTCACTTTAAGAATGGGAGTGAGGTGGAGGTGTGAAAAAGGATGATTCTTCTTGAAAAAGGGTTTGTTGTATGTTAAACTAATAATATGATATTTAATATATCTTGATGACAAACTTATACGATTATAGGAGGTAAGTTATGAGTGAGAAAGAAAATAACATCCAAACTAATGAATCAAAAGGCCCTAAAAAGAAATTATTTATTGTTATCGGAGCCATAGTAGGTGTTTTGGTTATAGCTACAGTTTTAGTGTTTACATTAGTGTGTTTTCATGAGTGGCAGGATGCGACTTGTACCGCTCCTATAACTTGTGCTAAATGTGGTGCTACAGAAGGCGAAGCATTGCCTCATGACTGGAAAGAGGCTACATGTACAGAACCTAAGACTTGTGCTATTTGTGGATTGACTGAGGGTACACCTTTAACAGAAGATGATTTTCTGAAGGATTTAGCTTCAGGTCTTGAAGCGCGATGGGTGTTAACAACTGCAAATGAAGAAGCGAATAAAACCGATACTGCTAAAGATTGGGAAAGCTTCTTTGATGCAGAATATGATGCTATTAGTAAATATGCGGATGCTGATTTTGAAGATAAAACAATGACAAAATTAGCAAAGCAATATGTTGAATGTATTGTTCAATCTAAGGAATGTCTACCTTATGTAGGGACTAATAAATGGGAGTCTAAATACACTAACGGAGTATATAACGATAGAGTAGAAACTTTATATGAGATTAATGCTATTAGGCCAATACCTGTAAGTGAAGAAAATAAAGAAAGCTTACGTGGATTATTGACTGATGGTGAAGTTACTAAGATGGTAAGAGATCTTCTCAAGACCGTAAAGTTTAAAAAGGTCGAAGACGAGTATGGCTGGAAAACATATCAGGCGGTAGTGAAAAATTCAACTACAGTTGATTTTGAATATTTTTCATTTGAGGTTGATTTGATAGATAAAGATAGTGTAACTTTAACTACTGCTAGTGCAAATGTACAGAATTGGAAATCTGGAGAAACTTCGAGATTTGAGTTTAGCACAGATGAAAAATTCTCTAAGATGGAAGTAGAGTATGCTTCATGGTATTATTGATCTATAAAGATTAGTCAGCCGTTTAACGATATCCCTATAATTTAACGATAGGTTTGGGGTTTTTACCGGTAAAAACATAAAACTTCATATTTTTACACAACAAAAAAGCGTTGCGGATGAGGGGAGATACAAAAATACTCCTTCAAACTGCAACGCTTGTTTTTTATTCTCTGCTTATTTACTTGGGTTTCGCTAAAATTTAACGATAAAACGGCGAAACCTTTACCCCCTGATTGTATCAGAAATTCGGGGTCCCCAAAATCTGAGATTTTGGGGAGAGGAGGAGCAACAAAACGAGTTGGGCGATATTTTTGCATAAAAAATGTCGCAAACGAGTGAACGTTTGCGACGACGTGGTTGCGGAGGCCGGATTTGAACCGACGACCTCCGGGTTATGAGCCCGACGAGCTACCAGGCTGCTCTACTCCGCGATATATGCTTTTGTCAGCCACATTATATTATCACTAATCTTCCGATTTGTCAAGCATTGAGCATAACAAAGTTGAATTACGGTGAAAATACATGGGTGATATATAACTATTATATTGCAATTTTTGGCTTTTATGCTATAATTATTAGGTATATTAATTTATTTACCAAGGAGTGACGATTATGTGTGAGAAAAAGCCTTTTTACATCACCACACCGATCTATTATCCGTCAGGAAATCCACATATAGGCCACTGCTATACAACAGTAGCCTGCGATTCTATTGCTAGATACAAGCGAATGCAGGGCTACGACGTAATGTTTTTGACAGGTGCTGACGAACACGGTCAGAAAATCGAAGAAAAAGCTAAAGAAAAAGGCATTACTCCAAAGCAGTATGTCGACGAAATCGTTGAGATTTTCAAGAAGCTCTGGGATTATATGAACATCGACTACGATAGATATATCCGTACTACCGATGATTATCACGTTGAGTCTGTACAGAAGATTTTTAAAGCTCTTTATGACAAGGGCTATATTTACAAGGGCGAGTATTCTGGTAAATACTGCACACCTTGCGAGAGCTTCTGGACTGACAGCCAGCTTGTTGATGGTAAATGCCCTGAATGTGGTAGAGAAGTTATCGAAGCTAAGGAAGAAGCATACTTTTTCAGAATGTCTGATTTTGCTGATAAAATCGAAAAGCTCTTAACAGAAACAGATTTCTTACAGCCTAAGACTCGTGCTGTTGAGCTTGTAAATAACTTTATCAAGCCTGGTCTAGAAGATCTTTGTGTTTCTCGTACCAGCTTTACATGGGGCGTTCCTGTAACATTCGACGAAAAGCACGTTGTATATGTTTGGATCGATGCGCTTTCCAACTATATCACAGCTTTGGGTTACGAAAACAATGCTTATTCTGATTTTAATAAATACTGGCCTGCTGATACACATATGGTAGCTAAGGATATCATGCGTTTCCACGCTATCATCTGGCCTGCTATGCTCATGGCGCTTGAACTTCCACTACCTAAGCACCTTGCTGTTCACGGTTGGATTACTTTCAACGGACAGAAAATGAGCAAGTCTTTAGGTAACGTTGTTGACCCATTTGTTTTGGGCGAACGCTACGGTGCCGATGCTATCCGTTACCATATCTTGCGCGAGATGGCGCTCGGTGCTGACAGCTCATTCTCTAACGAGATTATGATCAACCGTATCAACTCCGATTTAGCAAATGGCCTTGGTAACCTTGTATCACGTACTGTTGCTATGATTGACAAGTACTTTGGTGGTACACTTCCAACACAGCGTGAAGCAGGCGAGTTCGATGATGATCTTATCAACACAGGCACTGCACTTAAAGCTGTGGTTGATGACTATATCGAAAAGACTCAGATCAACAACGCTCTTGCTGAGATTTTCAAGCTCGTTTCTCGTGCTAACAAGTACATCGACGAAACAACACCTTGGGTACTTGGCAAAGACGAGAGCAAGAAAGAAAGACTCGCTACAGTTCTTTATAACCTGCTCGAGAGCATTCGTATTGCGTCTACTTTGCTTTCTGCATTTATGCCTACTACTATGCCAAAGGTATATGAGCAGATTGGTGCGACCGATTATGCTACTTATGATAATGCTGACAAGTGGGGCGTTCTTCCGCTTGATACTACTGTTGCTCGTGGCGAAGTTCTTTTCCCACGTATTGACGTAGATAAAGAAATCGAAGAGCTCAACGCTATCATCCAGAAAAATGTTGAAAAAGCTCAGGCTGAAGAGAACAAGCAAGAGAGCAAAATCGAAGGCTTGGCTCAGATTGGTATCGACGATTTCTGCAAAGTGGAACTCAGAGTTGCACAGGTCAAAGCATGCGAAAAAGTCAAGAAGTCAAAGAAACTTCTAAAACTCACATTGCTTGATGGGGAGGGCGAACGCACAGTTGCTTCAGGTATCGCTAACTTCTACGAGCCTGAAGAGATGGTCGGCAAAAAGGTCATCTTGGTCGCTAACTTAAAGCCTGTCACACTCTGCAAGGTTGAGAGCCACGGTATGATTTTAGCCGCTTCATCAGGAGAAGACGTCAAGGTCGTATTTGTTGATGACTCTGTCGAAGTTGGTAGCCGTATAAGTTAATAAAATGTGGAATGGGGGACGGTTTTTCCGTCCCTTTTTGCTTTAACAGGAGTTATTATGAACAATATTTTTGATGCTCACGCACATTATGACGACGATTGGTTTGACGAGGATAGGTTTAAGTTACTTGACAGCTTGCCATCAAAAGGTGTGAGTGGAATAGTAAATGCAGCGGTTGATTTAAAAACTGCAGAAATTGCAAAGAGCTTTGCCGAAAGATACGATTATATGTATTTCACCGTCGGCTTTCATCCCGAAAATCTTGAAGATGTGCCAGCGGACTATCTAAAAAAGATAGCTGATATGCTCAAGCATAAAAAATGTGTAGCTTTGGGCGAAATCGGTCTTGACTATCACTGGGATATTGAAAAGGGTTTACAGCACCGTGTTTTTGAAGAACAGCTCAAGCTCTCGAAAGAGCTCGACGTTCCTGTTGTTATCCATGACAGAGAAGCACACGGGGATATTATGGACTATCTCAGAAAGCACCAGCCAAAAGGACTACTCCACTGCTTCTCAGGCAGTGTCGAGATGCTCAAAGAAGTTTTGAAGCTCGGACTCAGCATCTCTTTGGGCGGTACTGTGACATATAAAAATGCACGTGTACCGGTCGAAGTAGCCCAGTTTGTACCGCTCGACAGACTACTGCTTGAGACTGACTCACCGTATCTGTCGCCCGTACCTTTCAGAGGCAAACGCAATGACTCCTCAAATATCATCTATACCGCAACAAAAATCGCAGAGATAAAGGGAATAGGAGTTCAACAGCTATTGGACATAACGGCTGATAATGCAAAGAAACTCTATGGTATCACATAAGAAGATGTTGACGAATCAACATCTTTGATTTATAATCAGCAAGGAAAAATTTTCATATGAAGGAGTGCAAAAAATGAACGAAAAATACAATGCGTTGTTTACCCCATGGAAAATCGGCAACGTCGAAATCAAAAACAGAATTGTTATGTGCCCGATGGGCGGTACATCGCTTTTCGGTTGGTTTGAGCTGGGTGGCTGTCATTTTGACAAGGAAGCTGCTGCGCTTTTTCTTGAAAGAGCGAAAAACAACGTCGGACTTATTATTCCGGGTATCGCACCGCTAAAGGACACATTCTGGGGCAAGTGGCTGTGGCAAAATGAGAAGATGTTCAAAGAACTCAAAGTTTTTATGGACGAGATACATAAAACAGGGGCAAAGCTGTTTGTACAGCTCACCGCAGGTATGGGGCGTTCATGGGCTATTACCGAGCTTGTAGCTCCTTTACATAAAAATAAATTCACACGAGCAATAGTAAAGCCTATTATCGACACATCTCACGAGCTTGCGTGCCCTTCTCCTCAGCCATCACGCTGGGCTCACGATATAGAATGCCCACAAATGACAGTGGAGCAGATTCACGAGATTATCGAAGCTTTTGCAAAAACAGCGAAGCTTTGTAAAGAAGCCGGTGTCGATGGCGTAGAAGTTCACGCTGTACACGAAGGCTATCTGCTCGACCAGTTTGCTATTGAGTTCTTTAACAAACGTACTGATGAATACGGCGGTGATTTTGAGAACCGTTACCGTTTTGCAACAGAGGTTGTGAGCGCAATTAAAGAGGCATGTGGAAAAGACTATCCTGTTTCACTTCGTTATTCTGTAGAGTCTAAAATGAAGGGCTTTTGCAAGGGTGCGATGCCTGGCGAAGACTATACTGAAGTCGGCAGAAATATGGAAGAGTCAGAAAAAGCTGCAAAATATCTGCAGGATGCAGGCTACGATATGCTCAATGCAGACAACGGTACATACGACAGCTGGTACTGGGCACACCCACCAATGTATATGCCACAAAACTGCAACTTAGACGATGTTGCTCATATCAAAAAGTTTGTTGATATTCCTGTTGTTTGTGCAGGCAGAATGGACCCTGAAATTGGCGCTAAAGCTGTAGAGGACGGGAAAATTGATGGCGTAGGTATCGCTCGTCAGTTCCTTGTTGACCCACAGTGGATCACAAAGCTGATTGAAGACAGATTAGAGGACATCAAACCATGCATCTGCTGTCATGCAGGATGCTTCAACTTCTCTTCTTCTAAGGGGCACGCAAATACTCAGGATTTAACAGACACTATGGGACTTTCACGCTGTGCCCTGAATCCTGAAACCATGCAATCCAAAAAGTACAAGGTAGCGCCTGCAAAGAAGAGCAAGAAAATAGCTATAATCGGTGGCGGTATCGGCGGTATGGAGTCGGCTATTCTTTGTGCTAAAAGAGGCCACAAGGTCACTATGTATGAAAAGTCAGAGAAACTAGGCGGTGTGTTCATTGCTGCATCAACCCCATCTTTTAAGGAAAAGGACAGAGATTTAATCGCTTGGTATATCCGAGAACTATCAAAATATCCGATCGATGTAAAAATGAATACAGAAATCACTGATGTCAATGCTCTTGATGCTGATGAAATCATCGTAGCAACAGGCGCTAAAGCTAAGAACATTCCTATAAAAGGTGTAGATAAGGCGATTGAAGCTATCGACTACTTGCTCGATAACGAAAAAGTCGGCGAAAATGTAGTTGTCATCGGCGGAGGACTCACAGGCTGTGAGATTGCGTACGACCTCTATCTGCAGGGCAAAAAACCTACTATTGTAGAAATGCAAGACGACCTCATTACAACAAAAGGTATTTGTCTTGCTAACACAAGCTATCTTCGTGATTTCTTTGAAACCAATAAAGTTCCTGTACATTTAGAAACTTCACTTTCTGAGATTACTGATGACGGTGTTGTGGTTAAAGACAAAGACTCAAAAACATTCACTATCGATGCAGATTCTGTTATTTTGTCAGTTGGTTACAACCCGTCGCCAATCGTAAAAAAGGGCAGACATATCCACGTCATCGGAGATGCAAAAGAAGTCGGCAACCTCAGAACTGTTATCTGGGGTGCCTGGGACGTATGTATGAAACTGTAATGGTTTATAAGGAGGGGCTAAAATGATTTTAACTGAAAAACAACAGCAGATTTTAAATGGCGAGCAAGGCGATACACTAGCAAAAGTTATGAAGACTCTTGTTATGTATGGCGAAGCCTTTGGCGCAGAAAAAATGATAGACGTAACAGAAAAGCACAACCACCTTGTTACTTCATTCGGCCTGAAAATGATCACTCCTGTGTATGATCTTATGAATAAGCTCATCGATGCAGGAGCTGTATCGCAGCAGACATTTTCTGTTGACCCACGACCACTTGATAAGAACGTTCCTGCAAACTTTTTGCAGAACCTTATTTTCAACAAGTTTATGTATTCAAAACAGGATTTTTACGAAGACCAGCTGAACAAGCTAGGATTGATGGACAAAGACGCGTTCACCTGTGCTTGCTATATGGACGAAGTTGGTAACAAACCGAAAAAAGGCGATATTCTTTCTTGGGCAGAGAGCTCAGCGGTTGTATATGCTAACTCGGTTTTAGGCGCAAGATGTAACCGTAACTCAGGCATTATGGACATCATGGGTTCTATCGCAGGTTGTGTTCCATATTTCGGTCTTCTGACCGACGAGGGCAGAAAAGCATCCTGGGTTGTAAAAATCGAAACCACCAAAAAGCCTGAGGCACAGCTCTTGGGCTCTGCTATCGGCATGAAAGTTATGGAAGACGTACCATACGTTATTGGTCTTGATAAGTGGATAGGTGACGAGCTTGATGATTCTGCTTGCACATATTTAAAAGACTTTGGTGCTGCTACTGCTTCTAACGGTGCTGTGGGTCTTTATCATATCGACAACTTAACACCTGAAGCAAAAGAGATGGGCCATGACCTCATCATAGAAAACGCTCAGGAATACATCATCACTGACGAAGAGCTCGAAAGAGTCAAGAACAACTACCCTGTTATGTGGAAAGATAAAAACGCAAAGCCAAAGCTTTGTTTCATGGGTTGCCCTCACATGAGCTTACAGCAGCTCAAAGACTGGACCGATAAGGTAGAGAATGCACTCAAAGAGTATGGCAATCAGAAGGTAGTTATCCCTACAGTCTTCACAGCAGCTCCTAAGGTGCTCGAGGAGTTCAATAAGACCGAGTACGCAGAGCGTCTTAAGAAAACAGGCGTTATTACATCATACATCTGTCCGCTGATGTATATGAATAACCCACTGTGTGCAAAGATGCCTGTTATCACATCATCTAACAAGCTTAGAACATACACAACATCACGTTATTACACTGATGATGAGATTTTAGTCGAGATTACAAAAGGAGGTAACTGAAGATGAAAGAATTCAAAGGTAGAGTAGTTACTCCGGGTACATGTACTGCAAAAGCAGTTGTAACAAAACAGGGTTTCAACACCCTTGCGTCACTGCAGAAAGCACTCCAGTTTGGCGACAAAAAGGCGACCTGCAACGACCAGAACAACACTGAAATCTATGGCGAACAGCTTGCAGGAAATGCGCTAGTGCTTCCTCAGACTATCGGTTCAACCACAGGTGGCATGGTGCTGTACTGTGCATGTGCTATGAACCGTCAGCCAGCTTGTATGCTGTTTTCTAACCACATTGACTCACTCGCTGCAGCAGGAGCAATACTTGCTGATGTGTGGCTCGATGATATCACAATGCCTGTTATCGACAACTTAGGCGACGAGTTTCTTGAATTCGTCAAAACAGGAATGACTGTAACAGTCAAGGACGACGGCGTTGTAGTTGTTGAGTGATTTATGTGACAAATAATAAGAAAACCGACCGAAATGTTTCGGTCGGTTTTTTGTTTTATATATTGATATCAAGCTCGACAGGACAGTGATCGGAGCCGAAGATATCGCAGTGGATTTTTGCGTCGTTGATTTTGTCGTTCAGACGCTCACTGCATATAAAGTAGTCGATTCTCCATCCGGAGTTTTTTTCTCTTGCATGGAAGCGGTATGACCACCAGGAGTATATCTGCTCTTTGTCTGGATACAGGTAGCGGAATGTGTCAGTAAAGCCTGACTCGAGCACAGCACTCATCTTGCCTCGCTCTTCGTCAGTGAAACCGGGGTTTTTGCGGTTGGTTTTCGGATTTTTTAGGTCGATTTCTTTGTGTGCGACGTTTAAGTCACCGCAGTATATGACAGGTTTCTTTTCATCAAGTGACTTGATATATGAAAGAAAATCGTCTTCCCAGCGCATACGGTACTCAAGTCGCTTGAGTCCGTTCTGTGCATTCGGAGTATATACTGTCACAAAGTAGTATTCAGGAAATTCCAGTGTGATGACTCTGCCCTCGTGGTCGTGCTCATCAATACCGATTCCATAAGCTACTGAAAGTGGCTCAACCTTTGAAAAAATCGCAGTGCCTGAATATCCCTTTTTTTCTGCGTAGTTCCAGTAGCCGAAGTATCCCTGTGGTGCAAAATCTATCTGGCCTTCTTGGAGCTTTGTTTCCTGAAGACAGAAGATGTCTGCATCAAGAGCGTTGAAGTTATCCATAAAGCCTTTGTTCATTATTGCCCTAAGGCCGTTTACGTTCCATGATATAAATCTCATATTTACCTCTTATATAAAATGCTCATTTAGTGCATCAACGATTTTATCAAAATGCATACTGTGACTTGCTTTAACAAGTACTGTGTCACCATTTTTGATGATAGATGCAATTTTCTTTATACACGCATCAACTGTATCAAAGTAGTGCCCGTTTTCTTTTGCGCCGTCAAAAAGATGTTTTGAAAGTTCACCTACTGCAACAACCATATCGATGCCCTTTTGTGCAATATACTCGCCTGTTTCAAAGTGGAGAGTACACTCGTTTGTGCCGAGCTCTTTCATATCGCCGATGATAGCAACTTTTCTGTTTGAAAACTTTGAGAGAGTATCGATAGATGCCCTAACAGAAGTCGGGTTAGCGTTGTAGCAGTCATCAATGATAGTTAGAGTTTCTTTTCTTACGATGTTACTGCGTGAGCCAACAGTTTTGTAACTCTCGACACCTCGCTTGATTTCATCCAAAGTCATGCCCAAATGTTCACCGATAGCAGCAGCACACAGCGCATTTGCGACCATATGGCTTTCAACTGATGGAACAGTAGCCTCCACGACACCTTTTTTGAGATACAATTTGCAGTTGATGCCTTTTTGTAAATCAGTGCTTATGATCTCGGCTTTGTAGTCGTTATGGTCAGAAAAACCGTAAAAGATGGTTTTTATACCGTTGTGTTCTTTTACAGTGTAGAGCTTGTCATCGTCACCGCAGAAGAACATTTTGCCATCACTGCTCAAAAACTCAAGCATTTCTGTCTTTGCTTTGAGCACACCATCACGGTCGATAAGATTTTCCAGATGACAGCAACCGATGTTAGTGATGACCGAGATGTCAGGGCGCACAATAGTCGAGAGTCTTGTCATCTCAGAAAAGCCTGAAATACCCATCTCAATAACAGCGATTTCGTGCGATTCTTCAAGTTTGAAAATGGTCAGCGGTACACCAAGCTCATTGTTGAAGTTGCCTTGGGTTTTGTGCACGCAGAACTTCTGTGACAGCACAGAAGATATCATCTCTTTTGTCGATGTTTTGCCCACAGAACCTGTGATGCCGATAAAAGGTATAGAAAAAAGCGAGCGGTAGTACTCAGCGATTTTTTTGAGTGCAACGAGGGTTGACTCTACTTTTATATAGTTGCACTGTACATCAGGCTCGTCTTCGCACAAAGCACACACAGCACCGCTCTCAATACATTGAGCGATGAACCTATGACCGTCAACACGCTCGCCTTTGATAGCAGCAAAGAGAGTGCCACTTTGCACCTGGCGGCTGTCTGTGACGATTGATGTAACTAAAATGTTCTCATCGCCATGTAGCTTTCCGCCACAGCTGTTCGCAATTTCTTTTAGTGTAATAGGTTTCATAATATCACCATATAAAGCTAGAGCGGTCAGTGACCGCCCGAAAGTTAGTTATATTTTAAAAGTGAGAGCTCAACGATTTTTTCACAAAGCTCAGGGAAATCAATACCGTCGGCTTTTGCTTCCTGTGGGAGTAGGCTGATAGGAGTCATACCCGGCAATGTGTTAGCTTCCAAGCAGAAGATGTCGCCTTTATCATCGAGCAAAAAGTCAATTCTCGCATAGCTCTCAAGATGAAGCTCAGAAAAAGCGTGCAGTGCTGCATTCTGGAGTTTTTTGGTGGTAGCATCATCGAGTATTGCAGGACAGATTTCTTCTGTGTTGCCTGCCTGATACTTGTTGACATAATCATAAAAACCTGTTTTTGGGATAATCTCGATGATAGGAAGAGCCTTGTCGCCTAGCACTCCGATAGAAAACTCTCTGCCTTTTATGTATTGTTCAACAAGCACCTGACCTTCGTATTTGAACGCATCAACCATAGCTTTCTCAAAATCGTCTTTAGTCTGTACGATAGAAACACCGACAGAGCTACCTGCTGAACAAGGCTTTACAACACAAGGAAAATCAACCCAAGTGCTGAGTTCTCCGCTTGAAAGAGCATGCTTTTGATACAGCTTTGACATAGGAGTTGGTACATCACCGTGCAAGAACACGGCTTTTGTTACACCTTTGTCCATAGCTATAGCAGAACCTAAGTATCCTGCACCTGTGTATTTGATGCCGAGCATATCAAGAGCTGCCTGAAGCTGACCGTTTTCGCCCACACCACCGTGCAAGGCTAAAAAGCATATGTCAGCACTTTTACATATATCAATGACATTCTCGCCGAATATTGAGTCACTCTTATCTTTGCGTATCGCTTTGATTTCTTCTAAATCTGGGATCTGCGTTGAAACACCTGTGATAGACTCTGTGAAGTCATAGCCATTTTCAAAAAGTGCGTCTATAGAGTCAAGCTTTTCTTCATATCCCATGAACACGTCGAGCAAAACTACTTTGTGACCTTTGCTCTTGAGTGCAGCAGCGACCTGTTTGCCTGATGTGATAGAAACATCTCGTTCGGTGCTCAGTCCTCCTGCAAGTACAACTATTTTCATATCAAAAACCTCTTATTCTCCGATAATTTTAATGAGTGCGTGTTTGTTTCGTTTTCCGTCAAGCTCATAGTAAAAAATCTGTTCCCAAGTGCCAAAATCTAGCTCGCCGTTTGTGATAGCACACACTACTTCTCGTCCCATAACCGTGCGCTTTAAATGTGCGTCGGCGTTGTCTTCGAACCCGTTGTGAGCGTACTGACTGTAAGGCTTTTCAGGAGCAAGCTTTTCAAGCCATCTTTCGTAGTCAGAGTGAAGTCCCGGCTCATCGTCATTGATAAAAACAGATGCTGTGATGTTCATCGCGTTAACAAGCACCAAGCCTTCTTTGATACCGCTTTCGTCGATAGCGTGCTGTACGTCTCTTGTGATGTTTACAATTTTTCTGCGAGCAGGGATGTTGAACCACAGCTCTTTTCTGAAACTTTTCATAGCAACCTCTTAGAACATAAAGGAGTCGTATCCCCAATATTCACATTCTTCAAATTTTACATACACCCTGTTTGTTGGGATAGAAAGCTCCTGTGATGCAATTTCGCACAAAGCGACAGTAAGCTTTTCGTAGTTTGCTTTGCTCGATTTGCCTAAAAGCTTTACTTCGAAGTATGCGGACTCATCGTCCTTGTTGCCCTTGAAGTACAGCTTGCAGTCACCTTCTATCTGCACCATAAGGTATGCTTCGCTTTTGCCAATAAGGGTGATAGCTTCACCGAGCCTTTTTTTGATATTTTCTTCCTGAGATTCGTTCAAAGGTGTTGAAAATCTAGCGTCGATAAATGGCATATTTATCCCTCCAATACATATATGGGTATATTATAATACGATATGCACGTTTTATCAAGTAATAAAAGGTGAGATAAAATAATCATTTTTCGAAAAAGGATATTATTCTATTTGACTTTGTTGTATAATAATGCTGAATGAAAGTGTTTTTCATTGAGAATAAAATACTAAATTGGAGGAATTTAAAATGCCATTAGTAAATGCAAAAGAAATGCTTACAAAAGCAAAGGCAGGCCAGTACGCTGTAGGTCAGTTCAACATCAACAACCTCGAGTGGACAAAGGCTATCCTGCTCACAGCTCAGGAGTTGAACTCTCCTGTTATCCTCGGTGTATCTGAGGGCGCTGGTAAATATATGTGCGGTTACAAGACTATCGTTGGTATGGTCAACGGTATGCTCGAAGAGCTCAACATCACAGTTCCTGTAGCACTCCACCTTGACCACGGTTCATACGACGGTGCAAAGGCTTGTATCGAGGCTGGTTTCTCATCAGTTATGTTCGACGGCTCACACTACTCTATCGAAGAAAACGTTGCTAAAACTAAGGAACTCGTTGCTATCTGTGACGATCTCGGCCTTTCACTTGAAGCTGAGGTTGGTTCTATCGGTGGCGAAGAAGACGGTGTTGTAGGCGCTGGCGAATGTGCAGATCCTGATGAGTGCAAGATGATCGCTGATTTAGGCATCACAATGCTCGCCGCAGGTATCGGTAACATCCACGGTAAGTACCCTGAAAACTGGGCTGGTCTTTCATTCGATACACTCGATGCTATCCAGCGCAAAACAGGCGATATGCCACTTGTACTCCACGGTGGTACAGGCATCCCTGCTGACATGATTAAGAAAGCTATCTCACTTGGCGTTTCTAAGATCAACGTAAACACAGAGTGCCAGCTTTCATTTGCTGAAGCTACAAGAAAGTACATCGAAGACGGCAAGGATCTCCAGGGCAAGGGCTTTGACCCAAGAAAGCTTCTCGCTCCTGGCTTTGAAGCTATCAAAGCTACTGTAAAAGAGAAGATGGAACTCTTCGGTTCAGTAAACAAGGCTTAATTACGCTTTATATTTATTGTAAAATCGACGCCCGTACAAAATGTACGGGCGTGTTTTATTGCATAACAAGAAGAATATGAGAACTTTTTGCTCTTTACTTGCAAAACTTTGAGCTTATAGTGTAAAATACTATATGTAAGTAATAAAAGAAAGGTTTGACTTTTATGATATATAGTAGCGTTATGGAAACTATCGGCAACACTCCTGTTGTACGATTTTCTAAATATATGAAAGCTGTGGGAATTGAAAAAGGCGAGCTTCTTTGCAAGCTCGAATGCTTTAACCCCGGTGGCAGTGCAAAAGACAGAGTAGCTTTATCTATGATAAAAGATGCTGAAGAAAAAGGCATCCTAAAAGAAGGCAGTGTTATCATTGAGCCGACCTCTGGCAACACTGGTATCGGACTTGCGTCAGTCGCTGTACAGCGTGGATACAAGGTGATACTAACTATGCCCAACACTATGAGCATAGAACGCAGAAAGCTTCTTTCTGCTTATGGTGCAGAGCTCGTGCTGACCGAAGGAGCACTGGGTATGGACGGTGCTGTGAAAAAGGCACAAGAACTTTGTGGAAGCATTGAAAATGCAGTTATTCTGGGTCAGTTTGATAATATGTCGAACCCTGATGCTCATTACAGGACAACAGGTGTTGAACTCTTTGAACAAACAGAGGGGAAAATCGATGCGTTTGTTGCGTCTGTTGGTACAGGCGGAACTTTAAGCGGAGTGGGTAAGCTCTTGAAAGAGCAGAACCCTTTGATAAAAGTAATAGCGATAGAACCGCAGTCGTCACCACTTTTGTCACAAGGTGTCGCAGGAGCTCATAAAATACAGGGTATTGGCGCAAATTTTGTGCCTGCTACTTTGGACAAGAATATATATGACGAAATCATCACTGTCACAAACGAAGAAGCTTACGACACCGCAAAACTGATTGCACAGACCGAGGGTGTACTTGTCGGCATTTCTTCAGGAGCAGCACTTTGTGGTGCAAAAAAATATCTGCAAAAGGCAGATGCACAAATTACTGTAGCGGTGATTTTGCCTGACACAGGCGAGAGATACCTGAGCAACGGTGTATTTGACTAAGCATTCTAAAAAATGTATAATAATCATACAATATTAGTCTATAGTTATAATCCCATTATTTAGGAGGGTACGCATGGCGCGCCAGTATTTTGATAAAAGAATCAATGAGCTTGCTGAGGCTTGTAAATCTCACGGCAGCATTGATAGAGAATTATATACCAAATACGACGTAAAAATCGGTCTGCGTGACTTAAACGGTGCAGGTGTACTGACAGGTCTTACTGACATTTCCGAAATCAGACAGAACAAGATTGTCGACGGCAAGCCTGTCCCTACAGACGGAAAGCTGTTTTATCGTGGAATAAACGTCGAGGATATCATAAAAGGCTGTATATCTGACAACAGGTTCGGTTTTGAAGAGGTTGTATATCTGCTTTTGTTTTCAAAACTGCCTAATGAACAGGAGTACAAAGATTTTGTGAAACTCTTGTCTGACTGCAGAGCTTTACCGAAGCATTTTGTGCGTGACGTTGTCATGAAAGCCAGCAGCAAGGATATGATGAACTCGCTTGCGCGTTCTGTGCTGACTTTAGCATCATATGACAATAATGCGATGGACACATCTATAGAGAACGTGCTCAGGCAGTGTCTGCAGATCATTTCTGTTTTTCCTTTGCTTTCTGTTTATAGTTACCACGCATATAATCACTACAATAAAGGCGAGAGCCTGTACATACATCACCCGGACAAGAACATCTCTACAGCTGAGCTACTCTTAAAAACCCTTCGCCCTGACCAGAAATATACTCAGCTCGAGGCACAGGTGCTCGACTTGTCGCTGATACTCCATGCGGAGCATGGTGGCGGTAACAACTCGACATTTACTACCTGTGTTGTCACAAGCTCTGGTACTGATACATACTCTGCTATCGCTGCGGCTCTTTGCTCGCTCAAAGGCCCTAAGCACGGCGGTGCCAACAAAAAGGTAATGGGTATGATGAAGGATATCAAAAAGAACGTCAAAGACTGGAAAGATGACGACGAAGTCAGAGCATATCTCACAAAGATTGTTGACAAAGAAGCGTACGACAAGAGTGGTCTGATCTATGGTATCGGTCACGCAGTCTATTCTATATCTGACCCTCGTGCACGTGTGTTCAAAGGCTTTGTTGAACAGCTTGCAAGAGAAAAGGGTAAGATGAAAGAATATAATCTGTACAGCAAAATTGAACAGCTTGCTCCACAAGTTATTGCACAAAAGCGCAAAATGTACAAAGGCGTTTCTGCAAACGTTGACTTTTACTCAGGCTTTGTGTATAAAATCTTAGGCCTTCCGCCTGAACTTTACACACCTATTTTTGCGGTAGCTCGTATTGCAGGCTGGAGTGCTCACAGAATCGAAGAGCTGATGAACCTGCCTAAGATTATTCGTCCAGCATATATGAGTATATGCGAAGAAAAGCCATACACAGATATGAAAGATAGATAAATAAAACACAAGCCACAGCGTTTTTATGCTGTGGCTTTTCAAAAGGATACTATGAAAAAGATTTTTTCCAACAAATATATATGTGCGTTTACAGCTATAGTGTGTACACTGCTGTGGGGCACAGCCTATCCGCTGATAAAGCTCAGCTACAGCGATATGAACATACAAAGCATTCCCGATAAGTTGCTTTTTGCAGGACTCAGGTTTTTTATCGCGGGTATTATGGTATTCATAGTGTGTGCCTTTACGAAAAAGAATGTTTTTGACATTGAGAAAAAGCGCGCGCCCAAAATCCTTATTTATTCGCTTTTACTCACAGTGCTCCAGTATGTGTTTAATTATATCGGAGTCAGCAACGCTTCTGCTACGAAAACATCGGTGTTATCATCGTGCTCTGCATTTTTAGGGGTGTTATTAGCTCCGCTTTTTTTCAAATCAGAGAGGCTGAATCTGAAGAAAATCATCGGCTGTGTTATCGGAGCTTTGGGCGTTATTATAGTAAATCTAGGCTTTTTTGAAGGATCGTTCAGCTTAGTTGGTGAGGGATTTATCCTGATTGCTACTGTGTGCAGTTCAACAGGTAGCCTTTACGGGAAAATCGTTTCAAAAGGGAAAATATTTGAGGTGACTGCATGGCAACTCTTTGTTGGTGGAATAATTCTGTGCCTGGTTTCGTTGCCTTTTTCTGCACATATCGCTTTTACCATAAAAGGTGTTTTTGAGCTACTTTTCTTAGCTTTTGTTTCAGCTGCATCGTTTTCGTTGTGGACAGCACTTTTAGTATATAACGATGCAGGAAAGATAATGATATATAACTTGCTAATACCCGTGTTTGGCACAATGTGGTCGTTCATAATATTGGGCGAAAAAGAGATTTTCAATCCACTGTATATAGTCAGCCTTGCACTCATATGTGCTGGTATAGTGCTTGTAAATTTAAGAGGAAAAAGAGAAGTCGATGCTTAGTCGGCTTCTTTTTTTATTTAGTAATAAAATTTTGTTTTACAAAAGCAATTTATGTGGTAATATTTAAGTATAATATTATTTGTGCGGAAAAATATAAATAAGAGGTGATGAAAGTGAGAATGACAAAAATCGTTTGTACTATGGGTCCTGCGTGTGATGATGTCAAGATCCTGACTAAAATGATTGGTGCGGGTATGAACGTTGCTCGATTTAACATGTCACACGGTACTTTCGATGAACAAAAAGCCCGTTTTGACAGGTTGAAACAAGCGATTGAAAAATCTCAGAAAAATATTGCTATCCTGCTTGATACAAAAGGTCCTGAAATCCGTATCGGCACTTTTCCTGACAACAGCATTGATGTGGTTGAAGGGCAAGAATTCAGGCTTTATTCAACAAAAGGAGTTGGGGACAACAACGGCGTATCACTTTCGTATCCGAAGCTTATTGATACTTTCAAGAAGGACAAGTCAAGCGTTGGTAGACAGATACTCTTTGATGACGGAAAAATAACCGCTGAAGTTGTCGCCACCGAAAGCGATGCCATTGTGTGCAAAATTTTAAATAGCGGAAAGCTCTCCAACAGAAAGAGCATCAACATCCCCGACTACGATATCCATATGCCATACATCAGCGCTGCAGATAGAGCCGATATCGAATTCGGGCTTGAGCAGGGTGCAAATGTCATAGCAGCGTCATTTGTGCGTTCTGCTGATGATGTGCTCAAGATGCGTGATTTCATAGATAGCCTTGGATACGAAGACGTTGAGATAGTTGCAAAGATTGAAAACCAGAGTGGCGTGAAAGATATTGACAGAATTATTGCGGTTTCTGACGGTATTATGATAGCTCGTGGTGATATGGGTGTTGAGATACCGTTCATTATGTTGCCACAGATTCAGAAGATGATTATTCGTAAATGCGTGCTGGCCGGAAAATACGTCATAACAGCTACTCAGATGCTTGAGTCTATGACCACAAATATCAGACCTACCCGAGCAGAGATAAGCGACGTAGCAAACGCTGTGTATGACGGCACAAGTGCTGTTATGTTATCAGGTGAATCCGCAGCAGGAGACTATCCTGTTGAGTCAGTGAAAGCACTGGCTGACATCTGTGCACAGGCTGAAACTAATCACGATCTGATGGATCTCAAAAACGTTGTAGGAAAAATTGAGCTGGGCACAAATTTCAGGGATAACATATGCTATTCAGCAAAACACACAGCAGAGCACATCGGCGCAAAAGCAATCATCGCTGAAAGCCAGACAGGTGCAGTTGCGCGTGCTATGGCTCATTATAGACCTGAGTGTCCTATCATCGCAGTTGTGACATCTGAAGCTGTGTGTAAGAAGCTTTCGCTCAACTGGGGCATCACTGCAATATTGGGTGAAGAAAAACAAACAGCCGATGCAATAAACGAGCAAGCTATCACAAAAGCACTCGAAACAGGCATAGTCAAAAAAGGTGACACTGTTATTGTCATCAGCTCAAACAAAGTAGTACCAACCGGTGGCACGGACACACTCAATATCCGCATAGTTTAAAAAGAATACGATATATAAAAAAGGGACAACCCAGCGGTTGTCCCTTTAATTGTTTTGATATTAGTGACGGTGATGATTTCTGCCACCACGTCTGTCATTATTTCTTCTTCTAGGTCTGTCTTCATTTATATCATTTTCAGGTGTAAGACCGTCGACCTCGATGAGAACATCACGACGGGAGAGGTTGAGTCTGCCCTTGTCATCAATCTCGAGCACTTTAACACGGATAACATCGCCTACGTTTACAACGTCAGTAACGTTCTCTGTGCGTTTAACGTCGAGCTGAGAAACATGTACAAGACCTTCCTTGCCAGGAGCGATTTCAACGAAAGCACCGAAGTCCATGATACGTGTTACCTTACCAAGGAAGATTGCGCCTGGCTCTGGATCAATAGCGATAGTCTTAACGATTTCAAGAGCACGAGCGCACTTGTCAGCGTCGATACCTGATACGAATACCTGACCGAACTCGCCATCTTCTTCGATGTCGATTTTAACTTCGCATTCAGCCTGAATTTCTTTGATAACCTTGCCGCCCTTGCCGATAACTTCAGCAATTTTGTCAGCAGGGATAGTAGTTGTGAGCATCTTTGGAGCATATGGAGAGAGCTCAGCACGTGGCTCTGCGATAGCCTTGAGCATAATGTCGTCAAGGATGTAGTTACGAGCCTTGTGAGTTTTCTCAAGAGCTTCTTTGACCATCTCTGGGAGAAGACCTGTGATTTTGAGATCCATCTGGATAGCTGTGATACCATCGTGTGTACCGGCTACCTTGAAGTCCATATCGCCAAAGAAGTCTTCCAAGCCCTGGATATCAACCATAGTCATCCATCTCTCACCTTCTGCGATAAGACCACAGGAGATACCTGCTACAGGCGCCTTGATAGGAACACCTGCGTCCATAAGTGCGAGTGTAGAACCACATACGGAACCTTGTGATGTAGAACCATTAGAAGAAACAACCTCAGATACAAGTCTGATAGCATATGGGAAATCTTCAACTGATGGGATAACAGGAACAAGAGCTCTTTCAGCGAGTGCACCGTGACCGATTTCACGACGACCAGGACCACGAGAAGGTCTTGTTTCACCTACAGAGTAGCTTGGGAAGTTGTAGTGATGCATATATCTCTTTGACTCTTCGTCATCGATACCATCAAGTAGCTGAGCGTCTGATACAGGGCCCAGAGTTGCGATTGTAAGAACCTGTGTCTGGCCACGGGTGAAAAGACCTGAACCGTGAACACGTGGGAGCAGCGAAACTTCTGAAGCAAGTGGTCTGATATCGTCCATGCCTCTACCGTCAACACGCTTCTGTTCATCGAGCAACCATCTTCTGACGATGAACTTCTGTGTTTTGTACAGACATTCGTCGATTTTAGCTTCGCATTCAGGATAAATCTCGTCGAAATGCTCATGAACCTTCTCGTAGATAGGTTTGAGTCTTTCGTCACGGATAGTTTTATCATCTGTGTCGAGTGCTACCTTGATGTCCTCTTCAGAGAAAGCCTTGATAGCTTCGAACATATCATGATCAGGCTCGTTTGATGGATAAGAAAACTTTTCCTTACCGATTTCAGCCTGAATACCTTCGATGAATTTGATGATGTGCTGGTTAGCTTCGTGGCCAGCCATGATAGCGTTGTACATAACTTCGTCGCTTACGCAGTTAGCGCCTGCTTCGATCATAGCGATACGCTCAGAAGTTGAAGCAACAGTAGTAGCCATGTCTGACTTAGCTCTCTGCTCAGCATTTGGGTTGATGATAATTTCGCCGTCAACAAGGCCGACTGAAACAGAAGAGATAGGACCGTTCCAAGGAATGTCAGAAATGGACAGTGCGATTGATGTACCGACCATAGCAGCGATTTCAGGCATACAGTCAGGGTCAACGCTCATTACTGTACAAACGATAGAAACATCGTTTCTCATATCCTTAGGGAAAAGTGGACGGATAGGTCTGTCGATAACACGAGATACAAGAACAGCCTTGTCAGAAGGTCTGCCCTCACGCTTTAAAAAGCTGCCCGGGATCTTACCAACAGAGTAGAGCTTCTCCTCAAAGTCAACTGAAAGAGGGAAGAAGTCGATGCCATCTCTTGGTTTTGCTGCTGCAGTAGCAGCAACATGAACTACAGTCTCACCATAGCGCACTAAACAAGCGCCGTTTGCGAGCTGTGTCATTTTACCAGTCTCGATAACGAGTGGTCTGCCGGCAAATTCAGTTTCAAAAACTCTGAATTTGTCAAAAGTCATCATTGAGTTTGCCATAATAAAATCCTCCTAAATTTATATTTTCACAGGATTTTACACTGTATCGTTTAGCAATAAAACCAACAGACAAAGCACATTGACGTGATAAAATCTGCTCGTTTTACCGCTAAATAACAAATGTAAAATCTGTGCAAAAAACGTAATATAGGGCAAACGAAAAACCGTTTGCCCTAAGTGAATGTTACTTACGGATACCGAGTCTAGCGATGATAGAACGATATCTTTCGATGTCAACCTTGATGAGATAATCAAGGAGAGCACGTCTTTGACCGATCATTTTGAACAAGCCACGACGTGAGTGATGGTCCTTCTTGTGAACCTTGAGGTGCTCAGTAAGGTCGTTGATTCTCTTTGTCAAAAGAGCAATCTGAACCTCAGGAGAACCTGTGTCGCCCTCGTGCATAGCATATTCCTGCATGATAGCTGTCTTTTCTTCTTTAAGCATGAGTATATACCACCTTTTAAAATATTACCGTCTCACCCAGTGAAGGGATGGTGATGTCCGTAATACGGCTTATTCCCCAAACCGAGAACGCGGCTAGAAAATATTTTATCACAAAAGAAAATAAAAGTAAAGAGCAAATCGCTATATATAATGTAAAAATAATTATTTATCAGCTTTGCTCATATTCGTGATTTTTGCTAAAATATCTGATTTTTCATTGTCACTTAACAGTCTGTAGTTCAGAATGAGTGTTTTCTCTTCTTTTGAAAGAAGATAGAAAGGGATGTTTGATTTAGCATCACTGTCTTTGAGCGAAGAAGGACCTTCTTTCGGAAGCAGAAGTGATACATCAACATCAAAAATTTGAGAGAGCTTTGCGATGATTTTGAGGTTAGGTTCAATACGTCCGTTTTCATAACAGGTGTAGGTTGTACGATCGATACCAAGTGTATTAGCAACCTGAAGCTGTGACAAACCGCAGCTGATTCTGCATTTACGTAGCTGTTCAGCTGTGTTGTTACGAGCATTATTCACCACAAAACACCTCTCCTTTCGAATTTCTACCAGTATTATAGAGTGGAAAAATGTCACTTTCAACAAACGGTGACAAAATGTCACATAACAATTTTGTAAGATCTTCTAAAAAGTGAGGTGTCTTGAAAATTGCACACAGCTTTGGTATAATAAAGAAAATGTTTGCTGGAGTAGCTCAGTCGGTAGAGCAGCTGATTCGTAATCAGCAGGTCGCGTGTTCGATTCACGTCTTCAGCTCCAAAAACAGCAGGATGCCGGTGGTGTCCTGCTATTTTTATTATAAAAAGGCGACCTGCGGGGCCCAAAAGAGTTAAAACTCTTTGGGGAGAGGAGGAATCGCAAATCGAGCAGGAAAGCGATATAAATCGCTAGGAGCGAGTACAGCGAATGACGACGATGTCGCGTGTTCGATTCACGTCTTCAGCTCCAAAAACAGCAGGATGCCGGTGGTGTCCTGCTATTTTTAGTGCAAAATAGCGATCTGATAGATCCTAATGGTGACGCTCATCACAATGCAAACTGCACTCGGAGGCTCAGATTTTTGTTGATGTTTATTATTTATATACAGAGATTTTGCCACTGTGTTTTGTGTGAATTGCCTATGACATTTTTTGCCTCAAAATGATATAATTGAGATATATCTGATAACACAGGAGGGTATTATGTTTACAGTGGGCGATAGGGTTATTTACGGTGCATCAGGCGTATGCAAAATTACTGATATTGTTGAGAATGAACTCACAGGAGTTTTGCGACAGTATTACCTA
This sequence comes from Ruminococcus sp., assembly GCA_045539655.1. GTDB lineage: Bacteria > Bacillota > Clostridia > Oscillospirales > Acutalibacteraceae > Ruminococcoides. The sequence goes on along the minus strand of JAZQFT010000032.1, from coordinate 159,487 downwards.
TTGAGCCCTGCAAGCAGTGATAAATCGCTTATATATGTTCCGCTTAATAATGAAAAGCTCATACAGCGAATGAGAAAGGTTCCTACTCCAAAAGAGCTGAAAAAGATACTTGCCGAGCTCAAACACGCACAGCTTGAATGGATAGATAATAGCCTTGAGCGGTCTGAGCATTATCACGCAGTAGTGAACGATGGAGATATCAAAGAGAATATCAAACTGCTCAGAACTTTGTACTCTCGTCAGCGTGAGTTGCTCGAACGTGGCAAGCAGTTGCCTAAATCTGACGAACGAATATACAAGGAGTGTTCAAAATTATTATGCTCCGAATTTTCGTTTATACTCGATATGGAGCACAGCGAGATTTTAGCACTGATTCTTGAAGATTAGCTTGATTTCTACAACTTGTGGCGGGTGCAACCCCGACCCTTGCTATTAAGCAACAAAAGTTTATATTACAAGTACAAGAATAGCTCTATAAGACAAAAACACGTACAAATGTTGGTATTATATACATCATATTAACCTATACTCAAATTGTCAAGAACAATTGTAGGTGAAAAAATGATAGAAATACTGGCTAAACGTCTCAAAGAGTGTAGAAAAGCACTGGGCTATACACAGATGCAAGTATCAATATACTGCGACATAACAGAAAAAGCGTATCAGAATTATGAGCTTATGGCTCGTGAGCCTAGAATTGAGATTCTTGTTCGTATAGCAGATTTATATGATGTTTCACTAGATTACTTATGCGGTAGAAGTGACATAAAATGATTTCAAAGGATGCGTTGAGCATCCTTTTCTTTTTAGCGTTCATGTAGTATGCTTGAAAGCCTTGAAAAAAGACTGATAATCAGTTATACTTAATAGGCTAAATAATGTGCTTGAAAATTATGTCAGAGTAGGTGTTGAAATGAAGCTGTCTAAAACCCTCAGCAAGGAGTATTTTTCGGTTGAGTTGTATAAGTATATCGCTAGTGTTTTGCTGGCGTGTGTTATGGGGATTTTTATATCTGCTGTTATGTTCAAGGATTCGATTTTATCAAAAGCAGATTCAGTACTTATCCCTGTGATATTTTCACTCATATACTTTGTTTCTATTCTTGTTATCTCAAGGCTGAAAAATATAAATCTGATTGATTTTTTAGTGATTTCTGCTGGCCTTGCGGCTGTAGTTGTATGTAGAGTCAGTATGCTCCAGATGGTATCTATGGACTACCACAACTTTATACGTAAGTGGTTGGAGTCTATGAGCAACATAAGTTTTTCATCAGCCCTCAGCACAAAAATCGGTGACTATAATCTGCCGTATTTATATTTTCTTGCGATTTTGTCAAGATTCAAGGATGGATGGCTCGTATGTGTAAAAGCACTGTCATGTGTTTTTGATGTGATTTTAGCGTACTATGTGATGAAAATAGCTTCCCTCAAGGTCAAGAGTAGCAGAATAAACGCTTTTATATTTGTGCTTACACTTGCACTTCCGACTGTATTGTTGAACAGTGCGAGCTGGGGGCAGTGCGACTCTATCTACGGTGCTTTTTGCATCGGAAGTATTTACTATGCTTTTACAAACAAGGGCACAAAGAGTATGGTTATGTTTGCTCTTGCATTTGCGTTCAAGTTGCAGGCGATTTTTATTATTCCTATATTGCTCGTTTGTTTTATACTTCAAAAAATTGATTGGTATAAGCTCTTGATAGTGCCAATAGTATATATAGCGTGCATGTTCCCTGCGATAGTATGTGGCAGAGGGCTATATGAGAGCCTTTTTGTATATGTTGATCAGGCGTCACAGACACAGTATCAGAAGATGACTTTGAATGCGACAAGTATATGGACATTGTTTGAAGATGGTGCTTATTCAACATACAAATGGGTCGGCATAATGCTGGCGGCTTTAGTAGCACTTGTTTATGTATATCTTTGCTATGTTTATGCTGACAGAATCGAAACAAAAGAGCTCGTGATTGTTGCGTATCTCACAGCTCTTGCACTGCCGTTCTTTTTGCCGAGTATGCACGACAGATATTTCTTTATAGCTGATGTGCTCAGCGTATTAGTCTTTGTTTATGATAGAAGAAAGTGGTATGTACCGCTTGTGACAGTGCTTGCTTCATTTGCAACATATGCGGTATTCCTTATCAACGTTGCCGGTTTGTACAACCTGAAAGTGTTCACAGTTGCGTTGATGGTTGTTATGATTATTCTGACAAAAGAGCTTTTCGAAAATCTCAGTGCAAAAGCACCGGTACGTGCTTTCAAAAAAGCTGAGAAAGCTGTTGATAAAGAAGATTCAAAAGCTGAAGAATCAAGTCCGATTGTTGAAGAAAACGAAGACGAAAAAGCTTTTGTTCAATAAAAGATGCATTAAAAAACCCGACCTGATTTCAGGTCGGGTTTTGTGTATATCATATTTTATACATTGAATCTAAAGAGCACTACGTCGCCGTCTTTCATAACGTATTCTTTGCCCTCACTTCGGACCAAGCCTTTTTCTTTAGCAGCAGCCATAGAACCACATGCTATAAGGTCATCAAAAGCTATAACCTCAGCACGGATAAAACCACGCTCGAAGTCGGTGTGGATTTTTCCTGCAGCACCCGGTGCTTTGGTACCTTTTTTGATGGTCCATGCTCTGACCTCAGGCTTGCCTGCTGTGAGGTACGAGATAAGACCCAGGAGTGAATAACACTCGTTGATAAGTCTGTCAAGGCCTGACTGTTCAAGTCCCATATCGGATAAGAAAAGTTCTTTTTCTTCTTTGTCCATTTCGACAATTTGTTCTTCAAGCTCTGCACAGATAGGGAGCACACCAGCACCTTCGGTTTCGGCAAGCTCTCTGACTTTTTGGAGTCGCTCGTTGTTTTCGATACCTGATTCGAAGTCGCTTTCAGACATATTAGCGGCATAGATGACTGGTTTGTTAGTGAGGAGCGCTACTTCGGACAGAAGCTTTTTCTGTTCATCATCACATTCAACAGAACGTGCGGTCTTGCCGTTCTGGAGAGCATCTTCAACTTTTTTGAAGAAGTCCACTTCGGCTTGATATTTTTTGTCAGCCTTAGTCATCTTCTGAGCTTTGTCGATACGTCTTGAGATGAGCTCAACATCGGAGAGGATGAGCTCAAGGTTGATAGTGTCTATATCACGAATAGGGTCAACGCTACCCTCAACGTGGATGATATCATCATTTTCAAAACAGCGTACAACGTGCACAATAGCATCACATTCTCTGATATTTGAGAGGAACTTATTTCCGAGTCCCTCACCCTTTGATGCACCTTTGACAAGACCTGCGATATCAACAAACTCGATGGTAGCAGGGGTGTACTTATCAGGGTCATACATCTCAGCGAGCTTGTCCAGACGTTTGTCAGGAACAGCAACAACGCCGACATTTGGTTCTATAGTACAGAAAGGGTAGTTAGCAGACTGTGCACCTGCGTTTGTGATAGCATTGAAAAGTGTGCTCTTGCCGACATTTGGCAAACCAACGATACCTAGTTTCATATTGTTCTCCAATCTATGAGGTGTTGCTCAAAAAAGATTTTTGTAGTATTATATTAAATGATAGTATAACATAAAGTTTTTTCAAAATAAAGACATTTTTTAAGGTGATAAAAATGAGCAGATATGACATAGCTCTCTTTGATTTGGACGGAACTATCTCAAAAAGTGCTGAAGGCATTAAATATTGTTTGATGAAAACACTTGATAAGATGGGAAAGCCTCATCCTGACTTATCTGATTATTCCAAGTATATCGGTCCACCGCTTTTTTGTACATTTCAGAACCTGTGCGGACTAAGTGCCGAAGAAGCACAACAAGCAGTGGAGATTTACGTAAAGCTCTACGACATTGAAGGACTCAAAAGGAACGAGCTTTTCGATGGCATAGAAGATGTGCTCAAAGCACTCAAAGAAAACGGTGTAAAGCTAGCGATATGTTCATCGAAACACGAGGCTATCGCCGGTGAGGTTGTAAAGCTATTGGGTGTATATGATTATTTTGACAAAATATGTGGCTCAACGATAGATGGAAGCAGAAAAGAAAAAGAGGAGCTCATACCATATGCACTAAGTAAGCTTTGTGCAAAAGAAAGCGACAAAGTTGTTATGATAGGTGATACAAAATTCGACTGCAAAGGTGCACTGCATTGCAAAGTTGATTTTGTTGGTGTGACGTATGGCTACGGAACAAAAAAAGATATGGAAGATGCCGGAGCAAAGATTTTTGCTCAAACTCCACGAGAACTCCATAAATATCTGATTTAATCATAGTGGCGATTCACCTTTCATACATATACATAGTGTATATGTACTTGAAAGGGTGTTACAGTGTTTGTCGTTACGATAAAATCAAAGCTTAGAAGAATCATATTGTTTTGTATTATCGCAGTGACGATATCAGCAGTCGCTTTTGCGGGGCTTTGCGTGATGATTAACACTCCTTCTGGTACAGCCTTTTGTGAGAGCATAGGGGAGTATTCAACGAAAGCAAAAAGCGATGAAGATATAAAGATCTTTGTGCAACAGTTTTCGCTTGAAATTGACGAGCTTTGCAGTGTAGAAGATATAACAGTTCCTTATGTTTTTAACGATACATATGTTAAGTACAACGAGCTTCAGAAAAAGCAGGGTCTTGACCTGCAACCCCATAAGGGAAGGCTTGCTAATCGCTGTGTTTATAGCCTCAAAAATCACAAAATTGATTATGCTGATGCATATATTACTATTATAGTATATAAAGGTAGGGTTATCGCAGGACATATCTCAACAGGGGTGCAAGACGCTGCAGTATATACCTTTTTCGGAGAATGATATGATCACACTAGAACGATTGGACAAAATAATATCCACCCAGACCAGCTACTCACGCAAAGAGATAAAAAAGCTTGCACGTATGGGTGACATACAAGTCAACGGTGAGATATGTAAAAACAGCGATACAAAAGTTGATCCCGGAGAAGATGTTATCGTTGTTTGTGGTGAAAAAATCAACTACCGTAAGTATGTTTACTATATGCTGAATAAGCCTAAAGGCGTGCTCAGTGCAAGTTCTGACAAAAATGCTGTAACAGTAGTCGATATATTGCCTGACGAGCTCAAACGGAAAAATCTGTTTCCGGCAGGAAGACTGGATAAAGATACAACAGGACTGTTGATTATCACAGACGACGGAGATTTTGCACACAGGATGCTTTCTCCCAACAAAAAAGTGTACAAGCATTATATCGCAACGCTTGACAAAGAGCTGGATAGTACTGTGAAAGAAAAGTTTGAAAACGGAATAGTGCTTTCAGACGGCACAGTGTGCCAGAAAGCTTTTTTTGAACAGCTTGAACCTAAAAAAGCGTTGGTGAAAATTTGTGAAGGCAAATTTCATCAGGTTAAAAAGATGTTTTCTTCCTGCTCATATACTGTGCTTGAGCTTGAACGAGTACAGATAGGAGAGCTCAGGCTTGACAGCAATTTGCACTATGGACAAGCTCGTGTTTTGAGCGAAAAGGAAAAACAGGCGGTTTTTGATGTGAAAAATGCCTAAATATGGCCCGTGATTTTTTATTTATGGGTATATTATATAAAAATCGTGGCAAATATTTAGTGAAAAAATAGGTGGCATTACGTAAAAATTTGTGCTACAATACTATATGATATATGTAGACGTGCATTTGCGCGCTAATATTGGAGGTTTTTACATGGCAAAAGTTTCATTACAACACATTTACAAAATTTATGATGGCGGCGTAACCGCAGTTACAGACTTCAACCTCGAGATCGAGGATAAGGAATTTATCATCCTCGTTGGTCCTTCCGGTTGTGGTAAATCTACTACACTGAGAATGATTGCTGGTCTTGAGGATATTTCTAAGGGTGAGCTCTACATCGGCGATATGCTCGCTAATGACGTAGCTCCTAAGGACAGAGATATCGCAATGGTTTTCCAGAACTACGCTCTGTATCCACATATGACAGTTTATGATAACATGGCATTCGGCTTGAAGCTCAGAAAGATGCCTAAAGACGAAATCGCAAGAAGAGTTCAGGAGGCTGCTAGGATTCTCGGTATCGAGGAATATCTCGACAGAAAGCCTAAGGCTCTCTCCGGTGGTCAGAGACAGCGTGTAGCGCTCGGTCGTGCTATTGTTCGTGATCCTAAGGTATTCTTGCTCGACGAGCCGCTCTCAAACCTTGATGCAAAACTTCGAGCTAATATGAGAACTGAGATCTCTAAGCTTTATCAGAGACTCGGAACAACATTCATCTACGTTACTCATGACCAGACTGAGGCTATGACAATGGGTACAAGAATCGTTGTTATGAAAGACGGTTTCATCCAGCAGGTTGACACACCTCAGCATCTTTATGATATGCCTTGTAACGAATTCGTTGCTGGCTTTATTGGTTCACCACAGATGAACTTTGTTGACGCTGTTTTGGTTAAAGATAACGGCAAGTTTGCCCTGAAATTCGACGAGTACACACTGTATCTCCCAGATTCAAAGAACAAGAACGACTGTCTCGAGCCATACGCTGGCAAGGAAGTCAGATTTGGTATCCGTCCTGAGCATGTTCACGACGAGGCTGAGTTCATCGCTAAGTGCGAAGGAAATAACGGTGTAGTTAAGGCTAACGTTGACGTTACTGAGCTTATGGGCGCTGAGATTTATCTGTATGTAAACATCGGCGGTATCCCAATCACAGCTAGAGTTGAGCCATATTCAAAGGCTAAGCCTGGCGATGTTATCGAAGTCGCATTTGACCTTGAGAAGATTCATATCTTCGATAAGGACACAGAGAGCACAATTACTAACTGATTTTTCTGAATAATCGGGGTTTTCTATACAGTTTCAAAATTGTAATTTTAGCCTCATTTTCTGACAAAATCTGACAGTATGCTTTTGTATGTGTTAATAAACCTTTTGTTTAATTTGCCCTTTGCAATCCTGAAAACGTGATTGCAAAGGGCTTTTTGCATTTATTTGTGCAAAATGACAAAGCTTTTGTGCAAATTACCATTGTGAAATATTTATGAATAATTTGTTCATTTTTTGTGTATATGTATCACATTTTGAGCCGGTTTTTTAAAAAAAGGTTGATTTTTGCTATCTTTTTGTGTAAAATGTATATGATAATGGAGAATTTTTATTGAAAACTCCAAATCGTTCGGTATTTTGACTATTATTTTTTGGAGGCATATTATGTCTAACAGATTATTTCAAGGCGTAATCCATCAGATGAAGGATGCTATCGACAGAACTATAGGCGTTGTTGACGAGACTTCTGTTGTTATTGCTTGTTCGGAGCTCGGCAGAATCGGCGAAGTCAACGAAAATATCAACTCGGAAACTCTTGCTGCTACAGTTCCTTTTGTTATCAATGGTCATACATTCAAGTCATTCGGCTCGAGTGCTCGAGCAGAATATGCTGTTTTCGTACAGGGTAATGATGATGTAGCACAGAAGTATGCACAGTTGCTTGCTGTCTCTCTGTCATCTATCAAGCAGTATTATGATGAAAAATACGACAGAAGTAACTTTATCAAAAACGTAATACTGGACAACATTCTTCCGGGCGATATTTATCTCAAAGCAAGAGAGCTCCGTTTCAACAGCGAAGTGTCACGTGTATGTATGATCATCAAGATTACATCAAAAACTGATATTTCAGCATACGATATCGTTCAGAATCTCTTTCCTGATAAATCCAAGGATTTTGTCATCAATATCAACGAAACTGATATCACACTTGTTAAGGAAATCAAGCCGGGCATCGAGGGTAAGGATCTTGAAAAGCTTGCGGGCTCTATTGTAGACACACTGTCTACTGAATTTTACACACACTGTGTTGTTGGTATCGGTACCACTGTTGTTGGTATCAAGGACCTTGCTAAATCATTCAAAGAAGCACAGGTAGCTTTAGAAGTAGGTAAGGTGTTTGATACAGAGCGTACTATTGTCAGCTATGACAACTTGGGTATCGCACGTCTTGTATATCAGCTCCCTACAACACTTTGCGATATGTTCTTAAAGGAAGTTTTCAGGCGTGGTTCTATCGAGAGCCTTGATCAGGAAACACTCTTTACTATCCAGAAGTTCTTTGAGAACAACCTCAACGTTTCTGAAACATCGAGAAAGCTCTTTGTTCACAGAAATACTCTGGTTTACAGACTCGAAAAGATCAAGAAGATCACTGGTCTTGACCTTCGTGAGTTTGAAGATGCTATCGTGTTCAAGGTAGCGTTAATGGTTAAGAAATACTTGACTTCCAGCCCTACAAAATACTAATACACAAGTATATTATGTCGCCCTGTGCATTGTTGCGGTAATTGCACTAGCGAATAACAACAAGCGGTTATTTAAGGACGGTTAACATGATTGAATTTCGTAATGTTTCTAAAACATATTCTAATGGCACACACGCATTAGACAACGTAAGTCTGTCTGTTGATAAGGGTGAATTTGTGTTCATCGTTGGTGCGTCAGGTGCCGGAAAAAGTACATTTTTGAAGCTTATCATGCACGAAGAAACACCTTCAAGCGGTGCTATCATCGTCAATGATATGCATCTTGAAAAAATAAAAAGAAGAAAGGTACCGTATCTGCGACGTACTATGGGCATCGTTTTCCAGGACTTCAGACTCATCGGAAAAATGAGTGTCTATGATAACGTTGCGTTTGCGATGCGTTGTATCGGCAAAAAAGGCAGAACCATCAAAAAGAGAGTTCCGTATATTCTCGATCTCGTTGGTCTCAAGGACAAGGCTCACAACAAACCGAGTGAACTGTCCGGTGGTGAGCAGCAGCGTGTGAGCTTAGCTCGTGCTTTGGTAAACAACCCTGCTATGATTATCGCTGATGAGCCTACAGGTAATATTGACCCTGAAATGTCATACGAGATTATCGAGCTTCTTTCCGAGATAAATAAGAGAGGCACTACAGTGCTTGTTGTAACACACGAGCACGAGCTTGTTGAAAGCTTTAACAAGCGTGTAGTCAGAATCGAAGGCGGCAGAGTTGTCCACGACAGCAAGGACGACGATACAATGGTCGCTATCTGAGTCGGAAAGGAAAATCACAATGAATTTTAGTAGTTTTGGCTATCTTATAAAAGAAGGCTTCAAGAACATCTGGTCAAACAGAATGATGAGTCTTGCTTCTGTTGGCGTGCTTATATCATGTCTTATATTGACCGGATCAGCTATTATGCTTTCTGTGAACGTGTCGACGATTGTAGAGTCGGTTGGCGATTCTAACGTCACAACGGTTTATCTCGACGATGATATCACAGAGCTTGAAGCAGTATATATCGGAAAAACACTGTCCGGTGTTGATAATGTAACTGATGCAACCTTCTATCCAAAGGACGAGGCTATTCTAGCGTACAAAGACGTTCTTGGTGAAGAGGTGTTTGTGAATATGTCAGGTGATGACAACCCACTTCCACACGCATATCATATTGTTATGGCTGATTTATCACTATATGATCAGACAGTTGATAAATTGCTTAGTGTTGATGGTGTCAACTCGGTTTCATCACGAAGTGATGTAGCTGAAAAGCTCACTTCACTCAATACACTTGTTACAATGATGAGCTTCTGGATTGTTTTAGCTCTTGCTATCATTTCACTATTCATCATTTCCAATACTATCCGTATGACTATGTTCTCGCACCGTTTTGAAATCAGTATTATGAAATCTGTCGGTGCTACTGATTCTTTCGTACGAATTCCGTTTGTTATCGAAGGTGTTATCATCGGTTTAGTATCTGCCGGCATATCTGTCGGTGCACTTATACTGCTTTATGATGCGGTTATCAAAGCAGTACAGAACATTCTGCCATTCGAATATGTGCCATTCACAGATGTGATGTGGGTCATCATCATCGCCTTTGTTGCGGCAGGCGTAGTGGTTGGTTCGTTAGGTAGCTTGTTGTCTATCCGTAAATACTTAAAACAAGAGGGTAATGAAATACTCGGTTGGTAATTATTTTTACATTTCCGACCCTATGAAAAGGAGAACCAGTATGTTAAAAAGAATACTATCATGTATGATTTGCCTGAGTGTTATCGCAGGATGTATTTTATCAGTAACAGCTACTGATATTGATTCTATAAAACAGCAGCAGGAAGCTCTGGCACAACAAAGTGCGGAGTACGAAGCTATTCTCAACGAGAAGAACGCTGAAGTTGCAGAGCAGCAGGAATATGTTGATGCTATTGTCGGTAAGGTTGAAACCGTTACTCAGGAAATTCAGGTGAGCCACAAGAAAATCAACGCTCTTGATGAAGAGATTGCTGATAAGACTAAGCAGATTATACAGAAAAATAACGAAATCGAAGAGAATATGGATATTTTACGCCAGCGTATAAAGACTATCTATCTTGCAGGCGAGGTATCATCACTTGAGATTATCTTAGGTGCAAAAAACTTCTCTGATTTTTTAGATAAGGTACAACTTGTAAAGAGCGTTTCTACTCACGATGAAGAACTCATCAATGATATACAGACTCAGCTTGATTTGATCAGCGAGGAAAAAGAAGCTTTACAGCTTGATAAAGTTGAACTTGAGGAAGAAGAAAAGAACCTCAAGGCTAAGCAGGACGAGCTCAACGAGCTTCTTGAAGAAAACAAAGAAACTCTTGCAACATTGCAGGAAGAGAGCGATGAAGCACTTGCTCAGTTGACTCTGACAGAGGCACAGATCAGCGAGCTCGACGAGGAGCTTCAGGAGTACTACAGACAACAGCAGGCTGCTCAACAACAGCAACAGCAACAACAGCAAGAGCAACAGGGTGATACACAAACCGCTCCATCAAGACCTAACGTGGAAGTTCCTGCAGGTGGCGGTTATGTATGGCCGGTTCCTGGATATTATATGCTTACATCACAGTTTGAGGAGTGGCGTGGTACTTACAACCACGGAGCTCTTGATATCGCAGGTGCCGGAATTATGGGCGCGACAGTTGTTGCAGCATCTGGTGGTACCGTAGTAGGCGTAGCAACAGGTTGTACACACAACTGGGGTAAGTATTACTCATGTGGCTGTGGCGGTGGATATGGTAACTATGTAATGATCAACCACGGCAACGGTAAAGAAACTGTGTATGCACATCTTACTTCTGTTGCGGTGTCCTCCGGACAGTCTGTATCAGCAGGCCAGTACATAGGTACTGTTGGTTCAACAGGTCACTCAACCGGTGCACATCTCCACTATGAGACAAGATACAATGGTGTCAAGTATGACCCGATGAGTGAGTACTAAAAATTATAATAAAACGAATATCCCCTTGCATATACTTAGATAGTTTATGCAGGGGGTCTTTTTATGCTTACTACACTCACAGTTAATCATCTACATTACAAAAATATTGTGTCAAAAATCATTGGAAAAATATTACCGAACAAAATCAGAGTCGAAATAAGACAAGCAGGGGATATCAGAATAAAATGTATTGAATATACAGATAGAAAAGGTAGGGTGAATTGGCAAAAGCTAGATAAAATAATCGGTGCTCAACGAAACAGGCTTTTGTGTGATGTATCTGTCAGTCTGCCAAAAGAGCTTGGGTACAAACGTTTTGAAGACAGCGAATACAAGTCACGTTTGTGTACAAATCTGGCGATAAGCTTGCTCTGTGCTTTTTCAAAAGACAATTTGTCCGTTGGGTTGATAGACAATGATGCGAACTTTGTGACCTTGCCGAGATACCTTCTTGAACATACAGAAAACCTTGTTGTAGTAACAAAAAGAGGAGATGTGTATTCAAAGGTAGAAAAAGAGTTGCTTTTAGAAATGGGCGCACCGCTGAGGATTTCAAAGTCAACAGACTCGCTGTCAAAATGTGACATCATCATTGCACCTGAATACGGTGGAGAAACTCTTTTTTGCGAAGATAGTTGCCTTGTACTCAAAACAAAAAAGGAAAAGTCCGATGAAGGTACAACAGTTTTGTATGATTATTTTATACGGCTACCGAAAAAGCTTTCTGATATCTGTCCTGAGTCACTTGAAGATACATATTTTGCAGCTGCATTGTATAGTATTGGATATCGCTATGAGCTTGGGTCATTTGTGCCTTCAATATGCGAGAGTGAAAACAGCATGCACACGTTTTCGTCGTTGAAAAAACTTATAAGCAAAGTCGACGCTAAAACTTGACATAATGCCGATAAATGCTATAATACTAACTATGCGCAGACTAATATACCTATTTTTATAAATGAAAGGACATATATATTATGGCTAAACCGGTTATGCTTACAGCTGAGGGTTTGAAACAGCTGGAAGAAGAACTCGATTTCTTAAAAGGTGAAAAACGAAAAGAAATCGCTGAAAAAATCAAAGTTGCTCGTTCATACGGTGACCTGTCAGAAAACAGCGAGTACGACGATGCGAAAAATGAGCAGGCAATACTCGAAGCTAGAATCGTTACTATCGAGGCTACTTTGAAAAACGCTGTGCTTATCGACGAAAGCGAAATCAATAACGAGCATATTCATATCGGCTCAAAAATTAAAGTTGAAAACATCAAGATGGGCAAGACTTTTGACTACAAAATCGTTGGTTCAAACGAGTCTAACCCAAGAGAAGGAAAAATCTCTGACGAGTCACCTATCGGATTAGGACTTCTTGGCAAAAAGGTCGGCGACGTAGTAGAGATTGAGGCTCCTGCGGGAGTTATCGCACTCAAGGTGCTTGAGATTTCAAAATAAGATTTTTTGGGCGACTCAGAACAGTCGCCCTTTTTTGGATTAGTTGAAAGAGGGATTATTATGGCAGACAATCAGAACAAGAACCAGAATACTGAAAATTTATCGGAGATTTTGCAAATAAGACGTGACAAGCTCACAGCTTTGCAAGAAGCAGGTCAGGACCCGTTTTTGGTGACAACATCTGACAGAGATATTATGTCAAATGAGGTCATCGAACGATTCGACGAGCTCGAGGGCAAGGACGTTTGTGTAGCAGGTCGTATTATGTCTAAACGTGGTAAGGGCAAAGTTATGTTCATGGATATCCACGACCGTGGTGGTAAAATCCAGATTTTTGCTAAATTCGACGACCTTGGAGAGGATGTCTACAAAGGACTCAAAAAATGGGATATCGGTGACATTATGGAGGTCAAGGGCTTTGTGTTCAAGACTCAGATGGGCGAAATCAGTATCCATGCAACTGCTGTAAAGCTTCTTTCTAAGTCACTTCTTCCACTGCCTGAAAAATATCACGGCCTTACTAACACTGACCTGCGTTATCGTCAGCGTTATGTTGACCTTATTATGAACCCTGACGTGAAGACTACATTTATCAAGCGTAGTGCTATCATCAAGTCTATCCGTGAATATCTCGATAGCATCGGATATATCGAAGTAGAAACACCTATCCTCAATACTATTCCGGGTGGTGCTTCTGCCAGACCATTCACAACTCATCACAACACACTAAACCTCGATATGTATATGCGTATTGCAACTGAGCTTTACCTCAAAAGACTTATCGTAGGTGGTATGGAGAGAGTGTATGAAATCGGCCGTAACTTCAGAAATGAAGGTATGGACGTAAAGCACAACCCTGAGTTTACTTGTATTGAGTTTTATGAGGCATATACCGACCTTTATGGTATGATGGACCGCACTGAACAGCTTATCAACAAAGCTTGCGTTGAAGTAAACGGTACTGACCAGATTGAGTATCAGGGCGATAGTATCAGCCTTGCTCTTCCTTTCAAGCGTGTTACTATGATCGACGCTGTAAAAGAGCACACAGGTATTGACTTTAACGAGTTCTACTGTGACACAGAGAAAGCTAAAGAAGTCGCAAAAGAGCTCCACCTCGAAGTTAAGTCCACAGACACATGGGGCAATATCTTAAACTCTGCTTTTGAAGAGTACGTAGAAGACAAACTCATCCAGCCAACCTTTGTGTGTGACTATCCTGTTGAGGTTTCACCTCTTACAAAGCGTAAGCAGGACAAGCCTGAGCTTGTTGAACGTTTTGAACTATTCTGTAAAATCGGCGAGCTTGCTAACGCATACACAGAGCTCAACGACCCGATTGATCAGAAAAAGCGTTTTGAGCATCAGCTGATGCTCAGAGAAGCAGGTGACGATGAAGCTAATATGATGGACGACGATTTTGTTACATCTCTTGAATACGGTATGCCACCGACAGGCGGTGTGGGTATTGGTATCGACAGACTCGTCATGCTCCTCACAGATAGCGCTTCTATCCGTGACGTTATCCTCTTCCCAACGATGAAACCGATTGAAAAGTAATATTAAGCCGCAAACGCTTATTTCCAAGCGTTTGCGGCTTTTGTTAATCTGAAGTGTTGTCCCGAAATGAATTTTACAATTACGACAAATGAGCAGGTTAACAGCCTTCGTAACTTATGACAAAAAGGTGTTGTAAACATAGCTTTAACGAAAGCATTAGCTGATCCCGGTTAATGCTTTTTTGTTTTAAGAGGAAAAGTTTCAACAATTCATCAAAATGATTACCGCTTACATAAGAAATAGAACCGAATAGATAAAAAACGAGATTTTTCATAATTGAAATGCTACAATACAATAAACGCATCCACGGAAAGGACAGATTGTATGTATGCCATAAAGACTGTTAATCTGACAAAAAAATATAAGGACATAATTGCGGTGGATCAGTTAAATTTGCAGGTTAAAAAAGGCGAATTGGTTTCTTTGCTGGGTATAAACGGTGCCGGCAAAACAACCACGATCAAAATGCTATCCTGCCTTACACAACCTACAAGCGGAGATGCTTTTCTTAACGGTAAAAGCATTTGCAATGATTCTGCTGCCGTGAAATCAATTATCGCTGTTTCTCCGCAGGAAACTGCGGTTGCACCGGGACTGTCTGTTTATGAAAATCTTCAACTCATGTGCGGTGTTCATGGTTTTAAAAAAGACAAGCAAAATACAAAAGTTGCACAACTGACCGAAATGTTTGGACTTGAATCTATCAGCAAGAAAAAAGCAGGCAAATTGTCAGGCGGTTGGCAACGCAGGCTGAGTATTGCAATGGCGCTTATCAGCGAGCCTGAAATTCTTTTTCTAGACGAACCTACGCTTGGTCTTGATGTGCTTGCCCGAAGTGATCTTTGGGATTTAATCCGTGCTCTCAAAGGGAAAGTCACGATTATTCTGACTACGCACTATATGGAAGAAGCTGAGTCGCTTTCTGACCGTATCGCTATTATGAAAGACGGTAAGCTCCTTATCTGTGACACCGCTGACAAGATTAAGGAAACAGCGGGAACGGATAATTTTGAACAAGCTTTTATCCAGTACGCTCGGGAGGTGACAGAATGAGAATGCTGACATTAGCAAACAGAAACACAAAAGAAATATTACGGGATCCGTTGAATCTGTTCTTTGGACTCGGTTTTCCCCTTGTTTTGATTCTATTGCTCAGTGCGATACAAGCAAACATCCCCGTGAAGCTGTTTGAAATACAGTACCTGACTCCGGGCATTACGGTTTTCGGTCTGTCATTTATGACATTGTTTTCTGCAACCATTATTGCAAAAGACAGAGGCAGTTCGTTGCTTCAGCGCTTATATACTACACCGTTGACTCCGATAGATTTTATTCTCGGTTACACATTGCCTATCATACCGATCGCTGTTGCTCAATGTGTTATTTGCTATATTGTTGCAATCGTTCTTGGGCTTGATATTACAGTTAATATTTTATATGCCGTTGTATTTATTGTCCCTGTATCCATTCTCTACATTGCATTTGGACTCCTTTGTGGAAGCGTGTTTACCGATAAGCAAGTCGGTGGCATATGTGGCGCTTTGCTGACCAACCTTTCAGCGTGGTTGTCAGGTATTTGGTTTGATCTTGACCTCGTGGGCGGTGCGTTTGAGAAAATTTCATATGCACTTCCGTTTGTTCACGCAGTAGATATGCAACGAGCTGTACTTGCAGGAGATTTTGCAAGTGCTTTTCCTCATCTTTGGTGGGTGCTCGGTTATGCCGTTGTTCTGTTCGGGTTAGCTGTATTGTTGTTCTTGCGACAGATGAAAAAGCAGTAATTATTAATATTGGAAAATGTATGATTCGTTGTCGTAGATAGTAAACACATCCATATTTTTATGACAAATGGTACAAGGTTATATCGTTATGTGACAAATTAGGTCGGCGATGAAAACACTTTTGATTAACAAAGGCAGGAAAAATAGCATCAATAAGAGTATCTGTTTTATCCCGCCCAAATCTCTATAATAGAAACCTATTGGAAAAATAATACGTATAAATAAGGACTATGACATTTTGGTGTCATAGTCCTTTTTAGTACAGCCTTTTGCGTTGACATTCATTTTCATAAAATATATAATAAAAACAGATGTTATTATAATAAGGAGAAGTATATATGAAAAAGTCGATACTTGCACTTTTTGTGGCGATTATACTATCAGTTGTTTTTCTGGCTGGTTGCAACGGCACAGGAGCAACTCCTGATGAGGTTGAAAAGGTCGAGAATAAAACAGAAGTGACTGAAGCGGTTTTGGTCACTCAGGTCACAGTAACATTCAATGCGTTTACTAATAACGGTGTTGAATATAAGTTTATGCTCAAAGAAGAAAGTGGCAATACCGAAATAGAAAAATCATTCAACACGATGTCTTTTACTACAAAACCGGGTGAAAATATAGAGGATGTAATAAACAACAGTAACTATTCTGATATGGTTATGGATGAAACACTCAATAAGTTCCTGGGCTTTATGGAGTACAAGATGTATGAAAACGAAGATGGCGCTGTTACATATGAAAAACTCTCTGGCGACAAGCTCTATTCAGTAGCAGAAGTACTGGAAAAGTCTGCACCTGAATACAATGTTGTGTATATCGCGAAATGGGAAAATATCAGTGACGATTATTACGCAGCATATGGCTATTAAAGCTATTAAGGAGTTTCAAAAATGAAAAAATTATTAGCACTCATTTTAGTACTTTTAATGATGGTGATATTATTTGTCGGTTGTGGTGGTGACGATGCAGTAGTTGAAGATAGTGATGATGATGTTATCGAGGAAACTAACTACAACCTTCAGTTGAATGCGTTCTTCGATGATAACGGTGAGCGTTACTTCACAGTTGATGAAACTTTTGAGGAAGAGCCACAGATTGTAGAGTACAACAACATCAGCTATGTTTTTATGGAAAGAGCTAAGGTCGGCGACATTTTAGAGGAGAACTATACATCAAACCTTAAAATAGTTGACGATGCGGACACTTTCCTTGGATGGTTAATGTATGAGTATAAGCCAGAAATTGACGAGTTCGGTAACGATATGGGTACTTTTGAAAAAGTCGATGATACTCTTTACACAACAGAACAGATTCTCAATATGGAGATTGATTGTACGGTTGAATTTTTAGCTAAGTGGAGTGATATCGAGGAGTCATATTATACAGAATACGGTTATTAAAGTAGGCGAAATTGATAGGGCAACATTTATCTTAAATATATATACATATAGAGGAGATGTTAACTATGACGAAATTTTCAATCGAGGGTGGCAGTTTACCTGTTGTTATCTGTTATCCTGAGGCAAACCAGACTATCTGCACAGAGAGCGGTTCTATGAGTTGGATGAGTCCTAACATGAAGATGGAAACTAACTCAGGTGGTGGATTCAAGAAGATGATGGGTAGACTTTTCTCAGGCGATTCTATCTTTATGAATGAATATACACCACAGGGTGGTAGCGGTATGATCGCTTTTGCGTCAAGTTTCCCTGGTTCCATCATTCCATATGAGGTTGCTCCGGGCAACGGAATCATCGTGCAGAAGAGAGGCTTCTTAGCAATGGAAAAGGGCCTTGAATTGTCAATGTATTTCCAGAAGAAACTCGGCAAAGGGTTCTTTGGTGGTGAAGGCTTTATCATGCAGAAGGTTACAGGTAACGGTTTAGTTTTTCTTGAGATCGATGGTTACTGCAAGGAATATGAACTTGGCATAGGTGAGAGCATCGTATTAGATACAGGCTATCTTGCTGCTATGAGCGAGAGCTGTACTATGGATATTCAGACTGTCAAGGGTGTCAAGAATATGCTCTTCGGCGGAGAGGGGTTATTCAACACGGTGGTTACAGGTCCTGGTAAGGTTTATGTTCAGTCTATGCCTGTTATGAACACAGCAAACGCATTGTCACCATATCTGCAGACAAGTTTATCAGGCGATAACGGTGGCGGAATCAACATCAAACTTGGTGGTGACTAAAAATTCATCTATCAACTCCGAAAGGGTCGCGCTCTTTCGGAGTTTTTTGTTATCATATTGACGAAAATGTAACTAGAAAATAAGTATGTCCTAAGATATACTTAAAGTGTAAAAATACATCTTGAAAGGATGATTGCGATGAAAAAGTTTTTGGTTGTACTACTCGCAATAAGTCTTGTGATGATGTCAGTAGTGCCTGCGTTTGCTGCTGAAAATAATGTTGTAGCTACACAGAGCTCGCCTGACCAGGTGGTACCTGACTCAAGAGCACAACAGTTATATGATGCTTTTGTAGAACTGAAAAACACTGTTTATGGCAATGACCTGACAGCATTCTTGAAAGCGTACGATGATTTTGAAGCAATTTCTACATCTATTGATGCACTCACTGACGAAGAGGCAGAAGAGCTTGTTGCACTTTTTGGTTCTGATATGGAGGCTATGGTTGAAGAATTGCTCACAGTTGCGATAGTTGCAGGCTTTGTGAAAGGCGTGTATCTTGACTGCGAAGAGTTCAAGGCTAACCCTAACACGTCAACTGCGGTTATGGTTATAGAAGATTTAGAATCCATAGCTTTTAACGAAGAAACAGAAGATGATGAGTTTTCAAAAGCTCTCAGAAATCTGATTACTGATATCGACGATATATATAAAGCAGCTCTTGAATATAAGCCTACTGACAGAGTATATAAACTCTACGACAGCTACTATGAGATATCAGATCTACTTGAGTGGTGTTTGTACGAAGACCTTGAAGAAGCAACCAAGGGATTCCGTGATGCTTACAATAACATAGATGAGTTTACTGATGAAGAAAAAGAACAAATCAGTGCACTTATTGGGCTACCATTTGAAGAAGCGATTGAAGTTATGATCTGCGACTACATTGATGCATGTATTATTGTAGACACTGGTAAGATTTACGATGCGTATATCGACAACCCAAACAAAGATACAGCACAAGCACTCGTAGATCAGTACGAAAGTATATTCAATGACGAAAGCTTCAACGACGAGTATCTGGAAGAGCAGATTTTTGAGTTTTTCTATGACTTAGAGGAGCTCTATCTGGAAGCTAAAGCGATGCTTGAGAAAACCGGCGAAGATAAAGATAATACAGTCAGCGGTGGAGATAAAGAAGAGAAAAAACCACAAAAAGGTGCTGATTCAACAAAGACAGAAGAATCAACAAAAGTTAATGCAGCGGCTGTAAAAACAGGCAACTATACAATGTTTGCAGTAGTGCTTGTGGGCGCATTTCTTGCCATCGCTTCAGCAATTGTAATTAAAAAAAGAGTAAAATAAGCTAAGATTTTTAAACTCCGGGAAAAATCTCGGAGTTTATTTTTCTGGAAAAATGTAAAGCAAGCTTGACATTTCAAAACTGATGTGTTATTATCTATGTAAAGTTGACTTTACATCTACTGCGTTGAGGTGAATATGAAAAACAAAGTTGAAGAACTCAGAAAGAATAAGGGCATAAAACAAGACGAGCTTGCGAAAGCTCTTTCTGTATCACGCCAGACGATAAGCTCACTTGAAACGGGAAAGTACAATCCCTCAATTATGCTCGCATACAAAATAGCAAGAATATTTGATTTGACTATCGAAGATGTTTTTATCTTCGATGAAGACTAGGAGGTAACTATGAAGTGTGACAAAGTTATGAGAAGAATGCTTCTCAGTATTGCTTGGATAGTAGTCGGTGCAGTATTACTTATGCTGGGAGTTATGGAAGTGGTGGACAGCTTTTTCAGCGGTTTAGGTGGAGGGCTGTTGGCGGTTGGTGGCTTGCAGCTTGCAAGGCATATTCGCTACCGCAAAAATGAAGATTACAAAGAAAAAGTTGACATCGAAGTCAACGACGAAAGAAACAGATTTATATCCGCTCAGGCATGGGCGTGGACGGGTTATGTTTTTGTGCTTTGCGTTGCCGTGGGAGCGATCGCTTTCAAAATCATGGGCAAAGATGAACTATGTTCGTTGTGCGCAACAGCTATTTCGCTGATGGCTGTAATATATCTTATTGCATATATGATACTGAAGCGTAAATACTGATTTTGAGGGACTTTAAAAGTCCCTTTTATTTTTTTGTTGTCACAGTGTTTTCACAGGTATATAATGGGACTGAATTCAAAATGATGAGGGCAGAAAAATGAAGCTGAGTGTACAGGCTTTTGAAATTGCAAAATTTATAGAAAAAACTTTTGGCGACAGGGGAGAATTTCTTTTTGCCAACTCTGATACAGTGGTGTTTAGAAAAGGTGAACAAAAGAAATGGTACGCTGTGATTATGACTATTTCAAAAGAAAAGCTCGGTCTTCAAAGTGACGAGAAAGCACAGGTGCTCAACATCAAACTCAACCCGAATGACGTGGCGTTGATTGTTGATTTTGAGTCGTACTTTCCCGCGTATCATATGAACAAAAAGCACTGGTGTACAATATTGCTCGATGGAACGCTTGATACTGATGAGATCTGTTACAGAATTGGCCAGAGCTATGATTTGGTGAAAGGATAAAACGCCCTTGTTCGGCTAAAATATAACTATACTTATTTTTGGTGAATTATGTTGATTTTGATATCTGTTTTATTTTTGATAATGGCGGTGATGATAGCCGCATTCTATGTTTATTATGTAGCCTTTTACTCAAGAAAAAAGGGTCAGGACGATATATATGCTATCCCTGCGGGTGAGCAATATCAGCCTCACAAAGAGCGTATGCTCTCGCTTATTGATACGCTTGTAAAAAGAGAGTACGAAGACATTTATATTAAGTCTTTTGACGGACTTACACTGCACGGTAGATACTATCATTACAAAGACGGTGCTCCGCTCAATATCGGCTTTCACGGATACAGAGCTACTGCCTTGCGTGACTTTTGCGTTGGGGCTAACGAGAGCTTCAACAGAGGGCATAACCTGATACTCATCGACCAGCGAGGTCAGGGAAAAAGCACTGGCCACACCATCACAATGGGCGTAAAAGAACACCGTGATGTGCTCAGTTGGGTTGAGTATGCGTGTGAGCGTTTCTCAAGTGATGTAAAGATTGTGATATATGGAGTGTCGATGGGCGCTGCGTCAGTTGTGATGGCGACATCGCTTGATTTGCCCCCTAATGTAAAAGGCGTTATAGCAGACTGTCCGTATAACTCTCCAAAGGACATTATACTCAATGTCGCAAAAGAGGATATGAAAATCAGCCCAACGCTTGCGTATCCTTTTGTGTGGCTTGCTGCACGAATTTTTGGAAAATTTGATATAAATGCGATTACGTGTGCAGATGCAGTGAAAAAGTCAAAAATCCCTGTGATGATAATTCACGGAGAAGATGACCGCTATGTGCCGTGCAAGATGAGCAAAGTTATAGCAGATGCTAACCCAAAACTTGTCACACGTTATACATTCCCTGAAGCAGGACATGGGTTGAGCTTTCTTTGTGATACACAAAGATATCGTGACATAACTGAACCATTCTATAAAAAATGTTGTGAAGATTGAAGAACAAAAAAGCAAAGACAGTGGAGATTATCTCTACTGTCTTTTTTACTTATAAAGCCGCTGGAGTTTTGTGTGTTTTGTACATATGCTTGTATGTTTTGCACAAAGAGATTGCTTCATAATTATTCAATGGGTCAAACTTTTTTTGTGTGATGCCATTTTTATTGTATATTTTGTCCATTTGTAATATAATTATAGGGTGTTCACATAGGGAATTGTGAAAAATGACCGAAAAAGGCGTTTTTGCTTTTCCTACAACGAAAGGAGTTGTTTTCATTATGAAACAATATGACGCAAAACACATACTTAATATCGCTATGGCGGGTCACTCGGGCGCAGGTAAAACATCTGTTGCTGAAGCTATGCTGTATCTATCAAAAGCTTCTGATAGACTCGGAAAGATTGCTGATGGCAATACAATGCTCGACTATGACGCTGAAGAAATAAAGAGAAAGGTTTCTGTACTTACAGCAGTAGCACCGGTTGAGTGGAAGAATATGAAGATCAACCTCATCGACACTCCTGGTCTTTTTGACTTTGAGGGTGGTATCTGCGAGGGCTATCGTGCTGCTGAAACAGCTATGATTGTTGTATCAGCAAAAGACGGTGTCAACGTTGGTACAGAAAAAGCTGTCAAAGCTGCTGAAAAAGCAGGTCTGACAAAGATTTTTTTCGTAAACGGTGTGTGCGACGAGGATGCTCGTTTCTATCGTGTACTTGAAGATCTCAAAGCTACATTTGGTCCGTCCGTTTGTCCTGTTATTGTTCCACATATCGAGAACGGTCAGGCTAATACATATATCAATCTTTTTGAGTACAAGGCTTATACCTATGACAAGTCAGCTAACGCTACTCCATCTGATATTTTACCTGAGATGGGTGACAGACTTGAAGGACTCAGAGAAGCTATCAAAGAAGCTGTTGCCGAAACATCTGAAGAACTGATGGAAAAATTCTTTGAGGGTGAAGAGTTCACTCCTGAAGAAATTATCCTTGGTGTAAGTCAGGGTGTAAAAGACGGTACACTTTGTCCTGTGTTCTGCGGTGACGCTCACTCTACATTCGGCATTGAGCAGTTTATGAATTCACTGTCTTGGCTTGCTCCTACTGCTGCTGACAAGGGTGCAGAAGTGGCTGTTGATGTTAATGGTGATCCTGTTGATATCGCTGTTAATGAAGCTGGTGCCGCAGCCGCAGTTGTATTCAAGACCGTTGCTGACCCATTCGTTGGTAAGCTTTCATACTTCAAGGTTGTTTCAGGTAAAGTATCTACTGACAGTCCACTTGTTAATATGCGCACAGGCAAAGAAGAGCGTATCACAAAGGTTCTGACAGTAAAAGGTAAGAAACAGGAAGATGCACAGTACATCGGTGCAGGTGATATCGGTGCTATTCCAAAGCTTCAGGCTACTGTTACTGGTGACACCCTCTGTGCTCCAACACGTCGAGTTATCTTAGAAGGTGTGAACTATCCAGCTCCATCATTCTCGATGGCTATGTATCCAAAGAAGAAGGGTGAAGAAGATAAGGTCGCTCAAGGTTTGGTAAGACTTGCAGAAGAAGATCCTACTATCAAATTTGTCAACAACTCTGAAACAAAAGAAATGGTTGTTTCAGGTATGGGTGAACAGCACTTAGATGTTGTTGTATCAAAGCTCAAGAATAAATTTAACGTAGAAGTAGAACTCAAACAGCCTAAGGTTGCGTATAGAGAGACTATCCGTTCAACAGCTGATGTTCAGGGTCGTCACAAGAAGCAGTCCGGCGGTTCAGGTCAGTTCGGTGATGTTTGGATCAAGTTTGAGCCATGCGATTGCGATTCACTCGAGTTTGAAGTTCAGGTTGTCGGCGGGTCTGTTCCAAAGCAGTTCTATCCTGCAGTTGAAAAGGGTCTTAGAGATTCTATCAAGAAGGGCCCACTCGCTGGCTACCCTGTAGTAGGCGTTAAGGCTATACTCCATGATGGTTCTTCTCACCCTGTTGACTCTAACGAAATGGCGTTCAAAATGGCTGCACAGATTGCTTTCAAGAACGGTATTCCACAGGCAAAACCTACTTTGCTTGAGCCTATCGGTGCTTTGAAAGCTAACGTTCCTGATGCTAACATGGGCGACATCATGGGCGAGGTCAACAAGCGCAGAGGTCGTGTGCTCGGTATGAACGTAGGCGAAGACGGTATGCAGATCGTTGAGGCTGAAGTTCCTATGGCTGAGATGGCTGACTTCTCTGTTTATATGCGTCAGGTAACACAGGGCAGAGGATCATTCTCATTTGAGTTCGAGCGTTATGAAGACGCACCTGCACAGGTTTCAGCAAAAGTTATCGAAGAAGCTAAGGCAAACGCTGAAGAATAATTTGTTTATACAATTAATTTTCTATAAAAAGCACCCGAGTCTTTGGCTCGGGTGCTTTGCTGTGTGTTTACTTTTCTGAGATGTATGATATAATTTAGATATCACTATTTGGAGTTGCTTATGAAAAAATTCTTATATTGCGTAGTGCAATGCAGTTGGGGAGTTTTGCAGACTATCCTTGGTTTAATTGTGTTTTTGTTACATATAAAAGACGAGCATTATTCCTATCATGGAGCTGTAGTGACTAAATGGAAAAGCAAGTCGAGTGTGTCACTCGGAATGTTCGTTTTTGTGACAGATGAACCGTACTTTTATGAAAAACTCAAAGATGAGTTTACAAAAGAAGAACTGTCGAAAAGGTTACTTGTTCACGAATACGGACACACGATTCAGTCTTTGATTTTAGGTCCGCTATACTTGATATTAATGGGTATTCCGTCGACTTTATGGGGATTTCTTCCTGCGTGTTATAGTCAGAGGAAAAACGGTGGAGTTTCGTATTTTTCCTTTTTCACCGAGAAGTGGGCAAATTTTCTGGGAGAAAAAGTGACTGGTTTAAAATCTATGGGAAACTTAATGATTGACTAAACAAAACCCCGCGTGAATTTATCACGCGGGGTAATTATGTGTATGAAATCTGATTACTTAATGAGTGATTTACCTGTCATTTCCACAGGCTGTGGAAGATCAAGAATCTCGAGCATAGTTGGAGCGATATCAGCAAGACAACCGCCATTTCTGAGCTCGCAGTCCTTACCAACCACAATGAATGGTACTGGGTTGGTTGTATGAGCTGTGAATGGTGAACCATCTACGTCGTACATTCTGTCAGCGTTACCATGGTCAGCAGTGATGAGAGAGATACCACCCATTTCTTTCACTGCGTCTGTAACAGCCTTGACGCCCTTGTCAACAGCCTCAACAGCTGCAACTGCTGCTTCGAACACACCTGTGTGACCAACCATATCGCAGTTAGCGAAGTTAAGAATGATGACATCGTATTTGCCACTCTTTACAGCTTCAACACACTTGTCAGTTACTTCGTATGCACTCATATGAGGCTGAAGATCGTATGTTGCAACCTTTGGAGAAGCGACGAGAATTCTGTCCTCACCATCATACTGCTTCTCAACACCACCGTTGAAGAAGAATGTTACGTGAGCATATTTTTCTGTTTCAGCGATTCTAAGCTGTGTTTTGCCTGCTTTTGAAAGATATTCACCAAGAGTGTTTTCTAAGCTCTGTGGCTTAAATGCAACCTCAACATTAGGCATAGTAGCATCATACTGAGTCATACAAACATATGTGAGTGGGAAACGACCGTTTCTTCTCTCGAAGCCTGTGAACTCATCGTCTACGAAAGTACGAGTGATTTCTCTGGCTCTGTCAGGACGGAAGTTGAAGAATACTACTGAGTCATTTTCGCTGATTCTCTTAGTACCGTCGATGACTGTTGGGATAACAAACTCGTCAGTGACACCGTTTTCATAAGATTTCGCAACTGCGTCAACAGCACAAGCGTTATGCTCGCCTTCACCGTAAACCATAGCAGCGTATGCTTTTTCTACACGTTCCCAACGGTTATCTCTATCCATAGCGTAGTATCTTCCCATAACTGAAGCGATTTTGCCTACGCCGATTTCGTTCATTTTTTCTACACACTGGGCAACAAAATCTTTACCGCTTGATGGCGGAACATCACGTCCGTCCAAGAAAGCGTGAACAAAAACTTCTGTAAGACCTTTTTTCTTAGCCATCTCGAGGATACCGTAAAGATGAGAGTTGTGTGAGTGAACACCGCCATCAGACAGCAAACCGAAAAGGTGAAGTGATGTACCGTTTTGCAGTGCATTGTCCATAGCGAGGTTGAGTGCATTGTTTTGGAAGAAATCACCGTCTTCGATAGCCTTTGTGATCCTTGTGAGTTCCTGATACACGATACGACCAGCACCCATGTTAGTGTGACCAACTTCAGAGTTACCCATCTGACCATCCGGCAGACCAACGTCCATGCCTGATGCACCAATCTGAGTGACAGGGTTAGAGCTAAAAATCTCATCCAGTGCAGGAGTCTTTGCGGCTTTTATAGCGTTGCCATCAACAGGAGCCATTCCAAAGCCGTCCATTATAATTAAAGCAAGTGGTTTTTTTGCCATTGTAAAAATCCTCTCGAAAAGTAATTAAGCGCTTGCAGCTTCAACGATAGCAGCAAATTTTTCAGCAACAAGTGATGCGCCGCCAATGAGACCGCCGTCAACGTTCTCTTTAGAGAGAAGCTCAGCAGCATTAGCGTCGTTCATAGAGCCACCGTACTGGATAGTAACACCCTGTGCGCACTCTTCGCAGTAAAGGTCAGAAAGCACCTTGCGGATGATAGCGCAAACTTCTTCAGCTTGGTCTGCTGTAGCTGTAAGACCTGTGCCGATAGCCCATACTGGCTCATAAGCGATAACGATACGTGAAAGCTCTTCTGCAGTAACACCCTGTAAAGCTACCTTTGTTTGCAGAGAAACTGTTTCAGCTGTGATACCCTGCTCACGCTCTGAAAGAAGTTCGCCCACGCAAAGGATAACTGTAAGACCCGCATCAAGTGCAGCACGTACTCTCTGATTTACAGTAACATCTGTTTCGCCGAAGTACTGTCTGCGCTCTGAGTGACCGATGATAACATACTCGATACCCATAGCCTTGAGCATTTTTGCAGAAATCTCGCCGGTGTATGCACCGCTTTCAGCCCAGTGGCAGTTTTCAGCACCGATTTTAACATTTGTGCCAGCAGTTGCATCGAGTGCTGTCTGTAAATCTACAAAAGGAACACATGCGATAACATCGCAGTCTGCGTCCTTAACGAGTGGAGTGATCTGTGAAAGAAGCTCTTTAGCTTCAGCAGGAGTTTTGTTCATTTTCCAGTTGCCGGCGATGATAGCCTTTCTAACTGCTTTGTTCATAGTAATTACCTCTTTATTAAAAAATATTATTTTAAATTTAAGGGCGGAACTAAGTCCGCCCTATTGTGTATCAAAAATTATTTATCGCCGATAGCTGCGATACCAGGAAGAACCTTACCCTCGAGGTACTCAAGAGAAGCACCGCCACCTGTAGAGATGTGGCTCATCTTGTCAGCAAAGCCGAGGTTGATAACAGCAGCAGCAGAGTCACCGCCACCGATGATTGTTGTAGCGTCTGTCTCAGCAAGTGCTTTTGCAACAGAGATAGTACCATTAGCAAAGCACTCATTCTCTGAAACGCCCATAGGGCCGTTCCATACAACAGTCTTAGCGCTCTTTACAGCGTCAGCATAAAGCTGTGCAGTCTTAGGACCGATATCAAGACCCATGATGTCAGCAGGAATTTCGCCTGTTGCATAAACTTCTGTAGGAACAGGAGCATCGATAGGATCAGGGAAGTCCTTTGTGCATACAGCGTCAACAGGAAGGAGAAGTTCCTTACCAAGTGACTTAGCTTTCTCAATCATCTCAAGGCAGTAATCAAGCTTTGTATCATCAACGAGTGATGTACCAACTTCCTTGCCAAGAGCTTTTGCGAATGTGTATGACATACCACCACCGATGATAAGTGTGTCGCACTTGTCGAGGAGGTTAGAAATAACGTTAAGTTTATCAGCAACCTTAGCGCCGCCTAAGATAGCAACGAAAGGACGAACAGGAGCTTCAACAGCGTTGCCGAGATAGTCGATTTCCTTCTGCATGAGATAACCAACAGCAGTCTCTTTGATGTGCTCTGTTACACCAACAGTTGAGCAGTGAGCTCTGTGTGATGAACCAAAAGCGTCCATTACGAAAACATCAGCAAGAGAAGCGAGTTCGCTCTTGAATGGCTCAAGGTTCTTTGTTTCTTCTTTTCTGAAACGTGTGTTCTGAAGAAGAACTACGTCGCCGTCTTTCATTTCTGCGACAGCCTTTTTAGCGTTCTCACCAACAACCTCGTCGTCATTAGCAAAAACAACCTCTTTGCCTAAGAGTTCTGAGAGTCTTACAGCAACAGGAGCTAAAGAGAACTTCTCTTCAGGACCGTTCTTTGGCTTACCCAGATGTGAGCAAAGAATGAGCTTGCCACCATCAGCCAAGATCTTTTTGATTGTGTCCAAAGCTGCAGTGATTCTGTTATCGTTTGTGATAACGCCATCTTTGAGTGGTACGTTGAAGTCACAACGGCACAGAACTTTTTTGCCAGCGAAGTTGATGTCATCAACAGTGTACTTGTTGAGTTTCATAATAAAATCATCCTTTCAGATATATTGAAATTTTGTGTAAAATAATGCCAAATTTCTACATGTTAATTATATAACAATATAGCACTTATTTTCAATAGTCAAAAACACTAATATTTTGCCCATAATTTCATACAATTATATAACTTAAATGCGAATATTCTAAGAGGGTTTTCATAAAGCTTTTTACCAGGTGTGGTTGTGTAACTGTCCACACTCCAAAAGCGATGGATAATTCCACTGTCTGAGCGCTTCGTATGTAGCTATTGCGACAGCGTTTGACAGATTTAATGAGCGCGCTTCTTCTATCATGGGAATGCGCACACAAGAGTCACGGTTTTGAAGTAGTAGCTCTTCGTCGAGTCCTTTGGTCTCTTTTCCGAAAACAAGGTAGGCTTTGTCGGGGTATGCCACATCACTGTGTCGATGCAGTGCTTTTGTTGTGAAAAAGAAGTAGCTTGCACCTTTTGTTTTTTCAAAGAATTCTTCTTTGCTTTCGTAGTATGTGATATCAAGATATTGCCAGTAGTCGAGCCCTGCACGCTTTAGGTGCTTGTCGTTTATTTCAAAACCAAACGGTTTTACAAGATGAAGTCTGGCTCCTGTTGCTGCACAGGTGCGGGATATGTTGCCCGTGTTCTGCGGTATTTCTGGTTCAATGAGTACAATATTTAGTTCTGCCAAAAGTTATCACCTCTATATTATTTTAAAATGGAGATAGTATTATTGCAAGTATTTTTTGAAACGGAGGGAAAACAATGGCAAATGGTAAATTTATGAGCGTAGTAAAAGGCGTCGCCTTTGGTATGGCTACTGGTATGGCAGCAGGATACGTCGGAAAAAAGATGATGGACGAAGGAAAGCACGCTATGCGAAAAAAAGCAAACAGGGCGATAGACACTATGGAGAATATCGCTTCCACTGCAAAATATATTTTCAGATAAATGATACCGCAGTACAGTTTTTGTGCTGCGGTTTTTGCTTTTTGAAGCGTTGACATAAATAGTCGTATGTGGTAAAATACAGTTGTCTACAAGCAGTAGACAAGAAAGGGGCGTTCCTTATGAAAAAAGCATTATGCTTACTGCTTAGTTTGGTTATGATATTTGGTGTTGCATCATCTGTGAGTGCTGTGACTATTATCGTAAATCCCGGCTACCACGCTACATATGATGAAGCATCTTTGGATCAGGCGATTCCTGAAAATCCTACAGCAAAGGGAAGATGCGGAAAAGATGCCTACTGGGGATATTATGAAGATACAAAGACACTTGTTATAGCAGGTGAAGGAGAGACTGACCTTGGAGCGTGGCTCAGACAGCCTGAGTACGCAGAGTATCCGTTCGAAAAAGCGGTTGTCAGTGAAGGCATCAGCAAACTTGATGATAACACTTTCACACGTTGCCAATATATGAAAGAGATTGTGTTGCCAGACAGTTTGAAAACAATCGGAAGTTTTGTGTTTTTTGAGTGTAAAAGTCTTGAAAGTATAAAAATACCCAAAAACGTAGATTTAGTTGGTATAAATATTTTTGCATACTGCAGTAGTCTAGAAGAAGTGAAAGTTGACAAAAGTAATCCTGTATATGATAGCAGATACAACTGTAACGGTATTGTGCGTACAGATACGGATACGCTGGTCAGCGGCTGCAAAAACACAAAGATTCCTTATTCAGTGAGATGCATCGGAGAGATGGCTTTTTCCGGTTGCGACGAGCTCACAGCCATAAGACTTCACGCAAATGTAGAGAGCGTGTATAATATGGCTTTCGACAAATGTGAAAAGTTAATTAAAATCAATGTGTATAATCCTAATATTTACATAAGTGATGTGATGGGTTCGGCTATCCCTAAGACTGCAACTATCTATGGATACAAAGGCTCGACCATTCAGACATATGCAAAGAATAACAGCAAAACCTTCAAGAGTCTCAGCGGTCAGTATATGCCTATGGGCGATGTTGACAACGACTCAAAAATGACGGTGCTTGATGCTACCGCTATACAAATGTACAGAGCCGAGATAACCACCCTGACCACCAGTCAGACAAGGGCTGCCGATATGGACGGTGACTGGTTTATTACGGTTATAGATGCTACAGCTATCCAAAGGATACTTGCTGAGCTGGAGTGATAAATAAAAAAGCACTGCGTTTTTACGCAGTGCTTTTTTTATGCAAAGTAGTCGTAGCTAAGTTTTTCTACAGTCCAATCTTTGATATCGTCGTAGTATTTGCAAAGAGCTTTGTGTGATTCTTTCTCGTTATGTGCGAGGTAGTTGCCGCATTCGATTTTTGAGTTACCCGGAATTTCACCTTCGTGATCACGACATTTTTTGACGATATCCTTGATGAGCTCCAAAGCGGTTTGCTCATCTAAACCTCTGACAAGAAAGTAAAAACCCGTCATACACCCCATCGGTCCAAAGTAGATAACGTTGTCGCTTTTTTCGCTGTTTCTGGCATATGTTGCAAAAAGATGCTCAATCGTGTGCATCGCATAAGGGTCCAGAAAAGGTGGAGTGTTGGGCTTTATAAATCTGAGATCATATGTGACAATATCTTGGTCAATCCTTGAGATATAAACTCCGACACCAAGTTTGTTGTGATCGACTGTAAAGCTTGCAATTTTTTCCATATTTACCTCTTAGTAATTCTTCATACAGATGTTCATATCAACCGGTCCGTCTATACCATCGACCTGACCTTCGACGTTGTACTGCCACATTGTAAAGTTATAGTACATAGAAGGATGATTTTCGTAGTCAGCTACCCAGAACTCGTAGTCCTTGAGACGCTCAAGGTCATATTTGTAGTACATCAGATTTGTGTTTGAATATATGATTGATTTAAATCCGTTTTCTTCCACAGCGTCACAAAAAGCAATCGCAGCATTGGTTAGATTTTCACCTGATACATCGTCAGTACGGGCTGAATCACCTTCGATAGTTTCCCAGTCAAAAGCAATAGGATAGTCGAATTTCATACCACGAATCTGATCAATAGCATATTGAGCTTCTTCAACACCCTCTTCTTCATTAGTTGCCTGAGAGAAGAAGTAACCACCGACTTTTAGTCCTGCGTCGATAGCTCCTTTGTAGTAGTTGTGGAGGTTTGTGTCCACATACATACCACCCTCTTGAGAGTAGTATCTTCCGCCGATACGAAGAATCACAAAAGTGAATCCCTGTTCTTTGAGTTTTTCAAAGTCAACTTCGCCCTGGAACTCAGACAGGTCAACGCCCATACAAGAAGCGACTTCGTTGTCGATGTAGTAGGTCATCATACCGTTTTCGTCGATAACAAAGTTATCGTTATCATAGGTGTTCTTCGCAAATCCCTCAACAGCTTCGATTTCTATAGCACCCATAGCAGGGTCGTTGATAGTGATTTTCTCGCCCTTTTTTATGTATTCTGTCTTCTGTTCAACAAATTCAGTGTCAGTAGTATTAGTATTTTTCTCATCATTGCTGTTGATACTAGTGAAAACAACAACAAGCACACAGGCTACAACGAGCACACCTGCTACCAGATAAAGTATTGTTTTCAGATTAAAACCGGATTCAGAATCGTTTGAAGCGTATCTTTTACCATTTCCAAATAAAGCCATAAAGTTCTCCTTTTCAGCATTTTATGCTTGAAGGATAACATAAAAAAGACAGATTGTAAATAAATTTAACAGTAAGTTTACTTTTGCCTTGAAAAACTATTCACTTGCTTGTATAATGTAAAAAAATGCTGAAAGGGGATACGCCGTGCAGGTTTTAGGGTACAAAAAGAAAACCAAAGCAGAGCTTTTGAAAGCCGTCGATGAGTGTGTCTCTATCAGCCAGCTATGTGCGCTCATTCAGCATGAAGGCATAGTGATACAGATGCAATGCTTTTCGCTTGCATCCAATATTCCGAGCAAAGAACTGCCTGTCGGTGAACAGATAAAAAAATCTCCGCTTGATAATTTGAAAGAGCGAGTCAGATTAGCTATAAGCAACAAAGAATAATATTTTGGTTTTTTAAAGTACAGGTGACTGTACTTTTTTTGTTTTTTTGTGAAAAGTAACTAGTTTTTTCTTGATATATGGGGAGTACAGTGTTACAATTATAGTGTAAATCTATATTGACAGCTCAAGGAGGTTAATATGAAAAAGTTTTTATCCATCATTTTAGCATTAGTTATGCTTCTCAGTATGATGCCATATGCGGTGTTTGCTGCTGAAGTCAGCACTATCAGCTATGAGTTCACCGGCACTAATGCTGATGATCCTGGCTATGCAGAGGGTACTATCACCTTCAATGCGGCATCCTCAGCCACATACTACTTGTATTGGGGCGATGAAACAGGTGCACTCAAACAGTATTTTGAGATTGCATCTTTTGTTGCAGAAAAAGGTAAGACATATACTTACAAATTCCCTGCACAGACAGCTATTCCTGCTGATGCAGAATGTGTTTTTGTGTCAAAATCAAATAACTGCGAATCAGCCTCACGAAGTGAAAATATAGCAGAAGTTGAAATACCTGACGAAAAGAAACTTTTTGATTCATCTTCACAGCGTCAGTATAGATATGCTGCTTTTTCTGATATTCATATTGATATGCAGAACGGAACATCAGCTGGCTACTACACTAACTCTACAGCTCATTGGGCACAGGCCCTTGATGTCTGCGTAGACAGAGAGGTCGACTTTATTATTTCTGCAGGTGACCAGGTTACTAATGCTTGGGGCTCTACTTTGGAGTGGCTGACATATCAGCAGATACTTGCTGATTCTGACTATGTAAATCCTATTTATGAGTCAGACGGTAACCATGAGCCACGTGGTAGCTATAACAGCAACTGTGACGCTGCGTGCAGTAATGAAGAATATTCTATCGCTACAGGTTTAGATGCTGACGCACAGTCTATCGTTGATGGCAAGGACTATTACGAAGTAACAGAGCCTAACACAGGCGATCACTTCATTTTTATGAGTGAGGTGCACGCTCATCCGGGCGAGAACGATAACTTCTCAAAAGAACAGCTCGATTGGCTTGAGGGTTTGTTAGCTAAATACAAAAACGACGGTAAGAAGATATTCCTGATTGAGCATGCACTTATACAGGGTTATGGTGCAGGTGATGACACTTTTGATCCGGGATATCAGGGCGGCATCAGAATGGAACACGCTGAAACAGGTGAACAGTTCCCTAACAACCAGAGATTCAAGAAAATCCTCGAAGAAAATAAAGAGATTATCTGGTACTCAGGCCACACACATATCGACTTCACAGAAAACCAGAACTATTCTAGCGAGAACGGAGCATCTTGCCATATGGTGCATATTCCGTCGGCATGCAACACAACAAGCTACGAAAAGGACGAAAACGGTGTAAAATACCTGGGCACAAGTACTGATTACACCTTCTATGATGACACAACACAGGGCTATTTCGTAGATGTGTTTGACACAGCAACTGTGCTTTACGGTACAAACCTTCACTACAACAAGGTTTATCCGCGCTACACATATATTATCGAAGAAGGCGAGCCTGAGGAAAGACCTACTGAGCCAACACAGGAAAGACCTACAAAACCACTTCCAACACAGCCTGAGTTTGAAGACGGCAAGGTAGTTTACTGTATTAACTCAGCTAAATGGGCTGAAGTATATACATATTCGTGGATAGATGGAGGCACAGCATCGACATGGCCGGGTTATCCTATGGCTAAAACAGGCGAAACTGTAAACGGCTTTGATGTTTACAAAGCTACTGTGGACCCTGCTCATACCAACGTTATATTCAACAACAATGACAGTGGTTCTCAAACTGCTGACCTCACTATAAATGAAGGTCAGTACTTTGATGTCAAATCCGGACAATGGTACGCATCACTCTCTGATGTTCCTGCACTTGATTCTCTTTCCACTGATCGTTATCTGGTTGGTGAGTTCAATGGTTGGAGCACAGTAGCAAACGAGTTCAAACTGTACAATGAGGGTGATGAAACAGCCTATGTCACAATGAGCCTTGCGGCCAACAAAACATATCAGTTCAAGGTTGTAAGAGAAGGCACCTGGACCAGCTGTGCGACCCCTATCACAGACACAGTTTCCTCACTTACATTTTCAAAATCAGTGAGCGGGAACGCTACAATTACTACTAAGGAAGCCGGCGACTATGTATTTACATTCGGTATCAGCAGCTCACAGCTGGGTGTAACATATCCACAGCCAAAGCCGACTGAACCTACAGAACCGACTGAGCCTGAGCCAACAGAGCCTGAGCCAACAGAACCTGAGCCAACAGAGCCTGAGCCAACAGAGCCAGAACCGATTCTTTATGGCGATGTTAATATGAACGGCAAAGTTGAAATTGTCGATGCTACATTTATTCAGCGCCATCTTGCTGAGATTGATGTTCTGACAGAAGAGCAGCTCGTGCGTGCAAAGGTATCAGGTCAAGAAAAGCTGACTATTGTTGACGCAACTCTCGTTCAACGCAAGCTCGCTGATATTATTGACAAGTTCCCTGTAGAACAGCAGAAAAATGTTGTAGTAACATCAGCTGACGATACTACATCACAAGACCTGTTTACAAAGGCTACTGACTATCTGTCATATTACTTCCAGTATGCTTCATACAACGATTATCAGGCTCTCAAGAAGACTGTTTATAAGTACAAAGATACCGATACAACAGCGCTTTCAACAGATGCACAGGCTGAAATCACAGCTGCTATGGAGGCTTTCGATGCGCTGAGAGCTAAGGTTCATCAGCAGACTGTGTATTTCACTGACGGCAAGGGCTTTGGAGATATCAGAGGATACTACTTCAACAGTGTTACTGACGCTCAGGTAGAAGACTGGCCGGGACAGATAGGCTCATATATCCATACAAACTCTTATGGTCAGAATATCTACGCAATCACACTCAACTTCTCAAAGTTTGATACTATCGTTTTCAATGGTGGTAGCAACAAGACTGTCGATATTAAACTCGATGGAAAGTCTGGCACACTTTATTATCCTACTGACCAAGATGAAACAGGAGCATGGGGTGTAGATACTACAACATTCAAACAGATGTGGTACAGCGAACAGAAAGAAGACGAGGTAGGCGGAGATATTGCAGAAGATATTACCATCTACTTTACTGATACTCTGGGTTGGTCAGAGGTCAATTGTTACTACTGGTTAGGTTCTAAAAACAACACCTGGCCTGGCGAACAGATGACATATGTCAGAAACAACTCTGTAGGACAGCCGATATATAAAATCACAATTCCTGCAGGAGCTTCTGTAGTATTCAACAACGGTTCAGGGGTACAGAGCACGGATGTGACAGGGCTCCTCGATGGATATGGCTACTATCTGACAACACAAAGCGCAGGTAAATACCTGTACGAGTCATACAAATACGGAGAAGCATAATAGCTTTACATAGAAAAGGCACCCAGAATCGGGTGCCTTTTTTTATCTATCATCAATTTTGTTGTTCAGTATCATCTTCCCTTCAACGTCGGTTGTGTACTCACCACTTGGGATAAGCTTGCTGATAGGAACGATTTTGTACCCCTTTGAATGTATCATTTTGATGATGAGCGGCAGAGCTTCGGGAGTGTTTTTTGCACCGTTATGTAAGAGTATGATAGACCCAGGGCACAGCTTTTGTTCTATTCTCTGTACCATATCCTGTGGTGACGGGTCTTTCCAATCCAGAGAATCAATGTTCCATTGTACGCAGTACATATCGCAGTCATTTGATGACGTTACAACCGAGTTGTCATACTCACCGTATGGCGGTCTGAACAGTGTTACTTTTTTTCCTGTGATGCTGGTGATTTTTTCGCTACAGTTTTTTAGTTCTTCTGCTTGTTCGCTGAGCGAGATTTGAGTGAGATGTGCGTGGGTGTCTGAGTGGTTGCCAACATCGTGACCACGTTTGTTGATTTCTTTGACAGATTCAGGAAATTTGTCGACCCATTCGCCAACTAAAAAAAAGGTTGTTTTCACTTTGTGTTCATCAAGTATATCGAGCAGAGTATCCGTTTGTTCGTTGCCCCATGCAGCGTCAAAAGATATCGAACACACTTTTTCATCTGTATCAACGTAGTATATCGGAATAATACGCTCAACTGAAGAAGTTTCTGTTATCTTAGCTGCGGTGGACGTAGCAATAGTCAGCGCAATAGCTCCTATCAAAAAGCACGAAAAAATGCTGACAAGCCCCTTTTTTGTAATGGTAAAAACTTTCATAAAAAATCCCCCCGTAAAGCCTATGAAGCTAACAGGGGGATTATAACAAAGAGCTTATTATTTTAGTTTGAAAATGCTTGACAAGCAGTTACTGCTTTATGCCAGCCTTCAACTAACTTATCTCTATTGTTTTCAGTCATAGATGGGGTGAATGTGTGTGATGAACTGAGCTTTTTCTTGAGCTCTTCAGTGTTTTTGAAAAAGCCTGTTGCTAAGCCTGCCAAAAATGCAGCTCCCAAAGCGGTTGCTTCCATAGTAACAGGTCGAACAACATTCAGATTCGAAATGTCCGATTGAAATTGCATCAAAAAGTTGTTAGCTGAAGCGCCGCCATCTACTTTGAGAGTGGTGATAGCGTAATCAAGATCTGATTGCATAGATTTGAGTACATCATTTGTTTGGTATGCAATTGACTCCAGAGCGGCTCTTATTATGTGGTTACGGTTGCTTCCTCTGGTTAATCCGAAGATCGAGCCTCGTGCCTGCATATCCCAATACGGTGCTCCCAGACCTGCAAAAGCAGGAACGATATAAACACCGTTGCTGTCAGTAGTTTTGTTAGCAAAATACTCACTATCCGGAGCTTCGATAATAAATCTGAGTTCATCTCTGAGCCACTGGATCACAGCTCCACCAACAAACACACTTCCTTCAAGGGCATACTGCATAGGCTCACCTTTTTGTGTAGCACATACAGTTGTGATTAGTCCGTTTTTGCTATGTACGGCTTGTTCTCCGGTGTTCATAAGCAAAAAGCATCCAGTTCCATATGTGTTTTTGCTGTCACCTTTATCAAAACACCCTTGACCGAACAATGCTGCCTGTTGATCTCCGGCTATGCCACAGATAGGAATATCAGTACCCATAATATTGACATAACCATACATCTCGCTACTGCTGCATATTTCAGGGAGCATACACTTTGGGATTGAAAGAAGAGATAACATTTCGTCGTCCCATTTATCTTCTTCAAGATTATAAAGCATTGTGCGAGATGCGTTTGTTCTGTCAGTAATGTGAACCTTACCGTCAGTCAATTTCCATATGAGCCATGTATCAATAGTGCCGAAAAGCAGCTCTCCATTTTCAGCTTTTTTTCTGGCACCTTTAATATTATCAAGAATCCATTTGATTTTTGTGCCACTGAAATAGGCATCCGGTCTGAGTCCTGTAGTTTTGCTGATATATTCACTGTGCCCTGAGTTTTCTAAGTCACGGCAAATATCAGTGGTTCTGCGACATTGCCACACAATAGCGTTACAGATAGGCTTGCCTGTGGCTTTATCCCATACAACGGTGGTTTCTCGTTGGTTGGTAATGCCGATAGAATCTATTTCGCTCAGTGCTACACCGCTTTTGGCGATACACTCAGTGAGAGTAGCATATTGACACGCATATATTTCCATAGCATCATGCTCAACCCAACCTGGTTGTGGATAAAACTGAGAAAATTCGTGTTGTGAGCTACTGACTATATTCAAATTATTATCAAACATAATACAACGTGTGCTGGTAGTTCCTTCGTCGAGAGCTAAAATATATTTTTTCATAATTATCGCCTATTTTTCAATACTCCATGTTATTCCATCTTTTGAGTCTTTTACAACAACGTGCATAGCGGAAAGCTCATCTCTGATTGCATCTGCAGAAGCCCAGTCTTTATTGGCACGAGCTTCAGTTCGCTTTGCAATGAGCTCTTCGATTTTTGCAACGTCAACATCAGATGTTTTTGCTTCATTTTCAGCTTTGACTTTATTTGCTTCGTCAATAAGGCACAGACTCAACACCTTATCAAAATCAGCGATGAGGTAGAGCTTCGTCTTATCATTACACTCAGCTTTTAGTACATCGTACAGACTTGTAAGACCCAAGGAAGTGTTGAGGTCGTTGTCCATATTTTCCTTGAACTTTGCGATATATTCATTCGCTACATCCATATCTACTTCGCCCTCGTCTTTGAGGTTTGCGATACGTGACACGAGCTTGTTGTATGCTGTGACAGTATTGTCAAGAATATCAAAATCAAACATCAGAGGCTTTCTGTAGTGTGACTGTAAGCAGAACATTCTGTACGCAAGTGGGTTGTAGCCTTTTTCTTCGAGCAACGATACGGTAAGAAACTCACCCTTGCTTTTGCTCATTTTGCCTCGTCTGTCAAGCAGGTGGAGCACGTGGAACCAATATTTGCACCACTGGTGACCAAGATACGCTTCACTCTGTGCGATTTCGTTAGTATGGTGAGGAAAAGCGTTGTCTACACCACCGCAGTGAATATCGCAGTACTCTCCCAAGTGCTTGATAGAAATAGAGCTACACTCAATGTGCCAGCCCGGATATCCAACGCCCCATGGTGAGTCCCATTTGAGTTCCTGTGAGTCAAACTTAGATTTAGTAAACCACAGCACAAAGTCGGTTTTATTTTTCTTTGCGAGGTCTTCTTCAACGTCATCACGAACACCTACTTCGAGGTCTTCCTGCTTTTGGTTGCCAAAAACGTAGTATTTGTCGAGTTTTGATGTATCGAAGTACACGTTGCCACCGCTGATATATGCATACTCTTTTTCTAATAGAACAGATACCATCTCGATGAACTCATCGATGCAGTTTGTAGCAGGCTCGACTACATCAGGAGTTTTGATGTTAAGTTTTTTGCAGTCTTCAAAGAAAGCGTCGGTATAAAACTTTGCGATTTCTAGCACAGTCTTTTTCTCACGCTTTGCACCCTTGAGCATTTTGTCTTCACCTGTATCAGCATCACTCGATAGGTGTCCTACGTCTGTGATATTCATAACTCTTGTTACATCGTAGCCGGAGTATCTTAAGTACTTTTCGAGCACGTCCTCCATGATGTATGTGCGAAGGTTGCCGATGTGCGCATAGTGATATACAGTAGGGCCACAGGTGTACATTCTGACACGCTTGCCCTCAAAAGGAACAAACTCCTGTTTTTCGTTTCCTAAAGTGTTGTAGAGAATCATTGTTTTTCCTCCAGTTGTTTTTTAAGATTGTCGATTTGAATCTGCATTTTGCACAGTTCTTGTGCCACAGGGTCACTGTAGTGAATCTGGTCGAGATAGTCGAGTTTTTCACCGTTGATTTTAACTACTCTTGCAGGAACACCCACAGCGGTAGCGTTGTCAGGGACTTCAGTAAGTACAACAGCACCTGCGGCTATTCGGGCATTGTCACCAACTCTAAATGGTCCCAAGACCTTTGCGCCTGAACCAACCAGCACGTTGTTGCCAAGGGTAGGATGGCGTTTGCCGTGTTCTTTACCTGTACCGCCCAATGTGACGTTCTGATATAAAGTACAGTTATCACCTATAACAGTGGTCTCGCCGATGACAACACCCATACCGTGGTCGATGAACAGTCCTTTGCCGATTTTAGCACCTGGGTGTATTTCGACGCCTGTTTTGTGTCTTGCACGCTGGGATATCCATCGTGCAATAAATTTCATATTGTGATTGTAAAACCAGTGGGCACGCCTATAACTGCGTACCGCCTTGTAGCCTGAATAAAGGAAGAAAACTTCCAGCTTGGATCTGGCTGCAGGGTCACGCTCCATAACGGAATTAAGGTCCGCTATCAAAGTCTTGAACATAAATATTCTCCTAACCTGTCATATATAACAAAAAATGCGCCATCCCAAAAGGGACGACGCAGTCGTGGTTCCACCCAAATTCAGTCGGCAATAAAGTGAAAATGCCGACCCTTTGTGTCATATAACGGTGACTACCGTGTGAAGATACTTTGTTCCCCTCACAAGCTCACAGGTGCATTTCGCTACAATCGACCAAAGGAAATTTCAGCGTTCATTCCTCTCTCTGGTGGCGTCAGTATAGGTACTTCTCCTGTTCAAAGCTTTTTTATATCATTAGTATTATATACATTATATCAGAAAAATGCAATAGCTTACATTTCAGAGATTGCATCTTTGTTATCCAGTACGTATTTCACACCAGAAATAACAGTGAAGATAACAGAAATCCACAGCATAACTTCGCCGATGATGTAGAAGATATATTCCCACTTAAAGTAATCAAAAGCAGGAACAAAAGCATCTAAAATCTCGAACAAAGTCTGTAGCACAAATACGCCGACTATAGCGATAATCTGTGTCACGGTTTTCACCTTGCCCCACATATTTGCAGCAACAACCTTGCCTTGGGAAGCAGCAGAGAGTCGAACAGAAGTGACTACGAATTCTCTGAAAAGTACGATGATGAGGATAATAGGATCACACACCTCTAGTGCCAAGAAGCACACAAGTGCAGAAATGACAAGAATCTTGTCAGCAATAGGATCAGCGAACTTGCCAAAATTTGTGATGAGGTTACGTTCTCTTGCGATTTTTCCGTCAAAGTAGTCAGTGAGCGAAGCTGCGCCGAAGATAAGTCCTGCAAAAAGATAATTATAAGAAACAGGCATCAGCAGTGCTGCGACCATAAAAGGCACGAGGATAATACGAAGTATAGTCAATTTGTTGGGTAAATTCATTTTATGCCTCCATTTCGCCCACGAGATCGCAGTCAAGATAGTCATTGATTTTAACTTTCACGATGTCGCCTTGTCGTGGTTTGTCACCATTTACAGTGAAAAACACGCATGGATCAACCTCAGGCGCATCGAGCACTGATCGACCAAAATAACACTCTGCATAGCGGTCAAAGCCTTCGACTAAAACGTCGAGCGTTTTGCCGATATGTTTCTCACAGCCTTTTTCCATAATGATAGCCTGCTGTTCTGTGATGATCTGTGCTCTGTGAGCTTTCACTTCTTC
The DNA here is from genome assembly GCA_045539655.1 of Ruminococcus sp. GTDB lineage: Bacteria > Bacillota > Clostridia > Oscillospirales > Acutalibacteraceae > Ruminococcoides. Next base: position 118,128 of record JAZQFT010000032.1, on the reverse strand, counting down.
ATCAAGCTGGTCTTCATATTCGCCTGCAGGAGTGTCTTCTTCCTGTGAATATGCAAAGCAACCGAGTCGCTCAAAATTCATATCATTTACAAAAGAAGAGAGCTCAGCAAACTGTTCTTCAGTCTCACCCGGAAAACCTGCGATGAGTGTAGTACGCAGAGTGATACCAGGGATTTGCGTTCTAATCTTGTTGATAAGTGCAGTGAGGCTTTCTTTGTCACCGTGGCGGTTCATTTTAGAAAGCACATCACCGTTACAGTGCTGAAGTGGTAAATCAAGGTATTTCACGATTTTTTCTTCAGTTTTGATGGTTTCAATTAGCTCGTCGGTGATTCTGTCAGGATAGCAGTAAAGTATGCGTATCCACTCTAGTCCCTCTATTTTGCACAGCTCTTTTAAGAGGGTAGGGAGCATCAGCTTGCCATAAATATCTTCGCCATAACGAGTGGTATCCTGAGCAATAACGTTGAGCTCTTTGACACCGTTTTTCACAAGATACTGGGCTTCTTCGATGATGCTTTCCATCGTGCGACTACGGAAATGACCACGGATAAGTGGAATAGCACAGTATGTACAGCAGTTGTCACAGCCATCGGCAACCCTTAAGTATGCGTAATGCTGTAGCGTTGATTGCACTCGCTTTCCATCAAGTGGCATAAGTTTGATGTCAGGAAAGCTCTCAAAAACTTCGTTTTCGAGTGCCTTATCAATAGCATCACAGATATCACCGTTTGCGCCAAGTCCTACAACGGCGTCAGCCTCAGTGATAAGCTCTTTTATCTGGTGCTGATAACGCTGAGCAAGACAGCCGGTCACGATGATTTTTTTAATTTTACCTTCTTCTTTGAGTTTAGCAAGTTCTAAAATCTCGTTAATGCTCTCCTGCTTTGATGACTCAATAAAGCCACAGGTGTTGATGACGGCAACAGAGGCCATAGCTGCGTCTTCGATGATACGATAACCACGCTCTCTGACTTTGCTCATCATCATTTCGCAGTCAACACGGTTTTTTGCACAACCCAAAGATACAAAACCGACAGTAATAGACATTTTATTCTCCAAAATTAGTAGTAGTAATCTTCATCAATGTAGTTGTTAAGTACGCTTTTGATATCGGAATAGCTGTAACCAAGACGCATGAGTGCATTCACACACCTGCGTTTGCCTTTTTCTTCACCTAGCGTGTGAGCGTACTTTTTTTCAATGATAGTTTGTATGTTGTTTTCTACATCGCATTCGAGCGAATCCACTGTGTCGCGTGCGAGCTCTTTATCGATACCTTTTTCAATGAGCTTTCGAACAGCGCCCTTGGGTGACATACGTTTCAAGTTAAGTAAGTCCGTAGCATAGCGACGAGCATAATTTTCGTCATTTACAAGTCCCAGCTCTTCGAGTCGCTCCACAGCTTTTATAGCTGCGTCAAAGCTACTATATTTGCTCACTTTTTCTATCAGTTCGTGTTTTGAGTGATCACGGTATGATATCAGCCACATAGCTTTATCTTTCGCCCTTTTTGTATCAGAGCGTGTGATAAGCTCGTGGAGCTTTTCGTCACTTATCTCATCGCCTACATCAACTCGCAGTGACAGCACGGTTTCGGTGTCTACTTTTGTGACAAACTCGCCGTCGATGTACAGTGCACACAGCCCTTTTTTCTTAGGCTCAATAGCAGTGATAGTCATCAATCTTCAACTAAAATGTCGATGTTTGACTTAGATGATTTTGCAGCCGGTTTTGATTCAGCAGGCTTTGAAATCAGAGTAGCCTTAGCAGGCTTTTTGACACGGGTAGAGAGCTTGTCGATATTCTGCCACAAGAGAGTTTCGATTTCATTTCTGAGCTCGTCGTTGTTTTCAAGAAGCTCTTTTACGTTGTCACGGCCTTGGCCGAGTCTTGTTTCGCCGAAGTTAAACCAAGCGCCTGACTTCTGAACAACGTCAGCTTTGACAGCAAGGTCAATGAGCTCGCCTGTGCGAGAGATGCCCTTGCCGTACATAATATCAAATTCAGCCTCCTTGAATGGAGGAGCGATTTTATTCTTAACGACCTTTGCACGTGTGCGTGAGCCGATCATTTCGCCGTTTTGTTTGAGTGTTTCAACTCTGCGGATATCAATACGAACAGAAGAGTAGAACTTGAGCGCTCTACCACCCGGAGTAACCTCAGGGTTGCCGTAGATAACGCCGACCTTTTCACGAAGCTGGTTGATAAAAATAGCGACGCAGTTGGATTTTGAGATAGCACCTGCGAGTTTACGCAAAGCCTGTGACATCAGACGAGCCTGAAGACCAACGTGAGAATCGCCCATTTCGCCTTCGATTTCTGCTTTTGGAACGAGAGCTGCAACAGAGTCGATAACGATAACGTCGATAGCACCACTACGTATGAGAGCCTCAGCAATTTCGAGTGCGTCTTCACCTGTATCAGGCTGAGAAACCAAGAGTGAGTCAACATCAACACCGAGAGCCTGTGCATATACAGGGTCGAGAGCGTGTTCAACGTCGATAAAAGCAACGTTGCCACCGTCTTTCTGACCTTCAGCGATGCAGTGGAGTGATAAAGTAGTTTTACCTGAACTTTCCGGTCCGTATATCTCGATGATTCTACCACGAGGCAGACCACCGATACCCAGTGCGATATCAAGTGAAAGTGAGCCTGTTGATACGTGACCAACGTTTAATGCAGAATCCTGACCCAGACGCATAACAGCGCCCTTGCCGAATTGTTTTTCAATCTGACCTAAAGCGGTCTCGAGTGCTTTGTTCTTATCGATTGCCATATAAAAATCTCCTTTTGGGCTTTACCCTATATAATACGGTGAGAATTATACCATAAAAATCGACAAATTTCAACAAATTTCGAAAATATGTTCTAATTGTAACCTTTAGGTTTATGGTTTATATTGAGCGGTTATAGCACGCACAGTGGAAGATAAATCAAGGTGCCCTTGTATATCACAAAAACCTGCATTTTTCAACAGGGAAGAGATATAAGAAAACTGTCCTTCACCGATTTCAAATGCGATATGGCCACCGTGTTTTAGTTTTTTGCTCCACTTACTTATGATGCCACGATAAAAGTCGAAGCCGTCTTTTCCACCGTCTAATGCAAGAGTGGGCTCAAACTGTACCTCTTTCTGGAGCGTAGGGATTTCGTCGGTGATTATGTACGGTGGATTTGACACAACAAGGTCAAAAAAAGAGTCATCAAAGTCATTTACACAGTCGTACAAATCAGCGTGAATAGTTTTGATCTCGGCGTTGTTGTGTTTGCAGTTGTGCTGCAAAAAAGAGTATGCGATGTCGCTTTTTTCGACTGCATATACAGTGCTTTTTTCAAACATCTTTTTGAGTGTTACAGCGATGATTCCACTGCCTGAGCATAGGTCAATTATAGTGCTATCATCATGTAGCAACTGTTTGCATGAATTCACCAGCACCTCGGTGTCATCTCGTGGAATAAGCACACCTTCGCCTACTTTGTAGGTGTTGTCCATAAAGTACCACTTTCCTGTGATGTACTGTATGGGTTCACCCAAAGCTCGCCGAGCAATATATTTTTTGAGTAACTCGAACTTGTTGTCATCTACTGCTTCATTTGCACGCACAGTGATGTCGGTGCGAGTCATAGAAAACACGTGTTCAAAAAGGTATATAGCATCAAAGGCGGGGTCTTCAACGCCCGCCTTTATGAGTTGTTGTTTAGTAAAATTAAAAGCTTCTTTGATATTCATTGAAAGTGATTATTACTTATCGCAACAGTTAGAGATAATATCCGAGCCGTCATCAGGGATAACAGCAGTCATAGCTTCAATAGCGACCTCAATCATTTTGCTGTCAGGCTCTTTTGTGGTGATACGCTGAGCCCAAAGCCCCGGAGTCGCAAGAAAACGGGTGAACTTGTTATCGTATTTGCCACAGAATTTGATGCACTCATAACCGATACCAATCATCAGCGGAAGAAGTGCGAGCTTGAACACCGGACGCAGTATGCTGATACCAAAAGGAGCGGCCGGAATGAACAGTCCCAGCACAATGCCGATGAGCAGTGTGATAACAAGAAAGCTTGTGCCACAACGTGGGTGAAACCTGCTTTGTTTTTTGATATTTTCAACAGTGAGCTCTAAACCTTCTTCATAGCAGAAGATTGTTTTATGCTCAGCACCGTGATACATAAACACTCTTTTCATTTCTTCCATTCTTGAGCAAAGTACAACATAGCCCAAAAACAGAGCGATCTTCAAAATACCTTCAAAAACAGATTTAGCAAGTACGATCTCTTTGATAGATGGGAAGATAAGTGCCAACAAATCATACAAAAGTGATGGCAAGAAAAAGAAAAGTCCGACAGCGAGAACTACACCGAGCACTGTAGCAACAACCATAACAACATTCATCAAGTTATCGCCGAGCTTATCGAGCAGCCATTTCTCAAATTTTGATGGTTCTTCCTCTTCGATTTCACCTGCTTCAAGAGCTTTGTCGGCGGAGATGGAAAGAGCTTTGTAGCTCAGTCGCATTGAGTCAACAATACCTGTGATACCTCGAATGATAGGTAATCTGAAGAACTTTGATTTAGAAGCCAGTGAAGAAAAGGATAGGTCTTCTGTGTGTATTTCGTTTTCACCGGTGCGCACAGCGACTGTGGTACGCTTAGGACCTCGCATCATAATGCCTTCAATGAGAGCACTGCCACCGATAGAAGTTATTTTTCTTTGATTTGTATTTGCCATAGTTTAATCCTTTATATATCAGTGTTTTCCGCAACAACAGGTTCTACCTCGTCCTGATGTTTATATGTAGGGATACCGATAGTAACAGTAGTGCCGACGTCCGGACTTGAGTCGATGTCGAGATGACCGTTGTGGAGTTTGATGATCTCGTCAGCAACTGCCAGTCCAATACCTGAGCCATTGACTTTCTGGTTAGCTTTGTAGAATTTATCTTTGATTTTAGGGATATCTTCCGCAGAAATACCGCATCCGTTGTCTGCGACGACAACTTTGATCATATCCTCTTTGTAATCCTGATAAACCTGCACACCAATCATACCACCCTCAGGGGTGTATTTGATGGCGTTGTCAAGTACGTTGATAAACACCTGTTTGAGTCTGTTGCGGTCGCCGTAGACTGGAGGCATAATCTCCGGTTCATCATACAGCAGGTGTTTGCCTTCGGACAGTGCACGTTCTTTGAGTATATATACCGCCTCGTCAACCTCAGCGAGTATATCAATTTTTTGCATTTGCATAGTGAGTCGACCACTCTGGAGTTTAGAGAAGTCGAGTAGTTCTTCAACGATTCCGGTCAATCGTGAACTCTCTTTCACGATAACGGACATACCTTTTTCGAGTGTGATACGGTCAGGAACGCCGTACTGCATGGTTTCAGCCCAGCCTTTGATAGCTGTCAGCGGAGTGCGAAGCTCGTGAGATACACGGGAGATGAAGTCGTTTTTGAGCTTTTCAGATGCATCGAGCTCTTTTGCCATATCGTTGATGGAGTCACACAGCTCACCGATTTCGTCGTCGTACATCTTCGTGAGCTTTGCGTCGAAGTCGCCCTGAGCGATGCGTTTAGCGGTTTCGCTCATCTCACGCACAGGCTTGACGATAGAGCGTATGAAATAGTTGCCGGAAAAAGCAACGCACGCAATAATGATAAGGCCGACAAAAGACGCAATAAGAGTGATGATAAAGGTATGCAGATTAGCTTTTCTGAGAGATACGACGAATCTTACAGCACCGACCGAAGTACCCTTTGAGTTGCGAATGATATGGGTAGTAGCCATAACCTTTTCGCCTGAGCTGAGGTTACCTGTCCATTGTGCAAAGCCGGTTTCGTTGTTGAGCGCTTCTTTATAGTCAGGCATAGAAAGCTCTTCGTCAGTTTCAAAACCGGTGGACGCAACTGTCACACGACCGTTAGCGTTAATGATCATCAGCTCCATACTTTCTTTGTGCTGAAAATCCTCAACGTATTTAGAAGCGGTGCTTTGGAAAGCAGCGGTGTTTTCGCATTTATATCCAGGAAACACAGCCGATAACTCGCTGTTACGGTTAAGCAGAGCCTGTTCGATAGAAGAGTAGCAAAGGGATTTAACCGAAACGCTCAGACATATTATGAGTAAGGTGATGATAGCAATAATCACACCGAAGGTGTTCATCACCCATCTTTTGGTGATACCTTTTGTGATACCTTTGAACATTCCGATCCCTCCTCTCTAAAAAGCACTATGTGTCAAAATGCAAAAGTATGTGTAGGTAATTATAGTCTTTTAGATTATGTGTCCCACTTGTAACCAAGACCCCATACTGTAACGATGTACTTAGGGTTAGATGGCTCGTCTTCAACCTTCATTCGAAGTCTTCTGATATTAACGTCAACGATTTTTTCTTCGCCAACATATGCTTCGCCCCAGACATGGTTTAGAATGTCTGTTCTGTCAAGTGCAACACCAGGGTTTGAGAAGAAATATTCCATGATCTGGAACTCAACCTGTGTCAGTTCAATCATCTTACCGTTCTTCAAGAGTGCACGGTTTCTGAGATTGAGAGAGAAGATGCCTGATTTGAGCTCTTCTTTGAAGTTGTTTTCAGCTTTCTGTTCAGCCAAGGCAACTCTGCGGTAAAGAGCATCTACACGTGCTGTGAGCTCAGAAGGTGAGAATGGCTTTGTGATGTAGTCATCAGCACCGAGTATAAGACCAGAACCCTTGTCCATCTCCTGAGTACGAGCGGAAAGCATAATGATGCCAATACCTGAGTTTTTGTTACGCAGTTCTTTGCATACCTGAAGACCATCGATACCCGGCATCATGATATCGAGAATAGCGACGTCGAAGTCGCCACCGTTTTCTTCATACTTTTGTAGAGCCATCTCTCCACAGTCGGCTTCTACAACTTCGTAGCCTGCACGTCTGAGGTTGATCACGACAAAATCACGGATAGCAGCCTCATCTTCGCAAACAAGAATCTTTTTCATACTAAAACCTCCGTTTATAGTTTTATTGATTAACGAGCGAGAAAAGCGAACTTATTTCGTCGCCCGTGATAGATAAATAGTTGTCGGCGTTGCCGATAGAATAGGTGTAGACAGTTGAGCCGGTGCTCAAAAATTCAGTGAAGCCACTGCTGTCTTTATTGTACTCGTCAGCAGAAAACGCTTTTATAGTCAAAAGCTTATCTTCAAGAGTGAGTGTGTTGTTCTTATATTCCATAGCGTAGATAGTTGTTTCACGTTCTTTGACGTTGTATCTCGCGGTGACAGTGTCACTCCATTTGGACGGCATATTGAGCATATATCCGTCAGCAGTGCAAAGAATAGAACTTTCTACGGTATTTAATGCATATGTTTCAGTATCAAAGTTCGACCAGTCGATGCGTCTGAGAACTTTGTTTATATCTTCGGACTCGTCATATCCCAGAAGTGAACAAATCGGAATATCAATGAGCTCGTCTTTATCAAAGTCAACGCAGCATACCTGGGTAGAGCGTCTGGTATTGCTGTAGCCCGAATATGAATACAGCGGATTGATAAGTGCGGGTTGGTCTTTGTCGAAGTACACAATCTGTGTGGTGTAGTCACCTGTTGTAGTGATACCGTCAATAACAGCACCATAAATTCCATATGACAGCTGAGCATATTCGCTTGATGCAAGCTGAGTGATGTCAGAGTCAAGCTCTGTTGAACCGAGCTCAGAGAGTGAACCCTCGTTGTTGTATATCATAAGAGTTGCTTGAGCAGCGACATCTCCCGAGAAAAGAGAGATAAGTAAAATATCGTCGTGCTTATCATGGTTGAAGTCACCTGTGATAAGACTTGAATAAGCACAGGCGATATCGAGCTGACCGATATCTTGGTTCTTATAGCTGAAAATATTCAGAATATTTTGGGACGATGTGCTTGTGCTATATCCGATAAGAATCTCGTTCACTTTATCACCGTTGATATCCGCAAAGTCTATCATATCAATGCCCGATGCTTCGAGCAGTGTGTCGCTGATAATAGTGTATTCGTGATCAATAATATCGAAGAACAAGGCGTGGATATGATCGCCATCTTTGTCGGAAAAGAAAGCGACAGCTTCTTCGTCTTCGTCTTCGTCAAAACTGTGCATAACTATAGAACTGCGGTTATCACCGTTTTTCGGATATTTGAGAGTATATGAACCCGAAGTTTCTTTGTCGATGAGTTTTTGTATTTTTGCTTTTTCGCCTGTGGCTTTTGGAGGACACATAATGTTAGATTCTTCGAGTGAAAGCACTGAACATCCGCTTAGTGTCAGCAAAAGCAGTGTAAGAATAACTGCAAAGAGTTTTTTCACTATGTATTCCCCCTTATCTTAAAATCTCAGAGCATCTTTGCTTTGAGGTGTTTGATTTTTATCCCCTGTTGGCTGAACATGGTTTCGTGTTCAGTCAAGATGTTATCTGTTATGTCGCTGTTATGAAGATCCCTTGTGAGATAGGTTATTTCAAAGTCAGAGTCCCTGAAATAGTCCAAACTCTCTTCAAACAGCTCGTCGTTATCGGTTTTGAAGTTGATGAGTGCACCGTCACTCAAAAAGGTGCGGTACTTGTTGAGTTTAGTCACATGGGTGAGTCTGCGCTTTTTGTGCTTTTCTCTGGGCCATGGGTTGCAGAAGTTGATGTACATCTGTCTGATGTTGTCTTCTTTTGAAACGAGCTTTTCGATGTTTTCAACGTTGAATGCAACGAGTGCGATGTTGTGAACTTCTTTGCCGTTTTCTGAAAAAAGCTTTTCGATGTTGCGTCGACCGACACCGAGCATATCGCTTTTTATATCAACAGCAATGAAGTTGATGTCAGGATTTTTGAGTGCTTTTTGTGCAACAAAACTACACTTACCACATCCGACTTCAAGCTGTATTTCGTTATCGTTTTTAAAAAACTCTTTCCACTTGCCAAAAAAGCTTTCTGGCTCTTTGACAAAGTAAGGGCATTTATCGAGCTCAGGTTGAGCCCATTTCTTTTTTCTGATTCTCATATTCGCCTTTTGTGTGGTGCTTCATTTTGTGGTTACAAAAACCACATATTACCACATATAGTTATTTACATTACAATATTATAACAAACTAATATATCTTTTGCAATCGTTTTTTACATATATAATACAAAAAATTTAATAAAATTACGACTAAAAGTGGTTTTCTTTAAAAATAATACAAAAAACGCAATAAAAAAGCGAAAAAACGATGTTTTTGAAACCGTTTTTTCGCTTATAATGCATATAAAAATCAGATAAAGCTGACAGGATCTGTAAGAGATTCTGATTTTATGAAAGTGACATCGCTGAAAGTCGCACTCAATTTTTCAAGAAGTGGTGTGATAACGATATCTTCTGTAGCAAAATGTCCTGCTTCAACACAGCAGAACCCGTTGTTTTGTGCGTACAAAAAGTGATGGTGTTTTATCTCGCCTGTGACTATTGCATCAAAGTTAAATTTTTCTTTTAGAGTCACAGCTTCACTGCCACCGCCTGAGCTTACAGCAACAGTTTGGATATTCTCTCCTTTTGTGCAGCGTACTCCGCTACAGTTGAGGCTGTCTTTCACATATTTTGCAAAGTCATCACTGCTCATAGATTTTTCAAGTGTACCGACACACAAAAAGTCGTCTTTATACAGTGTTGTATTATTCAGCTTTAGTGCTCTTGCAAGGCATTCGTTGACGCCGATATCATCTGCGATGTCAAGGTTAGTGTGAGCACAAAGTGCACATAAATCACTTTTGATGAGCTTGTAGACAATGCTATTTGAATCAATATGTGACAAAGGGGAGAAGATGACAGGATGATGGCTGATGATGAGTTCACATCCTAAATCGATTGCTTCGTCAACAACGTTTTCAGTTATATCTAATGCAAGCATCACTTTGTTCACTTTTTTATTCATATCACCGACTAAAAGTCCCGAGTTATCCCATCCTGCCTGAGATGAAAACGGAGCGACAGAGTCGATATATTTGTATATGTTTTTTATCTGTGTCATAAGCTACACATTCCTTTGATTTTTTCAATTACCTCTAACAGGGAGTTGTCACCTATAGCACGTTTATTAAGGTGAGAAACGATGTGTTCAAGATACAGCCTTGATGATGTGTCTTTTGGGTCGAGCTTTCCTATATAGCAAAAGCTTTTGTCAACATCACGCACATTACCTGTGTACAATATCAGCATAACGGTGTAGTGCTTTTTGTCGCTTTCACACGCTTTTTGCTCTACTATCTCAAAACCGTTTTCATAAAGCCATCTTATTAGCACCTCGCATTTTGTCATAGGCTGTAGTATGAAACGTTTTTTTGAGTCTTTTGCCCACATACATTCACTTAGGATTTTCACAATCAGCTCGCCACCCATACCGGCGATGACGATATCTTCTGCTTCGTGAGATTCTACATTTTTCAGACCGTCAGATAAACGCAGCGAAATTTTGTCGGACAGTCCGTATCGTTCAACATCAGCTTTGCCGGCAAAAAGCGGACCTTCGTTTATATCACACGCCAGAGCTTTTTTAATAACGCCGTTTTGTACAAGCCATATGGGGAGGTATGCGTGGTCGGTGCCGATGTCAGCGAGCACAGTGCCTTGTCGTACAAAGCTTGCGCAAAGCGAGAGCCTGTTGTCGAGTTTAAAAAGTCGCATTTCAGATAGCGGAATTTATTTTTTCTACAAGGGCATCGGCGTCGGCAGAATGCACCTGACATGCTTGTTCGATGGTCTCTCCACGTGAAGCGGGACAGCCTAAGCAGTGCATACCCATCTCAAGAAAGAACTGAGCTGTCTGTGGATACATATCCAGCACATCACCAACGATAGAATTCTTAGTAACCTTATCCATAATAAACCTCCAAAAATTAAGTTTTAATCACACAAGTAATATAACATAAAAGCTAATAAAAAACAACAGTAATATAAAAAGAAGAAGGCACCCGAAAATCGGGTGCCCCAGAAAAAAGGATATATATTATATCTTAAGCTTCTGCTTCTTTTCTCTTTGCAAAGCATTCGCTGCAATAGTAGTCTTTACCTTCCATTGGTTTGAATGGAATAGTAGCTTCGCCACCGCACTGTGCACATGTTGTAGTGTGCATCTCGCGTGCTGATTTCACAGCATTTTTGCGAGCAACTCTGCAAGCCTTGCAACGCTGTGGTTCATTTACGAAACCTTTTTCTGCATAGAATTCCTGTTCGCCTGCTGTGAATACAAATTCAGCACCACAATCTTTGCAGACCAGAGTCTTGTCTTCGTACATAGTGTAACCTCACTTAAAAATATTTTACCATCCCGTGACGGAGTTGCACCGCCAAAACTGTTCGGGACATATAGCTAGGAAAGTTTTTTTCGGATACGGTACAGGGCGTTGTCCACAGCTTTTTCGCTGACATCAAGAGCAGCAGCGGACTGCTTGTACGAGTATCCGGACAGATACAGCGACAGAACCCTTTTTTCTAGTTCTGAGAGAGTACCTTCGATTTTTTTGTACACGGTTTTTATGTAGTCTTTGCTTTCTATCAGCTCTTGCATAGACATAGCGTTGTTGTCTTCGAGAGTGTTCACACTTTCGTCGATAGGGACGATGTTAGACATAGGAACCTGTGCTTTGTTTACAGCGTGGCGATATATCGAACGAAAGCGATTTTCGACACAGAGCATAGCGTAGTTTTTGAAGGACATACCCATCTTTTCATCGAAACTTTTGCACGCTGACAAAAGACCGATAAGCCCCTCTTGCATAAAATCCGAGAGCTCGTATCCTTTGTCGCAGTAGCGGTATTTTGAAGCGATTGAAGAAATGAGGTTTAGGTATCTTGCGCACATCATTTCAAATGCTTGGTCTTTTGTGTCACCGTTGCCTTTTATGAGAGTGATAAGTGTAGTATCATCACAGCTTTCTAACGGGTATGACGCATACTGCACTGAAGAATCACCTCGCTTATAACATAAGGATACTTATAATTACACTTATGATACATTAGAAAGTTTGAAAAGTCAACAATTTTTTAGTTTTTATTTACAAAAAAACAAATAATGATAAAAATTATTGTGCAAAATATACAAGAATTTGTCGTATTATTTTACTTTAGGTCGAGATGTATATTGTGATATACTATATTAGTAATAAATTTTTGATTGCTTAATATGGAGGGGTTAGTCTTGGTTGTTAAGTGTAACAGCTTGGGGCTGTTTGGAATAGATAGCTTTTGTGTTGAGGTTGAGGCTGATGTGTCAAAGGGTATTCCTGCTTTCGATATAGTTGGTCTTCCGGATGCATCAGTAAAAGAGAGTAAGGACAGAGTCCGCTCAGCACTGAGAAATTGTGGTTTTACTTTTCCTACGACTAGGATAATAGTGAATCTGGCGCCTGCTGATATAAAAAAGGAAGGGCCTGTGTATGATCTCCCGATACTAATCGCGTTACTCACTGCTACAAAGCAGATCAATGCTGATTTATCAAACTGTGCTTTTGTGGGTGAGCTGTCGCTATCGGGAGAAGTGCGACGCATCAATGGTGTGCTTCCTATGGCGATAAAAGCAAAAGAAGCCGGCATCAAAAAGCTTTTTGTACCATATGACAACGCTTCCGAAGGTGCTGTTGTAAAGGGGATAGAGATATATCCTGTGAAGAGTGTTTTTGAGCTTTGTGACCATTTGATGGACAGAGCTTTGATACAGCCTACAGTGTATGACTATGATGTGAGTGATGAAAATACTGGCGTGCTTGATTATTCTCAGGTCAAGGGTCAGTATGAAGCAAAGCGTGCACTCGAAATTGCTGCGGCAGGCGGACACAACGTGCTTCTCATCGGACCTCCTGGATCAGGCAAAAGTATGCTAGCAAAACGTATGGGAACAATACTCCCACAGATGACCTTTGATGAGATGATCGAAACGACAAAGATACATTCTGTCGCAGGACTGTTGCCTGAGAACAAAGGTCTTATCACGACACGTCCGTTTCGTTCTCCACACCATTCTATTTCTGCTGTGGGATTGTCCGGCGGTGGCACAATACCGAAACCGGGTGAAATTTCGCTGTGCCACAACGGAGTGCTGTTTTTGGACGAGCTTCCTGAATTTTCACGTAGCGCACTCGAAGCTCTGCGTCAGCCTGTGGAAGATTCTACTGTCACTATCAGTCGTGCGATGGGTCGCCTGACTTATCCTTGCTCGTTCACCTTAATTGCGGCTATGAACCCTTGTCCGTGCGGTTTTTATAATCACCCTGTCAGACAGTGTACATGTAGCGAAGATGCTGTACACAGATATCTCAATCGTATATCAGGTCCGCTCTTAGACCGAATTGATATTCACGTCGAAGTCCCTGCGGTTGATTACGATGATCTGACTGCACAGTCAAAGGAAGAGTCTTCGCAGACCATCAGAGAGCGTGTGAACAAAGCACGTTTGATCCAGACAAATCGCTACAAAGGCACTGCTATCAACTGTAACGCAAATCTTGATGCATCTATGTTTGAGTCGGTGTGCGTCGTTGATGACAGAGCAAAGCTGTTGCTCAAATCAGCTTTTGAGCGACTGGGACTCACAGCTAGAGCATATGACAGGATACTCAAAGTAGCCCGTACTATTGCTGATCTCGATGGAAAAGAGGTAATAAACAGCAGCCATATCACCGAAGCTATCCAGTTTCGTTCTCTTGATCGCAAATACTGGGGTAAATGATTGCGGATTATTATTCCTTTTCGAATTATTTACAAAATAATCATAGCGAGCAATAAGATTTATAGAAATTTGCATTACTTACTTCGAATTTTTACATACAACTTGACCAAAATTTATTACAAATCCCATTTTTGGTTGACTTTATCGTGGCTTTGTATTATCTTATACATAGATAATGGAAAGCTATGCTCGGATATTGTGTCCGATTCAGTTTTTCAGGTTTTATGGAAATTTTCTATGTGAAATATTTCTATGATGTTTTTTTGAGATAATTAGGCATATACCATATATACGATACAGGAAGTGTGCATATTTTGGAGAAATTTGTTGTCAACGGTGGAAATCCACTTTTCGGCGAAGTAACCGTCAGCGGTGCAAAAAACGCAGCTGTTGCGATTATTCCTGCTGTTATTCTGTGCGATGAACCATGCCGTATAGAAAATATACCGAATATAAGCGACGTAACACTCATTGCTACTATTTTGCAAGAGCTTGGTGCTCAGGTGAAGCGTGTGGACAAGTCAACACTTGATATTGACCCTCGTCCTATCAACACCTATGTTGCAACCAACGACTCTGTACGTGGCATGCGTGCGTCATACTATCTGCTGGGTGCATTGCTCGGCAGATTCCACAACGCTAAGGTTGCTTTGCCTGGCGGATGTAACTTTGGTGTTCGTCCTATTGATCAGCACCTCAAAGGCTTTGCGCTTATGGGTGCCAAAAACGAGCTTATCAACGGTGCTATTATCGAGTCGACCTCTGACCGTCCTTTGCACGGTGCGAGAGTTTACTTTGATACAGTATCTGTCGGCTCTACAATGAATATCATCCTTGCTGCTGTAAAAGCAGAGGGTCAGACTATTATCGAGAACGCTGCTAAAGAGCCACATATCGTAGACTTAGCTAACTTCTTGAACTCCATGGGTGCTAACATCCGTGGTGCCGGTACAGACGTTATCAAAATTCGTGGCGTAGAGTACCTGCACGGCGTTACCTACTCTATCATTCCGGACCAGATTGAAGCAGGCACATATATGGCTGCTGCAGCCGCAACTCGTGGCAAGATCACTGTCCGTAACATCACACCGAAGCATCTTGACTCTATTTCTTCGAAGCTTAGAGAAATGGGTGTTGAAGTTGAAGAATACGACGAGGCTGTAGTAGTAGATGCTACTAAGCGTCCGCTCAATAGAGTAAACATCAAGACTATGCCCCATCCAGGTTTCCCGACTGACTGTCAGCCACAGTTTGCGGCACTGCTCACATCTGTAAATGGAACTTCTATCATCAATGAAAACGTATGGGACAACCGTTATCAGTACGTTGCAGAGCTTGTTCGTATGGGTGCTAAGATTTCAGTAGAGGGCAGACTAGCTATCATTGAGGGTGGCACACTCTTGACAGGTGCTCCTGTTAAGGCAACTGACCTCAGAGCAGGTGCTGCGATGATTATTGCGGCTTTGGTTGCTGAAGGCAGCACATATATCTCAAGTATCAGCTACATCGAGCGTGGATACGAGGATGTTATCAATAAGTTCAGAGCACTAGGCGCTGATATCAAAAAGATTTACATTCCGGATAACGACGAGGTAGCAACAACAGCATAACTACTAAAGGGTACTTGAAGTACCCTTTTGTTATTATTAGAGGATTTTATGGCAAAAATTGTTCCGCTTTTCAGCTCAAGTCAGGGCAACAGTTACTACATATCAGGCAACAACGAGGCTATCCTTGTAGATGCCGGAAGAAACTGTAAGCAGCTTGAGCTTGCTTTAAGACAAAACGAAATAGACGAAAAAACCATCAAAGCGATATTTGTGACTCATGAGCATACTGACCATTGCTCAGCACTAAGAGTTTTTGCAAAGCGATATGACCTGCCGATTTATGCAACAAAAGGCACTATTGATGCACTGATAAATGGCGATAAAGTCGATGTGAATGCAAAGCTTGAGGTGATTGAAAATGACATTGTGCTAGGAGATATGCTTATAAAGAGAGTAGCGACTTCACACGATGCGACTGAGAGCTGTGGATATCATATCACTACGGCCGATAACAGAAAGTGTGCAGTGGTTACAGATACCGGCTTTTTGACAAATGACGCACTTTCAGCACTCAAAGATTCTAACCTAAGTGTTATTGAATCAAACCACGATATTGAAATGCTCAAAAATGGTCCATATCCATACATACTCAAAAAGCGAGTGCTCTCTATGACAGGCCATTTATCAAATGTTGATTGTGCCAAGGTGTTGCCGTCGCTTATACAAAGTGGTGTGACTCGCCTTGTGCTGGCACACTTAAGTCAGGAGAACAATACTGTGTCCCTTGCACTTGATACAGCTGTAGCGTCGCTTTCTGCAAACGGTATGAAGCGTGACAGTGACTATACTATCATGACCGCTCCGGTGCAAACTAACGGGAAAAACATCATTTTTTAAAAGGTGTGTGACACTGTGCTTAATGTGAATATTATCTGCATCGGCTCACTCAAAGAGCGCTATTTCACAGATGCAGTAAATGAATATACAAAAAGACTGACAAGATACTGCAAAATAAATATCATTGAACTGAGCGAAGAAAAAATAGCAGACAAAGCGACAGACGCCCAGATTGAGAATACGCTCAAAAAAGAGGGTGAAAAAATACTCTCAAAGATATCTGGTAGTGACTATGTCATAGCTATGTGTATCGAAGGAAAAAACCTTTCATCACAAGAGCTCTCGCAAAAGCTTAATGACATCTCAATGAGTAGCGGTACAGTTGATTTTGTTATTGGTGGATCGTGGGGGCTGAGTGAAAAGATAAAAAACAGAGCGGATTTCAAGCTTTCTGTTTCAAAAATGACGTTTCCTCACCAGCTTTTCAGGGTGATGCTTTGTGAGCAGATTTATCGTGCTTTTTCTATCACAGCTAACGCAAAATACCACAAGTAATATATTGATATAAAAATAAAAAGGAGGTTAATATGGCACTCGACGGAATGATGCTCAGCCTTATCAAAGATGAGCTTTCAAAGGAGCTAAAAGACGCTCACATAAATCAAATACATCAACCATCAAAAGACGAGCTAACTATTAACTTCCGTACAAAAAATGGGGCAAAAAAGCTCTTTTTGAGCGCACGTGCTGATTGTGCAAGAGTGCATTTCACCGATAATGCCCCCGAGAATCCGAGCACACCACCAATGTTGTGTATGCTCCTTAGAAAACGCTTGTGTGGTGCACGACTCCTTGACATCAGACAGCCTCATTTTGAACGCATACTTTTCTTTGATTTTGAAGCCACAAACGATATAGGCGACAGAGAAAATCTCACTCTTTGTATCGAGATAATGGGCAGATACTCAAATATCATACTGATTGATAATAAAGGTTTGGTCGTTGATGCACTAAAACGTGTTGATGTCACTATGACACGAGAGCGTGTTGTGCTGCCAAAGATTGAGTATATTATGCCACCAGCTCAGGATAAGTTTAATGTTTTGGAAACTCCTGCTGAAGAAATAGTGCAAGCTATAAACAATGTTGATAAACCGCTTGATAAAGCAATCTTGTCTTTGGTTCAGGGTGTATCTCCGATTGTGTGCAGAGAGCTCGAGCATAGAGTTTTCAGTGGTTCTGATTTAAAGAGCGAGATTGAAAAACTCAGACAGCTTTTAGATAGTGAAAATGTGACCCCTACTATGGTGGAAAAAAGCGAGAACACTCCGTTTGATATATCGTTTATTGATATTACTCAGTACGGTGATACACTCATCACAAAGCGTTTTGATTCGTTTTCACAGCTTCTCGACAGCTTTTACTATCAGCGGGATATGGCTGTCAGGATGAAGTCAAAAAGCAGCGATCTTCATAAGCTTGTGTCAAACACGATTGAGCGACTATCAAAGAAGATAAATATTCAGAACGAAGAGCTGAAAAAATGTTCTGACAGAGAGCATCTGCGAATAAAAGGTGATTTGCTCCAAGCAAATCTTTATAAAATACAAAAAGGTGCGATGTTCGCAGAGGTCGAGAATTTCTACGAAGAGAATTCGCCGATACTAAGAATTGTACTGGACCCAAGTATATCTCCTGCTATTAATGCTCAAAAGTTTTACAAGGCTTATGCTAAAGCAAAAACTGCTCAACAGATGCTTACTATCCAGATAGAAAAAGCCGAACAAGAGCTACAATATATGATATCTGTGCAAGACTTTTTGGAGCGTGCTCAATCTGATAAGGAACTATCACAGATACGACTTGAACTTGTTGAGCAAGGATATATAAAAGAAAAAAGAAACAGTAAACAAAAAGCGCCGAAAGCGCTGCCACCTATTGAGTTTGAAACCTCAGACGGATTCACCGTTTTAGTCGGCAGAAATAATAAGCAAAACGATATCCTCACGCTGAAAACAGCATCGAAATTTGATTACTGGTTTCACACAAAAAACATTCCTGGTTCACACACCGTTGTGTTGACACAGGGCAGAGAAATAACTGATGTCGCAATAAAAGAAGCGGCAGCTATCTGTGCGTATCACAGCAAAGCAAAAGATTCTGCCCAAGTGCCCGTGGATTACACTCTGGTGAAAAATGTCAGCAAGCCAAGCGGTGCAAAACCGGGCAAGGTGATATACGTAAGCTACAACACGGTTTACGTCACACCGAAAATTTAAATAAAAGCATAAGAAAAAGGCATAGAGCGTTTTTGCTCTATGCCTTTTGTTGTTATTTGAGTTCGACGATTGTAACGCCCGCTTCGCCCTCACCAAAGGTGCCGAGTCTGAAATGCTTGACCGCTTTGTGAGTTTTCAAGTGACGGTGGATTTCAGCACGCAAAACTCCTGTGCCTTTACCGTGAATGATGGTCAGGGTGTGGGTGTTTGTCAGTATCGCTGTGTCGATAGCCTGATCTACTGCGATGATAGCTTCAATCGCTGTCTGTCCTCTGAGGTCAATTTCTGTTTCTGCTCGTGCACAAACACTTTTTGTGATCTTTCGTTCAGGTCGCTTTGGTACTGTGACTTTCTCGTCGTTTAAAAGACGTAGATTGGACAGTGCGACTCTTGTTTTGATGATGCCTGCCTGAACAAGCACCTGACCTTTGTCGGGCTTTTCGAGAACTTCTGCTTTTTTGTCGATGTCAAAAATGAGTACCTTGTCGCCGACTTTGAGTTCACGTGGAAGCTTGTATGAGCCGCCTTGGCCTTTTGCTACAGGGTCAGCTGTGTCCTCAAGCTCACGCATATTACGCTTGATTTTTGCCCTGTCTTCAGCGCTCATATTGTTTGATTTTTTCGCTTTTTCGAGCTCGTCTATGAGAGCATAAGCCTGAGCTTTTGTCTTTGATAACAGAAGGGAAGCTTCGTGCTTTGCTTTTTCTATCTCACGCTGTGAGTCACGCTTTGTACGCTCGAGCTCTTTTTGAGCTGCTTCACGGTCAAGTTTTGCTTTATGGAGTTCATTTTTTGTTTGTTTTAAGAGTTCGTCGAGTGACTGTCTGCGTTCTTCGAGTGTTTCGACAACGTCTTCGAATTGCCTGCTTTCAGCTGATACAAGCTCTCTTGCTCTGTCTACTATATCATCTTCCATGCCAAGTCTTTTTGATATAGCAAAAGCGTTACTTTTACCCGGTACACCGATGAGAAGTTTGTAAGTCGGACGCAAGGTTTTTACGTCGAATTCGCAGCAACCGTTTTCAACCTTGTCGGTTTTTAGTGCGTATTCCTTGAGTTCTGCATAGTGGGTTGTGCTTGCGATTTTTGCACCTTTTGATCGTAACTTTTCAAGTATAGCTACAGCAAGCGCTGCACCCTCAACAGGATCAGTACCTGCACCGAGCTCATCAATAAGAGCCAGTGTTGAGCGGTTAGCGAGCTTTAAGATGCTGATGATGTTAGTCATATGAGCAGAGAAAGTTGAGAGTGACTGCTCAATACTTTGCTCATCGCCGATATCAACGAGCACACGCCTGAAAGTAGACAGCTCAGAGTTTTCATCACAAGGCACCATAAGTCCACACATCGCCATAAGAGTGAGCAGACCGATAGTTTTGAGCGATACGGTTTTACCGCCGGTGTTAGGACCTGTGATAACAAGTGTGTCAAAAGTTTTGCCCAAGGTGATATCGGTGGGCACAACGTTTTTGTCAGGAATGAGCGGATGTCTTGCTTGCTTTAAGTCGATAATACCTTTGTCGTTCATCTTCGGCTTTACAGCCTTCATTTTGTACGCAAGCTGAGCTTTTGCAAAAATCACGCTGATGTCAACAGCAAAGTTGTAGCTCTCAATTATCTCGTCTGCGTGAGTACCGCAAGTAGCGGACAGCTCATATAAAATGCGTTCTATTTCTGATTTTTCTTTGCTTTCTAATACTCTGATATCGTTGTTAGCCTGTACGACGCCCATCGGCTCAATAAAAACAGTGGAGCCTGAGGATGAAGTATCATGAACTAAACCTGCTACACTTCCTCTGCATTCTGCTTTTACAGGGACAACATATCTTCCATCACGCTGGGTGACGATAGCGTCCTGCAGATACTTCTGGTATGTTGAAGAGTGGATGATTTTGTCGAGCACTTCACGTGCTTTTGACTGTGCTACTCTTATTTTGCGTCTGATGTCATAAAGGGTAGAAGAAGCGTTGTCGGAGAGTTCTTCTTCACCGATGATACAGGTGTTGATTTTTTCTTCCAAAAACTTGTTTGTAGAAAGAGATTCAAAGTGGTTATCGAGCGAAGTTTCTACGGATGCTGACTTGCTGCGCCATTCTTTGATGCCTCGGATGATTCTCAGTGATTGAGCGATACGCAGTAGTTCAATAGTAGTCAGGCAACCGCCAGCCTGAGCTCTGCGCAAAGCGTTAGCGACGTTTTTGAGCCCAGAGAAAGAAGGTGCACCAAAACGACCGATGAGCATATATGCATCATCAGTTTGTGTCAGCAGCTCTTCCACTTCGAAAAGTCCCCACGCAGGCTCAATTTTGAGCACTTGCTCACGGGCATCTTCGTTAGAAGTTTCGTTTGCTAAAAGATCTAGTATTTTGTCAAGTTCCAGTGATTTGAAATGTCTGTTCATTATCCTTACCTGTTACGGAGTGTCCTCCATCATTTTGTAAAATTGTAGAGTCAGAAAGTCTTTTTCTGTTATAGCGTGCAGATAGCTTTCGGAAATTACGTTCAAAAGCCTTAGCGAATCCTTGCTCAGCGAAAAAGAAAAAAGCTTGTCGAAATCTGCGTAAAAAGTGTGGCGCAGTGCAGTGATAACGCTTTTTGGAGCATTGATTCCTCTTGCACCACTGTTTTTAGCACAGCTTTCGCAGAAAAGTTTTCCTGTCTTTGGGACAAAGACCATTGAGTCGTCTTCATAAGTACCACAACAATCACACATCACAAGGTCCGGCATATATCCGCATAGCCCTAAAAGCCTCATTTCGACACACGCTTTGATAAGCAGAGGATCTTTCTTTTCATTTGCGAGCAGATGTAGAGCGTTTAATATGAGTCGCAGATACTCACTTGCATCCGCTTCTTTAGGACACAAAGTCATAGAAAGCTCACAAAAATATTGTGCAAGGCTCATATTTGCTACATTGCTTCTGAGTTTTATGAACATCTCGATACTCTGTGCTTCATCGATAGTATATGTACCCTTGTTTTCAAAAACAGAAAGCTTTGAATAACACAAAAGCCCTGAAGATGCACACTTCGGGCTTTTGATATTTTTTGCACGACGCACAAACGCACGGATAATACCGTGAGAGTCAGTGAGCACAGTGACAAGTTTGTCTTGTTCACGTATATTCTGCTCCTTGATTATCAGACCGTTTGTCTTGAATTTCATCTTTTTCCTCCAAGGTGTCGTTCCTTTTGTTAGCGTTCTGGATAGCTTTGTATTGCAAGTAGTCGAGCACACTTCCACTAATTAAAAAAGAATTCCACGCATCAGTTTCGTTCATACATATCTGCCTTTCAAGTAGATTCAGGATATCCCCTGAGATTATTATCCTACATAAAAGGTGAGATATAGTGGGAAATATGTAGAAGCCAAAAATTGTATTTTGGCTTATTTAGTCAAAGTCTTTCTGGTTAAAGCCGAAGTTGTTCAAAAGAACCTCTCGATTACGCCAGTCCTCTTTGACTTTGACCCATGTTTGCAGGTTCACCTTGCAGTCAAAGAACTTTTCCATATCCTGTCGTGCATAGGTGCTGATTTTTTTGAGCATTGAGCCGCCTTTTCCGATGATGATGCCTTTGTGGGTTGAACGCTCACAGTAGATAGTAGCATCGATATCGAGGATATCTGCGTCTTTTCTTGTTTTCATACGCTCAATAACAACAGCAGTACCGTGCGGAATTTCTTTGTCGGTGAGTCGAAGTATCTTTTCTCTTATCATTTCGGCAGCGAGTACCTTTTCAGGCTGGTCGGTGAGTGCGTCGTCTTCGAAGAAATGACCGCCTTCCTGACACAGCTTTTTGAGCTCGTCGAGCAGCTCATCTACACCTTTACCGTCCACCGCACACACGGGCACAACAGCTTCGAAGTTGTATAAGCTTGAATATGACAAGATTAGCTGTAGTAACTGCTCCTTGTCCTTGAGCATATCGATTTTGTTGATAGCAAGCACAACAGGAGTGTTAGACTTTTTGAATTTTTCAATCATCATGAGCTCGGTTTTGCCCACTTCCTTGTCAGCTTCAACAACCAAAACACACGCATCAACACCCATAACAGATTCGTTGATGGAGCGCACCATATACTGACCGAGTGTGGTCTTTGGTTTGTGCATACCGGGTGTGTCAATAAAAACAAGCTGATACTCACCCTCTGTTAAGATACCGGTAATACGGGTTCGGGTGGTCTGAGGTTTGCTGCTGACAATAGCGATTTTTTGGTTGAGCATACGGTTTAACAGCGAGCTTTTCCCGACGTTTGGTCGACCTGTCAGCGCTATAAACGCAGATTTATCTTTTTTGTTCATATTTCGTCCTTTTTATCTGGTTTGATTTCCTTTGTTATATTATTGTCGGCTTTTTTGATGTTGCCGATTTTTTCTTTAAAAAGTGATATGTAGTCCTGAGGCTTTACTGCGATGAAAACAATCGCAAGAGCAGTGCCGATGATCAGCAGGGCTAAATCTAAGAAGTTTGTTGTGAAGTGGAAGATGATATATCTGAACACATCGACTCTGAAAAGTGTGATGAACGCAACAGCAACTGCACATAAAGCAAAAACAAGCACCGCACCTGCACAGACGTCTTTGATGAATTCGATGTTTTTGTTGTACTCTTTTGTTACTGTGTCACACAAACGCTCTATAGCGGTGTTGATGATTTCTGCAAAAAAGACAGAGGCTATAGTGAGCGATAAAAGAGCCCACTGAGCTGATGAAAGGTTGTAGAATTTCAAAGAGAACGCTATCACGTATAGTGCTGCTACCAGATGGAAACGCATATGTGATTCGGTTGTGAAAACCGATAAAAGCCCTTTGAATGCATACTTAAAGCTATGTAACTGTTTTATAAGTCTTTCTTTCATAATTATCACCTTATTCTTCACCAATGTAGCTCTTTGATACTTCGAGTCCGAGCATATCCATAACATATTCTTCTTTTTCTCTCATATGTACTTTCTCAAGGGGTTCCATGTGGTCGTATCCCAGAAGATGGAGCACGCTGTGAGCTGTCAGATAACCTACTTCACGTTGGAAGGTGTGACCGTAAAGCTTGCTTTGTTCCAACGCTTTTTCCATAGAGATAACTACATCACCTAAGATCTGTGCACCTGTCTGAGGATCAATGTCGTATTTTCCATCGCAACCCATCGGGAAGCTTAACACATCTGTTTCGATGGGTTTGTCACGATATTGAGTGTTGAGCTCTTTAATTTGTTCGTTATCTACAAAAGTAACGCTTATTTCAGCATTGCCTTCGAACTGTTCCATAGTGAGTACAGCGTTACAACAACGACGCACAAGCATTCTTAGTCCTGTTGGGATTTTGACCGCTTTTTGTGAATTTGTGATGACTACCCTTACCTTATCCTTTGTCATGTCGTCTTTTTGCCTCCTCATTTTTTTCGTATGCTTTGATGATATCCTGCACGAGCTTGTGTCGTACAACATCTTTTTCTGAAAAAGTGACATGTTTTATGTCTTTTATATTTTTTAGTATTTTGACAGCTTCTTTCAAGCCGCTTTTTGCACCATTTGGAAGATCGATCTGTGTGATATCACCTGTGATGACCATTTTTGACCCATTGCCAAGTCTTGTTAAAAACATTTTCATCTGTTCACTTGTGGTGTTCTGAGCTTCATCGAGAATGATGAACGAATCATCGAGTGTACGTCCACGCATATATGCAAGCGGGGCTACTTCGATGTTGCCACGCTCCAAATATTTCTGGTATGTTTCAGCTCCGAGCATATCAAACAGAGCGTCGTACAGAGGGCGCAGATACGGGTCAACCTTGCTCTGTAAATCACCCGGCAAAAAACCGAGCTTTTCGCCTGCTTCTACAGCAGGACGGGTGAGTATGATACGGTTGATTTCTTTTGCTCGAAAAGCTGTGACAGCCATAGCGACAGCAAGATACGTTTTACCTGTACCTGCAGGACCGACACCGATGGTGATGGTGTTGTCTTTTATAGCGTTGCAGTAGTGTTTTTGTCCGATGGTCTTAGGTTTTATCGGTTTTCCTTTTGCGGTGACGCAAATGCAGTCGGACGCCAGTTGTTCAATCTTCTCTTCGCTGCCTTCGTTTATCAGCGAAATGCAGTATCTGACATTTTGTTCCGAGAGCTGTTCACCACGATTGAGCAGCGAAAGCAGAGAGTCAATGACTTTTGATGCTTTCATCACGTTTTCGGCATCTCCACTGATTTTGAGTTCGGAGTCCCTTGCACACACTTTGACCGAGAACTCGCTTTCGATGAGTTTGATGTTTTCATCAAAGCTTCCGAACAGTGCGACGGCGTGTTCCATACGGTCAATGCTGATGATTTGTTCCATGAAAAATCTCCCTAAATCAGAAAATCAAATTTATACAAATAGCAGTATATCATAAATTATCACTAAAATCAAAGAAAATATAACATTATATTGCGAAAAAATCAAAGAAAAATGTGCACTAAAATCGTGATTATGCTTGACAAAGTGGTGCTGCTTTGATATAATCGCAGAAGTGTAAAGTTATTTGCTTTACAGCAAAAGAGTCAGGAGGGTGATTTTTTGGAGAATAATCTTGAGATTTCACTGCTTTTCGACTTTTATGGACATATGTTGACTTCTACTCAGCAAGAAGCCGTGTCGCTGTACTATAACGATGATTTATCGCTCAAAGAAACTGCTGATATTTTAGGTATGTCACGACAGGGTGTGCGTGATGCCCTGAGCAGAGCGAAGAACAGTCTTTACTCTTTTGAAGAAAATCTCAAGCTGTGTGAGCGTTTCAATAAAATGCAAAGCGGGCTTGAAAGAATTATCGAAGATATAAAAGAAGTTAGCGCACTTACTACAAAACAAGAAGTCAGAAAGCTGTCACAAAGCATTCTTGACACAGCACAAAAACTTTACGAACAGGAGGTCTGATCATGGCATTTGAAGGTTTATCCGAAAAGCTGTCCAAAGCGTTCAAAAAACTCAAAAGCAAAGGCAAGCTTCACGAATCCGACGTTAAAGAAGCGATGCGAGAAGTCAGACTCGCCTTGCTCGAAGCTGACGTAAACTACAAGGTTGCAAAAGATTTCACAAAGAAAGTAACCGAACGTGCTGTTGGTGCGGAGGTTATGGAAAGCCTCACTCCGGCACAGATGGTCATCAAAATAGTCAACGAAGAGCTCACTGAGCTTATGGGTGCACAAAATGCAAGGCTCAACTTCTCTTCAAAAATGCCGACTGTCATTATGATGTGTGGTTTGCAGGGTGCAGGTAAAACCACCCACGCAGCAAAGCTTGCGCTTCACTTGAAAAAGCAAAATCACCGACCACTTTTGGTCGCTTGTGATATATATCGTCCTGCTGCTATTGAACAGCTCAAGGTAGTGGGTAAAAAGGCGGAGACTCCTGTCTTTGAAATGGGCCAGGAAAATCCGGTCAAAATAGCAAAAGAAGCTATAAAGCACGCTAAAGACTACGGTAACGATATTGTTATCCTTGATACTGCCGGCCGACTCCATATCGATGAAGAGCTGATGAATGAGCTCAAGAACATTAAAACGGAAGTTGATATCGACGAGATACTTCTTGTTATCGACTCGATGACTGGTCAGGATGCAGTAAATGTCGCAAAAACATTCAACGAACTGCTCAGCATCACTGGCGTTATTCTCACGAAGCTCGACGGTGATACTCGTGGCGGTGCAGCACTGTCAGTCAAGGCTGTCACAGGTACACCTATCAAATTCTCAGGTACAGGTGAAAAGCTTGAAGACTTGGAAGCTTTCCACCCTGACAGAATGGCAAGTCGAATTTTGGGCATGGGCGATGTGCTCTCACTCATTGAAGATGCAGAGCAGAAGCTCGACCAAAAAAAAGCCGAAAAGCTTGCCCAGAAAATGTTGAAGAACAAAATGGACTTCAATGATATGCTTGACCAGTTTGAGCAGATTCAGAACATGGGTCCTATCAAAGGTATTCTCTCACGACTTCCGGGTGTCGGAAACAAACTCGACGATGTTGATATAAACGAGCGTCAGATCGATTGGTGTAAGGCTATCATACTTTCCATGACAAAAGCAGAGCGAGAAAAACCATCGCTCATCAACCCTTCCCGCAAGCGTAGAATTGCAGCTGGCTCAGGTCGTTCTGTTGAAGAAGTCAACCGACTCATCAAACAACTTGAACAAACTCAGAAGATGATGAGACAGTTCACAAACAAAGGCAAGAAAAAGCGTATGCCGAACTTTCCTAATATGAACGGTATGGGAGGCATGGGAGGATTCCCTGGATTTTAATTAGTTTTTAATGCCAATAATTTACATTGGTAAATAAATATAAAAAAGTAAAATATATTGGAGGAACAAAAAATGGTAAAAATCAGATTAAGAAGAATGGGCGCAAAGAAATCACCTTTCTACAGAATCGTAGTTGCTGACTCAAGATACCCAAGAGATGGTCGTTTCATCGAAGAAATCGGCACATACAACCCACTCACAGAGCCATCAGAGGTTAAGGTTGATGCTGACAAGGTTAAAGAGTGGATCGCTAAGGGTGCACAGCCTACAGACACAGTAAAGAACCTTTTCAAGAAGAACGGCATTCTCTGATTTGAAAGGAAAAGTTAAATGAAAGATTTACTTTTGACGATTGCTAAAGGTCTTGTAGAAGAGCCTTCACAGGTATCTGTCACACAGGACGCTCCTAATGAAGAGGGCACTGTCGTGTATCACATCCACGTTGCTGAAAACGATATGGGCAGAATCATCGGAAAGCAGGGCAGAATAGCCAAGGCTATCCGTACTGTTGCTCGTTCTGCAGCTATTAGAAGCAACGAGAAAATCATGGTCGAAATCGATTAAAAATTTCAAAGAACTTGCGGTGCTTATGCACCGCTTTTTCTTTTTGTTGTGAGCTAGGTATGATATCTGTGGCGGTGTCGTATCCGGGTTTTATTTATGAGAATTGAACTTTTGCAAAGTGTGTGTTATACTAGCGTTGAATTTATATGTATAGGTGAAATATATGATAAAAAAGTTTTTAGAAGCAGGAAAAATAGTCGGCACCCACGGAGTACGTGGTGAGATGCGCGTGGAATGCTGGTGTGACTCACCTCAGTTTCTGGCACAGTTTAAAACACTGTATTTTAACGAGGGCGAAGAGAAAATCAAAGTGAAGTCCCGTGCGCACAAAAATATGGTGTTGATGAAAATGCCGGGTGTTGAAACTATTGAACAGGCTGATCTTTACAGAGGAAGAGTGCTATATATAAAGCGCAGCGATGTAAAGCTTGAAGAAGGCGTGAACTTTGTACAGGATATGATCGGACTTGAGGTGGTTGACACTGCTTCAGGTGAAGTGTATGGTGCGATAAAAGATGTCCTGAAAACCGGCTCAAATGATGTGTACGAAATGAAGGGTGAGGACAACAAATTGTACTATATACCTGCTATACCTGACATTATTGACGTTGTGGATATAGATGGCGGTGTTCTGAAAATTACTCCGATGAAAGGACTGTTTTCTGATGAGGATTGATGTGATAACGCTGTTTCCTGAGATGATGGAAACTGTACTTAATGAGTCTATCCTTGGCAGAGCACAGAAAAAGGGCGTGCTAGAGATAGTTTGTCACCAGTTGCGTGACTTTGCTTTTGACAAACATCGTCACGTTGACGATGCACCATACGGTGGGGGTAAGGGTATGCTGATGATGACCGAACCTATCGCTTTGTGCTATGAAGACATCTGCAAAGATTTAGACGAAAAACCGTATTTTGTGTATATGTCACCACAGGGAAATGTGCTCACTCAGCAAAAGCTGATTGATATAAGCAGTGAACACAAGAATATCTGCGTGCTTTGCGGGCATTATGAAGGTGTTGATCAGCGTGTCATCGATGAGCTTGTCGACGAAGAGATTTCTATCGGTGACTATGTGCTGACGGGCGGAGAACTTCCGACACTTGTATTTGTGGATGCACTGGCACGAATGGAAAAGGGCGTGCTGTCCGAAGACGAGTGCTTTACAAAAGAGAGTCACTACGACGGTTTGCTTGAATATCCGCAGTACACTCGTCCTCAGGTGTGGCGTGGCAGAGAAGTACCCCAAGTGCTCTTGTCAGGTCATCACGAAAATGTCGACAAATGGCGACGTGAACAGTCTGTCATAAATACAGCGAAAAAACGTCCTGATATGATAGAAAAAGCTGAGCTCACTGAAGAGGAAAAGGAGCTCGCACACAGTATCATAGACTCTGGTGAAAATGCATAAAAGCCTTGTGATAGTGTACAAATAAGAGTGCTCCAGTTTTACGCCTTGTATGCTAAGCACAAAAACTTTTCAACATTTTAGCACATTTGCACAAATAACAGGTTTTCAGAAAATTACTTGTTATCTATCAAAACAAAAATGCTTTTCCATAGTTGACCTTCAAAAAAATTGTGGATATAATATCAATAATCGAACAGAGTTTCCTGTTCACTTTTTTAGTAAACATATTATTTTGTAAAGTAAAAGAGAGGGTTTTAGAATGTACACTAAGGAAGTATTGGTTCAGAACAAAGCTGGTCTTCATGCTCGTCCGGCAACATTTTTCATTCAGAAAGCTAACGAGTACAAAGCTACTGTATGGGTAGAGAAGGACGAGAGAAAAGTAAACGCAAAGAGCCTTCTCGGCGTTTTATCACTCGGCATTATTGGTGGCACAACAATCACTATCTATGCTGACGGCGCTGATGAGCACGATGCAGTTGAGGGCTTGGTTGCTCTCGTAGAGTCAGGCTTTGCTGAGTAATTTTTAATATCTTTTGTATTTTAAGGCGGAATTTATTTCCGCCTTTATTTTTTCTTTACAAGCAGAAGATTTTACTTTATATTTAAAATGAGATAATTCGAAATATCGGAGGTGATTTTGTGAACGAAAAGCTCAAAGTGCTCAGAAAAAAAGCAATGGGACTGCCGTTGTTGCCGGGCGTGTATATTATGAAGAATAAAAACCGTGACATCATATATATCGGCAAAGCGAAAGCGCTGAAAAACCGTGTCAGCCAGTACTTTGGTTCACAGAATAACCATCCGGAAAAAGTTCGACGTATGGTAGAAAATGTCGCTGACTTTGAGTACATCATCACAGATTCAGAATTCGAGGCACTCATTCTGGAATGCAGCCTTATCAAACAGCACACCCCAAAATATAATATTCTCTTAAAGGACGACAAAGGCTACAGCTATGTAAAAGTCACTAACGAACAGTGGCGACGTATTTCATACGTGCTCCAGAAAGGCGACGATGACTGCACCTACATCGGTCCATACAAAAGCAGTTTCTATGTCAAAAACAGCGTTGAGCAAGCTCAAAAGATATTTATGCTGCCTACGTGTAACCGCAAATTTCCTGAAGATTTCAGAAAGGGTAGGCCGTGCCTGAATTTCCACATAAAACAGTGCTGTGCACCGTGCACAGGAAAGGTGAAGCTTTCTGATTACAACGAGGCTGTTGACGAAGCACTAGATTTTCTCAAGGGCAGTGACACAAAAACTATCAAAAAGCTCACTGACAAGATGATGCAGGCATCAGAAAACCTTGACTTTGAGCGTGCTGCCAAAATCCGTGACCAGATAAATTCTATCAAAAAAATGCGTGACAAGCAGAAGGTTGTCAATACTACTGTTGAAGAACAGGACGTTATCGCATTTGCTAGTAATAAGAAGAAAGGCTCTTTTGAAGTGTTTCGTTTTGCGAATGGTCGGCTTTTTGACAGAGAAAATTTTATTGTCGACGACCCCGGTGAAGAGAATACCGCAAGAGAAGAGTTTTTGTTACGCTACTATACATTGAGAAATGACATTCCTAAGTACATTGTGATGGATAAAGAGCTCGAGAGCAAAGAAATACTTGAAAAGTGGCTCAGCGAAAAGCGACAAAAACGTGCATATATAACAGTGCCTCAAAAGGGTGAGCAAAAGCATCTTGTCGATATGTGTAGAAACAATGCTTTCGAAGCACTAGGACAGCTTCAGGGAATTGTCGGCAAGCAGTACGCAGTGCTCGAAGGACTTAAAGACATTCTGGGACTAAAAAAACCCCCGTACTATATTGAGTCTTACGATATATCGAATACTTCAGGCAGCGAAAATGTTGCAGGTATGGTTGTTTTTGAAAACGCAAAGCCTAAGAAATCAGCGTATAAAAAATTCAAAATAAAGTCTTTTGTTGGTCAGGACGACTATCACTCAATGGCAGAAGTGCTTACACGACGCTTTTTGGAGTATAAAAAGGCTCAGGAAAGCGAAACTCAAAAGGACAGCGGATTCGCAAAACTCCCCGACCTTATTTTGCTCGATGGTGGCAAAGGTCAGGTCAGCGCTGTAAAAGAAGTGCTCTCTGGTTTGGGCATAGATATACCGCTTTTTGGCATGGTCAAAGATGATCGGCATCGCACAAGAGCGATTGTATCAGCAGATGGAGAAATCGCAATACGACCTAATCAGTCGGTGTTTTCCTTTGTGACTTCAATTCAGGACGAGGTGCATCGCTTTGCGATAGGATACCATCGCCAGAGCAGGAAGAAATCGTTGACACAGCTCACACTCAATAGTATAGAGGGTATTGGTGAGGTGCGTGCAAAAGCTCTGCTGAAACATTTCAGGACTTTGGATAATATAAAGAAAGCATCACTAAAAGAGCTTGAAAATGCTCCGAAAATGACACACGATAGTGCAAAAGCGGTGTACAGACATTTTCACAGTGATGCTAGTGAGGATAATATATGAGAGTTATTACAGGAAAAGCACGAGGTAGAATTTTAGAAACATTGAAAGGTGACGATGTTCGCCCTACAACAGATAAAGTGAAAGAAGCTATCTTTTCTGCTATACAGTTTGAACTTGAAGGAAGAAGTTTTCTGGACCTTTATGCGGGGTGTGGACAGATGGGTATTGAAGCGTTGTCACGAGGATGCTCGACCGCTACATTTATTGATAGGAGCAAAGCGTCAATAAAGGTGATTGAGCGTAATTTATCGGTTACAAACTTGAAACAATTTGCCCGTGTTTATAACACTGATGCGACAAATTTCTTGAAAACAACAGACGAAAAATTTGACATTATCTTCCTGGACCCACCATACAACAAGGGTATTTTGCAAGAAATTATGCCAATTTGTGCACAAATAATAAAGAAAACCGGCGTTATTATTTGTGAAAGTGCATTAAATGATGAAATATTACAAAAATATTACAAATTCACTCTTGACAGAGAAAGAACCTATGGTAAAATAAAGGTAAGCATATATCGTCACGAGGACTATATATAGTGGTTCGTGAAAAATTACTTAGGGGGCTATTATGAACAACACGGTTATTTGCCCCGGCAGTTTTGACCCGGTGACACTTGGACACATCGACATCATAAAAAGAGCGTCCAAGATGTTTGACAAAGTCATCGTTGCGGTGCTTGTCAATATGTCTAAAACCCCGAGCTTTACTATCGATGAGCGCATCGGTTTTTTGGAAAAAGCGCTGTGCGATATCGATAACGTCGAGATAGTCGGCTTCTCCGGACTTCTCGCTGACTATGCTAAGGAACGTGGGGCTAAGGCAGTTGTCAAAGGTTTGAGGGCTATGTCTGATTTCGAGTATGAATTTCAGATGGCACTTACTAACAAAAAGCTGAACCCTGAGCTTGATACGGTGTTTCTGACATCGGATTCACAGTATATGTACTTGAGCTCCAGCATGGTTAAGCAGATTGCGTCACTAGGCGGAGACATCAGTTATTTTGTTCCCGCTTGTATTCACGAGCAGGTTTTTGAACGGTTAAAAACAACAGAAACTAGAAAGGATTTATCAAAATGAGAGTGGACGAACTTATCAACGAGTTACAGGATTTGGTTGCTGATGCAAAGGCAGTACCGCTGACAGGCGGCAAGGTTATGGTTGAGGCTGAGAAGATCTACGATATCCTCGACGAAATTCAGGACACACTTCCTGCTGAAGTAAGACAGGCTAAAAACATCGTTGCTGACAGAAGTCAGATCATTGCGGAAGCTAAGAAGGAATCAGAGGACATCATCAGAGCTGCTGAAGAGCGCAAAAAGGCTATGATCGAGCAGAGCGAGATCATGCGTGCTGCAAAAGCTGAGGCTACTGAGCTTTTGAACGAAGTCAAAGCTAAGTCAGCAGAAATGCGCAAGGCTGCTAACGACTACGTTGAGAATATCATGAAGAAGACTGACGATGCTATTACAGCTCAGCTCACAGAGCTCAGAAAAACTCGCCAGAACCTTCGCATCACAAAGAAATCATAATCTCGATCAAAGCTAAATCGACTTTAGGGTTTCCAATACCGCAAAGCAAAAGGCTCCCACAAGGGAGCCTTTTTTGTGTTTTATTTACTTTCTTTTATTTTTAGCGATTCTCTGTATTGTTCAGCTGGTGCAAATTTTGTGAATTCCACAGTCTTGTCATAGTTCTTCTTAACTTCATCTTCAATTTCTTCTAGGGTGACATTGAAGAATTCTCTGCGACTATTGACCATATTTAGCTTCTTGTTTTCAAAAGCTTTATGAAGTGCGTTTTCTAAACTTGGAGCGTCGTCGGCAAAAATCATTGCGTGAACATCAAAATTAAAAGGGACAGAAGCATCGCCTAGTTCATCTACTCTTTCTTGTGGCTCTAATCGTCTAGTCATACCTATCTTATAAATATTTTCTCCAAAAGATCCTATGTTTGAAATGATATAGACATAGCCAGCTCTTGCATTAGCTTCTCTATAATCAATGTCTTTGATAGACTCTTCGATTTTAGATAAGTTGTTTTTTATATCAGCTTTTTTTAGCAAAAGTGCTTCTTTTTCGTCTTCAGTTGCATTAATAAGTTGTTTTTCTATTTTTTCTAATGCGTTTTGATAATGAGATTGTTCTTTTTGAATTTTTTTGCGTGCTTCTTCAATCTCTTTTTGTAGTTTTGCTTCTTCGCGCATTCTAGCCCGTATTTCTTTTTGCTCCTCTTTTTCATCCTGCTTTTTCTTTCTATATTCGAGAGCGAGACATAATTCTTGATATTTCAGATTAAAGTAGCTAGGTGTAATAGATACCTGCATAATAGAACCTAATTTAGAAATAGCTTCGCAAGATTTCTGCAATCTTTTATATGATGCATCAAAAGTGTTGTATTTTACCTTTTCTACTAATTCGTCACATTCACTATTGAATGCACGCAACAACAACTTTTGCATATCTTTAACCATTTTTTTGCCTTGGCTTGCATTACCGTTGACAGTCCATCCAAGATTTCCAGTTACTGCTTTATCTGATTTTATTAGTTCTTTTTGCTGTGTGCGTATTTCTGCTAATCTGTATTTGTATTGTTCGGATGTTGAGAAATCATATTTTGGTTCATATAATCCAAAGCTTTGTAAAGTAAGTTCTTCATCTAGACATATGATTTCAGATTTCTTTTGTTTAATGGTGTTATTTAGGTTGTTAATGGTGTTATTAAGAGAAGTTAATTCGTTGTTTTTTTGTGATATAATGCTAGACGCTTCGTTCGCTTGTGCTTTTAAATTTGTAATCAAATTTTGGATATTTACGGCATCGTGCATTTCAGGGGTAAAAGTACTTTTAAGTTGTTGAAGTTCTTGTCTTAAGCTGTCAGCTTCTTGTTTATATTGGTTGCCTTTAAAAGTGTCAAAAAAGCTCATATGAACCCTCCTAAGAAAAAATCAGGAAATATTCCATATTATTACTTTATAATAAATATATAAAAAGGTCAAGTGAAAGTTAAGATCGAATGGGGAATCTTTTATTTCCTGTGAAGAAAATTTCAAATTGTAAATTTTTTGTTATAAATCGTAACTTTTTCCTTGATTTTTCACTACGTATAGTATATAATCGATTTATAAGTGGCACAAAGTGGTATGAAGTGACACAAAATAGATAGAAATTAACAGGAGGTGGCAGAATGTTCTCAGGTACAAGCAATCAGACTATCGATACAAAAGGCAGAATTATTCTGCCGTCTAAATTCCGTGAGGAGCTCTCAGACACTGTATATGTCACAAGCGGTTTTGAAAACTGCGTGCAGATTTTGTCCAAAGAGCAGTTTGATAGACTGCGTGAGCAAATCCGTGAGCTTCCTGCTGATAAGGCACTTTCACTTCAGTATATCCTGATTTCTCCTGCGACTGAAGTTTCCGTCAGCTCACAGGGCAGAGTGATGATAGCCCAAAAGCTACGTGAAGATGCAAAGCTTTCGAAGGACATTGTTGTTGTTGGTATGGATACACGCATCGAAGTGTGGGACAAGGATACATTTGAAGAGTTTATTGAAAAACAAAAGAGAGAGTCAGTGAAAGAGGCTCTCGAGCTTTTGAGACTGTGAGGTCGATATGAGCTTTTCACACATTCCTGTACTGCTTAACGAAACTATTGATGGACTCGATATAAAAGAAAATGGAATATATGTTGACGGTACCGCAGGTGGCGGTGGTCATTCTGCTGAGATTTTATCTCACCTCAAAGATGGCAAACTCATTTCTATCGACCAGGATCCTGATGCTATCCGTCATTGCAAAGAGCGTTTCAAGGATAACCCTAACTCTATTATCGTAAAAGGCAACTTCGGCGATATGAAAGAGCTTTTGAACGCACGTGGTATCTACTGTGTCGACGGTGTTATGCTCGATATCGGTGTATCATCGCACCAGCTAGACACCTCAGAACGTGGATTTTCTTTCCACGAAGATGCACCGCTTGATATGCGTATGAGCCAGAGCGGACTCAGTGCAAAAGATTTGGTCAATACATACGAGTATGCACAACTTGCTCAGATTATCAATAACTATGGCGAAGAAAAATTCGCTTCATCAATCGCAAAAAATATTATAAAAGCAAGAGAGAAAAAACCGATAGAAACCACTCTTGAGCTCGCTGAAATTATCAAAAACAGCGTTCCTCAAAAAGTGCGTCGTGATGGTCACCCTGCCAGAAAAACTTTCCAGGCACTCCGTATTGCAGTCAACCGTGAGCTTGATGTTTTGGAACAAGGCCTCGACGGAGCATTTGAGTTGCTTTCAAAGGGTGGCAGACTCGCAGTTATCACCTTCCATTCACTCGAAGACAGAATAGTAAAACAGAAGATGGCGTCGTGGACAGTTGGCTGCACTTGTCCGAAAGATTTCCCGGTTTGTGTATGTGGGAACAAGCCTAAAGCAAAGCTAATAAATCGCAAGCCGATAGTAGCAAAAGACGCCGAACTCGAAATCAACGTGCGTTCACGTAGCGCAAAGCTGAGAGTGTGCGAAAAGCTGTGATTTTCAGCTTTAATTCTCAATGAAAAATATAATAGTCAAAACCCCTATATGAATGGGTAAATAATACCTATATTTGTAGTTATTTACTATGGACTTTGTATATGCCATGTGGTAAAATGATAACAAAGTTGTAAATATTGTTACAAACTTATGCAAAACACTACAAATTGTGATAGCGTTGTGGTTTTTACGCTATATTGTGGGATATCACGGATATCCGCCGATGCTATTTCTAATATCGAATTATGCACGGTTTATGAAGAATATGTCAAATCTGTAATTTTTTGCACATACACTTTTGACATCACCTTGAAAACTACTTTACTTTACATATCGCCTGAAAAACAGAAACCAAATTTTAGTTAGGACACGGGGTGTAGCTATGGTTTACGATAATCGTAACCTGGCTTATGATTTGCGCTTGTTTGAAGAAGAGGAGATTTATGCGACCTCTGTGAAAACCCCTGAAAAGAAACAAGACAAAGCTGAGCCAAAACCCGAAAAACTGAATAGCGTCAGAGCTTCATCTCAGAAAGAACACAAGAAACCGATAAAACGTGTCAAGAGAAGAAAAAACAACTTTGTGAAGATTTCCGGTGCGGTCGTGCTTGCACTCGCAGTAGTTATCGTTGTCGGACTCATCATTCACGGGCAGGTTCAGCTCACCGAGCTCAACCAGCAGATCAACTTAGCACAAGGTCAACTTGAGGAACAGCGTAGCCTGTACACTCAGCTTGAGATGAAAGTCGATGCAAGCATATCAACAGCCGTTGTTGAAAAATATGCTCAGGAAAATCTGGGCATGAGCAAAGTGGCTAACTCACAAAAGGAGTTTGTCAGCCTGTCACAGGGTGACAAGGTCGAGCTCACTGAAAAGAAAAGCAACAATGTGTTTGATGCTATAGCAGATGCTTTTTCATCGCTATGGGCATAAGTAAACAGTCGGCTTAATAAGTATGTATAAGAATAAGAGTTGAGATTATGTCTTAACTCTTTTTCTGCTATTGTATGGGTAGAAAATTTTGTCATATCAACGGCGATTTTCACTGTATTTACAATAAATTGATACATTTTTCAGATAGTTTTCAGATTCACACGATACAATTACCGCAGAAAGGGGAGTGACCACTATGGGTGCAAATCAAAGACTAAGACAGCGTACTGTATGGTTGATCATTATTATACTGGCAATTGGTTTTGGTGCTGTCATCACAAGACTAGCGTATCTTTCGCTCATAGCGGGTGAAGACCTCCAGCAAAAGGCGGTTGAACAGCAGCTTTCTGATACTACCATCAGTGCTAAAAGAGGCACTATCTATGATAGAAACGGCAAGATTCTTGCGCAGAGTGCATCGGTATGGCAGGTTGTGCTATCTCCGGCTAACTTCAAAGATGACGCTCAGCGTGATTATGTAGCGACAAGGCTTTCTGAAATTCTGTCACTTGAAAAGGAAGATGTGCTCGAGAAAACAAAACAGAACAGCTACTACACTGTAGTAAAGCGAAAGATAGAAAGCGAAGAGCAACAGCAGATACTGGAGCTTATGAATGAAGTCGAGGAAAAGTATGATCTTTCTAGTGTTATCGCTTTGCTTGATGACTACAAAAGATACTATCCGTACAGCGAACTTGCTTCTTCTGTTATCGGTTTTACGGGGGCTGATGATCAGGGCCTTTCAGGCGTTGAATTTCAGTATGATGCGTATCTGACGGGCACACCGGGTCGACTCATCACCGCTACTAACGCAAACGGCACAGTGATGCCTTTCGAGTATAGCCAGAACGTCGAGGCTGTCGATGGTAGCTCTGTTGTGCTTACTATTGATGAGACTATTCAAAGCATTGTTGAAAAATATATGAAACAGGGTATTAAGGACCACGATGTCTATAACCGTGGCGTTTGTATTGCTATGGACGTAAATACAGGCGAGGTGCTCGCTATGGCGACAGTCGGCGGATATGACCTTAATGACCCGTTCACTATAAGCAAAAAAGACCAGAAGAAAATCAAAGAAATAGATGCAGAATATCTCATCGAAAACGGATATATGGAAGAGGGCGAACCGATATCTGACAAAGAAGTCGACAAACTCTTGGAGCAAGCTAAGAGCGAGGCTGAGTCGCTCGCTCTTTCACAGATGTGGCGTAACAAAGCTATCAGTGATACATACTATCCGGGTTCGGTTTTCAAGATGGTTACTCTGTCGATGGCTCTTGAAGAAGCGGCTGTCAGCGAAAAGACAAAGTTCAGCTGCAGCGGTACATTCCAGCTTTATGATAAAGGCATCGGATGTCACTTGGAGTCAGGTCACGGCACTCAGAACTATGAACAGGCTCTGTGTAACTCTTGCAACCCTGCATTTATCCAGATGGGTCAGGCGATCGGCGAAGAAAATTTCTGGAAATACTACCAGTCGTTCGGCTTTTCTGAAAAAACCGGCATTGATTTGCCTGGTGAGTCAGATGATCTGTTCTTTACCGAAGATGGTTCTATGGGACCTGTCGACTTGGCAGTTGCGTCCTTTGGTCAGAACTTTTCTATCACTCCTATCCAGATGATTACAGCAGCTTCTGCTATTGCAAACGGTGGAGATCTTGTACAGCCACACGTTGTTAAGCAGATTTTAGCTTCTGACGGTTCTGTTGTCAAAAACATCAGCACCGATACAAAACGTCAGGTTATTTCTGAACAAGTTGCAGAAGAGATGCGTCGTGTTCTTGAACAGAACGCTATCGATGGTACCGGCAAAAACGGTTATGTAGCAGGTTACAGAATATGCGGTAAAACCGGTACATCTGAGAAACTCTCGGATAGTAACGGAGACTTTGTTCAGGACTACATCGCTTCTTACTGCGGTTTTGCACCGGCTGATAAGCCTGAAGTTGCGATACTTGTATTTTTTGACACACCACTTGCAGGTAACTACTACGGTAGTGCAGTAGCGGCTCCTGTTTTCGCAAATATTATGGGTGAGGTATTGCCTTATCTAGAGATAGATGCTCAGTACACTGAAGAAGAAGCTGCGAACGTCGATACTATAGCCGGCACATACACTGGCATATCAGTGAGTGAGGCATCAAAGATTGCTAACTCAGACGGCTTCAATGTCACCATCAAGGGTGAGGGTACAACTGTTACATCACAGGTTCCAACCCCTGGTAGCAAAATTCCGACAGGTGGTACTGTGGTGCTCTATACTGATGAAAACAGTGCGACAGAACAGGTGATGGTACCTAGCTTTGAAGGTTTCAACCTGTCCGATGTCAACTACATTGCATCGTACTATGGTATCAACGCAAGTCTTGCGGGTGCGGTGAATTCGTCAGACTCGACTGCTGTGTCACAGGATATTC
Source organism: Ruminococcus sp. (assembly GCA_045539655.1). Classification (GTDB taxonomy): domain Bacteria; phylum Bacillota; class Clostridia; order Oscillospirales; family Acutalibacteraceae; genus Ruminococcoides. The sequence goes on along the minus strand of JAZQFT010000032.1, from coordinate 79,110 downwards.
CAGAGGGTACAATGGTCAGCCCTGGTACAGTAGTAACCGTTACCTTCAGCGCAAGTAGCGTAAATGACTAGTAAGAAAACCATATTAAAATAAATGAGGTGTAAAAATGGAAATAGGACTATGGGCATTTGCCACAGCGTTGGTTTCTTTTGCGATTTCTGCTATATCAGGCAGATATCTCATACCGTTTCTACATAAGCTTAAATACGGCCAGACTATTTTGGATATCGGCCCATCATGGCACAAGAAAAAGCAGGGAACTCCAACTATGGGCGGTTTGATGTTCATTTTGGGCATCGCTGTTGCAACTGTTGTGTCAGTGATTGTTTTTGCGGTAACACACGAAGGATTTTCCACTACAGAAAAATTCGTCTTCACAGGACTTTTTATGGCTATATGCTACGGTGGTATCGGCTTTATTGATGACTATATCAAGGTTGTGAAAAAGCGCAACCTAGGGCTCACAGCGATCCAGAAACTTGTGCTACAGTTCACTGTAGTTGCACTTTATCTTTTAGCTATGGAGCTTTTGGGTGACACTACTGAAATCGCTATTCCGTTTGTAGGACTTGTTGATTTAGGCTTTTTCTACTACATCATCATGGCACTTGTCATCGTTGGTATCACAAACGCAGTCAACCTCACCGATGGCATCGACGGACTGGACGGTTCAATCACATTTTTTGTATCTTTGTTTATGATGATGATTGCAAACATCCTCAAGGTGTTTGATACAAATGTGCTGTTTTGTGCAGCAGTAGCAGGCGGATGCTTAGGCTTTTTAGTGTGGAACATCCACCCTGCAAAGGTCTTTATGGGCGACACAGGTTCGCTGTTTTTAGGCGGTATCGTGTGTGCGATGGCATTCACTATGGATATGCAGCTGATTATGCTGCTCTTAGGTCTTATGTACCTTGTTGAGATGTTCTCTGTAATTCTACAGGTTACATATTTCAAGCTTACACACGGTAAGCGTATTTTCAGAATGAGCCCTATCCATCATCACTTTGAGATGGGCGGCTGGAGCGAAATGAAGATTGTTGTTGTTTTCAGCACAGTTACTGCTATCTGCGGTGTTATTTCGCTGTTACTCGTGATATTTTCATAGAAACTTTTTTGAAAGGAGATGAAGCTGTTGAGCAGTGATACTTTAAGAAGAGAATCAAACAGAAGAAGATACGACCATGAGCGTATGGGCTCAACAGGTACATCTTCAAGAAGAGAAGGATATCAAAACGGAAGACAGATGGTAAGAAGAAAGAAACAGTTCTCTCTGCTTTCTATCGGTAAAGGTCTGGACGTTCCGTTCTGTATGCTTATAGTACTTTTGCTTGCTATAGGCATCACTATGATGTTTTCAGCGAGCTATCCTGTCGCTTTCTACGAAATCGGCGACAGCTACTATTATTTGAAGCGTCAGCTTTTGTTTGCACTGGTCGGTCTTGTGATTATGCTTTTGGTATCATATGTTGACTACCACTATTTTCACAGATTTTCAGTGCTTATTCTGGGTATATCGTATTTTGCACTTATACTGGTGCTTCTTATTCCGTCAGAAACGGGTATCCACCGATGGATCGGTATCGGTGACTATGGTATTCAGGCATCGGAGATAAGTAAGTTTGCTATCATACTTTTCCTTGCTCACTGGGGCAGTAGGTACTACGACAAAATGCACACGCTGAAATACGGCGTAGTGCCCGGTGCGGCAGTGTTTGCATCGACTGCATTTTTGCTTTTGCTTGAGCCACACTACTCTTGTATTGTTATCGTAGCTTTGCTGACTGTTATTATGCTTTTTGTATCGGGTATCAGGATACGCTATATAACCGTTGCAGCGATAGTGTTAGCCCTTGTGATACTGATATTATGGGCGACAGGACTTCTGACATATGCTATGGACCGTATGGACGGTTGGGGCAAGGCTCTTGAATATATTGATGAAGACCAGTGGCAACAGACATGGCAGACACGAAACTCGCTTTATGCTATCGGTTCAGGAGGACTGTTCGGACTTGGACTTGGCCAATCACGACAAAAGTATCTGTATTTGCCTGAGCCTCAGAACGACTTTATCTTCGCTATCGTTTGTGAAGAGCTCGGACTCATCGGAGCGGTTGCGATACTCTTGATTTTTGCTTTGCTTGTATGGCGTGGCATTGTTATTTCGCTTCGAGCTAAGGACCGTTTTGGCAAACTGCTCGGTATCGGTCTTACAGCACAGATAGGTCTGCAGGTAATACTGAACATATTGGTTATTACGGACTGGTTGCCGAACACCGGTATCAGCTTGCCGTTCTTTTCATACGGTGGTAGCTCGCTGCTTATGCTGCTTTTCCAGATGGGTATAGTACTGTCTATTTCACGTTCTGCAAATATCGAGAAGATTTAAGGAGTTTTTATGAAGATACTACTTGCCGGCGGCGGTACCGCTGGACATATCAACCCGGCTCTTGCTATAGCCGGATATATCAAAGAAAAAGAGCCACAGACAGAGATACTGTTCATTGGCAACCGTGATGGTATGGAACAGACTCTTGTCACAAAAGCAGGCTTTCCTATAAAATCAATAGTTATCAGCGGATTCAAGCGTAATTTCAAGCCACAGTCGATTGTTCATAATATCAAGACTGTGTCACGAGTTTTCACTTCATCTCAAAAAGCTAAAAAACTCATCAAAGAGTTTAACCCGGACATCTGTATCGGTACAGGCGGTTATGTAAGCGGACCAGTTGTGCGTACAGCTGCAAATATGGGTATTCCATGTATCATTCACGAGCAAAATGCTTTTCCGGGCGTTACTACAAAGATGCTTTCTAAAAAAGTGAAGAAAGTTATGCTCGCAGTAGAAGATGCAAAAAAACATCTCGACAGCGATGTTGACTTTGCAGTGACAGGCAACCCTATTCGAGAAGATATCTTGAAAATCACTAAAGAAGAAGCACGAGAGAAGCTCAACCTTGATGATAGACCTGTTGTGCTTTCTTTTGGCGGATCATTGGGTGCAAGATGCATCAACGAAGCTGTTGCAGCTTTGGTAGCTCGTAGCGCAAAAGACCAGAAATACCAGCACATTCACGCCTATGGACAGCAGGGCACATGGTTCCCTGAACTTGTGATGGAAAAAGGCGTTGACATAGGCGAATGTTCTAATCTTGATATCAGACAGTATATTGATAATATGCCTACTTGTCTTGCTGCGTGTGATCTGGTTGTCAGTCGTGCAGGAGCTATCACTTTGTCAGAAATTCAGGCAAAGGGCAAGCCAGCGGTGCTTATACCGTCACCATATGTAGCAGAAAACCACCAGTTCCACAATGCTATGGCTCTGGTCAACAAAAAGGCGGCTTCTATCATAGAAGAAAAAGAGCTCAGCGAAGAAAAGCTCATCAAAGCTGTCGATGATATGTTGCTTGACAAAGAGCTGCTCAAAGAATATTCTGAAAACGCTCAGGCTATGGCTATCACAGATGCTTCAGAGCGTATATATAGCATCGTAAAAGAAATTGTGAAGTAAACACGTATTCACAGTACAAACCCTATTTTCATAGAATATCTAGCGTGTAGAGTTATTTTTATGAAAGGGTGTTTGTTGTGGCTAAGCTTGTTATCACCGGTGGTAGAAAACTTAGTGGAGAGGTCAAAGTACAAGGCTCAAAAAACAGCTCACTGCCGATACTTGCGGCGACTATTTTGTGTGAGGATGAGAGCGTCATCCACAACTGTCCGAACTTGTCTGATGTTGACGCTACAGTGAAGATACTCAGGTATTTAGGGTGCAAAGCAAGCAGACACGGCACAACTTTAGTAGTAGATACGAGCACCATGACACGCTCGGACATACCACATGATCTGATGAGAGAGATGCGTTCTTCTATCATTTTTCTGGGGGCTATCACTGCACGGTGCAAAAAAGCGAAGATGTCGCTACCGGGTGGATGTGAGCTTGGTCCCAGACCGATAGATTTGCATTTGTCTGCTTTACGACAGATGGGCATTGAGATAACAGAACAGCACGGTGAACTTGAGTGCGTGGCATCAGATGGGGTGAAGTCGTCGAAGATAGCGCTGACTTTTCCAAGTGTCGGAGCTACAGAGAACATTATGCTCACTGCAGTGAAAGCGAGTGGCACTACTATTATCACAAATGCAGCCAAAGAACCCGAGATAGTGGATTTGGCTGATTATCTGAATGCTTGTGGTGCGAAAATCAGCGGTGCGGGAGAGAGCACTATAATCATAGAGGGTGTAGATAAACTGCATGGATGCAACCACAGCATCATTGCTGACAGAATTGTCGTAGCGACTCTGATGTCAGCTGCAGCCGCAACATCATCGAAAATTACACTCGATGGTGTAGTGTATAGCCATCTGTCGATGATAACGCCGGTTTTTGAGCAGGCAGGTTGTGAGATAACTCAAAAAATGGGAAAACTCACTATTGATGCGCCATACAGACTTCGTTCACCGAAGCTCATACGCACTATGCCTTATCCGGGTTTTCCGACTGACGCACAAGCACCGGTTATGGCGATGACTTGTAAAACAAACGGGCTCACCGTTTTTGTAGAGAACATATTTGAAAGCAGATACAAGCACGTTGACGAGCTTAATAGGCTCGGTGCTAACATAAAAGTCGAGGGCAAAGTTGCTTTGGTTGACGGAGTCCGACATCTGTCTGGTGCATCGGTGAGAGCACTTGATTTGAGAGGTGCTGCGGCATTGGTTGTTGCTTCCCTTTCAGCTAACGGGCACACACAAGTGTCCGGACTCAAGTACCTTGAGCGTGGCTACGACGAATTTGAAGTTGTGCTACAGTCTTTGGGTGCAGATATAAAAAAGATTTGATTTAGGAATTACAAAGGAGGGATTTGCGTGAGAGATGACAGATTTGAAGATAATCAAGGGTATGATACCTTTGAAAAACCGGATATAATGGACAGAATCGGTGATAGCTTTTCATCGGTATTTTCACGCAGGTCCCGAGATAATGATAAAGCAGACGAACTTTTGTCAGAGTTTTCTGCAAAGGACAAATACGACGATTATGAGCTTTTTGTAGATGAGCGAGTCGAGCGCAAAAAAGAGCAGAAAATAGAAAAGCTTGAGCGAAAGAAACAGAAAAAGAACAAGCCGAAAAAACCTATTTCTCCGCTGATGAGACGTGTGCGAAATATCATTGCCTATTGTACTATAGTTGGTGTGGTGCTGGTTGTTTGTGTGATACTTTCTCTCACCGTGCTTTTTAAAACGCAAAATTACGAAGTCACAGGCAACACTAAATATGATGAAAAAGAAATCATAGAAACCTGTGGTATCGGTGGCAGCGAAAACATATTTTTAGCAAACAAAAAAGCTGCGTCTAAACGAATTGTAAAAACATATCCATATATAGAAGAAGCGGATGTTTCTTTTGCTATACCGGATACTATCACTATTGACATCACCGAGGCTGTGCCTGCGTATGTTGTCAAGCTCAGCGATGAAATATACTATGTATGTTCATCAAAAGGCAGGATTTTAGAGCAGGTGAAAAGCAAAAAAGGCTATGATCTGCCACTGTTTTTGGGTGGCGAACTCAAGAGTAATGCTGTGGGTGACTATATCGAATTTGCTGATGAAAAGACGCTGGATATCATAGATTCCATAGTTACAGTCTTTGTAGACAATGGCTACACGGGCATCACTGAAATAGATGCAACCAACACAGCTAATATCACTTTCACATATGATGACAGAATCAAAGTTAAGCTCGGCGTGCCTGAAGATCTCAGCTACAAGGTGCGTACAGCGATGACTATTATCAACGAAAAGCTTGATGTGCATGGTTCCAATACAACCGAGGGTGAGCTGGACGTATCAAACTGTAATGATACTAAAAAATCATATTTCAGAGATCAGTCGCTTATAGAGTCGGAAAAAGAAACCACCGCACCTATCGATAAGGACGAGGCGTTGAGCGAAACGCACGAAGACGCAGATGGCGACGGCTTTGATGACATAACAGGTGAGTTCATTGAGGAAGAAGAGCAGGAAGAAGAAACAAAACCACCGCTTTCTCCTGAAGAATGGTACCTTGACTAATGTTAAAATTTTTCGAATATTTCAAAAAAATATTGAATTTATCTCACAGATGTGTTAAGTTATAAGGTAGTAGAGTGTAAATACTCGAAGTGTGCACTGTTCTAATACTTGAAAATTCCGTTTAGGGAGGATTTTAATATGGCTTTTGAGTTAGAAAAGGAAATGATCGACTATCTACCGGTTATTAAGGTTATCGGTGTCGGCGGTGGCGGTGGCAACGCTGTGAACCGTATGATCAAAATGGATGTTAAGAATGTTGAGTTTATCTCTGTAAATACTGATGAGCACGTTCTTAGATTTTCACAGGCTGACCAGAAGGTTCAGATCGGTGAAAAGTCAACTCGTGGTAAGGGCGCGGGCTCTAAACCTGAGGTTGGACAGGCTGCTGCTGAAGAAAACAGAGAAGAAATCGCAGCACTTTTGAAAGATACAGATATGGTATTCATCACTGCAGGTATGGGCGGTGGCACAGGTACAGGTGCAGCTCCTATCGTAGCAAAAATTGCTAAGGATATGGGTATCCTCACCGTAGCTGTTGTTACAAAGCCTTTTGCTTTCGAAGGCAAAAAACGTATGGCTCAGGCTGAGCAGGGTATTGCTGAGCTTGCTGGCTGTGTTGACTCACTCATTATCGTTCCTAACGAGCGTCTCAAGTACGTTTCTGACCAGTCTATCACATTGCAGAATGCATTCACTATCGCTGATGATGTGCTCAGACAGGGTGTACAGAGTATCTCTGACCTCATCGTTGTTCCTGGCCTTGTAAACCTCGACTTTGCTGACGTTACTGCTGTTATGAAGGACGCTGGCTACGCTCACATGGGTATCGGTAAGGCTACAGGCAAGGACAAGGCTGCTGTAGCTGCTGAGATGGCTATCTCTTCTGCATTGCTCGAGACTTCTATCGATGGCGCTGAGAGTGTTATCATCAACATCACAGCTTCTCCTGATATCACACTCGAGGATATCGACGCTGCATCAACAATGATTTCACAAAGAGCAAGTGATACAGCGAACATTATCTGGGGTGCTGTAATCAACGAAGATATGAAGGATGAAATCAGCGTTACTGTTATCGCAGCAGGTTGTGGTTCAAATACTGACAACTCTTCTGCTTTCCCGAGCTCATCTCCTGAGAAGGTTGATGCTCCTGCTCCTGTTGAAGTTGATTCTTCTGATGAGGACGATTCTTTCTATGACATTATGTCTATTTTCAACAGCTAAGATTACTGAACAGCAAAATTTTAGGGCAACCGATTTTCGGTTGCCCTTTTTGTTTACGTATTGTTTATTGAAGGACAGCTCATTCGAGTCCTGCGAGCTTTCGTTGGATAGTTGTTGCATCCATAACTGTTCTCTTTCCGTCACGGTCAACGTCGTTGAGACAATCGAGCTTTTCGCCGAAGGCATGGCCTGCAGCAACCCAGTCGTCGAGTATAATGAGCTCGGCCAAAGCACGCTGAATGAGTGTTGCATCTGTGATAGTGAGCGTACCGTTTTTGTCAGCATCACCGATAAGACGAGCTTTTTTGTTCGGTCCTAAGTATTCTGTGAACACCTCTTCTTTATCGACAAAGCCTTTTTCCCACGCTTCTTCGATAGAATAGAACTTGTTTTCATCAAACATATAGATGTGCATATAAAACTTTGATGGTGAGGTAGAGCATCCATACAGACAGTAGTCACCAAAAATTCCGTAAAGCATGTCTGCTGGAGAATAGCCCCTACTACCTCTTGCTAAAAACCAGTCAGGTTCACAACTACCTTCTTTGTAGTGGTAGTACAGCGGTCCGCTGTAAGAGTAGTTGCCTTCCTTAGGGTTGCCACAGTATTCAACAAACTTATCTTCAAAGGTTTCGTGCTCGTGGTCATCACGGATGCAGTCAACGACAGATCCGTTTTTCACAGTGCCGTAACATCCATCACCGTAGTAATAGTACCATTCACCACCCCAAGCTGGCTTCAAAGATAGGTCTGCGTATGGGTAAATTGACGGATCTATGATATAAATCATATTATCAAAAGAAGAAAGACCACCGGGATAGGTGTCTGACTCACCTTCATCGTAGCCACACGCATAAATATTCCAGGTCTGCTGAGCATCATAGTAAACAGGGTTTGAGGTGTCCATACCACCATTAAAGTGGTTGTTAAAAATAATAGTTTCGACAAAGTCAGGAACATCAGCGTAAAATACACAGTCAGAGTCGCCTTTATTTATTTCATATCCTGGCCAGCGTTGAGGGTCGATTTTTCCTGTATCCCACCAGTATATGCCCGCATGGTCAGCGTTTTCGTTATACCACGATGGAGTATAGCCAGAATATATCCAGTCCTCGTCGTCACAGAAAGTACCGTTTTCACCATTCGGCATAAGAAAGTAGTAGCGGTTTGTGTTGACTTTTTCGCCAGTTTCTACTTCGTATTCTTTGATTGCTTCTTCAATGCTTTTGTGATATTGCTTATGGTCATCACGGATACAGTCTTGGTGTGAACCGTTTTTCACAGTGCCGTAACATCCGTCACCGTAGTAATAGTACCATTCGCCGTGGCTGACATTTCTGTGTGACTCAAAATCACCGTAAGGATAAAGCGATGGGTCAATGACATAAATCATATTATCAAAAGAAGGAAGACCGCTAGGATAGGTGTCGGATTCACCTTCGTCGTAACAACATGCAGAAATGGTACAGGTCTGGTGAGCGTTATAGTAAATCGGTTGAGAGGAGTCGAGACCTCCATCTAAGCAGTTATTGAAAATAATAGTTTCGACAAAGTCAGGAACATCAGCGTAAAAAACACAGTCTGAGTCGCCTTTGTTCATCTTATATCCCGGCCAATACTTTGGGTCGATTTTTCCTGTATCCCACCAGTAGATGCCGGCTTGATCAGCGTTTTCATTGTACCACGACTGAGCATAGTGGTCAGGGCACAGAATATCTGTTTCTTCACAGTAAATGCCGTTTGTACCGTCAGGCATAAGGAAGTAGTAGCGGTTTGTATTGACAATTTCACCGGTTTTTTCTTCGTAGTCTTTGATTGATTCTTCGATGTTTTGATTGTGGACGTGGTCATCACGGATACAGTCAAATTGATCACCGTTTTTCACAGTACCGTAACATCCGTCACCGTAGTAATAGTACATCCACTCTCCGTGGAAATATGCTGTCATAGACATAGAAGCATGGTCAAACTCGTTGAAAACAAAAATCTCGTTATCGTGGTTTGGAAAAGTCCCGTCAGGGTTGGCTTCTTCAAGTCCAAGAATAGAAGAGCAACAAGAGCTGTAAATCGGGCGATCAGACAGTTGTTCAACACCGTTGTTGATCATAAACTGTGTCACACCGACAGGAATGTCTGCGTAGTAGAGGTTTGAGTATCCGTATTTTTCGATTGAATATCCACAGTAGCTCTCGGGTATAGGAGAGTTTTCTGCCATAGTATCACTATACCAGATGCAGATATCTTTTGAATACTCGTTATACCATGTCGGAACATCGTAGCCTTTGTCAGCAAAAAAGCTCTCGCTACCATCAGGAATGTAGAAATAGTTTCGATAGGTTTCAATTTTTACATTGTTTTCCTCTTCGTATGCTTTGATAGCATCTTTGAGTGAGATGCATCTTTCATCATTTGATTCGTATTCAAGTTCTGAAAGGCCTTTTTCAATAGCCGAGACATTGATGGAAAACACTGATAAAAGCATCATTATAGCTAATAACAAACTAACAGTTTTTTTCATAAGATTTCCTCCTTATAAAAACTATCTACACTTTAATTTTACAAATAAAAAAAATTAAAGTCAATTAACATTACTACTGAAAAACACATACTGATTTTGGTCATAGTAAACACACAGAAAATAAAAGGGCGACAACCATTTTGGTTGCCACCCTTAGTTATTATAAATTTTGAAAGGCTCGATTGCTCGGCGCTTATTCTGACCTGAGGGCTGTGACAGGGTCTTTCTTTGCAGCTTTTTTCGATGGAATAAGTCCGCCAATGAGCGTGAGTATGACGCTGAGCACTATGAGTATTCCTGCAGCAACAGGAGGAAGTACAGCATTGATAGTCTCGATTCCTGTCAAGTGATGTATCAGTGCGTTCGCCGGTATCAGCGTGAGTAGTGATACCCCAACTCCCATCACACCTGAGCACAGACCGATGATAAATGTCTCTGCATTGAATACTTGAGAGATGTTTTTCTTGCTTGCACCGATAGCACGCAGAATACCAATTTCCTTTGTACGTTCAAGTACAGAAATATAAGTGATGATGCCTATCATAATTGATGATACAATCAGTGATACCGCAACAAAGGCGATGAGCACATATGAAATAACATCAACAATAGATGTGATAGAAGATGTGAGCAAAGCAACATAGTCAGTGTATGTGATTTTTGCATCTTCATCAGCTGTTTTGTTGTATTCTTCGATACAGCTTGAAATAGCATCTTTGTTTTCGAAAGAGTCAGTGTAGATAGAGATAGAAGACGGAGCGTCGTAGCTGACTTTGCCAAAGCTCTTTAAGTTGTCATCATATGATGCGCCGTCGATATACTCGTCATATACAGAAAGTAGGATATCTTTATCAGGGTCGTCTTCGAGCCAAGAGTCCAACATCTGTGCCATCATTTTTTCGTAGTCAGCCTGTGAGCCCATAGCATATGAGCTGTAGCCCATACCTGTATTTGAGAGGGCTGACACTGCATTTGAGCTGTCTTCGCCTTCGTTTTCGATATACATAACTGCCTGATAGAAAGAAGCTTTGTCAGCATCACTCAGGTTTTTAATGTACTCTTTTGCGTCTTTGATTTTTGCTTTGTCATCTTTAGCTTCAAAGTGCATATTGTTGAGCACATTAGTTTTAGGGTCACTTTCCTGAGCTTTGATAATTTCGCTGTCATCAGAGTGTTTGATAATGTAGTCAGTGAGCTTTGAAGTATAGCCGATAGGGGTTGTGATGCTGGCGTTTTGAGCATCTTCCTTCGGTCTGATAATACCTGTGATTTTCATCTTCAAGGCATCATCTATCATATCATCATATTTGGAAGTATCTTCGCCGATGTATGAGAAAGTGCCGTCATCGTTTTTCACGTACTGGTCGCACATCGGAACAAGATAAAACTCGTGCTCGCAAACGTTAGAAAAATCAAACTCAATATCTTCTGGTTCTTCATCGTCTTTGATTTTTTCGATAATGTTTTCGTAATCATCAGCCGTGATGAAGCCGAGCTGGTACAGCTTGTCAGCTGACACGGAGTTTGAGCGATTCAATACAAGCACAAGCTCGTTGTATTTTTCAGGCCATTCACCGTAGAGAACATCATAGCTATCAGTCAGAACATCGCTGATGATAGTGTCTTTGCCACGCATCATTTCCTGAAAACACGGAGCGTTTTCAGAAGCGTTTGAAGCCATAGTGTACATATCGGTCATCATCGACATATCCTGTTTCATAAGACCTGCGAGTCCGTCGTCGTCCTTGTTATTTGTCTGGACGTCCTGAGTATCGGCGTTTGAATTGACAATCTCGTCGTTTTCATCATATGAGAAAACTGAGAAGTTAACGTCATAGGTGTAGACAATACCGTTTTCACCAACATAGTCGTTGATCTTACTTTTTGGGTCATCAATATATTTCTTGAATGATGTGAGGTCGTTCTCAGTGACACTTGAGAAAATGCTTTTAGAAAGCTCAAGCTCGTTGTAGTCAGCACTTACAGCCGACTCGTTTTTAGGAGTGACATCGTTGATAGCCTCGACGGTTTTACCTCTCATATCCATCATAGAGCTAAGGTCTATCGCTTCGTCAGTGATAGAAATCGGATAGCTCGTCATAGTATCACGCTGGATGTCTTCGATATATTGGTCAACACCGTTTGAAAGGGACAGAATCAGTGCGATACCGATGATGCCGATAGAGCCTGCGAAAGCTGTCAGTATTGTACGACCCTTTTTCGTCATCAGGTTTTTGAAACTCAAAGAGAGTGCGGTGAAATAGGACATTTTTGATTTGCCCATATTTTTATATTTAGCAGGTGAACTTTCGTCAACGATGAACTCGTTTGAGTCAGATGTGATCTTGCCGTCTTTGAGTGTGACGATACGGTTAGCGTATTCATTGGCAAGCTCAGGGTTGTGCGTAACCATAACAACGAGCCTGTCTTTTGCGACTTCTTTAAGTAACTCCATAACCTGTACTGATGTTTCGGAGTCGAGCGCACCTGTGGGTTCGTCAGCGAGCAGTATGTCAGGGTTGTTGACAAGCGCACGGGCTATTGCCACACGTTGCATCTGACCGCCCGAAAGCTGGTTAGGTTTTTTGTTCAGATGGTCTTTCAGCCCTACATCAACCAGTGCTTTTTTCGCTCTGTTTCTGCGTTCCTTTTTAGATATACCTGAGATGGTGAGCGCAAGCTCAACATTTGCTAGTACAGTTTGGTGCTCAATCAAATTATAGCTCTGGAACACAAAGCCTATAGTATGATTGCGGTATGAATCCCAGTCACGGTCCTTGTACTTTTTGGTTGAGATATCAGAAATGATGAGGTCACCGCTGTCGTAGCGGTCAAGACCGCCGATGATGTTGAGCAGTGTTGTCTTGCCCGAACCACTCGGACCCAAAATAGCAACGAATTCATTATCTCTGAGATTAAGCGATACCGAATCGAGTGCCTTGGTGATAACGCCACCGACTTCGTATTTTTTCGAAATGTTTTTAACCTGAAGCAAGTTGAATGCTCCTTTCTAATATATTCCAAAAGTATTGTACCACATAAGTATATAAAAATATTAACTATTTGAAAATAAATTTAATATTTCACGCAGAAAAAGGGCCGATTTTTCGACCCTTTTCGATGTTATTAAAAAACTTGTTATTCAACAGTAGTATCAGCCACGGTTTCCTGTGTAGTCTTAATTTCTGATGGTGATGGTGCGGAAGGCTCAGGAATAAGACCGAACTTGAATTTGAGGGACAGAATCTTTGTTACGCTTTCATCAATCTGCTCTTGTGTGATGGACTCGTCTTCGATAGCTGCTTTGATAGCGTCGACATATTCGTCTGCATCAGCAGGACAGAAGAGGAGGTTTACACCTGAAGGGATAGCGCCTTTGACGATCTGTTCTGTTGTGTATGTGCTTGTGATGTTCTCGTTTGAGAGATTAGGAGTCATAACAACTCCGTTGAAATTGAGCTCTTTGATGAGAAGCTCAGTAACAACACGTTGCGACATAAAAGCAGGGTTTTCTTCGTCGATAGCAGTAGCTTTGATATTTGATACTGCGATGATGCCGGCACCTTCGTTGATTGAAGTAACAAATGGAGAAAACTCGCTCATTCTCAGATCATCAGTAGTTTTGTCGGTGTCAGCTGAGCTTGGGAAGTACTTGAGTGTAGAGATAACGCTCTCGTTTTGCATACCTTTTACAGCCTGAGCAACAAGAGTCTTAGCAACACTTGGGTCGGTTGAATATGCGTTATCACCTTCGAGGTTTGCGACCGGTGCAAGGTTGAGGTTAAAGCCGAATTTTTTGATATCTTTTGCTATTGTCGAAGCGTTTTCAAAAGCAACGTCGTCTCCCTTGTCAGCGTAGGTTGACATAGCATCAAATGATGTAGTACCGAGCACTTTAGCCACAGGAGCTTTGTCGCCGCCCTCTTCATTTACAGCAATAAACATAGGAGTTTTAGCGAAAGACTGGGTGTTTTTGATGAGCTCTGTTGTCTGATCAGCATCTTCAAAGTTATTTTCGTTATATACTATACCGCCCACAGGAGAGTTCTCAACAGCTTCTTTTGTAGCGTCACCTGCGATAGTTGCAACATCAACGCCTGTGAGAGCTTCAGGAGTGACGATCATCATCTGATATATCTTCTCGTCTTCGGACATATTCTTCATGTAGTCTTTTGCAAGCTCAGTGTACATAAGCTCAGGGTCCTCTGTAGGAGCTTCTGTCGGAGGCTGTTCGAGTGTCGCCTCAGGAAAAGTTTCGAGTGTTGGCGGATCAGTTGGTTCTTCCTTTTTATCAAAGCCGAAGTGATACACCGCAAAAGCTGCACCTGATAGTATAGCGAGTGATGCAATAACAGTGAGTATGATTAAAATAACCTGCAGGGCACTAGGACCCTTAGCATGACGATATCTAGCCATTTTGATTTCCCCTTTTACATAATATACAATAATGTTATCACACTATATATCGTGTTGTCAATCAAAAACGGGACAAATTCTAGTGTTTTTCGACATGTTTATTATAGTTGCTAAAAACAACAAAAAACAAAGGCCAGACCGATGTTTTTGGTCTGACCTTCTTTATTATTCTTCCATTTGTTTTCCTAAGAAAGCGGCGGCTGACTGGGCTAGTTTTATCTCGGTATCAGTCGGCACTTTGATAGTGTCACCCTTGAGCATAACAACAGCTCCCGTGACATCGCCCGATGCGATGATAGGATAGATGACTGCTGCGACGTGATCCATACCTTCTACCGGCTGAACTTCGTCGACAGAGTTTGCGTGGGCTGTGTATGATCGACGGTTTTCCATATAATTTTCGAGAACTGAGGTCACTCTGCGCTCTAGATATTCTCGCTTTGATACACCAGCCGCTGCGATAACGTGGTCACGGTCACAGACAAGTGTCGGCATCGAGCTTATCCGACTGAGCACATCAGCGTACTGCGATGCAAAGGTAGACAGCTCACCCACTGGTGAGTACTTCTTGAAAATCACTTCACCGTCAGTCGCTGTATAAATCTCAAGCGGGTCGCCTTCACGTATGCGAAGTGTGCGCCTGATTTCTTTTGGGATAACAACACGACCAAGGTCGTCAATTCGTCTTACAATTCCTGTTGCTTTCATATATACAAAATCTCCTTATCTTTTTGCGGTGATACTATTATCTGTAAGATAAGGAGATTTATACTTTTATTTTCTTGTTATGTTGTTTTAAATTATAACACTACTCAATGTATCTCGTAATGTATCTAGAATGTCATATTCAACTGAGCGTTTTATCATTTTATTGTATTCAATATCATACTTCTTTTTGTATTCTTTGCAATAGGCTTTAGTTACGGCTGTGTACAATCTAATAATAGTGTTGATTTTATCACAACTGTCTAGAGCAGAAGAAATATTACTAATATTACGATCATTACATTCATATTTTGAAAAAGCATCTATTAAATAATATGGTACAGGAGTTCTTTTATCTTCACTTTCCTTTTTTACTTTTTCGGCTTTGCGATATAATAAATATAAATCGATCATTACATCATTAGTTACATAACCATTTTTTATGAATGAAATTGCCGTATTATATTGTTCGCTATTAAATTTCAACATATTACTTTTCTTTACATAAGCAACGTGTCCACCGGATACAAATGCATTTATAACTTGTAAAAATTTTTCGAGTGGTATGAAAACATCACTTGCTTTTTTTGTTTCAGTTAGCCCAAACCTTTGTAGTCTTGCCGAATTTTGTTGTTTGAGTTTTGTAGGGGTTTTATATTTTTCGGAAAAACGATGTTTATCGCTTTGCTTTATTAATAAGAGAAAACCTTTTTCTTCAAATTCTTTTTGTAATCTCACAAAAATATCAGTATTAGCAACAAAAGTTTTTTCATCTATTGGGTTTTGTGAGTTATTATAGCGTACTATGTTTTTATATAGAACATCTTCAGTGTAATCAGATTTATCTATTTCAAGAATTTTTAGCATAACAAATGTATCTTTATATTCTTTTTCGAGCTCAGCTGGATCAACATTCTTTAATACTTCATAAATCGTATTTACGGTTTGGCAGCCATTAACGATTTGTGGATTTGTGATTTCGAAGCAAGCATTCATGTTGTATCCTACAGACTGAGTGGATATAGAACTCATATTATCACAAATAACAGTTACTCCGTTATTGTAGTAGAAGAAGTTTTTGCGTTCATCACAGTCCATCAAGGTAGCGTACATATTTTTGTTTACGCCTTTATTACCCAAATATTCTCTTATGTTCTTGTCAAAAATAGGATAATTCTTTTCGATAGCATTTCTATAAAGCCTATAAATTGAAACAACCGGAGTTAAAACATATCTTGCATCAATGATGTTTTCAAGTTTATAATTTTCAGTATTAATATTTAATATGGTACCTTTATTAATACTTTGTATTTTAACAGAAATACTAGTTTTATTTTCTTTTATTTCCCCATAATACTTTTCTTCAATATCATCTAAATAATATATTTTTGCTCTGTATTGCGGGTGAGTAAGATTGTATTTTTTTATATATTCTTCGGCTTCTTTACAGCGATTATTGTTAGTTATATATATCTCTAAATGAACAGTGAAATCGGCATGGTTTTTATATTTTGTAAATGCTTTTTGCAATTCATCACATTTTTTATAAGTTCCATTTTCTAAAGCTGTTATTCCCCGAACCAAAAAATCATTTTTTATGTATTCAGCAGTTATTGATGTTGTATCAGCATAATATTTATTTTGTATTAAATAAATATCTTTCGTATCTTCATAAATCTCATATGCGTCGATTCCCATATCATGGTAATCTATAATTTTTTCCTCTATCAATTCATCTTCTTCGTAGAACAACTTATCAAGAATCCAAAAATTAAAAGCCCATTCATCTTTATTAATATTCGATATGTGAGAAAAATTCGACTGGTACTCTTTTATGTCTTCTTGTATCTGTTTTTTAAAGTTACCCATAATATAATATCTCCTATCCTATAGATATTCATATTGTATAACAATAGACATATTATGTCAAATTATTTTGTTAATTATAACAAAATAATTGTAAATTTGTTTTCTTGTTGATTTTTTAACCATACTTTGTCGTGCAATCGCATTTTATCGTACCAAATCATAGATGGTTTCTGAGCCTTCCAAATCAAAACGTATTGATGAAACGACAAGAGAAAAACACTCGAAATGTTGTCAACAGATTTTCAATACAAATGATAAAAGCGAGGTGAATTCACCTCGCTTTTTGTATAAACGTGTTGTGTTATTGCAAAGATTTTGTGCTGTTTATTTCCTCTATAACTTTTCTGAACTGGAAGAAGAACAGAACTGCCGTGAAGGTCACAGCGAGTATGTCTGCAACAGGCTCGGCTGTATATACTGCCATCGTCTTATCTTTCATGAGCTGTGGCAGTATGTAGATAAGCGGAATGAGCAACACAAATTTTCGCATCACGGCGACAATTATCGACGATTTTGCGTTGCCCAACGATACAAAGGTCATCTGACATGCAATCTGTATGCCGAAAACACACAGCACTGCACAGTAGATGCGAAGAGCTTTCTGTGCAAAATCAAGCAGTGCAGGGTCAGTTGTGAAAATACCTGCGAAAGCTTTCGGGAATATCATAATACACGCCCACAAAGCGGTTGAATATACAAGGCTTGATATGAGCAACAGAAAGAATGTGTGTTTTACTCTATCGCTGTTTTTTGCACCGTAGTTGTAGCTGATGATAGGCTGTGAGCCTTGTGCAAGGCCCTGCAGAGGCATCATCGCAAACTGCATGACGCTTGTGAGTATTGTCATCGCACCAACAGCGATATCTCCACCATAAAGAAGAAGTGATGAGTTGAAGCACGCCTGAATGATGCTTTCGCTCGACTGCATAATAAACGGAGCAAGTCCGAGTGCAAGACACGGAGTGATGAGTCTGAAGTTCAGCTTCAGATTTTCTTTTTTCAACTTGAGTACAGATCTTTTTGAACTCAAAAAAGCAACGGTCCATACACACGAAAGCCCCTGAGAAACGATAGTCGCAAGAGCAGCACCCTTGACTCCCATATCAAAGAGAAATATAAAAACAGGGTCTAAAATGATGTTCGATACCGCACCTATCAGTACGGTCAGCATACCCTGCTTTGCAAAGCCTTGTGCAGTGATGTACGCATTCATTCCAAGCGTCAGCTGTACAAAGATAGTACCCAGTGCGTATATCTTCATATAGTCGCTCGCAAAAGCGATAGTGTTGGAGCTTGCACCAAAAGAAAGCAACAACGGACGATGAAAAAGCATGAGCACAGCAGTGAGCACAACAGAAAATACTATTTGCAGTGCAAAGCAGCTGCCCATTGTTTTTTCAGCAGAATCGTTATCGCCTTTTCCCATAAATATAGATGCACGTGGTGCACCGCCTGCACTGATGAAAGCTGCAAAGGCAGATACAATAAGAATGACAGGCATACACACTCCGACACCTGTCAGTGCCATATCGCCGTTTTGTGGCATATGGCCGATGTATATTCGGTCCACAATATTGTACAGCATATTGATAATCTGGGCAGCAATAGTCGGGAGCGCCAGCGTGAACAGTAGCTTAGAGACAGGAGCTGTCCCTAAGAAGGAGTTGTCTTTTTTCATTATCTTTCCCTTTTTCGTTGTGTTTTTTATTATTTATGCTATACTGATTATATCATATAAAAAGCTATGAGCAAGGGGGAAATTATGAAAAGGCTGAGAGTGCTGAGTGGTATATTAAAAAGAACAAAGACCAACCAGATTCTGATTGCGTATCTTATTTTTGTGTTATGCAGTGCTTTTACGATACTGCTGGTTGAACCTGATATCACACGATACATAGATGCGCTGTGGTACTGCTATGCGGTTATTTCTACGGCAGGGTTTGGAGATATTGTTGTCACCACACTTTTTGCAAAAATAGTGTCGCTTTTGGTGACTATTTATTCAACACTTGTTATTGCTATTGTCACAGGCGTTGTGGTCAACTTTTACACCGAAATCACAGAACTTCAAAGAAAAGAAACGCTCACAGCTTTTATGGATAAACTCGAGCATCTTGATGATATGAGCAAAGATGAGCTCAAAGAAATTTCAGCGCAAGTCAAGAAATTCAACGATAATTTGCGTAAATAATGTAATTTTAGTTTACAAATATAAAAAATAGTTATAAAATATGAGTAATAGGATAAGGGGGATATCAATATGAAAAAAACACTTGCGGTTGGCATCGTTTTAGCGATTGTGATGTCACTTTGTGCGTGTGCTGTATTCACACCCGGAGTAAATGCACTGGAGCTTTCTGAAACAGATATGACACTCACAGTGGGTGACTCAAAGGTCATCAACGTTACACCAAAGCCAGATAACGCAAAGATGGGACCGCTCACTTGGTCCAGCACTGATTCGAATATCGTTAAAGTTGACGGTGGTACTGTTATTGCGATGAGTGCAGGCAGCACAGTAGTGAGTGTGAAGACAGAAGACGGTGTATCTGCTTCGTGCAATATCACAGTCAACGAAAAAGAAATCAAAGAAATCACTCTGAACAAGACTTCTACCAGCGTGAAAGCAGGCAAAAAAATCCAGCTCGAAGCTGATGTTACTCCTGTTGATGCTCCGACAGGTAGCCTCAAGTGGAGTTCTTCTGATGATGATATCGCTACTGTCAACAGCGAGGGCTATGTCACCGGTATCAAAGCAGGCACAGTCAACATCACCTGCAGAGCCCAAAATGATATTGAAGCTTCCTGTACTGTCACAGTAGAGGCTAATAAGACTTCTTCAAAGAGCAACAATGATGATGCAAAAACAGTTGTCAACAACTTCTACGGATACGGTCACTATCACCCTGACTATGTATATTCTGCATCAGACTTTGTGTTCCCTGAGTCTTCAATCAGACAGCTCACAAGAAGCGAGATATCATCTACACTTTCATATATGACTGGTTACTCTCCTGCGAACAACTATGCTCAGGATGCGATAAACGAGATTTATGCCCGCAATGGTTATGTTTTCCAGACAGCTTCTATCAGAGCTTACTATGAGTCAAAGCCATGGTACTATGCTGATTCTTCATTTACAATAAATGATTTTTCATCTATCGAAAAGTATAACATTGCTTTGCTTGAAGAATTTGACTGATACATATTAACTGATTTTGAAACCTTAAAATTTTGGACCTGACGTATTAGCGTCGGGTCCTTTTTGTTCAAAAAAGTAGCGGTAGAGAAAAAGCTCTCTACCGCTATCTTTATTTATAACCTGCGTATATGATTTTCAATTTGTTTTATTACTTTTTTAAAGACCTCATCACTTTGTCCTGTTGGATCGGCTAAGCCCCAATTATCATCATAGGTTCTGCCGATGAAAGGACAGCCGACATCGCACCCCATAGAGATAGCAATATCAGGAGAAGGTATTTTATCAAAGGTTTTGCTATACTGTGTCTTTTCCATATCAATACCGTAAAGTTCTTTCATCAACCGTACTGCGTCTTGATTGATCTGGGGTTTTGTTTCTGTTCCAGCTGAATAAAAATCATATTTATCTAAGGCTAGGTGTTTACCAAGTGCTTCGGCTATCTGGCTACGGCAGGAGTTATGTACGCATATAAATGCTATCTTCTTTTTCAATGAAACGGACACCTCTCTTTGATACATTGATTGTTTTCTTTTGAATGTATGCACTTGATTTCATCAAGTTCCATTTCTACTTGAAGATGCGCTTTTGAAAATTCGACTGCTTTGATGATTGCAGTATAAGAGTTTCGTTTACAACAACGAGGACCGCCCAGCGAAGCGATAGCTTTCAGCGCCTCTGATGTCATATGGTTTGATAAACTCCATTCTTTGTTTTTTAGCGGCGTTGAGCCTGTGACGATGGACACAAACATGCCGGAGCTTACAGCAGCTCCGCACGCACCCCAAAAGCCACACGCACCGCCTGGCACTTGTTTGCCTCTTGATAGCATTTCTATAAGACTTTTTTCAAGGTCGATATCTCCGCCGGAGTTTTTATATGCAGTAAGTAGGGCTGATCCCACCATGATATGATGTTCAGGACCATGCATATGACAAAACGGAAGTGCCATCAGTTTTCTGATTATCTCTATAGGATTTTTGGAGTTTTCTGCAAGACAGACACGTATAAGTGTATCAACACCGCTTGTGTGACAATTGTTGCATACATAATGCCCGTTTTTGCACAGGGTCTTGCTGTTTTCTCTTTTGTGACAAATAGCACATTCCATTTCGCGATCTGTTTGTAAATATGTAAGTGGTGCACCACAAATCACGCACTCGTCTTTCATATTATTCTCCTTAAAATAAGTTAACAACTGAAAATTTATAACAATTTCAAAATATCAGGGAATGGTGCTAAAGAGCGTTTCAAAATGCCGTGCATATGAGCAATAGCAACACCGTAGTTGAGGATAGGAGCGCTTTGAACATCAGCTTTTTGCATACGTGCTTTCATTTCTTTTTCGTTGAGCATACATCCGCCACAGTGAACAATGAGCTTGAACTGGGATAAATCATCAGGGAAGGTTCCACCGCTTGTGAAAGTGTATTGTGGCTTTGCATTTGTAAAGCTTTCTATCCACTTCGGCATTTTCACTGTGCCGATGTCGTTGCACTGGCGATGATGAGTGCAGCCCTCTGCGATGAGAATTTTGTCACCGTCTTTTATAGAGCTCAGTGCTGATGCACCGCTTATCAACGCTTTCAGGTCGCCTTTGTATCGTGCCATAATGATAGAAAACGATGTCATCATAATGTCAGATGGTGTGTCTTTTGCTACTCTTTCAAAGGCCTGTGAGTCAGTGATAACAAGCTTAGGTTTTTTTGGAAGTGAAGCAAGGGTTGTTTTGAGTTCTTCGACCTGAGTGCAGATACACATACAGTGGTGGTCGAGTATATCACGAATCACCATCTGCTGCGGAAGAATAAGTCTGCCTTTTGGAGCAGCTTCGTCGATAGGGATAACAAGCACAACGAGATCGCCCTCATTTAGCAAATCTGACACAAGTGGTTTTGCTGTCTTTGCTTTGCCACTCAGTTTTGATAGCATAACTTTGAGCTCGTTTATGTTATCTCCTGTTTTTGCACTAACATATATTTCGTTGCTTTTAAGCTCAGGCTTTTCGTTGAGCAAATCAGCTTTGTTGTAAATGACCACAAACGGAAGATTGCGTTCTTTGAATATGTTAAGCAGCTCTCTGTCTTCTTCGCTCACACCTTTTTGTGAGTCGACTACGAGCGCTGCAATGTCTGTGATAGCGAGTATCTCTTGTGCTTTCTTTACTCTGAGTTCACCGAGTGATCCCTCATCATCCAGACCCGGTGTGTCGATAATAACAACAGGGCCCAGCGGAAGAAGTTCCATCGCTTTTTTGACAGGGTCGGTGGTAGTGCCGAGCACATCGGATACAACAGAGAGTTGTTGGTTAGTCACGGCGTTTACTACACTTGACTTGCCGGCATTTCTAAGTCCAAAAAAACCGATGTGAAGTCGCTCGCTTGATGGAGTGTTCTGAAGGCTCATATATATCCTCCTTTTTGACTTTTAGAATCTGAAGTCACGACGGTTAGAGTTCATGATATCGTCGATGTTCTGCTGCGCTATCTCACGGACTCTGTCTTTAGGGATACGGAGCAGTTCTTTTTTGACAAGGTCATAACCAACTTTCTTTGTCTTATCGCTTGCATAGTCTTCGAGGTATTCTGTCAGTGTCATCAGCGCATTTGGGTGACAGCAGTTTAGTATCTGTCCGCTTTTGCACAGACTCATGAAACGGTCGCCTGTTCGTCCTTCTCGATAACAAGCAGTACAGAAAGACGGAATGTGTCCATTTTCCATCAGCCAGCACACGACCTCGTCGAGTGTACGCTGGTCAGATACGTCGAACTGTTCTGTGTCTGTAGGACGTATTTTTTCAGTATATCCTCCGACAGAAGTGCGTGAACCACCGCTGACCTGAGAGATGCCAAGACGAAGCAACTTTGAGCGAACTTCTTCACTCTCACGAGTTGAAATGATCATGCCTGTGTAAGGGACAGCCAGACGGATACAAGCAGTGATTTTTGCAAAAATTTCGTCAGAAATCGAGTTATCAAAAGCGTCAGGATCGATATCGTCAGCACGCTTGATACGAGGCACAGAGATGGTGTGCGGACCGACACCGTGAACAGCCTCCAAGTGTTCAGCGTGCATAATAAGACCTGCAAATTCGTATTTATAAAGTTCGAGTCCGAACAGTACACCGAGTCCTACATCATCGATACCGCCCTGCATAGCTCTGTCCATAGCTTCTGTGTGATAGTCATAGTCGTGTTTAGGGCCTGTAGGGTGGAGCTTTAAGTAGCTTTCTTTGTGATAAGTTTCCTGGAAGAGGATGTATGTACCGATGCCTGCTTCTTTGAGTTTGCGATAGTTTTCTACAGTAGTTGCAGCGATGTTGACATTGACTCTGCGGATGTCCCCGTTTTTGTGGTGCACGCTGTAGATAGTCTTGATACACTCGAGTATATACTCGATAGGATTGTTCACAGGGTCTTCACCTGATTCGATAGCAAGTCGTTTGTGACCCATATCCTGCAGCGCAATTACTTCGGCTTTTACTTCTTCCTGAGTGAGTTTTTTGCGCGGGATACGTTTGTTTTTCAGGTGGTACGGACAGTACACACATCCGTTGACGCAGTAGTTTGAAAGATAAAGCGGTGCAAAAATAACGATGCGGTTGCCATAAAAAGCGAGCTTGATTTCCTCTGCGATTTTGTAAATTTCTTCTACCTTTTCAGGGATATCGCACGCAAGCAGAACAGACGCTTCTCTGTGAGTGAGTCCTGAACAAGTGTAGCCTGTAGCGGTTTTTTTAGGACGAGCTTTTTCGAGGATTTCATCGATTAGCTCGATATTGTTTTTGTTTTTTTCTGCGTACTCGAGAGTTTCTCTGATTTCAGCATCATTGATAAACTCTTCAGCTTTGAGTGATTTAGGATTGTAAATTGCCATAGTATCATTCCTTACTATTAGTATTGATATCGCCACGACTGACTACAACAGTGTAGCCAATCGAGTTCATTGATTTTTTAAGATTGTGTAAGCTTTGGGCGGATTCGTCGCCTGTGCTGATTTTTCCATCATACAGTGCGTACTTTTTGCGAACAGAAAGTGGGGAGAGGTTCGGCATAATGACGTTTGCACCTGATAGAATGCCTTTTTCTCTGCCGTCGTTTTTCACAGTACCCAAAGCGGTGGTTGCAGGAAGCAGGATGTTTGGTTTTATCAGCCTTATGATAGAAAGCAGATAGCAACAAAGATCTGCATCACCAGCACGACAGTCCTTAAAAGGAGTGTCCTTATGAGGAATGAAAGGTCCCACACCGCACATATCGGGTTGAAAATCTTCGATGAATTTTAAGTCTTGTGCTATGTGCGAAGTAGTCTGAAACGGTGAGCCCACCATAAAGCCACAGCCCACCTGAAAACCGATGCCTTTAAGATTTTTGAGACATTCTTTTCTGTTTTTGAGTGTCAGGGTATCCGGGTGTAAAAGTGAGTAGTGCTCATCGTTTGCGGTTTCGTGTCGTAGAAGATATCTGTCAGCACCACTTTGATACAGCTTTTTGTAGCTCTCTAATGATCTTTCGCCGAGCGACAGCGTCACAGCACAGTCGGGGTGGTTTTCTTTTATTGATGAAACTAAATCGCACAGGAAGCTGTCAGTAAAAGTAGCGTCTTCGCCACCTTGCAGTACAAAGGTGCGAAAGCCGAGTTCATACCCTTCCTTGCAACATGAGAGTATCTCGTCTTTTGAAAGACGGTATCGCTCACAGTTTCGATTGCTTTTTCTGATACCGCAGTAGTAGCAGTCGTTTTTGCAAAAGTTGCTTATTTCAACAAGTCCTCGCACAAAGACCGATTTTTCATAGTATTTTTCTCTTTGAGCTATTGCGTACTTTTTGAGCAGAGCTGTTGATTTTTCATCTCTGTTTTCGATTAAGTACCTGTACTCTTCAAGTGAAAGTGAATGTGTGGCGTTCAGCTTTTCAATCAGGTTTAGTGTCTTATTCATGGCTCATCACGTTTGAGTAGGCAGTCTTGACAGTGACTGAGTCAATGTTGCCGATTTTTCCACTCAGCGCTGATATTATATCCTGTGGTGCATCAACAACCACGCTGATTACAGAAACACCCTTTTCTCTGTACGGGATGCCCATTCGACCAATTATGTAATCACCTGCATCGTGTAAAATAGCATTGAGCTTTTCAGCACAATCGTTTTTTTCTACGATGATGCTCATAACAGCGATTCTCTTTTCCATAATAACCTCCAACAAAAAAGCCGTATCAGTGTGATACGGCAAAAACAACAAAGTACACCTACTTGAGGTGAAGAATATATAGCCGTATCTTTCAGTCAGAGTGATCTTTGTGTCAGATACTTTCTGTATATATATTATACTATTAAAATATGCATAAATCAAGTGTATATATTACTCAAAAAACAAGGTGTAGCTTGTGTATTATGCATATTGGTTTTGAGCAAAAATGCTTTGAATATGCAGAAAAACTGCATATCATGAAAGACTATGCAGCATAAATTTGTTAAAATGACTATATTATTGTAATAAGGAGCACAAAACAAGGCTATTTTGAATAAATATGATGAAAACTATTGACATATATGCATAAAATAGCTATAATATATGCATACTTAATAAATTTATTGCATATTTATTCACGGAGGCGTATTCTTATGAAGAAAGTAAATAAAGAAAATATCAAAAAAGTCGTACTCGCTTATTCAGGCGGTCTCGATACATCTATCATCATTCCATGGCTCAAGGAAAACTACAACAACTGTGAGGTTATTGCGGTTTCAGGTAACGTTGGTCAGGCTGACGAGCTCGAAGGGCTCGAAGAAAAGGCTATCGCTACAGGTGCTTCAAAGTGCTATATCTTAGACCACACTGACGAGTATGTTGACGATTTTATCATTCCTACTATGAAAGCAGGCGCTGTGTACGAGGACTATCTCTTAGGTACTTCACACGCTCGTCCTTGTATCGCAAAGGGACTTGTTGAAGTAGCTATCAAAGAGGGTGCTGATGCTATCGTTCACGGTTGTACAGGTAAGGGTAACGACCAGGTTCGTTTTGAGCTTGCTATCAAACACTTCGCTCCTAATATGCCTATCATCGCTCCATGGCGTGAGTGGGATATCAAGAGCCGTGAAGAAGAAATCGAGTATGCAGAAGCACACAACATTCCGCTCAAAATCAACCGTGAGACTAACTACTCAAAAGACAAGAACCTGTGGCATTTATCCCACGAGGGTCTTGATCTTGAAGATACAGGCAACGAACCGATGTACGAAAAGCCTGGTTTCTTGGAGATGAGCGTTTCTCCACTTCAGGCTCCTGATAAGCCAACATATATCGAACTTGATTTCGAACAGGGTATCCCTGTAGCACTCAACGGTGAAAAAATGAGCGCAAAGAACATCATCTTAAAGCTCAACGAAATTGGTGGCGCAAATGGTATCGGTATCATCGACATCGTAGAAAACCGTTTGGTTGGTATGAAGTGCCGTGGTGTGTATGAGACACCGGGCGGTACTATCCTCTACAAAGCACACAAGGTGCTCGAGAGCATCTGCCTTGATAAAATGACAATGCACGAAAAAGAGCGTCTTTCTATCACTTTTGCTGAGCTTTTATACAATGGCCAGTGGTACACACCACTGCGTGAAGCTCTTTCAGCTTTTGTTGACAAAACTCAGGAAAAGGTCACAGGTAAAGTTAAGCTCAAACTCTACAAGGGCAACATGATCAACGCCGGTGTGTGGAGTCCATACTCACTTTACTCAGAAGAAATCGCTACATTTGACGAGTCTGACTACGACCAGACTGACTCAGCCGGATTTATCAACCTCTTCGGACTTCCTATCAAAGTCCAGGCTATGGTTGACGGTAAATAATTAAAAAGTATCTGTCCTGCGCAGGTTTTCTGTGCAGGACATTTCAAATTTTTAGAAAAAGTTGAAAAAACCATATCTTTATAGTAAAATATATAGGTTAATGATTTTTTAGTAAGAAGGTAATTGTTATGGCAAAAATGTGGGCAGGCAGAACAAGCGGAGAAACTTCAAAAATCGCTGATGATTTCAACTCATCTATCCGTTTTGACTGCAGAATGTACGAGCAGGATATCAAGGGATCTATGGCACATGCTATGATGCTCAGCTCAAAAAACATTATCTCAAAAGAAGATGCAGAAATCCTTGTCGAAGCGCTGGGAAAAATTTTGGACGATATTAACGCAGGTGCACTCGAAATTGATATGGAAGCGGAAGATATCCATATGTTTGTAGAACAGGTGCTGACACAAAGAATCGGCGATGTCGGAAAAAA
Organism: Ruminococcus sp.; assembly: GCA_045539655.1. Classification (GTDB taxonomy): domain Bacteria; phylum Bacillota; class Clostridia; order Oscillospirales; family Acutalibacteraceae; genus Ruminococcoides. Next base: position 51,815 of record JAZQFT010000032.1, on the reverse strand, counting down.
ACTCCACACAGCACGCTCACGTAATGATCAGGTTGCACTTGATTTGAGAATGTATCTCAGAGATGAGTGCGACGAAATTGTAGAGCTCACAAAAAACTTAATCGAAGCACTAATTATTCAGGCTGAAAACAACAAAGAAGTAATTATGCCGGGATACACACATCTTCAGCGTGCACAGCCTGTGACCTTCGCTCATCACATGATGGCATATGCTATGATGCTTCTTCGTGATATTGACAGAATAAAAGATACTAAAAAGCGTATGAACGTATCACCTATCGGCTGTTGTGCACTGGCTGGTACTACATACGATACTGACAGATATTTTGAAGCAGAAAAGTTATGCTTTGATTCAATTGCACTCAACTCACTCGACGGTGTTTCCGACCGTGATTTCTGTGTTGAGTTACTTTCTGCTATCGCTGTGCTTATGATGCACCTTTCTCGTTTTTCAGAGGAACTTATTTTGTGGTCAAGCTGGGAGTTCAAGTTCGTTGAGCTGTCTGACAGTTTCACAACAGGCTCATCGATTATGCCACAGAAAAAGAACCCTGATATGGCAGAACTGGTTCGTGGCAAAACAGCTCGTGTTTACGGTGACCTCATGGCTACTCTCACTATGCTCAAGGGTCTTCCGCTTGCATACAACAAAGATATGCAGGAAGACAAAGAGAGTATCTTTGATGCTTGTGACACAGTGAAAATGTGTCTGAAAGTTTTTGCTCCTATGATAGAGACCATGAAGACAAATTCTGACAATATGAGAAAAGCAGCGAGCGAGGGCTTTATCAACGCAACCGACCTTGCTGACTATCTTGTCAAGAAGGGTATGCCATTTAGAAGTGCATACAAGATTTCAGGTAGCTTAGTTGCATACTGTATCGAGAACAAGACTATTCTCGAAAATCTCCCACTTGAAAAGTACAGAGAATATTCTGAGCTTTTTGAGAATGACGTATATGAAGATATCGACCTAGTAGCTTGTGTCAACAAACGAATCAGCGTAGGCGGTACATCAGTCGAGTCAGTAGAAATGCAGATAAAATTTGTGAAAGAGAGCCTGTAATGATAAAAAAGGTTTTTATAGACGGAAGTGCAGGTACAACGGGGCTGAGAATTTTTGACCGCCTCAAAGACCGCACTGATATAAAGCTCATCACCTTGAGTGATGAATTCAGAAAAGATGTTAGTGCCAGAAAAGATGCGCTCAATAGCTGTGACATCGCTTTTTTGTGCTTGCCTGACAAGGCAGCTATTGAATCAGTATCGCTTATTGAAAACGAAAACACAGTGATCATAGATACTTCGACTGCTCACAGAGTAAGTGATGACTGGACCTACGGCTTTGCTGAATTGCTCCACTCTTATGATGAAATAAAAAATTCAAAGCGTATCGCAAATCCAGGTTGTCACGCAAGCGGATTCAACGCACTTGTGGCACCACTGACAAAAGCAGGTATCCTCAAAAAGAGCGCAAACCTTTCTTGCTTTTCGCTCACAGGATATAGCGGTGGCGGAAAGCAGATGATAGCACAATACGAAGATGATGCACGTGATACACTGCTCGATGCTCCACGTATGTACGGACTTACTCAAAGTCACAAGCATATCCCTGAAATGGTCAAGGTGTGTGGCCTTGAAAACGCACCTGCGTTTTGTCCGGTTGTAGCTGATTTTTATGCAGGAATGCAGGTGACAGTGCCTGTTTTCAAAGCTGATTTAAACGGCACAATAAGCGACATCAGAGATCTCTACAAGTCTGTATATTCCGGTAAAGTGGTTCACTTTGAAGAGAGTGCTGATGAGTCAGGTTTTATGTCATCTAATTCGTATTCTATGAGGGACGATATGCAAATCACAGTCTGTGGTAATGATGACAGAATATTGCTTGTATCACGCTTTGATAACTTAGGCAAGGGCGCGTCAGGTTCTGCTATACAGAATATGAATATACTCTTAGGTGCAGATGAATGCACAGGACTAAATATATAAAGGAAAGTTTTTATGAAGATAATTTCAGGCGGTGTATGTGCAGCAAAAGGTTTTAAAGCTTCAGGTGTGCACTGTGGTATCCGCAAAAATCAAAGTAAAAAAGATCTCGCACTTATTGTCAGCGATAAAAAAGCAGTCACAGCGGCTGTATATACAAGAAACCTTGTCAAAGGTGCACCGCTGACTGTTACAAAAGAGAATATCGCTGATGGTTTTGCTCAGGCTGTTATTTGTAACTCAGGTAACGCAAACACCTGCAACGCAAACGGTATTGAGATAGCAAAAGCTATGTGCGATCTGGTTGAAGATACTACAGGTATCAGTGCATCTGACGTAGTAGTAGCATCAACCGGAGTCATCGGTCAGCCGCTGTCTATTGAGCCTATCAAAAACTCTATCAACACACTGTACTCACAACTGTCATATGACGGTTCTTTTGACTGTGCAAGTGCGATTATGACTACTGACACAATAGCAAAGGAAGTTGCTGTTGAGTTTGAAATAGACGGCAAAGTATGTCGCATGGGCGGTATTGCAAAGGGATCCGGTATGATCCACCCTGATATGGCTACTATGCTGGTGTTTATTACAAGTGACGTAAATATCAGCAAAGATATGCTTCAAAAAGCGCTGTCTACAGATGTTGACTCTACATTCAATATGCTCTCAGTTGACGGTGACACATCAACTAACGATATGGTCACAGTGCTGTGTAACGGTATGGCAGAAAATGTAGAGATAAATGCTGACACAGAGAGCTTTGACACATTTATGAAAGCACTCAACACGGTCAATATGACACTGTGCAGAATGATAGCCAGTGACGGTGAAGGCGCTACAAAGATGCTTGAGTGCAACTGTAGTGGTGCAGACAGCCTTGAGATAGCTCGCACTGTAGCAAAAAGCGTAGTATGCTCAAGTTTGCTCAAAGCTGCTATGTTCGGCGCAGATGCTAACTGGGGAAGAGTGTTGTGTGCTATCGGCTACAGCAAAGCAGATGTAGATGTGAATAAAGTAGCGGTTAGCTTCAAGTCTAAAAAAGGCGAGATACTTGTATGCGAAAACGGTGCAGGTGTGGAGTTTTCTGAAGAGAAAGCAAAAGAGATACTGCTCGAAGATGAAATCGAAATCAATGTAAGCGTAGGTGATGGAAGCTTCAGCTCAAAAGCTTGGGGCTGTGACCTCACATACGACTATGTAAAGATAAACGGTGATTACCGTACATAAGAGGGATATTATGCATACTATCAATTTATCTAATCCGGAGAGAGCACAGGTTCTGACCGAAGCTCTGCCATATATCAAGCGCTATAACGGCAAAGTCATTGTCGTAAAATACGGTGGCAACGCTATGATTGATGATGAGCTCAAACAGCAGGTTATGGAAGACCTTGTACTGCTGTGGCTTATCGGCATCAAGGTGGTGCTTGTACACGGTGGCGGTCCTGACATCGACGACATTATGTGTAAGCTCGGCAAAGAGCCTAAGTGGGTGGACGGTCTGCGTGTTACTGACAAAGAGACTGTCGATATAGTACAGATGGTTCTTGCAGGAAAAGTCAATAAAACACTTGTTAATATGCTCGAAGCAAAGGGCGGCAAGGCTATGGGTATTTCCGGTATGGACGGTATGCTCATTCAGGCAAAAATGAAGGACGAAAGACTCGGCTTTGTTGGCGAGATTACTAACATCAACATCAAACCTGTCGAAGACTTGCTTTCTAACGACTATATCCCTGTTATCTCAACCATCGGTTGTGATAAAGACGGCAACGCATATAATATCAACGGTGACACAGCAGCAGCTCATATTGCAGGAGCGCTGGGCGCTGAAAGACTTATCATGATGACAGATATCGAGGGTGTGCTCAGGGACAAAGATGACCCAAACACTCTCATCACAGGACTAACGGTTGAACAAGCCCAGAATCTCTACAAAGATGGTACAATCAAAGGCGGTATGATTCCAAAAATAGGATGTTGTATCGAAGCTATTTACAAGGGCGTTAAAAACGTTGTTATTATGGACGGACGAGTACCTCACTCAATACTTATGGAGCTTCTTACTGATGAAGGTGCAGGTACAATGATCAGAGGCGAAAAAGATGACAATAAAAAGCATTGATAAACAGTACGTGATGGGCACCTACAACCGCTTTGATCTTCATTTGGTCGAGGGTAAGGGTTCCATCATAAAAGATGAAAAAGGCAAAGAGTATATTGATCTGACATCAGGTATCGGCGTAACCGCTTTTGGTATCGCTGACAAAGAGTGGAGTGATGCTGTGAAATGTCAGCTCGATACTTTACAGCACGTGTCGAATTTATACTACACTTCACCTTGTGCTCTTTTAGCACAGCATATTTGTGAAAGAACAGGTATGAGCAAGGTGTTTTTCTCAAATTCAGGTGCAGAAGCTAACGAGTGTGCTATCAAGGTAGCCAGAAAATACGCATCAGACAAAGGCTACGACAGAGTGAATATCTTAACGCTCAAAAACAGTTTTCACGGTAGAACACTTGCGACACTCAGCGCCACAGGACAAGAGCATTATCACGAGCATTTTCTGCCTTTGCCTACGGGCTTTGTACACGCTGATGCTAACGATATTGATGATGTGATAAAAACAGCAAAAGAGCACAATGTGTGTGCTATCATGATAGAATGTGTTCAGGGTGAGGGTGGTGTTATTCCGCTTTATCCACAGTTTGTCAAGGCTATTGATGAGTTTGCAAAAGCAAACGACATTCTGCTCATCGTTGATGAGGTGCAGACCGGTAACGGACGTACAGGTCAGCTTTACGCATATATGAACTACTCGATCACACCTGATGTTTTCACTACTGCAAAAGGTTTGGGCGGCGGACTACCTATCGGTGCTTGTGTAGTAGGAGAGAAAGCACAGGACGCTTTAGGCTTTGGCGACCACGGTTCTACTTATGGTGGCAACCCTGTTGCTTGTGCAGGAGCACTTTCTGTTATAGAGCGTATTGATAATAAGTTGCTAAGTGAAGTCAGAAAAAAGAGCGATTATATTTTTGATACTCTGGGCAGAGCAAACGGCGTTGAAACAGTCAAAGGCATGGGACTTATGATAGGTATCAAAACCGTAAAGCCTGTGTCTGATGTCATAAAAGAATGTATGGAAAACGGAGTTTTGTGTCTTTCTGCAAAAGATAAGCTCAGACTGCTTCCTGCACTCAATATTGATTTTGATTTGCTTAAAAAAGCAGTGGAAGTTATTAAGAAAGCTGTAGCTATTTAGGAGGATATTATGGAACTTAAAAATAAAGATTTCTTGAAGTTGCTCGATTTTAGCACTGAAGAGATGAACTACCTGTTAGACCTTTCTGCTGATTTAAAAGCTAAGAAAAAAGCAGGTATCCCACACAGAATGTGTGAGGGCAAAAGCATCGCACTCATTTTTGAAAAGACTTCAACTCGTACTCGTTGTGCGTTCGAGGTAGCAGCGGCTGACTTAGGTATGCATCCGACTTATCTTGATCCGTCTGGCTCACAGATAGGAAAAAAAGAGTCTATCGCTGACACCGCACGAGTGCTTTCTAGAATGTACGATGCTATTGAGTATCGTGGCTTTGGTCAGGAAATCGTTGAAGATCTAGCAAAATATAGCGATGTCCCTGTATATAACGGTCTCACAAATGAGTTTCACCCGACACAGATTCTCGCTGACTTCCTTACAATTAAGGAACACTGTGGCGAGCTTTCGGGCAAAAAGCTCGTGTATATGGGCGACGCAAGATATAATATGGGCAACTCACTGATGGTCGGTTGTGCAAAGATGGGTATGCACTTTGTCGCTTGTGCACCTAAAAAGTATTTCCCAAATGAAGAACTCATCAAAGAGTGTATGGCAGTAGCCGAAAAAACAGGTGCTGTGCTCGAATTCATTGAAGACCCGATGGTAGCAACAAAAGGTGCTGATGTTATCTATACTGACGTGTGGGTATCTATGGGCGAGCCCGACTCTGTTTGGGAAGAGCGTATCAAAGAGCTTTCCCCTTATCAGGTGAACAAAGCGCTGATGGATAACGCAGGAGAACAGTGTAAATTTATGCATTGCTTGCCAGCTTTCCACGACCTCAATACTAAGATAGGCAAAGAAATACACGATAAGTTCGGTATCACCTGTATGGAAGTTACTGATGAAGTGTTCGAGTCAGATGCTTCTATCGTATTTGATGAAGCTGAAAACCGTATGCACACTATCAAAGCGGTTATCGCCGCAACTTTAGCATAATATATAAATTATGGTCTCCATTTTTGGAGACCTTTTTTATTTACAAGCAAAAGTTTTGTATGTTATAATCAACTTGAAAATAATGTCACTTTTTTAGGGCATAATAAATTTGAAAGGAAGTATGAGTATGTCAGTATTAAAGGTAACAAAGGATAATTTTTATGAAGTAAAAAGCAGTGACAAAACTGTGCTTTTAGATTTTTATGCTGATTGGTGTGGCCCATGCCGAATGGTTTCGCCGATTGTTGATGAAATCGCTGAAGAGTGTCCTGATATATTAGTAGGCAAAATAAACGTTGATGAAGAGCAGGAACTAGCAGCTGCTTACGGTGTTATGAGTATCCCAACACTCGTAGTTCTTAAAAATGGTGAGGTAGTCAATAAATCGATGGGAGCTAAGCCGAAGGCGGCTATTCTCTCAATGCTCGACTAAGTTGAGGTCACTTATGGAACATATTTATGATATGATTATCATCGGCGGTGGTCCTGCCGGATATACTGCGGCGCTTTATGCTGCTCGTGCTGGCTTTGATACCTTGATTTTGGAAAAAATGGCGGTCGGTGGTCAGATGACTCTGACTGATGTTATCGACAACTATCCCGGATTTCCTGAGGGTGTTGACGGCTTTACGTTGTCACAAAACATGCAACAGTCGGCAGAACGCTTTGGTGCAAAAACCATGTATGACGAAGTTGTTGCTGTGGATTTATCAGCTGAAATCAAAGAGGTTGAAACTGCCTTTTCAGGAAAACTTTTTTCAAAAACAGTGGTGATAGCAAGCGGAGCAAACCCTCGTGAGCTCGGACTCGAAAACGAACAGGAACTACTAGGACAAGGTGTGCACTACTGTGCTCATTGTGACGGGCGTTTTTATAAGGACAAGATCGCTTTGGTTGTCGGTGGAGGAAACTCTGCTGTTTCTGATGCGCTTTATCTGTCGCATTTGTGCAAAAAAGTGATTTTAGTTCATCGCAGAGATACTTTGCGTGCAACAAAGGTCTATCACGAACCGCTGAAAAAAGCACAGAATATCGAGTTTCGATACAACTGTGTGCTATCAAGAATCAACACCGAGAACTCTAAAGTATCGTCAGCATCGCTCATCGATGTAAAAACAAATATAAAAAGCGAAGTTGAGTGCGACGGTGTGTTCATCAGCATTGGCAGAAAGCCTGCTACTGAATTTCTAAATAGTCAGCTTGAGCTTGACAAAAGTGGATATATCAAAGCTGATGAATCTACAAAAACAAGCATAGACGGAGTTTTTGCTGTCGGTGATGTACGCACAAAAGTGCTCAGACAGGTTGTCACAGCAGTATCGGACGGTGCGGTGGCTGTGCACTTTGCAGAAGAATTTTTGGCATAAATTGCAAACTTATGCGTAAGATAAAAATATAAATATAGGAGGCAAAATTATGTGTGAAATCAGATTTTTTGTATGTGAACATTGTGGCAATATTGTTGGTCTTATCCACAACGCAGGTGTTCCGATGATGTGCTGTGGACAGAAGATGGTTGAGCTTACCCCAAATACAGAAGAAGCGAGCGTTGAAAAGCATCTTCCTGTAGTAAATGTTGAAGACGACAAGGTGTTTGTAGAAATTGGCTCAACCCCTCATCCTATGGTCGAAGAACACCACATCGTGTGGGTGTATCTGCAGACAGATAGAGGTGGTCAACGCAAGTGCTTAGAAATTGGCAGTGAGCCAAAAGTTGCTTTCGCTCTTTGTGACGAAAAGCCACTCGCTGTTTATGCATACTGCAATCTCCATGGCCTGTGGAAAACAGACATTGAATAATAAAAATATAAAAATAGCAAAAGAAAAGCTCCTACCAAAATCGGTAGGAGCTTGTTTTATAGTATGTTTTATTGTACTAGTGTTCTGTTAATATCTGAATAATAAATAATAAAGCTTAAATTTGGAATCTAATAATTTGATTTTTAATAATGTAAATGATATAATTCTGTTTAAGGATATGAAAGGGGTATAAGTGATGAGGTTCTTAGGCAACAAATCCCGAATGTTACAAAACATTGATTCAGTACTAGAAGTGAATAATATTAGTGGTGGTGTTTTTTGTGATTTGTTTGCTGGTTCAGGTGCAGTAGGTGATTATTTTAAAGATCGTTTTTCAATAATTGCTAACGATTACTTGTACTGTTTAAGCATAATAAATAAAGCTAAACTAAATCAAAGTTCTACACCAAAATTTCAGGATTTTAATAATCAGTTTGGGATGGATCCTTTTACTTATTTTAATGAAAAAGAGTATGTGGCGGATTCTCAATTTTTTATTACAAATAACTATTCTCCAAAAGGTAATAGACAATATTTTTCTGAAAAAAACGCTATAAAAATAGATGGTATTCGTATAGAAATAGAAGAGTTATATAAGCAACTTGTTTTAGATGTCAATGAAAGAGACTATTTGTTGGCTTCTCTGTTAGAAAGCATTATGGGAGTATCTAATACTACGGGGACTTATGAGGCTTTTCTCAAAATTTGGGATAAAAGAGCTTTAAAGGATTTTGTTCTTAATCCAATTGCTATTAATGAGAGTGAGATTAACGGGAGTAATATAGTATATAATTTTGATAGTAATCAACTTATTAGAAGAATTAGCGGAGATATATTGTATATAGATCCGCCGTATACTGTAACTGACTATTGTTCTGCGTATCATTTGTTAGAAAGTGTAGCTAAATATGATTATCCAAATATTTATGGTAAGACAGGCAGGCGAGAAAGAACTAATGATAAATCTAGGTATAATAGAAAAGAATTAGCATTAAAGAATTTAGAAGATATTTTTCGACAAGCCGAATTTAAGCATATATTGGTAAGTTATAGCACACAAGGTTTAATTAGCATTGAAGAGTTGGTGTCATTGTGTGAAAAGTTTGCTTTAGATAGAAAAGTAAATGTATATAAATTCCCGTATCGTGAGTATAAAAACATTAGATCTAGTAAAAAAGGCGACAATTTGAATGAAGTAGTGATTTATTTTCAAAAGGATTTAGATATCGTACGTTCACCTTTAAATTATACTGGTAGCAAATATACTCTTTTCAATGAAATTAAAAAAGTTTTACCAAAACATATATCAACATTTGTTGATGCGATGGGTGGAGCTTTTAATGTGGGTATTAATATTGTGGCTGATAAAGTAATATATAACGAGTTTTTGCCACATACATTTAATATTATTAGCTTATTGTTAAGTAGTGAAAAAGAGCAAATTATCAAAAACGTAGAAAGTATAGTTAATAAGTACAAACTTGAAAAGTGTAACAAAGAAGCTTATCTAAAGTTAAGATCTGACTATAATGAAACAAAAGATGTGTACAAACTGTTCGTACTACATATGTATTGTTTTCAAAATCAAATGAGATTTAACAGTAAGCTAGAGTTTAATACACCTATAGGGAATTGTTCTTATAATGAAACCCATAGAGATAGGGTTTATAAATTTATACCTCGTTCAAGTGAGTGTGAGTTACTTAATTTATCTTATGAGCAAATTGATACGAGTTTATTTGATAAGGAAGTATTGTTCTATTTTGATCCTCCCTACTTTATAACGAGTGCTACATATAATGATGGGAAAAGAGGCTTTGTAGGTTGGAGTGCTGATGAAGAAACAAAACTGTTAGAATATTTAACGGATTTACACAACAAGGGTTATAGATTTATTCTATCAAATGTTATTTATCATAATGATTCATGTAATTATCTTTTAGCAGAATGGATAAAAACTCATAATTTTAGCATTAAATATATTGATAATGTGGGTTCAAAAAATAGTAGAAACGAGGTATTAATATCTAATTTTGATTGGAGGGATACATAATGAAACAGACTCTGGTAATCAAAAAAACATTCTACGATAAGTTGAGTAGGGTTAATAATTTAGCTGTACTAAAAAACAAGGGGTATAATACGGCTGATGAGTTTATTAGTGCAATAATTAATAAACTGAATTCTGAATTTGGTTATTTGGAAATAGAAGATTTTAGATTTACAAATAACGAAGAAGATTCTCTTTACAGTCAGTATGGAGCTTTTGTTTCTGGTGAAAATTTACCATACAAAAAAGTAGTTGTATTTTTTACACCTATTGTGGCTAAATTAGGTAATGTAATTATAGAGCAAAGTTTAATGCCAACTATTTGTAATCAAATGGAGAAAAATGTTGCTTTCCTTTTTGATGATAGTTATAAAAAGATACTTGTTATGACATCACAAATAAATCAAAACAATCAAGTGGAAGTTGGCTATAATAAACTACAAATGGATATTAATAGTTTAAATACCCTAAATTTCGATGTTATTCAATTGTTTAAGATAAAGAATCTATCCACTGATACAAAGTTCAACTCATTAGTTGAGTATCTAGATATGTCTGATTATTTACAAAAATTGGGGAGGGCTAATGCGCAATATAAATATTTAGAAATAAAAGATAATGTATTATACGGCGATTGCGAACCCAGACAGTTGCAAGGAGAATTTCACAAATCGTTTTGCTTTAGATTTTTAACTGCTATGTTTGCAGGTGGTGATGATTTTAAATATAGCATTGATAAAATAACCACTAGAATGGATAGGTTGGATAATCAGTTTAGTAATTTATCAAAATTTATTGAATATATTAACAATACTGCTGCGTTCCAAAATAAAAGAGGTACGGATGATAATACTATTGAAAGTGATGATGAAATAGTAGATATTGAAGACATTCACAGAAAACCAGTAAGAGGTATTGATAGTAAAGGACGCAAACGATACAAAACCCAGAAGAAGATAAGAGATAGTGTTATAAAAGAAGCGAAATTTTTATGCGACTGTAATGATAATAAGCATTATTATTTTGAATCTATAAATCTACATAATTATGTGGAAGGGCATCATGTTGTTCCGATGAACAGACAAGATGAATACTATTTTGATCACTCTGTAAATTTAGATGTTCCTTATAATATAATCCCCCTTTGTCCTAATTGTCATAGTCAGATACACTTAGGTAGCAGGGAAGCAAGAATTAAAATATTGAGTGAAATATATGTAAGGAATAGAAATAAATTAAGCAAAATTAATCCGGAGTTATCTCTTGTCGTATTAGCCTCTTATTATAATATTGGATTGGATGAAGAAGAAGAAATTAAGTGGTTAAGATATGCTGAAAACGCTGTTGAAAAAAGAAAGAACTGTGATTTAGTATAAAAACAAGCTCCTACCAAAATCGGTAGGAGCTTGTTTTATGTTTTATACGTTGTTATCAAACAACACCCTGAGCGAGCATAGCTTCAGCAACTTTTTCGAAGCCTGCGATGTTAGCACCCTTAACGAGGTCGTATGTGCCGTAGTACTTGAGAGAAGCATCAGCACAAGCTTTGTGGATGTTCACCATAATGTCGTGGAGCTGGTCGAGTACCTGTTCTGATGAGAACACTGTCTTGCCAGCGTTCTGACCCATCTCGATACAAGATGTAGCAACGCCACCAGCGTTAGCAGCCTTAGCAGGACCAACGATAACGCCGTTCTCCTGTAAGTACTCAAGAGCTTCGTTTGTTGTAGGCATATTTGAACCTTCGCAAACGTACTTTGTACCTGAAGCTACGATAGCTTTAGCGTCTTCAATGCGGATCTCGTTCTGTGTAGCACATGGGATGTAAAGGTCTGCGTCAGCATACTCCCAAGGCTTTTTGCCAGCGATAAATTTAGCGTTAGGGAAACGCTCAGCATATGGAGCAACAACGTTCTGACCTGAATTTCTGAGGTCGAGCATGCACTGCCATTTTTCTTCTGTGTTCACACCGTCTTCGTCGATGATATAACCGTCAGGACCTGAGATAGTAACACACTTAGCACCGAGGTCTGTGAGTTTCTTAGCAGTACCCCAAGCAACGTTACCAAAACCAGAGATAGCAACTCTTTTGCCCTCGAGTGAATCACCGTTGTACTTGAGCATTTCTTCTGCGTACCATACGATACCGTAACCGGTAGCTTCTGCTCTGCCTAAAGCACCGCCGTAAGTAAGACCCTTACCTGTTAAAACGCCACCATCAAATCTGTCGGTGATTCTTTTGTACTGACCGAACATATAGCCGATCTCTCTTGCGCCAACGCCCATATCACCTGCAGGAACGTCAGTCTCAGGACCGATGTGTCTGTAAAGCTCTGTCATAAATGACTGGCAGAATCTCATAACCTCAGCGTCTGACTTGCCATTAGGATCGAAGTCAGAACCACCCTTACCGCCGCCGATTGGAAGACCTGTGAGTGAGTTTTTGAAAATCTGTTCAAAGCCTAAGAATTTGATAATGCCGATATATACGTTAGGAGCAAATCTGAGACCGCCCTTGTAAGGACCAATAGCAGAGTTGAACTGTACACGGTAACCTGTGTTTACCTGTACCTGACCGTTGTCATCAACCCATGGAACTCTGAACTTGAGCTGTCTTTCAGGCTCGCACATTCTCTCAAGAAGAGCCTGCTTTTTGTACATTTCCTCGTTAGCTTCGATAACAGGGCGAAGAGAGTTTAAAACCTCTTCAACTGTTTGCAAGAACTCAGGTTCGTCTGCGTTCTTTGCTTTTACTTTTGCTAATACTTCATCAACATAAGACATAATTTATATCCCCCTAAAATAGAATGAACAATTTTATGGTGCCTCTGATATAAATATACACAAAGATGTGCAAAAATTCATACCAAAGTGTAAGATAAAAAAGAAAATCTTGCACCTATACCATTATAGTGTAAATGGTGGTAAAATGCAAGATTATTCTATATTTTTTCAATTTTTCATAGAAATATGCGGATATATCGCTGATTTATGTAGCATATTTGCAATATTTGACGTGATAAATTGCGTTATTTCGAAGATAAGTAGTTGTGGATACCCACAGCAGCGCAACGACCTGCACTCATCGCAAGGATAACAGTAGCAGCTCCTGTGACAGCATCTCCTCCCGCAAAAACGCCCTCTCTTGAGGTTTGTCCGTCTAAAGAGTCAGCAACGATGCACTGGCGATTGTCACATATGAGTCCGTCTGTGGTGGAGGAGATGAGAGGATTAGGCGAAGTGCCCAGCGACATAATAACCATATCAACATCTATAGTGAAATCGGAGCCCTCTATCACTTGTGGCCTTCTTCTGCCGCTTTCATCAGGCTCTGTGAGCTCCATTTTGACACATCTGATACCTTTGACCCAGCCGTCATCGTCGGTGAGAATCTCAGTAGGGTTTGTCAGTATGTCAAAGATGACCCCCTCTTCTTTTGCGTGGTGAACTTCTTCTGCACGTGCAGGAAGTTCTTTTTCTGAACGTCTGTAGATAATGTGCACTTCGGATCCAAGTCGTAGTGCTGTACGTGCAGCGTCCATAGCAACATTTCCGCCGCCCACTACCGCTACCTTTTTAGCACGCATAATAGGGGTGGTGGAGTTTTCATCAAAAGCTTTCATCAGGTTTGAACGAGTGAGATATTCGTTTGCTGAGAAAACACCGTTAGCGTTTTCGCCCTTGATGCCCATAAATTTCGGCAGTCCTGCACCTGAGCCGATGAAAACAGCGTCAAAGCCCTCTTCATCAAAAAGCTGATCGATGGTGACCGACTTGCCGATGATAGTGTTGGTCTCTATTTTTACGCCCATATGTAGTAGCATAGCGATTTCTTTTTTGACAACATCTTCCTTAGGAAGTCGAAACTCAGGGATACCATAAACCAGTACGCCGCCCGGTTCGTGAAGTGCCTCGAAAATAGTGACATCATATCCGTATTTTACTAAATCGCCTGCACACGCAAGACCTGATGGACCTGAGCCGATGACAGCGACTTTTTTTCCGTTTTTGTCGTGGGAGTGGGGACGCCTCATACCCTTTTCCATAGCATAGTCAGCAACAAAACGCTCAAGCTTGCCGATAGCTACAGCTTCTCCTTTGATGCCACGAACACATCTTTTCTCACACTGAGATTCCTGGGGGCATACACGTCCGCATATAGCAGGCAGGGTGTTGCACTCACTGATGATTTTAAAAGCGTCCATGAAGTCACCTGTCTTGACCTTTGAGATAAACTCAGGGATAGGTACAGATACAGGACAACCCATAACACACAGCGGATTTTTGCACTCAAGACAGCGGGTAGCTTCCTGTATAGCCTGTTGCGCTGTGTAGCCTAAGCATACTTCATCAAAGTTTTTTGCTCGCACTTTCGGGTCTTGTTCACAGATAGGAACACGTTTTTTTATATCCATCAGTGATCACCTCCGCAGTATGAGCAGCCACCGTGATGAGTGTCGCCTTCTTTTTCTTTGAGATAAGCTCTGCCTTCTTCGGTTTTATAAATCTGAGCACGTTTCATACACTCGTCAAAATCAACCAGATGTCCGTCAAACTCAGGACCATCAACACACGCAAATTTGACTTTGTTATCAACAGTGACTCTACATGCACCACACATACCTGTGCCATCAACCATGATAGGGTTAAGGCTGACGGTGGTTGGTATGGAAAGCTCTTTTGTAGTGAGGCACACAAACTTCATCATAATCATCGGACCGATAGCAACACAGTGGTCGTATTTTTTGCCCTCGTTTTTGACTAAATCTTCTAAAGTATGTGTGACTAGACCTTTTCTACCGTATGAACCGTCGTCAGTAGTAATATACAGGTTTTCTGCGTAGTTTTTCATCTCGTTTTCTAAAATGACGAGCTCTTTTGTTTTTGCACCGATGATGACATCGCAGTCAACACCATGCTCAAAAAGCCACTTTACCTGCGGAAAAACAGGCGCAGTACCCACACCACCTGCAACAAAAATTATGTTCATCTTTCTGAGTTTTTCTATACCTGTGTTGCACAGCTCGGATGCACATCCGAGTGGTCCTGCAACATCGCACAAAAAGTTGCCTTCACTCATTTTTGAAAGCCTGAGCGTTCCTGCCCCGACTACTTGAAAAACAAGAGTGACAGTGCCTTCTTCTCTACAGTAGTCACATATAGTCAGCGGAATTCTTTCGGCATCTGCATCAGAGCGCACGATCACAAATTGTCCCGGAAGACACTTGGAAGCGACTCGTCTTGCTTTGACAACAAAAGAGTAGATATTCTCAGAAAGCTTTTGTGTTTTTAGTATCTGATACATTGTTTCACCTTCGATTGTAGAAGTCTACCTTACATAATACTCTTTTTTTCAGCATCTTTCAAGTTTTGCGATGAATAATATATGAAAAGCTAGAAAGCTTTGCATATGCAAGACTATTGCAAATGCTATGTTTCAATGATAAAATATAGATATATAAATGTATTGGAGGGATAAGCGTGTATCTGGTTTTTAACGGTAAGGTTATCACACGAGATAGTAGTAATACGTATATAGAAAACGGAGCAGTGCTGATTGACGGCAGTGTTATTAAAGATATCGGCACAGAAAAAGAGCTTAAAGAAAAGTACAAAGATGCTACAAAAGTTGATGCAAAAGGCGGTGTTATTATGCCGGCTTTCATCAATGCTCATACACACATATATTCAGGACTTGCACGTGGACTTTCGATAAACGGCTATAACCCTCACAATTTTTATGAAATACTCGATGGTATGTGGTGGAATATCGACAGAAAGCTCACGCTCAAAGCGACAAGGGCGAGTGCATACGCAACTTACCTTGACTGTATCAGAAACGGTGTGACGACGATATTTGACCACCACGCTAGCTTTTGTGAGATAGAAAACTCGCTTTTTGAAATAGCCGATGTTGCAAAAGAGATGGGCGTACGTTCCTGTCTCTGTTACGAAGTATCTGACCGTGACGGTGAAGATAAGTGCGATCAGGCTATCAAAGAAAATGCTGACTTCATAAAGTATTGCAAAGACAAAAACGACGATATGATAAAAGCGATGTTTGGTATGCATGCGCTCTTTACCATATCAGACAAGACTTTTGAAAAATGTGTCAAAGCAAACGATAGTATGAGCGGCTATCATATCCACATCTGTGAAGGTATGAATGATGTGGAAGATTCTCATAAAAACTACGGTATGTCACCTGTTGAACGACTCAAAAAATGGGGGATACTCGGAGAAAAAACTATCCTCGGCCACTGTATTCACATCACAGAAGATGAGATGGATATTATCAAAAAGAGTGACACCATGGTCGTCAACAACCCACAGTCCAATATGAGCAACGCAGTTGGATGCTCACCGGTGCTCAAAATGTATGAAAAAGGGATTATGCTCGGTCTTGGTACTGATGCATATACTCACGATATGCTCGAGAGCTTAAAAGCTGCACTCACTATTCAGCGTCACAACGCACAAAAAGCTAACGTGGGTTGGTGTGAAGTTACCGATATGCTCTTTAAAAACAATGCAAAAATTTGCTCACGTTATTTTGACAGCACACTAGGAGTGCTCAAAGTCGGTGCCAGTGCTGACGTCATCGTTGTTGACTACAAACCGTTTACACCATTTGATGATAAGAATGTCGACGGACACCTGATTTTTGGTGTGAACGGCAGACAGGTCACAACCACCTTTGCTGCTGGTAGATTGCTGTATAAAGACAGAGAGTTTGTCGACATAGACGAAGAAAAGCTCAACGCAGAAATTTTAGTATCTGCAAAGGGTTTGTGGCATAAACTGAACGGATAAAAGGAGAAAGCTATGAGTGAAAAAATGACTCCTATCAGCATAGAAAAGTTGCTTTTGAATATAGTGAATGAATATAGCAAAAGCTCAACACTGTTCGGCGTAAAAAAAGCATACAGACAAAAGATACAGAAAGCTCTGCCGATATTTTCTGAAAAGATCGAAACACCTGTAGGTCCTGCGGCAGGTCCTAATACCCAGCTTGCTCAGAATATCGTAGCGGCGTATTTTGCGGGTGCAAGATTCTTTGAGCTCAAGACCGTGCAGACCTTAGACGGTGAAGATTTAGCTAAATGTATCAGTAGGCCGTGTATCAAAGCCGATGACGAAGGATATAACTGCGAGTGGTCTACAGAGCTGACTGTATCACAGGCGTTTGATGAATATGTCAAAGCGTGGTGTATCCTCAAAGTTATCTCAAAAGCGTACAACTTAGGTGATAGCGACAGCTTTGTGTTCAATATGAGTGTCGGCTACGATTTACAGGGCATAAAGTCAGAAAAAATAGATAGCTTTATCGAAGGGCTGAAAGACTGTTCAGATACTGATATTTTCAAAGAGTGCAAAAAAGCTCTCAAAGAATACTTTGCTGACTTTGCCGATTATATCGATGCTATCTCACCGCATGTGTGCACTAGTGTAACACTGTCAACTCTTCACGGATGCCCGAAAGATGAGATAGAGCGTATTGCCACATATCTTTTGAGTGAGAAAAAACTCAACACATTCGTCAAGTGCAACCCGACACTTTTGGGTTATGAAAGTGCACGTACCATACTCGACTCTATGGGCTATGACTATATTTCTTTTGATGACCATCATTTCAAAGAAGACTTGCAGTACAGCGATGCTATTTTGATGTTCAAAAGATTGCAAGAAGTTGCTCAGAATAACAACCTTGAGTTTGGTGTGAAGCTTTCAAACACTTTCCCTGTTGATGTAAAAGCTAATGAACTTCCGAGCGAAGAAATGTACATGAGCGGAAAGTCACTTTTCCCTCTTACTATTGAAATGGCAAAAAGACTCTCTGCTGAGTTCGATGGAAAGCTCAGAATGAGCTTTTCGGGCGGTGCTGACTATTTTAACATCAAAGAGCTTTATGAGTGCGGCATCTGGCCTGTAACCGTTGCTACAACTATTTTAAAACCGGGCGGCTATATTCGACTTGTGGGGCTTTGCGAAAGAGTGGAAGAGTGTGCTTACACCGCTTTTGAAAAAACCGATACAAAAGCGATAGGAATGCTTGCTGCACGTGCACTTGAAGACAAGCATCACACAAAGCCGATCAAACCTATCCCAAGCAGAAAAACAACTGACAAAGTTCCGCTTATCGACTGCTATTTTGCACCGTGCACTGTCGGTTGTCCGATAAATCAGGATATCCCTGAGTACCTGAATTTAGTAAAAAAAGGTATGTATAAAGAGGCACTTTCTGTCATCACACAGAAAAACCCACTGCCTTTTATCACAGGCACTATCTGCGCTCACCCTTGCATGAGCAAATGTACACGTAATTTCTATGAAAGCAGTGTCAACATCCGTGAGTGCAAGCTCAAAGCGGCGCTTAGCGGTTATGATGAGTTGCTCGCAGATATTAAACCAAAAGCTGATAAAAGCGACAAAAAAGTCGCTATCATCGGTGGTGGTGTCGCAGGTATTTCAGCCGCGTATTTTTGTGCTCGAGAAGGCATAGATGTCACCGTTTTTGAAAAAGGTGAACATCTGGGCGGTATAGTTAGAAACATTATCCCTGATTTCAGAATAGACGAAAAAGCTATCGAAAATGACATAGAACTAGCAAAGAAAATGGGAGCAAAGTTTTTGACAAATACTCTTGCTCCATCCGTTGACGAGCTCAAAAAGAACGGCTTTACGCATATACTTTTTGCTGTAGGTGCGTACAAGTCTCAGAGCCTTAATTTGGGCGAAAACGAGATAGACGTCTTTGACTTTTTATCGAAGCTGAGAAAAGGCGAAAAACTGAACTTAGGCAAAAAGGTTGCTGTTATTGGTGGTGGCAACACAGCTATGGATGCCGCACGTGCTGCAAAGAGGGTGGATGGCGTTGACAAAGTCGCTATCGTATATCGCAGAACAAAGCGATATATGCCTGCTGACGAACACGAACTCGAGCTCGCTATAGGCGACGGTGTAGATTTTATTGAGCTTGTATCTCCGATGACACACAAAGACGGTGTGCTCTACTGCAAGAAGATGGAGCTGAGTTCCCCTGACAGTAGTGGCAGAAGAAAAGTTGTAGAAACTGATGATATAGTACCACTGTTTGTTGATACTGTTATCAGTGCTATCGGTCAGAAACTCGACCCAGCTATTTTTATCGAAAACGGTATCAATGTTGTCAACTCAAAAGTAGAGTTTAAAACAAATGTAGAAAATGTTTACACAGCAGGTGACTGCCTGCGTGGTCCGTGTACTGTGGTCGAATGTATCGCTGATGCACAACGTTTTGCAAACTGTGTCACAGGCAAAGCGCACGTGATGGACATTCCACTCGAAGCATATACAGCACCGCAAGAAGCTATAGATAAAAAGGGCGTTTTGTGTGATGAAAGATGCGACAACCTTGAGGCGGACAGATGCTTGTCTTGTAGCACAGTGTGCGAAAATTGTGTCGATGTCTGTCCTAACAGAGCGAACGTCATCATAACTCTGCCAGATATGAGAAGACAGGTGCTTCACGTTGACAGAATGTGCAATGAGTGCGGAAACTGTATGAGCTTTTGCCCATATGACAGCGCACCATATAAGGACAAGTTTACACTCTTTAACAGTATCGATGACTTTAATGACAGCGAAAATATGGGTTTTGTACTGCTTTGTGACGACAAAGTCAGAGTGCGACTTAGTGCAGAAAAAGACTATGACCTGTGTGACTTGAGCGATTTGGGCAAAGATATCGAGAGCCTTATCAAAACAGTTATCACTGATTACAAATACCTTTACTGATATATTGGAGAAAAATATGAACATACTTTTGCGTGGGGGTACAGTAGTGTCCTCAGTTAATGCGAAAAAACTCGATGTACTGATAAGTGGCAGCAAAATTGTGAAAGTAGGACGCTTTATCAAAGACACTGATGCACAGGTTGTGGACGTATCAGGAAAGCTGATTTTTCCCGGCTTTATAGATGCGCACACTCACTTTGATCTGGAAGTATCCGACACTGTCACAGCAGACGACTTTGAGTCGGGCACAAAGGCTGCTGTGTGTGGCGGAACCACAACTATTATTGACTTTGCGACCCAGAACAAAGGGGAATCGCTTTCTCAGGCACTTAATAACTGGCATATCAAAGCTTTTTCAAAATCAAGCTGTGACTATGCTTTTCATATGGCTATATCCGACTGGAACGATAGCATAAAAGAAGAGCTCAAAGCTATGTTTGAACAGGGCGTTACGTCGTTTAAAGCATATATGACATACGATGCAATGAAGCTTAGTGACGAAGAGCTTTTTGATATGCTGAGCACTTTGAAAGAGCTGTGCGGTATAGTGGGAGTGCACTGCGAAAACGACGGTATTATAAAAGCACTTACTAAAAAGAAAATGGCTGATAATACTCTTACCGTTTCTGCTCACCCAAAACTTCGACCGAGTGCGTGCGAAGCTGAAGCAATCACACGACTGCTTTCTATTGCACAGGTGGTTGATGTACCTGTTGTGGTGGTACATCTCAGTTCAAAAGACGGTTTAGAAGCTGTACGAAACGCACGCGAAAAAGGCGTGAAAGTGTATGTCGAAACCTGTCCGCAGTATCTGTTGCTTGATGACTCACGATATGAGTATAATACTCTGCAAGGAGCACGCTTTGTGTGTTCACCACCGCTGAGGAAAAAGACGGACTCAAAAGCGCTGTGGACAGCTCTAAAAAACGGCGAGATACAAACTATAGCTACTGACCACTGTTCTTTCACACTTGAGCAAAAGAGCGTTGGACTTACTGATTTCACAAAAATGCCCAACGGCCTGCCGTCAGTTGAAAGCAGGGTAGTACTGATGTACACCTACGGAGTGAATAAAAAGCGTATCACGCTCGAAAATATGTGCAAAATTCTTGCTGAAAACCCGTCAAAACTGTACGGAATGTATCCGACAAAAGGTGTGATAAAAGCAGGTAGCGATGCAGATATCGTTGTGTTTGACCCAAAAGCCGACGGTTTTATATCAAAGAACACACACCACAGCAAGGCTGACTACACTCCTTTTGAAGGTGTGCGCACAAAGGGCAAAATCGAAAAGGTCTTTCTCAGAGGAAAGCTCGTTGTTGAAAACGGCGAGGTAGTGCTTGAGCACAAAGGCAAGTTTGTGAAACGCAACAAACCAGACTTCATTTGAAAACAAAGTTAAAACAAACGCAAAAAAGCACCGATTTTTATCGGTGCTTTTCTTTATGTGTTATGTTATTTTACTGTGATGCCGAGCTTTTTGAACTCATTCTCAAATTCTTCCAGATCGTTTCTGGAATACACAGGAGAAGGACAGTTCTTGATAGCACTTTCGATATCTTTGAGTCCGTTGCCTGTGACAATGGAAACAACAGTAGCATCACTTTCGATAACTCCCTGTTCACACAGTTTTCTAAGACCTGCAGTTGCAGTGACACCCGCAGGTTCGCCGAAGACGCCACATTCTTTAGCAAGAAAACGCTGTGCAGCTCTGATTTCATCGTCAGTAACGTTGACGCAGATACCGTTTGAATCAAGGATAGCGTTGATAGCTTTGTCAGGGTTACGTGGAACGCCTACTGCGATTGAGTCTGCATAGGTATTTTCTTCCTGTGGGGTCCAGTTGTTTGTCTTGTTAGCAGCTGCGACATTGATAGGACAGCATCCGCTCGCCTGTACTGAGATAAGGCGTGGGATTTTGTTGATAAGACCAACACTGTACATATCTAAAAGACCTTTATACACACCTGCTATAGTACATCCGTCACCGACAGAAATAGCAACATAGTCAGGAGCGTTGAAATCGAGTTGCTCGATGAGCTCGAGTGATACTGTCTTTTTGCCTTCGCTGAGATATGGGTTGATAGCAGCGTTGCGGTTGTACCAACCATACTTGTCGATAGCTTTTTTGGAAAGCTCAAAGGTTTCTTCGTATGTACCTTTGACTGCTGTGAGGTTCGCACCGAACATCAAAAGCTGAGCTATCTTTCCTTTTGGTGCACGCTCTGGTACGAAGATGTAGGTCTCAAGTCCTGCAGCGGCAGCGTTGCCAGCGAGTGAAGAAGCAGCGTTGCCTGTTGAAGAACAAGCGATAGTGCTGTAGCCTGCTTCGATAGCTTTTGTAACAGCCATCGCTGATGCTCTGTCTTTTAGAGAAGAAGTCGGGTTGATACCGTCATCTTTGATGTAGAGTTTTTTGATGCCGAGCATCTTTGCGACCTTAGGTACATCATAGATAGGTGAGTTGCCGACCCTTAGTCCCTTTGGAGTGGTGTCTTCTTCAATAGGAAGGAGCTCTCTGTATCTCCACATAGTCTGGTCATCACGACTTTTCAAGACATCTTTGTTGAAGATGGTTTTGATGTAGTCGTAGTCGTATATTACGTCGAGTATGCCACCGCATTCGCAAGTAGTGGCGTCAGCTGTAGCTTCATAAGTCTTGCCACATTTTACGCATTGTAGGTATTTGACGTTTTTCATTTTTTCACCTTCGATCAAAGCTTTTTCAAAAGTCCGACTTCTTCGTTGAACTCATTGATGAGGTTGTCGAGTTCTTCACACTGCTTGTGAACATAGTCCCAAGTGCCCTGTGTGTCATACCACAAAGCGTTGAGCTCTTCAACAGTTCTGCCCTGTTGTTCAACCCATGTGTAGTACTTCAGGTTGTGTACACGCTTACGCTCTGCGTATGTAAGCTCAATGAGGCTGTCTGTCTTTAAGCCGAGCATATGGAGCTTGTGGTCGATTTCCGCTTCTTTTATGTTATATTCACCGTGCATTTCGTTGAGCTCGTCAATTCTTGACTGATACATACCAGCACTGTCAGTGAGAACAGTTGCGATAACGTCGTGCTCTGTGAACTCGTAGTATTTAGCCATTTTGATACAGCAAAGGATGTTAGCGATACCTGAAATACCAAGCCATGAAAGTTTTTCGACGAAGTCTTTGTCAAGACCGAGATCGTTTATGAGGTATGATTTACCGTCTTCTGTGTTGAAAAGTCGAAGCAATCTCTGGCTGTCCTCGTCATCAATAGCGATAGCCATATCGGTGTTCTTCACGTTGTGAATCCAAGGAATGTGCTTGTCGCCGATACCTTCGATTCTGTGACCGCCGAAACCGTTGTCAAGGATAGTAGGGCACTGCAGAGCTTCGCCTACGCCGAGCTTTAAGGTTGGGTAGAAGTCTTTCAAGTAGTCGCCTGCACTCATAGTGCCTGCTGAACCCGATGTGAAGCACGCACCTGCGAATCTGTCACCGTCGTTTTTGATAGCTTCATATACTGTAGCAAGACCGTGACCAGTTACGTTATAATGCCACAGTGGGTTGCCCATCTCTTCAAACTGGTTGAAGATCATAACATCGTCACGCTGTTTCAATTCCCATGTTTTGTCAAAAATTTCTTTAACATTTGACTCACAGCCAGGAGTAGCGATGATTTCGCCTGCAACTGTTTTGAGCCAGTCAAATCTTTCTTTGCTCATTTCTTCAGGAAGAATAGCGATAGAATCGCAAGCGAGCAGATTAGAGTTGAACGCGCCGCCACGGCAGTAGTTGCCTGTAGAAGGCCATACAGCCTTGTGCTTTGTAGCATCGAACTGACCAGTAACAAGTCTTGGTGCAAGACATCCGAAAGATGCGCCGACCTTGTGGCAGCCTGTTGGGAACCACTTGCCGACCATAGCGAAAATTCGTGCTTTTACGCCTGTGAGCTGTGAAGGGAGCTCTATGTAGTTAGGCACTTCTTGAAAAAGTCCGCCTGATTCTTTTGCTTCGTTTTTCCATGTGATTCGAAAAAGGTTTACAGGATCAAGATCCCAAAGACCAGTGTGGCTGAGCTTTTCCTTGATTTTCTCAGGGATAGTGTCAGGATACTGCATCTGTTTGATAGTAGGGATGATGATGTTGTTTTCTCTTGCTTTTTCAATGTTGTTTTTCAAACCTTCACGGTTAATTTTAAAATCAATCATTGTAAAATACCTCCTGTTTTGCATCAATATAGTAAATCGAAATGCGTAGTATAGTTGCTACACTATTCGGTTTAAAATCAAAGTGACTTTTATCACACGTATTATAGTAATACAACTGAGTCTATATTTCAATAATTTTTTTGTTCAAAAACGGAATTTTTTGTTTGACTCTTTTACAACATACGCTATAATAATAGTAAGCAAACACAGCATTTAGTGTTTTACATTTAATATACTACTGTGAAATGTATATAGAATTGAGGTATTGTGATGAATTTTGACGCTATAAAAACCGCAGCACAAAACTACGAAAATGATATGACCGCTTTTTTACGTGATCTGGTTGCGATTCCATCAGAATCAGCTCAGGAAGAGGGCGTTATCAAACGCATCAAAGCTGAGATGGAAAAGCTTCATTTTGACAAAGTCGAAATCGACCCGATGGGTAACGTGCTAGGATGGATGGGCGATGGCGAAAAAATCATCGCTTATGATGCACATATAGATACTGTCGGTCTTGGTGAGATGAGCAACTGGACTTTTGACCCATATGAGGGATATGAAACTGACACTGAAATCGGCGGACGAGGTACTTCCGATCAGGAGGGCGGTCTGGTGTCTGCTGTGTACGGTGCAAAGATCATGAAAGACCTTTCGCTTATTCCTGACGGATACAAAATCCTTGTCACCGGCACAGTGCAGGAAGAAGACTGCGACGGACTTTGCTGGCAGTATATCCATAACGAACTGGGTATTAAGCCGGAGTTTGTTGTTATTACAGAGCCTACTGACAAAGGTATCTATCGTGGTCAGCGAGGCAGAATGGAAATCAGAGTAGAAGTCAAGGGAGTATCCTGTCACGGCTCAGCTCCTGAACGTGGGGACAACGCTATCTACAAGATGGCTGACATCATCACTGAAATTCGTGACCTCAACGACAAACTTCACTACGATGAGTTTTTGGGCAAAGGTACTGTCACAGTATCACAGTCTTTCTACAATTCACCGTCACGCTGTGCGGTTGCCGATATGGCGGCTGTGTCGCTTGACAGAAGACTCACAGATGGCGAAACATGGCAGTCAGCGCTCGAAGAAGTGCGTTCACTTCCTAGCGTTAAGAAATACGGGGCACAAGTCACTATGTATACCTATGAGCGTCCGTCATGGACAGGACTAGTTTATCCTACTGAGTGCTACTTTCCGACATGGGTAATCCCGGAGGACCATCCTGCGACTCTCGCTGTTGTTGAAGCTCACAAGGGTATGTACGGAGAGCCACGTGTTGACAAGTGGACTTTCTCCACAAACGGTGTTTCTATTATGGGCAGATACGGTATCCCTTGCATCGGTTTTGGTCCTGGTGCCGAAGCACAGGCACACGCTCCGAACGAAAAGACATGGAAAGAAGACCTTGTCCGTTGTGCCGCTGTTTATGCCGCTATTCCACTAAACTATAAAAAGTAAGAAGGATAATAATATGAGCAAATCAAAAGATTTAATAAAACATCTCGAAACCTTAAACATCGAGAATATGTACGAAGATGACTTTTTCCTCACCTGGGATAAAACAGACGACGAAATCGATGCTGTTTTCACTGTTGCAGATGCGTTGAGAGATTTGCGTGAGCGTAACATATCAACTAAGATTTTCGACAGCGGGCTTGCTATCTCGAACTTCAGGGACAACTCGACCCGTACACGTTTTTCTTTTGCATCAGCGTGTAATTTGCTCGGTCTTGAAGTACAGGACCTCGACGAGGGCAAAAGCCAGATAGCTCACGGCGAGACAGTGCGTGAAACTGCTAACATGATTTCTTTTATGGCTGACGTTATAGGTATTCGTGATGATATGTACATCGGCAAAGGTCACACATATCAGAAGGAAGTTATCGATGCAGTGAAAGAGGGCTATAGTGATGGCATCTTGGAGCAAAAGCCGACTCTTGTGAATCTGCAGTGCGATATCGACCACCCAACACAGGCTATGGCTGATATGCTCCATATCATTCATCAGTTCGGCGGCGTTGAAAACCTCAAAGGCAAAAAGCTCGCTATGACATGGGCGTATTCACCGTCATACGGTAAACCGCTTTCAGTTCCACAGGGCGTTATCGGACTTTTCACTCGTTTTGGTATGGACGTAGTACTTGCTCATCCTGAGGGCTATGATGTGATGGAAGAAGTCGAAGAAGTCGCTAAAGCGAACGCTGAAAAGTCAGGCGGTAGCTTTACAAAATGTCACGATATGGCACAAGCGTTCAAAGATGCTGATGTAGTTTATCCAAAGAGTTGGGCATCGTTCTCGGCTATGGAAAAGCGTACCAATCTTTATGGCGAGGGCGATTTTGATGGCATCAAAGAGCTCGAAAAAGAGCTGCTCGAGCAAAACGCACAGCATAAAGACTGGGAATGTACGCAAGAGATGATGAAACTCACAAAAGACGGAAAAGCACTCTATCTGCACTGTCTGCCTGCTGATATCACAGGAGTATCGTGCAAAGAGGGTGAGGTGGAAGCATCGGTCTTTGACAGATACCGCAAAGAGCTGTACAAAGAAGCATCGTTCAAGCCGTACATCATAGCTGCTATGATATTCCTTGCAAAGGTGAAAGACCCTGCAAAAGCACTCAAAGAACTTGAGAAAAAGGCAAAAAACAGAAAAGACTTTTGATAGAAAATTTGCCGACAGGAAACTGTCGGCAATTTACGTATATTATATAAGGGTGATAGCATGAAGAAAATGCGTATAGTAGTAGCGCTGGGTGGAAATGCGCTGGGCAAAAATCTGCCTGAACAGTACATTGCGGTCAAAGAGACAGCCAAAGCTATTGTTGACCTGATAGAATACGGACACGAAGTTATCATCACTCATGGTAACGGCCCGCAGGTAGGAATGATAGATTCTGCGATGAGCCTGTTTGCAAAAGAGGACAGCGTACAGGGCAAGACACCTCTTTCGATGTGTGTAGCGATGAGCCAGGCGTATATCGGATATGATATGCAAAACGCTTTGCGCAGAGAAATGAGGGAAAGAGCTATTGCCCGTAATGTCAGCACAGTACTCACACAGGTCAGAGTCGATAGAGATGACAAGGCTTTCCTTGTACCATCGAAGCCTATCGGAAAATTTATGACAAAAGAAGAAGCTGACTTTGCGAGCGAAAAATACGGCCATGTTTTTACTGAATGTAGCAAAGGATGCTACAGACGTGTTGTGCCATCACCAAAACCGCAGGAGATTATTGAGCTTTCAGTGGTGAAATCCCTCATAGAAGACGGCAATATAGTTGTGTGTTGTGGCGGTGGAGGCATACCTGTTTATGCTGTGGGTGAGCATCTCAAAGGTGTGTCTGCGGTCATAGATAAGGATTACGCAAGTGCTTTGCTTGCAAATGAGCTTGATGCAGATATGTTCATCATACTGACTGCAGTAGAAAAAGTGTGCATAAACTACAAAAAAGAAAATGAACAGCAGATAGATACAATGACAGTGCTTAATGCGAAAGAGTACCTCTTGCAGGGGTGTTTTCAAAAGGGCAGTATGTATGAAAAGGTTGATGCGTGTGCACAGTTTGTTGAGTCAAAAAACGGCAGAGTAGCACTTATCACAGAACTCACCAAAGCAAAAGAAGGATTGATGGGACTCACGGGTACCAGAATAGAAGGATAAAAGAAAAGGCTTGTGTTTTGCACAAGCCTTTATTATTTGTTGCCTTTATATTATCTTTTTGCCACGCACAAATTTTGCTTTGATACCCTTTGTGTCAGCAGACAAATAAACGCTTCGTTCAAGTCGCTCTTTGAGGCTAAGCTCCTGAGGATGTGGCACAACAGAGTCATCGATAACAATAGCGTCGAACTCATAACCTTTTTCAAAAGAGCCGACTGTGCCGAAAAATTCACCGCCACCTTTTGTTGCAAGATAAAAGGCTTCGTTGAAAGTGAGCGGTTTTATGTTTTTATCGACAAGTCTGTAGTATAGTTTTGAAACCTTTATCGCTTCGACTATGGCACAAAACAGCGAGTCTTTTTCGCCACCGCCCATATCAGTGCCCAAGCCGACTAAAAGATCTTTGTCGATGTATTTTCTCACTGGTGCTATGCCCGAAGAAAGGTTTGTGTTAGAAGCAGGGCAGTGTGCTATAAAAACTCTGTTTTTCTTTATCAGTTCAACTTCTTCGTCGCTGCAGTGCACGCAGTGTGCCATAACAGTTTTTGTATCTTTTCCAAAAAGGTTGAAGTCGTCATATGCGTCGCTGTACGATGAAGATGCAGGACACAGCTCTTTGACCCATTTTATCTCGTCTTTGTTTTCGGACAGATGTGACTGTACCGGAATGTTGTGTTCTTTTGCAAGCTTTCCTAAAGCTGTCATCAGCTCGTCGGTACAACTCGGGACAAATCTCGGAGTGATTATCGGATATGTGTTTTTGAATTTTTCTTTGGTGTCTGTAATCCATTTTTCCGTATCCGATGCTGCTTTTTCGGCGCTTTCTTCGCACAAATAATCTGGTGAATTTCTGTCCATATTGACTTTGCCTACATAGCAAACAAGTCCTGACTCTTCCATCTTTTGCATCAAAAGCACAGTTGCATCTGTGTGAATAGTCGAGAATATGCACGCACGGGTGGTGACGCTGTTTTTTAGAGAGTCACAGAATATCGAGTATGCTTTTTCGGCATATGAAATGTCACTGTACTTAGCTTCTTCACAAAAAGCGTTTTCGCTGAGCCAGGTGAGCAACTCGACGTCCATATTGAGTCCTCGAAAGCTGTACTGAGGAGCGTGGGTATGCAGGTCAACAAGTCCGGGTATAATGAGTTTGTCTTCATAATTATAGATGAGCAAACATTCGTATTCTTTAGGGATTTTGTCAAAAACGCCTTTGCATACATCGTCAACGCATACGAGATAGGCGTCTTTGTGCGTGTTTAGTGTGTTTTTATCGGTGCTGTAGCATATGTCACCTTTTAGTATAAAGCTGTTCATAAAATCATCTCTTTTTAATATATGTGCTTCTTTTTAGCTATACTTAAATTTTACTGTACAAAACGCAAGCTATATTTCTTCAAAAGAAATAACAACTCTTAGTTTTGCAGAAAACCAACAGTTGTACAGCGAGTTTTAAACCAAAGTCTACCGTCACAGTTGAGTTTTCATAAAAATTATTAAAATTTTGTAATTATATTTCTTTTAAAATATTGTTATTTGAAAAACGAAACTGTATAATTGTAGTGTTAGAATTCACCATAGGTGGACTAATCGAACATTTCCGAAAGGAAAGAATTTTAAGGAGGAAATTCCAATGAAAAAGTTATTCGCACTTATGCTTGCTATCCTTATGGTAGTTTCACTTGCAGCTTGTGCTGCTCCACAGGAAGCTACTCCGGATCAGGCAGACACAACATCTGATTTCAAGATGGGCGTTATCCTTGTTGGTGACGAGAACGAGGGTTATACATACGCTCATATGCAGGGCATTCAGGAAGCTGCAAAAGCTTTAGGTCTTGCTGATGAACAGATTATCTGGAAGTACACAATCCCAGAGGACGAGACATGCTATGACACAGCTGCTGACCTTGCTGATCAGGGTTGCAACCTCGTTATTTCTAACTCTTACGGTCATCAGTCACACATGCAGCTCGCTGCTACTGAGTATCCTGACGTTACTTTCATTGCTATGACAGGTGACACAGCTAAGGCTTCAGGTCTTCCAAACTTCTGTAACGCATTCACAGCTGTATATGAGTCAAGATTCGTATCAGGTGTTGTTGCAGGTATGAAGATCAAAGAGCTCGTTGAGAACGACAAGCTTGAGGACGACAACTTCGACGCTGACGGCAACGTTAAGGTTGGTTATGTAGGTGCTTACCCATATGCAGAGGTTAAGTCAGGTTACACAGCTTTCTTCCTCGGTATCAAGTCAGTTTATGAAAAGGTTTCTATGAGCGTTCAGTTCACAAACTCTTGGTTCGACCTTACAAAAGAGGGCGAAACAGCTAACCAGCTCATCTCTCAGGGTTGCGTTATCATCGGTCAGCACGCTGACTCAACAGGAGCTCCATCAGCTGTACAGGCTGCTGTAGAAGCTGGCGATACTTGCTACTCAATCGGCTACAACATCGACATGCTCGAGGTTGCTCCACAGGGCGCGCTCACATCTGCTACAAACGTATGGTCTGTATATTACACAGAAGCTATCGGCGCTGCTATGAAGGGCGAAGCTGTTCCAACAAACTGGGCTAAGGGCTATGCTGACGGCGCAGTAGCTATCACACCACTCGGCGAGTCTGTTGCAGAAGGCACACAGGAGAAGGTTGACGAAGTTATCGCTGCTATCAAGAACGGCGAGCTTCAGGTATTTGATATCGACACATTCACAGTAGATGGCAAGAAGGTTGAGTCTGCATTTGCTACAGATACAGACGGCGACTTCGTTCCAGATGCTGACGAGGCTGTATTCGATGGTTACTTCCACGAGTCATACTTCCAGTCAGCTCCTTGCTTCGCACTCGATATCGACGGTATCACACTTCTCAACTAATTTTCATATTTGACGGAAGTTTTCCGCACTAAGGGAAGCCGATTTTTTTCGGCTTCCCTTTACGAGTTTATTATACACTTGGTTTTTAGATAAAACACAGCAGTTTTAATATGGGACTATTGTGTTTTATCTAAAGCAAAAGAGGAGGATGTGCAGTGCAAAACAATATTGCTGTAAAGCTACAGGATATTACCAAAACATTTGGTAAAAAGGTTATAGCTAATAAGAATGTTACGCTTCATATCGAAAAAGGCGAGATTTTATCGCTGCTTGGTGAGAATGGTTCAGGTAAGACTACACTGATGAATATGCTCGCAGGTATTTACTACCCTGATTCAGGCAGTATTTTTATGGACAACGACGGCGAAGGCTTGAAAGAAGTTTCTATCCGTTCTCCGAAAGATGCGTATGCTCTGGGTATTGGTATGATTCACCAGCATTTCAAGCTTGTTGACGTGTTCACTGCTACAGAGAACGTAGCGCTGGGTCTTGATAAGAACATCGCTTTCAACAAAAAGCAGATTGCAACAGATATTTTAGCTATCTGTGAAAAGTACGGTTTCAAGGTTGACCCTGACAAAAAGGTCTACAATATGAGCGTGTCTGAAAAGCAGACACTCGAAATCGTCAAAGCGCTCTATCGTGGTGCAAATATTCTTATTCTTGATGAGCCTACTGCGGTACTCACTCCTCAGGAAACCGATGTGCTTTTCGATGTTATGCGTAATATGAAAGAAGACGGAAAGTCCATCATCATCATTACACATAAGCTCAACGAGGTGCTCGCTATCTCTGACAGAGTTTCGATTCTTCGAAAAGGTGAGTATGTCGGCACTGTCGATACAAAAGACGCATCAGTTCAGTCGCTAACAGAGATGATGGTTGGACAGAAAGTCACACTCGAAATCGACAGAAAAGAGCCACAGAATATCAAAGAGCGTCTTGTTGTAAAAGACCTCACTTGTGTGAACAAATACGGTGTCAACGCTCTGGAAAACGTATCTTTCACGGCATATGGCGGTGAGATTTTAGGTATCGCAGGTATTTCCGGTAGCGGTCAGAAAGAGCTCCTTGAGGCTATCGCCGGTCTTCAGGAAACAGCACAGGGCAGCTCAGTGCAGTATGTTGCACCTGACAGCGATGAAAAAGTTGAGCTCATCGGAAAAACTGCTCTGCAAATCAAAAATCTTGGCGTAGCACTTTCGTTTGTGCCTGAAGACAGACTCGGTATGGGTCTTGTTGGTTCGATGGGTATGTCAGACAATATGATGTTGCGTTCATATAGAAAGGGTGTTTTCTTTACTGAGCGTACAGGTCCGAAAAAACTCGCTAATAAAGTCAAGGATGATCTCGAGGTTGTGACCCCGAGTATTCAGACTCCGGTGCGAAAGCTCTCCGGTGGTAATGTACAAAAAGTACTTGTCGGTCGAGAAATCGCAGCACAGCCGACCGTGCTAATGACGGCATATGCTGTGCGTGGACTTGATGTAAATACATCTTACACTATTTACGGATTGCTGAATGAACAAAAAGAAAAAGGCGTTGCAGTTATCTATGTCGGTGAGGATCTCGACGTACTGCTCGCTTTGTCAGACCGTATTCTGGTTTTGTGTGACGGCAAGCTCAACGGCATTGTTGATGCCCGCACAACTACAAAAGAAGAAATCGGTCTTTTGATGACACATATCAGAGAGGAGGAGCAAAACAATGGCTAATGTTGCAACACACAAGGAACCGCTCGTGCGTATTGCAAAGCGTGATTCGATTCCGTTTTGGAAATCTACTATAGTAAGACTTGTTTCCATCGTGCTTGCACTTATTGTTTGTGGCGGTATCATTTACTTGCTCGTTAAGGTTAATCCTCTCGAGGTTTACAAATCTATGGTGGAGGGTGCATTCGGTGCTTTCTCCAAAGATTACAAATTTTTCAACCGACGCACATGGATCACTATTCGTGATACTATGATGCTTTTGTGCATTGCGGTCGGACTTGCTCCTGCGTTCAAGATGCGTTTCTGGAACATCGGTGCCGAAGGTCAGATACTCGTCGGTGGTATCGCAACTGCCGCTTGTATGATTTATCTCAAGGATCTTCCACCTGTTGTGCTTTTTATTTGTATGGTAGTCACTAGCTTGCTCGCAGGCGCTATATGGTCATTTTTGCCTGCACTTTTTAAGGCTAAGTGGAACACAAACGAAACACTGTTCACACTGATGATGAACTATGTTGCTATTCAGCTGACATCTTTCTTCGTAGCTCTGTGGGAAAACCCATACGGTTCTAACACAGTCGGCGTTATCAACCCGACAGGCCACGAGGGTTGGTTCCCATCCATATTAGGACAGGACTATCTGCTCAATGTTATCGTTGTTATGATAGTCACTGTGGGTATGTTCATCTATCTCAAGTACTCAAAACAAGGATATGAAATCGCTGTTGTCGGTGACTCTGAAAATACAGCCCGCTATGCCGGCATCAACGTTAAGAAAGTTATCATCCGCACTATGCTTATCTCCGGTGCTATCTGCGGTCTTTCAGGTTTTGTAGCAGTATCCGGTGCATCACACACTATTTCTATCAGCACAGCCGGCGGTAAGGGATTCACAGCTATTATTGTTGCATGGCTTGCAAAGTTCAACACCTTCACAATGATTCTGATTTCTGCACTGCTTGTTTTCCTTGACAAGGGTGCTATCGAAATCGCTTCCAAATACGATCTCAACGACTATGTTGCTTCTATGATCACAGGTATTATCCTGTTCTTCATATTGGGCAGTGAGTTTTTCATCAACTATCGTATGATTTTCCGTCACAAAAACAAGGAGGTGCAGTAATATGTCAGGTTTAACTACTTTATTACAGTCTTCTATTGCTTTTGGTACGATTATTATGTTTGGCGCACTCGGAGAAATCATCACAGAAAAAGCAGGCAACCTCAACTTAGGTATTCCGGGTGTTATGTATCTGGGTGCAATTTCGAGTCTTATCGGTGTTTTCTTCTATGAGAAAAACGTTGCAGAGCCTAACCCTGTTGTATGTGCTATCATCGCTATACTTTGTGCGTTCTTGGCGGCGGCACTCGGCGGACTTATATTCAGCTTTTTGACTATCACACTTCGAGCTAACCAGAATGTAACCGGTCTTACACTCACTATTTTCGGTTCAGGTGTAGCGAACTTCTTCGGTGGACTCTTGAACGGTTTTGCAGGTGGTGTTGGTCAGATCCGTGTTGCTACAACCAGCAAGGTGTTTATGACAAAGCTTCCTTTGTTGTCTGATTTAGGCGTTGTCGGAAAACTGCTGTTCTCTTACGGCTGGCTTGTATATGTAGCTATTATTTTAGCTATCTTGTGCCAGTGGTATCTGAACAAAACTCGCTCAGGTCTTAACCTCAGAGCTGTCGGCGAGAACCCTGCTACTGCAGATGCTGCAGGTATCAACGTTACTTTGTATCGCTACCTTGCTACTTGCATCGGTACAGGTATCGCAGGCTTGGGTGGTCTTTACTACGTAATGGACTACACAAAGGGCACTTGGGCAAACGACGGTACTATCGAAAACTTGGGTTGGCTTGCTGTAGCACTTGTTATTTTTGCTATCTGGCGTCCTAAGAACACTATCTGGGGTGCATACCTCTTTGGTTTCTTGTTCTGGGCTTATCTGTATATTCCTGGTCTTACAAGAAGCAGTCTTGAACTGTTCAATATGCTTCCGTATGTTGTTACTATCATTGTGCTTGTTTTCACATCTTTCAGAAAGAAAAGAGAAAACCAACCACCGAACTCACTCGGTCTTGCATATTTCAGAGAAGACAGATAGTTTTATATTAAAGACAAAATCCCTTGCGTTTTGTGAGGGATTTTTTTATACTTAAATGGGTGATATATATGACATTGCTTCTAAAAAATGTGAACACAGTTGTGTCGTGTGACAAAAACGACACTGTGTATGAAAACGTAGATATATTTATAAAAGACGGTAAGATTGAGCGTATCGCTAAAAACATTGAAAAAGATGCAAACAGAGTGATTGACTGCTCAAATATGATATGCTATCCGGGTCTTGTGAACACTCATCACCATTTGTATCAGATGTTTTCAAGAAATATCAAAAAGGTGCAAAATATGGAGCTTTTTCCGTGGCTCACTTCACTTTATAGTGTGTGGAAAAATCTTGACAGCGAGGTTGTGTATCTGAGCTCACAAAGCGGTATGGCGGAGCTGATGAAAAACGGTTGCACAACGTGCTTTGACCACCACTATGTTTTTCCCTGTGGCACAGCAGATACTTTGCTTGATGCACAGGCAAGGGCATCAAAGGAGCTTGGCATCAGAATGTATATGTCACGGGGCAGTATGAACCTGTCACAAAAAGACGGTGGGCTTCCTCCTGACAGCGTTGTGCAGACAACTGACGAGATACTCAAAGACTCTGTGAAAGCTATCGAAAAATATCACGACAGCGGTGATGCATCTATGTGTATGGTGTCACTTGCTCCGTGCTCGCCGTTTTCAGCAAGTGCTGACTTATATAGAGAAAGCGCAAAACTTGCAAGAGAATATGGCGTCAGACTTCATACGCATCTGTGTGAAACTCTTGACGAAGAAAACTACACACTCGAAAAGTTCAACAAGCGTCCGCTTTCATATATGGAGTCTTTGGGCTTTGTGGGAGATGATGTTTGGTACGCTCACGGAATTCATTTTGATGACAGAGAGCTGGAGCTTTTGGCAGATACAGGCACAGGTGTTGCACACTGTCCTGTGTCCAATATGAAATTGAGCTCAGGCGTTGCAAAAATATCGCAGATGCTGAAAATGGGCGTGAAAGTCGGTTTGGCAGTAGATGGCAGTGCATCAAACGATGGCTCTAATATGCTTGAAGAAATCAGGGTAGCGTATCTTTTGTCACGACTCACTTTTGGTAGCGAGGGACTCACACCGTACGATGTCTTGAAAATCGCAACTGTCGGCTCAGCACAGATAC
This sequence comes from Ruminococcus sp., assembly GCA_045539655.1. Classification (GTDB taxonomy): domain Bacteria; phylum Bacillota; class Clostridia; order Oscillospirales; family Acutalibacteraceae; genus Ruminococcoides. Next base: position 16,212 of record JAZQFT010000032.1, on the reverse strand, counting down.
TCGGACGTGATGATATCGGTTTTTTAGGAGAGGGCAAGTGTGCTGATATGTTCATGGTAGATAAGCGTCGAGTAGAGCTTGTCGGTGCGACATCTGATCCGAAGTCAATGCTTTCGACAGTCGGTCTCAAGGGTGCAGTGGATTATACTATCATCAACGGTGAGATAACCGTTGAGCACAGCAGACTCACAAAAATCGACGAAGAAAAGCTCAGTTACAAAGCGAACGAAAAGGTGAAATCATATCTGGGTGATTTGATATAAAAATAAAAGCCTGTTCTACTGTGCACTGTGCAGGCTTTTTGTTGACATTTATACACCTTTGCTATATAATTTCCAATGTTGATAATGCAACATCTTTTTAAGGGGTACATAGAATGATAGAGAGATTTGAAAAATTTTCTTTTGCAATATTTGAGATCGTACGCTACTGGCACAAAATCGCTAACGACGAAATGCAGAAAATAGGACTCAAAGGCCCACACGCTACATACCTCACTACGCTGTATAAATACGATGAGGGCATCACTGCACCAAAGCTATCTGAGCTTTGTGGCAAGGACAAGGCTGATGTATCAAGAATGCTGTCTATTATGGAAGAAAAAGGTCTTGTCATAAAAGAGTGCGGAGGCAAAAATTCATACAGAGGACTTCTAAAGCTCACTGATGAGGGAAAAAGTGCGGCAAAAGCACTCCACAAGCGCATAGCTGTTGCGGTGGAAATAGCTGGAAAAGGTCTGAGTGATGAGGACAGAGAGATTTTTTATTCTTCCCTTGAGCTGATTGCGACAAATCTGCGTGCATTATCTGAGGACGGTTTGCCACAATAATAGGATACAATATCACAGAATTTTATATAAACAAAAATCCCCGACTTTTTAGTCGGGGATTATTTTATTGCACCGAGTACAGCATATCGCCGTATGACGGATATGGCCAGTGCTGTGTGGACATATCGGTCTCCATCAAATCGCCGACTTCTCTGAGCTCGTTCATTGAGGTGAGCACAAAGTCACGATAGTATTTTGCGAGTGTGAGCGGGTCGCTCCTGTGATTGTCTGCATCACTCAGATTTTTCTCGAGTGTATCGGTGAGCGTTGCAAAGCGTGAGAGCAGCTCTGACATATTTTTAAGAAGTGCTTCTTCTGCATCTGTTTTGATCTCACATGACACAGCCTTTTTTGTGACTATAGTCTGTGCGAGTTCTCCTGTGAATTTAGACACAGCAGGGAAGATATCCTTCTTTGCCATATTTATCATAGTCTGAGCTTCAATAGCGATAACCTTTGAGTAGTTTTCAAGTAGTATTTCGTATCTTGCTCTGACTTCTGTTTCACCGTAGATGTGGTTGCGAGTAAAGAGCTCGATGTTCTTTTTGTCAACAAAATGTTCGAGTGCATCAGGTGTGTTTTTGAGATTCAAAAGTCCTCTTTTTTCTGCTTCATTTACCCATTCTTCGGTGTAACCGTCACCGTTGAAGATGATGCGTCGGTGAGCTTTGAAGGTCTTGCGGATCAGACTGCGGCATGCTGAGTTGAAGTCGTTGGCTTTTTCGAGCTTATCAGCAAACTGTGAAAGTGTATCCGCAACGATGGTGTTGAGCATAATATTAGGGCACGAAATGCTGATAGATGAGCCGAGGGAACGAAACTCGAACTTGTTGCCTGTGAAAGCAAAAGGTGAGGTGCGGTTTCTGTCTGATGTGTCTTTTTTGAAGTCAGGCATCGACTCGACACCTGTTGAAAACAGCACTCGTCCGTGTGATTCATAGTCTTCGTTTTTGATGATAGCGTCGACAATAGCTTCGAGGTCATCACCCAAATGCATCGAAATGATAGCAGGAGGAGCTTCGCTTGAGCCAAGTCGGTGGTCGTTTCCTGCAGTAGCGACAGATATTCGAAGTAAATCCTGATGCTCATCAACAGCCTTGATAACAGCTGCGAGGAAGAGCAAAAACTGAGTGTTTTCTTCAGGCTTTCTGCCTGGTTTGAGCAGATTTTCACCTGTGTTTGTATTGAGTGACCAGTTGTTGTGTTTACCACTACCGTTTACATTAGCAAAAGGCTTTTCGTGGAGCAGACACGACATACCGTGCTTTCGGGCGATAGTTTTCATCGTTTCCATTGTGAGCTGGTTCTGGTCGGTTGCGATGTTGGTTGTGGTGTAAATTGGTGCAAGCTCGTGCTGAGCAGGGGCAACCTCGTTGTGTTTGGTTTTTGAATATATCCCAAGTCGCCACAGCTGTTCATCAAGCTCTTTCATAAACAATGATACGCGGTTTTTGATAGCACCGAAGTAGTGGTCTTCGAGCTCCTGACCTTTTGTAGCTTTTGCACCGAAAAGTGTACGTCCTGTGTATTTCAGGTCTTTGCGCTTATCATACATTTTGCGGTCGATGAGGAAGTACTCCTGTTCCGCACCAACAGAAGCTGTGACACGTGTGACGTCAGTCTTACCAAAAAGCTTTAAGATACGCACAGCTTCATTGCTTACTCTGTCCATAGAGCGCAGAAGCGGAGTTTTTTTATCCAGCACTTCGCCTGTGTATGACATAAAAGCAGTCGGAATGTACAGAGAAGAGTCTTTTATAAAAGCGTAGGATGTAGGATCCCACGCAGTGTAACCTCTGGCTTCAAAAGTAGCACGGATGCCACCGTTTGGAAAAGATGATGCATCGCTTTCGCCTTTAGCAAGAGCCTTGCCAGAAAAGTCCATGATGACTTTTCCATCATCAGTCGGGGTTAAAAAGCTGTCGTGTTTTTCAGCCGTGATACCTGTCATAGGCTGGAACCAGTGTGTGTAGTGTGTACAACCTTTCTCAATAGCCCACTCTTTCATTGCTTTTGCAACAGAGTTTGCGACATTTATATCGAGCGACTCACCGTTTTTGATAGTCGCTTTGAGTGCGTCATATGTGTCTTCATCTAGACGTTCTTTCATAACTTGTTCGTTAAAAACGTCTATGCCGAAAATGCTAGGAACATCTATCATACAAAACTCCTCAATAATAAAAAAATATGAAAAAAGTATAGTTTACAAGCCACAATTTGTCAAGCAAGAAAACTTCTAAAAATGCTATATATAAAGGTAAATAGGTTGTCAAATCTCGCTTAGTTTGATATAATCTATATATAATTTATTCAAGAGGACTGAGTAAAATGTTGAAATTTACAAAAATGCACGGAATCGGTAATGATTATATCTATATCAACGCTATAGAACAGCAGATCGACGATCCGAACGATTTAGCCTTAAAGCTGTCTGACAGACGTTTTTCTATCGGTGGCGACGGTGTTATCCTCATTTGTAGTAGCGATGTCGCTGATGCAAAGATGCGTATGTTCAACGCTGACGGAAGCGAAGGCAAAATGTGTGGCAACGGTGTACGCTGTGTAGGAAAATACGTGTACGATAATCTGCTCGAGGATAAAAGCAGGGATACTATCACTATCGAAACACTAAGTGGTATCAAAACACTCAAAATCACTGCGGTTGATGGCAAGGCTGAGTTGCTCGAGGTTGATATGGGCAAGGCAGAGCTTAAGGCCAAAGAAATTCCTGTTATATACGATGGCTGTGATACAGTTATTGCAAAGCCACTTTTGGTGAATGGTAAGGAGCACATCGTTACCTGTGTTTCGATGGGCAACCCTCACTGCGTTACTTTTGTAGATGATGTTGATTCTCTTGAGCTTGAGAAAATCGGACCGCATTTTGAAAACCACGCAGCTTTTCCTGAGCGTATCAACACAGAGTTTGTCAAGGTGATTGATGACAAAACTTTGCAGATGCGTGTGTGGGAGCGTGGCAGTGGTGAAACATGGGCGTGTGGTACAGGGGCATGTGCAACAGCAGTCGCTGCAGTTGAGAACGGCTACTGCAAAAAGGGCGAAGATATCACAGTGCATTTGCGTGGCGGTGATCTCATCATCAACTACACTGATGAGCGTGTGTTGATGACCGGCCCTGCGACAAAAGTCTTTGACGGAGAAATTGAAGTGTAAAAAAGGGCGGTGTATAAACCGCCTTTTATTTTTAAAACACTTGATAAAAAACGTATTTTGCTGTATAGTATTACTGGAAATTTTGAAAAGGACTGATGAATATGAAAATCAATCACAATTATGATAATCTTGTGCCCAACTATCTCTTCGCTGAGATTGCAAAGCGCACCAATAAATTTATCGCTGAAAACCCTGACAAAAAGGTCATCAAACTTGGTATCGGTGACGTAACTCTGCCGCTCGCTCCTGTTGTTGTTGATGCTTTCAAAAAAGGCGTTGATGAGCTTGGAGTAAAGGAAAGCTTTAAAGGCTATCCTGACTACGAAGGCTATGAGTTTGTACGAGGGGCAGTAGCAGATTACTACGCATCATTTGGTGTAGAGGTTTCTACGGACGAGATCCTCATCAACGACGGTGCAAAGTCTGACACCGGTAACTTCGGCGACATTTTTTCTGAAGACAACATCGTGCTTGTTACTGATCCTGTTTATCCTGTTTATGTTGACTCTAACATCATGGCAGGTCGTAAAATTGTTTTAGCTCCGGCTAATAAAGAAAACGGTTTTTGTGCTATGCCTGACGAGAATGTAAAGGCTGACATCATCTACCTTTGCTCACCTAACAACCCAACAGGCTCAGCATATACAAAAGACCAGCTCAAAGTATGGATTGACTACGCACTCAAAAACGATGCTATCATTCTTTATGACTGTGCATATGAAGCGTTCATCACTGATGATTGCCCACGCTCTATCTTTGCTGTTGAAGGTGCAAGACAGTGCGCTATCGAGTTCTGTTCACTTTCAAAGACAGCAGGCTTTACGGGTGTTCGTTGTGGTTACACTGTTATCCCTAAGGAACTCGAAAGAGATGGACACAACATCTACAAGCTGTGGTACAGAAGAGAAGCTACAAAATTCAATGGCGTTTCATATCCTGTACAGTGTGCAGCAGCTGCTGTTTTCTCAAGTGAGGGCCAAAAGCAGATTAAAGAGAACCTGAGCTACTACAAAGAAAATGCAAAGATCATTGCATCTGCTCTTGATGAGCTCGGAATCTACTACACAGGTGGCAAAAACTCACCTTACATCTGGCTTGAGTGCCCGAACGGGATGGGCTCTTGGGAGTTCTTTGACTATCTGCTCGAGAACGCTAATGTAGTTGGTACACCGGGCGAGGGCTTTGGCGAATGTGGCAAGGGTTACTTCCGTCTCACATCATTCGGCGACAGAGATAATACTATCGAAGCGGTTGATCGTATCAAAAAGCTTTTATCAAAATAATTAAATAGTAAAAACAAAACCCCGCAGGGCGATCAGTAAAGCCTTGCGGGGTATCTTTATGTAGTTTAAAATCAGAACTTAACTTTTTCTGCGATATATGCTTTGAGTTCTTCGATTTTGATTCTGACCTGTTCCATAGTGTCACGATCACGAACTGTTACACAACCGTCTTCGAGTGACTCGAAGTCGTATGTGATACAAAGCGGTGTGCCGATTTCGTCCTGTCTGCGGTAACGCTTGCCGATAGAACCAGCATCGTCGTACTCAACCATAAAGTCTTTTGAAAGATCAGCTGCGAGAGCTTCAGCTTGCTCGCCGAGTTTCTTGGAAAGTGGGAGTACAGCAGCCTTGAACGGAGCAAGGAAAGGATGAAGTCTGAGCACTGTACGAACATCGTTCTTTTCTGCATCAACAACTTCTTCGTCGTAGCCTTCTGTGATGATGGAAAGGAAGAGACGCTCAACGCCCAGAGATGGCTCGATAACATATGGAATGTATCTTGAGTTGTCGCTAGGGTCAAAGTATTCAAGGCTCTTGCCTGAAGTGTTCTGGTGCTGAGTGAGGTCGTAGTCAGTTCTGTCAGCAATACCCCACAGCTCACCCCAGCCAAATGGGAAGAGGTACTCAAAGTCAGTTGTAGCTTTTGAATAGAAGCAAAGCTCTTCTGGGTCGTGATCTCTGAGTCGCAGGTTTTCTTCTTTCATACCGAGTGCGTAGAGCCAATCTCTGCAGTATGATCTCCAGTAGTCAAACCACTCAAGGTCAGTACCAGGCTTGCAGAAGAACTCAAGCTCCATCTGCTCAAATTCTCTAACTCTGAAGATGAAGTTACCCGGTGTGATTTCGTTACGGAATGATTTACCGATTTGTGCTACACCGAAAGGAACTTTCTTTCGGCTTGTGCGCTGAATGTTTGCGAAATTCACGAAAATACCCTGTGCTGTTTCAGGACGGAGATAGATCTCGGATTTTGAGTCTTCAGTAACGCCCTGGAAAGTCTTGAACATAAGGTTGAACTGACGAATATCAGTGAAATTCTGTTTGCCACAGTTAGGGCAAGGAATGTTCTTTTCCTTGATGTAGTCTGTCATCTGCTCGTTAGTCCAGCCGGCAACGTTAGTACCGTCGAAATCTTCGATGAGGTTGTCAGCACGGTGACGAGTCTTACAGTCTTTACAGTCCATCAGTGGGTCAGAGAAGCCACCTAAGTGACCTGATGCAACCCAAGTGGTAGGGTTCATAAGAATAGCAGAGTCAAGACCAACGTTGTACTTGTTTTCCTGTACAAACTTTTTGAGCCATGCTTTTTTGATGTTGTTTTTGAGCTCCATACCCAGTGGACCGTAGTCCCATGTGTTAGCAAGTCCGCCATAAATCTCAGAGCCCGGATATACAAAACCCCTGCCTTTACACAAAGCAACGATTTTTTCCATAGATTTGTCAGTGTTCTTCACAAATATCCCTCCGTGAAATGATTTTCATACATCTTATATAGTACATTTTTGTGACTGTATTGTCAAGATAATTAAAAAAATTACATTATCTATATATAGTGAAGTTGCACTAAAAATCCCCCAAAATATTGTGCATTAGGTAAAAGTTTTTAAAATGGTCAAAATCTGCGTTTTAATTCTTTTAGTTTGTTGACAAGGGTGGTGTGCGGTGGTATTCTACAAAAGGTAGATATCTTTAAATCGGTACTTTGATGCCGACAAGGTAGCACGCATATACTTTCACTTTTTACCTTGTAGATTTTCTGCAAGGTTGTTTTTTTAGGAGTACAATATGGAACTCAAAGCTCAACTGCTGTGTGAAAATGACATCACACGCATTTTAAAGCGAATATCACACCAGATCATCGAAAAAAACCATGGTACAAAGGACCTGTGTCTTATAGGGATCAAATCACGTGGTGTGCCTCTTGCACACAGGCTGGCACAAAATATTTTTGAAATAGAAGGTAAAAAGGTCGATGTCGGTGAGCTCGATATCACCCACTATCGGGATGATATTGAAAAAGATGCTATATCACCGATACTTACTGACACCAAGGTTGACTTTGATATCAAGGGAAAGACCGTCGTGCTTGTTGACGATGTTATCTACACAGGACGAACTGCCCGTGCAGCACTCGATGCGGTGCTCGATTTAGGACGACCACAAAAAATTCAGCTGTGCGTGCTCATTGACAGAGGCCACAGCGAACTGCCAATCAAAGCAAATTTTGTCGGCAAAAATATCCCGACTTCGCTCGACGAAATTGTCGCTGTAAAACTCAGTGAATACGACGGAGAAAACTGCGTCGCTATTTATACAAAATAAGTTAGAAATATCAAGGGGGAAACAAAAATGAAACTCATCTATGACGTTAATGACAAGCCTAAATTTTCTCAGCTTGTTGTTTTCGCAATCCAGCAGTTGCTTGCTATTATGGCGGCTACACTCGTTGTACCTGTAATCGTAGGTAACGGTATGAGCTCTGCAGCAGCACTTTTCGGTGCAGGTTGCGGTACACTCGTGTACATTCTTTTCACAAAGCGCAGAAGTCCTGTGTTCCTTGGCTCATCTTTTGCGTTCATCGGCTCTATGAGTGCTGCTTTTGCAGGTGCTGCATCAGCTGCTATGGGATATCTGGGTATCATCATAGGTGCTATCCTTGCAGGACTTGTTTATGTTGTTATTGCTATCATCGTAAAGTTTGCAGGAGTCAAATGGATCTCAAAGCTCATGCCTGCTGTTGTTATCGGTCCTGTTGTTGCTATCATCGGTCTGTCACTTGCAGGTAACGCTATCGGCGATTTGCAAAAAGTCAACTACACACTCGCTGACGGTACACAGCCGGGATCACCTTACGTTGCCATCATTGTTGGTCTTATCACACTCGCTGTTACTATGGTAGCTTCTGTGTATGGCAAAAAGATGGCTAGACTTATTCCATTCATCTTAGGTATCTTAGCAGGATACGCTGCAGCGTCTGTTTTCTATATAATCGGTGTACTCACAGGAAACGCTGCATTTATGATTATCGACTACTCTCCACTTGTAAATACATTCTCAGAAATCACTCTGGCAAGCTTTGTGTCAGTGCCTGATTTCACATTCATCACAGCGCTGGGTGGTTTCTCTGAACTCAATGGTACATACATCGCTTCTATCGCTATGGCATATATGCCTGTAGCATTCGTTGTGTTTGCTGAGCACATCGCTGACCACAAGAACCTTTCTACTATCGTAAACCGTGATTTGCTCGAAGACCCTGGCCTTTCACGCACACTTTTGGGTGACGGTGTTGGTTCTATGGTAGGTGCATTCTTTGGTGGTTGTCCTAACACAACATACGGCGAGTCTGTAGGCTGTGTTGCTATCACAAAGAACGCATCAGTTTACACAATTATCGCAGCAGCAATAGGTGCTATCATCATTTCTTTCATCACACCTTTCGTTGCTTTTGTAAATTCTATCCCATCTTGCGTAATGGGCGGTATCTGCATGGCTCTGTACGGTTTCATCGCTGTATCAGGTCTCAAGATGCTCAAGAACGTCAACCTCGATGAGAACAAGAATCTCTTCGTTGCGTCTGTTATCCTTATCGCAGGTATCGGCGGACTCACACTTTCTTTCAACGTAGGTTCAGGTACTATCACAATCACAGCTATTGCTTGTGCACTTATCTTAGGTATCCTGACAAATGTTCTGCTTTCAAAAGCTAAGAGCGAAGAAGAGTAATAAGGAGATTTCCGATAATAAAAACGCACCGCTAAAATGCGGTGCGTTTTTTGATGTGCAAGATATTTACAGCAAAGTGAAGTTGCTTTTTTCAAATATAATGAGTCCTTCATCACGCATTTTGCACAGTTCGTTTGACATAGCACTGCGGTCAACAGACAAAAAGTCTGCGAGCTGTTGACGATTGAAAGGGATAGAAAAGCTGTTGCTTTTTGCAAGCTTTGATTGATTTGAGAGATATGATATAAGCTTTTCACGTGTGGTGCGTTTTGATATATGTGTCAGCTTTTGCATCAGATTTCGGTTTTTGTGGGTGAGAGCTATGAGCAGATTTTGTATAACCGTCGAGTGGAAAGTGCACGCACTTGAGCACACCGTCATAAGCCTTTTTACATTAAAGAAAGCGACGGTAGAATCTGCGGTGGCGACAGCGTCGTTGAGTATAGCAGAGCTATCATGCACAGCGTATGACTCGCCGAACATTTCGCTTGCGGACACTTCACCTACTATACTGCGGTTACCCCAGTAGTCGTCTGATTGGATATGTACAGAGCCACTAATGAGTATGCAGATGTTTTCGATATACTCACCTTGACGAAAAATGTATTCACCTTTTTTATAGTCTTTGAACGTTGCGCTAAGACAGTCAAGCATTGTTTCGATATTTTCTTCGCTCACACCGCTGAAAAGCTGATTCCTTTTTAATATTTCGATATATTTTTTCATAAAAACCTCGTTATGTTGTAAAAACAACAGAAATGTTGTGAATATAATAATATAATATAACCAGAAAGTCAACGGAGGTAAATGTTATGTTAAGAAGAATAATTAAAATAGATGAAGAAAAGTGCAACGGTTGTGGACTTTGTGCAGCAGCGTGCCACGAGGGTGCTATTGACATAGTTAATGGAAAGGCGAGGCTTATAAGGGACGACTACTGTGATGGACTTGGTGATTGTCTGCCTGCGTGTCCTACGGGCGCAATATCTTTTGAAGAAAGAGAAGCAAAAGCTTATGACGAAGCAGCAGTGAAGAAGGCTCAGTCTGAAAAGATGAAAAGCTGTGATAGCCTTCCTTGTGGTTGTCCTGGCACTAACTCTAAGTTGCTAAAAAGAGAGAGCGTTGAAACACCTTTTTTACCTATAACAAGCCGACTCAATCAGTGGCCGGTACAAATAAAACTTGTACCCGTGAACGCTCCGTATTTTGAAAATGCAGATTTGCTCGTAGCGGCTGATTGCACAGCGTTTGCATACGGAAATTTCCACAACGATTTTATCAAGAAGAAAATCACACTCATCGGTTGTCCAAAACTCGATCAAGGTGATTATTCAGAAAAGCTCACACAGATTATCAGCACCAATAATATAAAGAGCGTAACAGTCGTGCGTATGGAAGTTCCGTGCTGTGGCGGTATTGAAAATGCTGTGAAACAGGCTTTGATGAACAGCAGAAAATTCATTCCATGGAGTGTTGTGACAATTACGACCGATGGAAGAATTTTAGAATAAAAAACTCTTTATAAAAAGACGGATTAGTGGTATAATGTGCTGTAGATGTTTTAGAAAGGGTGGGATAATATGAATATCTCAAATGACATAAAATATATCGGAGTCAACGACCATGAGATAGATTTATTTGAAGGTCAGTACGATGTACCAAATGGTATGGCGTATAACAGTTACGCTATCATCGACGAAAAAATCGCTATCATGGATTCAGTTGACAGAAATTTCAAGGAAGAGTGGCTGAAAAATATAGAGGATACTCTGGGTGGACGTACACCTGATTACTTGGTTGTTCAGCATATGGAGCCTGACCATTCGGCTAATATAGTGAGTTTTGTAGAAAACTATCCTGATGCAAAAATTGTCTCTTCTAAAAAGGCATTTGCTATGATGAAAAACTTTTTCTCAACAGATTTTTCGGAAAAACAGGTCGTAGTGGGTGAGGGCGATACCCTTTCTTTAGGTAAGCACACACTGACTTTTGTAACAGCTCCTATGGTACACTGGCCTGAGGTCATCGTTACATATGATAGCTATGACAAGGTGTTGTTTTCAGCCGATGGTTTCGGAAAATTCGGCGCTCTTGATGTAGAAGAAGACTGGGCGTGTGAGGCTCGACGATACTATTTCGGAATTGTCGGCAAGTATGGCGTGCAGGTACAGTCACTGCTCAAAAAAGCTCAGAATCTTGATATACAGACTATTTGTCCGCTGCACGGTCCGGTGCTTTCTGACGACCTGTCATACTACATAGGTCTTTATGATACATGGTCTAGCTACAAAAGCGAAGATGAGGGCGTTGTTATTGCATATACCTCGGTTTATGGGAATACTAAAAAAGCGGTTATGATGCTCAAAGACGAGCTCATATCAATGGGTGCAAAAAAGGTGGTTGTCAACGACCTTGCACGATGCGATATGTACGAAGCGGTTGAAGATGCTTTTCGATATGACAAAATCGTTTTTGCAACCACAACTTATAACGCAGACATCTTTCCATTTATGCATGAGTTTATAACACATCTGACACAGAGGGGTTTCAAAAACAAAACAGTGGCGTTTATAGAAAACGGTTCGTGGGCACCTACTGCAACAAAAGTGATGAAAGAGATGCTCTCAAAGTGTACAAATTTAGACTTTGCAAAAACAGATGTAAAAATCATGTCTGCTATAAACAACGAAAGCCTTGCACAGCTTGAAACTCTTGCAAAAGAGCTGTGCGGTGCAAAATTGAATTTCGGAGGTGAAAGTTCTATGAAATATGTATGTGACGTATGCGGATGGATATATGACGAAGAAAAAGGTTCTCCTGAAAACGGCATCGCACCGGGTACAGCTTTTGATGATTTGCCGGAGGATTTTGTCTGTCCACTGTGTGGTGTACCTCAGGAAAATTTCAGCCCTGTTGAATAATAAAAGAAACAAAAGTCGGGTGAAAATACCCGACTTTTTTGTTGCGATATACTTTTTGCAGTGATATAATGTGTGAAAGAAAGGAAGTTTTGTTATGGGATGTAAAATGGAAAAAGACTTCAATGTACCGCTGAGCCTGTGTGACAATACAGAAAAACTCTCAATTGCGAGTATGTTTTCTTTGTTTATGGATATAGCGACCGAGCACGCAAATGAGCTCAAACTCGGTGCATCTGACTTGGGTGAAAACAAGTTCTGGCTTGCGATAAGAACAAAGGTGAAAATTTTTGAACGACCCAATATGTCTCAGAAAATAAAGCTCTCCACATGGCCACAAAAGCCTAATCGTATCAGAGCAAATCGCCACTACTTGATAGAAAGCGAAAATTCGCTGTGTGTAGCGGGAAAAACCGAGTGGGCAGTTATTGACACTGATACCAAAAAGCTCCAGCGACTGACGGATATTTATGGCGACGATTTTGACTTCTTCGAAGATGAAGCCCTGCAAGAAAGCTTTGCAAGGGTGGGCGATGACTTTGAAGATGCTGCTATTGTCGGCGAATACACTGTGAAATCTATCGACATTGATTTGGGTCAGCATATGAATAACTCAGCGTATGTGCGAGCGTTTTTCTCACTGTTTAGTACAGATGAAATTGAGCGTATGAATATAAAAGAGATCGACATTGCATACAAAGCACAGAGCTTTGAGAACGAAACACTTACTATAAAGGAAAGACAGTCAGACGGTGCTGTTGAGTACGCTATGATAAAGTCTGACAACACTGTGTCGGCAACGCTGAGGATAGTGAAAAATGGATAAGATAAAAACAAAGTTTACGCTGTCGGCGTTTTCACTCAAAGTGATTGCATGTGTGCTGATGTTCATCGACCACTTCGGGCTGATGGTATGCCCGAGCGTTATCGCTTTTCGGGTTATCGGCAGGTTGGCGTATCCTATATTTGCGTATTTTATCGCTGAGGGCTGTCGCTATACTAAAAACAAGCTGAAACGTTTTTTATCCGTGTTTATATTAGGTGTTATCTGTGAGATTATATACGTTTTGTTCAACGGCAGATACTACGGAAATATACTTTTGACGTTTTCGTTTTCTATTATCCTGATATACCTGCTTTTTGCTGTGAAGAAAGCATATATAAAAAGTACAGCAAAAGGTGTTTTAGTAACTTTTGGTTTTGTGTTTACGATTGTAGCTGTGGCTGTGTACTGTCACTTTTTCGGCGTTGATTACGGCTTTTTAGGAGTGCTCACCCCGATGTTTGCTCTGCTTTTTGATGACATACCAAATGTGAGCGAAAAGCTGTATAGCAGAATAGACAGAAAATATGTGTCACTTGCTATGTTTACGATAGGGTTGGTACTGCTCTCGTTTTTATCGAAAGTGCCCCCATATGAGATAGTCAGCGTGCTGGCAGTTATCATTTTGCTTTTTTACAATGGTCAGCGTGGCAGATACAAGTTCAAGTACGGATTCTATCTTTTTTATCCGTTGCATTTGCTTTTGCTTGAGGGTATTGCTTTTGCTATAAGCATATATTAAAAAACAAGCCTTGGGAATACCCGAGGCTTTTTTTGTGTTGTTTTTGTATTTACTTGCAATGTGCATACATCTGGAATACAATAATGCCTGAATATTTTCTGGGAGATAAGGATATGTCAAAAACAAAAAGAACTTTGATGATAATCTTTGCAATACTGTTTGTGTGCGTTGTGTTTTTTGTAGCGTTTATTATGCTGAATATCTACAGAGATAGTGTTGTTGAACCTATGGAAGCTGTTATCGAGACAAAAGCACCGACCGAGCCACCTACTCAAGCACCTACACAAGACAAAGTGGAGAAGATGGTTGAGTCCATGACGCTGAGTGAAAAAGTATCACAGATGATTATGGTGAGCTGTCATGAGGGGATAGATATAGAAGCTGCATCTTCGTATGGTGTGGGCGGAATATGCTTGTACAGCCATTCTTTTCAAGAGAAAACAAAAGAAGACGTCACATCTATGATAGAAAGCTACCAGCAGTTATCACCTTTGCCGATGCTTATATCAGTTGACGAAGAGGGCGGTACAGTCAACAGAGTGAGCACTAACGATAATCTGCGAGAAAGCCCGTTTTTGTCACCGCAGGAGCTTTTTGAGCAGGGCGGATACGAGCTCATAGAAAGCGATACTGTCGAAAAGTCGAAGCTTCTTTTATCATTTGGTATCAACGTCAATTTAGCGCCAGTGTGTGATGTACCTCTTGGTGAGGATAACTATATTTATGACCGATGTTTCAGCCTGAACCATGAAGACACTGCAAAGTATGTTTCCACTGTAGTACAAGCTATGAAAGAAAACGGTATGGGAACAGTGCTCAAACACTTTCCGGGTTATGGCGGGTCTGTTGATACACACGAATCTATGTCATACGACGAGCGTGAGTACTCGTCTTTTGAAAACGGAGATTTTCTTCCATTTATCGCAGGCATCGAAAATGGAGCCGACTGTGTGCTTGTCAGCCACAACATAGTTACTTGTATGGACAGCGAAAAGCCGGCATCGCTTTCAAAGCCTATCCACGATATTCTTCGTGACGAAATGGAGTTTGAGGGTGTTATCATCACCGATGACCTTGTGATGCAGGGCATACAGCAGTTCTGTGACGGCGAGAGTGCGGCACTTATGGCAGTAAAGGCTCAAAACGATATGATAATCTGCGAAGACTACGAGAGCGCAATTAACGCCATAGTAACAGCAGTGAAAAACGACGAAATATCACAAGAACAGATTGATAAATCAGTTTACCGCATTCTCAAGTGGAAGCAAACCCTTTCGCTGATAGAAGAGTGAGTGATCGCAAAAACTCCCTGAGGGTAGAGCGTTTTTACATGCTCATCTTTGGGGAGTTATTATTTTATCAAGTCAAAATCTGCACCACTGTAATAAAAGAATAGGGATTGAGAAGTAACAGAATAGTTTGTATAATAAAAGTGTTGACTCTGACGTTGCGTTATACTTTATACTCTACAGCAGAGAGGTGATTCTATGAAAATGCATATAAAAGAATTCGCAAAGCTTTGTGGGGTCAGCGTGCGTACGCTTCACTATTACGATGAAATCGGTCTGTTGAAACCCGCCTTTGTCGATGAGCAAAACGGCTATCGGTTTTATGACGGAAAATCTCTTGAGCATATACAAGAGATTTTGTTTTTCAAAGAACTCGACTTCCCGCTCAAAAGCATTTCAGAGATTTTGTCCTCTCCCGATTACGATAAACACAAAGCACTCAAAGAGCAAAGAAAACTCTTGATTCTCAAGAGGGAGCGTTTACAAAGAATCATTGATGCTCTGGACTTTGCCGAGAAAGGAAAGATAACGATGAACGCATTTGATAACAACGAATTTGATACTGCTCGTAAACAGTACGAAGTTGAAGCGAAAGAACGCTTCGGAAAAACAGATGCATATAAAGAACACGAGCAAAAAACTGCTAGTTACAGTAAGGGTAAATGGCAACAGGTAAACGACGGACTAAACGATGTACTCGCTAAGTTTGCTGATTGTTTCCAAAGCGGACAAGCACCCAACGCAGATGATGCTCAAGCTCTTGTAAAAGAACTTCAAAGCTACATCACAGAGAATTACTACTCCTGTGGGAACGAGATTCTCAAAGGTCTAGGTCAGATGTACGTTGCAGATGAACGCTTCAGAGAAAACATCGATAAGCACGCTGTCGGTACTGCTCAGTTTATAAGCGAAGCTATAGAAATCTACTGCGAATAAAATAAAAATACAATTATAATTAAGAATAAAACAAAATACTTGCGTGAGAAAAAGCATAGTACTATAAAAAAATTATCGATAAACTGCGGTTTCGATTAAATCGGTTTTGATACTCTGATTTTAAGGAGGATTATATGAACGGTATAACTATTATGCTTATATCCCTTGCCGTGTTGTTCTTAGCTTATGTGCTTTACGGCAGATGGATAGCAAAGAAGTGGGGAATAGACCCTAGCAGAAAAACTCCTGCTTACGAGCAGAGAGATGGTGTTGACTACGAACCTGCTCCAAGGAGCGTTGTTTTCGGTCATCAGTTTGCATCAATTGCTGGTGCAGGCCCTATCAAAGGTCTCCTATTCAGGCGGCTATTTTTGGTTGGGTGCCTGTGCTTTTGTGGGTGCTTATCGGTGGTGTGTTCTTCGGTGCTGTACAGGACTTTGTTTCTATGTACGCTTCTGTCAGAAACAAGGGCAGAAGTATCGGATACATAAT
>JAZQFT010000031.1:0-131487 GCA_045539655.1 Ruminococcus sp. | reverse complement strand
GTGCGGGTGACAGGTGCTTAGTATTCATTAATAGTTATCTCGTCTTACCCTCATTGTGGTTCATATAGATTCATCATCGCTCTCGCTAAAATCGTCATACTATGACGATTTATTAACGCTCGCCTTCAAGTCCTGTCAGCTTCATTCGGTACATATGATAAAAAGCAGATACCCAAATGGATATCTGCTTTTTTTGGTGCGGGTGACAGGACTTGAACCTGCACATCGGTTGACACCAGAACCTAAATCTGGCGCGTCTGCCAATTCCGCCACACCCGCATGTGTGATTTTGTGTTAAGTTTTTTCAAGAGTGTGTGCATCTGCAGTTGTTGCAGACGCTGCGCGTCGTCCGGTCTGAAATATAGTCGCCCTGACTCGTGCATAGCACTTCGTCGATGCTCCTTATTTCACACAGCACTCAGCTACATTTATCTGCCACAGGCAGCGGTCGCTTCGTTACCAATTCCGCCACACCCGCATGAACTTCTAACAACTATGTTATTATACAATATCTTTTTGTTAAAATCAAGACTGGTTTTTATTTTGTTATATGGTAGTAATTTATTCCATAATAATAAGTTTTGTTGACTATACAAAATACCTGTGATATATTTTGAACGGATTAAAAGCAAAAGGGGATATATATGAAAAAGCTCAACCTTTTCAGCCTTGCATGGCCTATATTTATTGAGACAGCGTTGTTTATGTTGCTGGGCTTTGTCGATGTGTTTATATTGAGTCGATATGATGACCTCGCCGCTTCTTCTGTAAATACTGCGAATCAGGCTGTGTCGATAGTCACTATAGTTTTTACGGTGATATCTGGTGCAAGTGCTGTGTTGATATCGCAGTATCTCGGAGCTAAAAAAGCCGAACACGCTTCAAAAATTGCGGCGATTTCGATATTTTTTAACTTTATCTTCGGTATTTTTATCAGCATATTCTTAGTGCTTTTCAGCAAGAACATTCTTGCATTTATCGGAGCAAAGGGCACGATACTTGAATTTGCCAGTGAATACCTGTCGATAGTTGGTGGGTTTCTGTTTTTGCAAGCAGTGCTTGCGTCAATGTCGGTTGTTATCAGGAACCACGGTCTGACAAAGATTTCAATGTACGTCACTGTCGGGATGAATATTCTGAATACTATTTTAGATATCGTGTTGGTTCTCGGTTTGTTCGGAGCACCGAGAATGGGTGTTATGGGTGTTGCGGTAGCTACAACCTTCAGCCGTATTGTCGGTACAGTTGTGCTTGCTGTGGTGCTTTTCACAAAAGTTGAAAGCATCAAGATATTTAAGTTATTGAAACCGTTTCCGTGGAGCGATATCAAAGATATAATAAAAATTGGTGTACCATCTGCACTTGAATCGTTTCTATATAATATCTCACAGCTGGTTATCACTTCAATAGTGCTGAATTTTCTGAGCAACAATGAACTTATAGCAAAGACATATGTTCAGAATATCACAATGTTTTTCTACATATTTGCGGTAGCTATAGGACAGGCGTCACAGATTATCACAGGTCACCTGGTCGGTGCAGGCGAGATGGATAACGCTTACAAAAGCGGTATGAAGTCATACAGAAACGCTTTGATAGTTACAATGTCAGCGTGTGTGGTAGGTGTTTTGTTAAGAACACCGTTGGTTGGTATATTCACTGACAATTCGCAGGTCATAGCCTTGGGTGCAAATTTGCTTTTGATAAATACCGCACTTGAACTCGGACGCACTACAAATTTGGTGATTATAGCGTGTTTACGAGGAGCAGGCGACGTGTATTTTCCAACTATGTGTGCGATTGTATCAATGTGGCTTGTGAGTGTTTTGGGTTCATATATATTTGCTGTAGCTCTGGGCATGGGCGTTTATGGCTTGTGGATAGCGCTTGCTGCCGATGAACTTTTCAGAGGAGCACTAATGCTGTGGCGTTTCAAAAGCGGAAGATGGAAAAGCAAGCGTATCGTTAAAAGTTGATATAAAAGATGAAAGGCACTGCAAGAACAGTGCCTTTTTGTTATTTGAACGATGGTGACTGGACTTCAGTATCAGGGAAACGGGACGCTCCTGACGGCTCTGACATGGAAAAGTACATTTTTGCAGCTTTAGTTGTGCCAAAATCTTTGTTCGAACCTGTATTTTGAACCTTGTTGAAAGCTTCCCTGAACATTGCGTTGTGGGCTTCTTCACGGTTTAGTAGGAAATCGATAGTTTCTTTGACTTTTTTATCATCAATCTGTCTATACAGATATTCATATACCACCTTAGCTCGCTGTTCAGATGCGATATTAGACAGCAAATCAGCGCACAAATCTCCTGTGACGGTAACATAGTCAGCAGTCCACGAGTATCCTGAAGCGTTGATAAGTCCGGGGTTGAGTCCGAGTTGGACGTG
Organism: Ruminococcus sp.; assembly: GCA_045539655.1. Lineage (GTDB taxonomy): Bacteria > Bacillota > Clostridia > Oscillospirales > Acutalibacteraceae > Ruminococcoides. Next base: position 129,093 of record JAZQFT010000031.1, on the reverse strand, counting down.
GGTTTGTATTTCGCCTGCGCCGATAGATTTGTAGTCGACATCGTGACCGTTTAGCATATTGATAGTCTGAGCGATCATTTCCATGTGTCCGAGCTCTTCTGCCGCAATATCCAGAAACAGATCCTTTATCTCGGGGTCTTTGATACGAAAGCTCTGTGACATATACTGCATAGCTGCTTTGAGCTCTCCGTTGCCACCACCCAGCTGTTCTTGCAAGAGGGCTGCATATTGAGGGTTTGGGCGTTCTACAGATACAGGGTGGAAGAGTTGTTTTTCGTGTTTGAACATATATATTCTCCTTTGCGTTTTATCACTATTAGTTTTAGGAGAATGTGTTGGAATATTCGATAAAAATAAAAAACGCAGGAGATTTATTCCTGCGTTTTAGTATGTTATTTATCACTTTGGTGACAGCTGTCTTTCATTGGGCATCCACCACAAGAGCAACTGCAGGATTTTTTGCCTGCTTTTTTGTCTTTAATCATTTTGAAAACAACCAAGTCGACTACCATAATCACAACCAGCAGTACGATGATTGTAGCTAGATTTTGATTTAGAAAATTAAGCATAGTGCAGGCTCCTTTCATTATTTAAGTTTACTGTTTTCATATTTGTTCTTCCTGAAAATAAAGTACAGCAGTACTATAAGTACAACAAATGCGAGTGCTGTCCAGATCGTGAACACACCTGTTGAAACAAGCATACCGATATTATAAACGATGAGCGATATTGCATATGCAAACGCAGTCATATATAGCACAGTGAAAGCCGTCCACTTGCCGTTGTTCATCTCACGTCTTATTGCACCCATAGCTGCAAAGCATGGAGCACAGAGTAAGTTGAAGATAAGGAAAGACATACCCGAAAGCTGGTTGTTATTAAAGATGAATTCGCCGATAGGGTTGTCACCTGACATAGAGCTGAGTGCACCTGCGACTTCTTCTTTTGCCATAAGACCCAGTATTGTTGCGACAGCACTTTGCCAGTTGCCAAATCCAAGTGGAACAAAGATGTATGCAATAAAACCACCGAGATATTCAAGGATAGACTTACCGCCATTTTGTTCGCTTATGTAGTGGAAACCGTCGTCAAAGGAGAGGGACATGAGTATCCATATAGCGATGCTTGCCAGTAGTATTACTGAGCCAGCACGCTTTACAAATGACCATCCACGTTCCCACGTTGTATGTAGAACATTTGTTATCGGAGGCATATGGTATGATGGGAGCTCCATAACAAACGGAGCAGGGTCGCCAGCAAATAGCTTTGTCTTTTTGAGCATAATACCGGATATGATTATTGCGCTTATTCCGATGAAATAAGACAGCGTTGCTACCCAAGCACCGCCACCAAATAGTGTTGAAGCGATGAGTGCGACTATCGGCATTTTAGCGCCACAAGGGATAAAGCCTGTTGTCATTATAGTCATTTTTCGGTCACGGTCTTGCTCAATGGTACGTGACGCCATGATGCCCGGCACTCCGCAACCTGAAGCAACCAGCATAGGGATAAAGCTTTTTCCGGAAAGACCGAATTTCCTGAGAATTTTGTCCATAATGAAAGCGACTCTGGACATATATCCGACACCTTCGAGTATGGATAAAAGGAAAAACAGGATGAACATCTGTGGCACAAAGCCGAGCACTGCACCAACACCTCCGATAATACCGTCGCTGACAAGTGAGTTGAGCCACTGAGCACAGCCGATGTTTTCTAAAAATGTTGTTACAGTCGGGATAATCCACTCACCAAAAAGCGTATCATTCATGAAATCCACTGTCCATGCACCAATAGTGCCGATAGAAAGTGTATATACGCCCCACATTATGAGTGCAAAAATAGGCAGTGCCAATATACGGTTAGTAACGATTCTGTCGATTTTTTCAGACATAGTCAGCTTGTTTTCAGCTTTTCTGATATATGCAGTCTTCATCAGCTTTTCTATGTACTCATATCGCTCGTTTGTGATGATTGCTTCAGCGTCGTCATCAAAATGCTCTTCTACGTGAACGATATCTTTCTCAATATGATCTACTATATTTTTATCAAGGTTTAGCTGTTTTAGTATCTTTTCGTCACGTTCAAAAAGCTTGACAGCATAAAAACGCTGGCGGTCATCGTCCATACCGTGGACACACGCTTCTTCGATATGAGCAAGTGCGTGTTCGACCTCGCCTGAGAATATATGCTGTGGGATATTTCTGCCTTTTTTAGCCTCTTCAATAGCAATTTCAGCAGCTTCAAATACACTGTCGCCTTTGAGTGCAGATATAGGCACAACTTTACATTTGAGCTTTTTTGATAGTTCGTCGATATCAAGCTTATCGCCGTTTTTTTCAACAACGTCCATCATATTTATGGCGACAACCACAGGGATACCTAGCTCCATAAACTGTGTTGTGAGATACAGGTTGCGTTCAAGGTTAGTACCATCGACTATATCGAGAATAACGTCGGGATTTTCATCGAGCAAATATTCTCTTGCGACAACCTCTTCGAGTGTATATGGTGAGAGTGAGTATATACCAGGAAGGTCAGTTATAGTGATATTGCTATCCTTTTTGTATTTGCCTTCCTTTTTTTCGACGGTAACACCGGGCCAGTTGCCTACATATTGGTTAGAGCCGGTGAGTGCGTTGAAAAGCGTTGTTTTGCCACTGTTAGGGTTACCGGCTAGTGCGATTGTGATATTCTTCATTTATTCCTCCGTTGGGTTAGCCTGAGCTAACCAGCTATCAAAAAATATAGGGGACAAGCCCCACAGTTTATTCTACTTCGATCATCTCAGCATCAGCTTTTCTCAGCGACAGCTGATAGCCTCTGACTTTTATTTCGATAGGGTCGCCGAGCGGTGCAACCTTGCACACGCTGATTTCAACACCTTTTGTGATTCCCATATCCATGATACGGCGTCTGACAGCTCCTTGTCCGTATAGCTTTATAACACGGGCGTTTTCGCCGATTCTGATATCTTTCAGAGTTTTCATAGCTGTGTCCTCCTATATAAAAACAAAACCGTTGTATTTCTAAACTGGTTAGCATAGGCTAACCGATGGGTTTAAAATAACGGTTAGTCTCTGCTAACCTCTATGTACAGAATACTCAATTTTAAAAACTTTGTCAATATTTTCTACTGCAAAAATTCTCAAAGATTGTAGAATTTGTGACAAAATGCAACAGTAAGCTTTTTCTGACAGTATTGTTTGTGAAAAATCACTACAAACATATATCTATATAGTATATGTAAAACATGATATATAGATGTTGGTTTTTACAGTAGATTTTTTATTTTTGATATGCTAGTATAAATGTATCAAATACGAGTAGGTACAAATATGAAAAAAAGTGAAAGAAAGTTTTTTTCACCGTTTGATATAGCTGTTGTTCTGATAGCTGTGGTTGCATCGGTGTTGGCGCTTGTTTCACAACTGAATAACAACAGCTCTGATCTTAGGTGTGTCATAAGAGTAGAGGGCGAAATAGTGCATACTGCTCAGCTTGATACTATAGGCGATGAACAGTCTGTGTTTGAGGTTGACGGAAAGCTACCTGTTACTGTTGTGATGGAAAATAACAGCGTGTATGTAAAGTCATCATCTTGTCCCGATAAGCTGTGTGAACACACAGGTGAGATAACACGAGGTGGACAATCGATAGTATGCCTTCCAGCGAAAGTATCTGTAACACTGGAAAGCAATGATGAGCTTGATGCGGTGGTGGGGTGATGCTATGAAGAAGATGAATAACCTCAGACTCACTCAAACAGCACTTGTAAGTGCTGTGGCACTCGTGTTGTCATATATAGAGATGTCGTTACCTGATTTGCCGTTTGTGCTACCAGGTATGAAGCTCGGACTTTCCAATATTGCGACGATGTTCGCACTCACTGCGATGAGCTTTCCGTGTGCGCTTGTGGTTTGTCTGACAAAAGCAGTGTTTGCGTTGCTTATGAGAGGCTTCACTGCGTTTTTGATGAGCCTGTGCGGAGGAGTGTTGAGCCTTCTTGCAATGTATATTTTGTTGAATTTCAAAAGGCTTGGTTTTGTAGGGATCGGAGTAGGTGGAGCTTTTTGTCATAATCTCGGTCAGATACTTGTAGCATATCTTTTTACCGACAGCAGCGTGTTTGCATATTTTTCAGTACTGGGTTTTGCTTCTGTCATCACAGGAACGGTTACAGCGCTTGCTGTATATATAATTTTGCCAAAAGTGCTTAAACTCGGGCTTTATCAAAGATGAGCAGTTTCTTAAATTTCATCGTGAGAATTTACAGTTACATCTATATTCCATAGCGTAATTAAAGGTTAAAAATTTGTTACCAAAATAATATTTTTGTTACTTGAATACCCCAATATATTGTGGTAGACTTTAAACAGTCATCTAAATAATGTGTTTTAAAAGAATTAAAAAGTACTATCGAGGGGTTTTTACAATGAAAATTAACGTAACAGGCGGCATACTGCCACAGAACGAAATCGACATCTACGTAGCACAGCTCAAGGAGGCTAATCCTGACAAATATATCAAGACTATCGACTTCACTGTAGATGGTGAATATGTCGATGTCAAGTACACATATGACAACGTTCCTTTCGAGCGTATCCGTCGTATCACCGGTTACCTTGTTGGCACTGTTGATCGTTTCAACAACGGCAAGCGTGCTGAGGTCGAAGATAGAGTTACACATTCACTCTCATGTGATTGTGCTTTGGAAGAAATTGCCTAATCTTTTCGTGATTAGATTCCTCATATTATATTTAGTAAAAAAATCAGGCCTTCGGGTCTGATTTTTTTGCCCTGAAATAAAGAGAAAGATGTTGACAACTGTCGACTATGTGTTATAATATCTATCGGTCAATTTAATATTTACTTATCAAGAGCGACTGAGGGACAGGCCCTGTGACGTCCGGCAACCTGCATTTGTAAGGTGCTAATTCCTGCGGTGATACCGAAAGATGAGGTTTTTGTGCCGCTTCTTTTGAGCGGTTTTTTTATTGTATATTTAATTCTAGAATAGAAATATAGAAAGGATGTATTTTCATGTCAAAGCGTTTATTTACATCAGAATCCGTCACTCACGGCCATCCTGATAAACTATGTGACAGAGTGTCCGATGCTGTACTTGATGCGATTTTAGAACAGGATAAGAATGCGCACGTTGCGTGTGAAACAACAGCTACTACAGGCATCGTTCATGTTATGGGCGAGATCACTACAACAGCTTCGGTTGATATCGAAAAGATAGTGAGAAAGGTCGTTTGTGAAACAGGATACGACAACGACGAGTGTGGCTTCAACGGTAACACCTGCGTTGTTGATGTAGCACTTGATAAGCAGTCACCTGATATTGCTATGGGTGTCAACAACTCATATGAGCTCAAAGACGGTGAAGACAGTGAACTCAACCAGATTGGTGCGGGCGACCAGGGTATGATGTTTGGCTTTGCCTGTGACGAGACAGATGAGCTCATGCCGCTTCCTGTATCTTTAGCACACAGACTGTCATATAAGCTCAAAGAAGTCAGAGAAAACGGAACACTTTCATACCTTCGTCCTGACGGCAAATCACAGGTCACTGTTGAGTACGATGGAGACAAGGTTGTCCGTGTCGATACTGTTGTAGTTTCTACTCAGCATGATGACGATGTCACACTTGAGCAGATCCGAAAAGATATTCTGGAATACGTCATCAAACCTGTTGTACCTGCGCAGCTTCTGGATGAAAATACAAAATACTATATCAACCCGACAGGTCGCTTTGTTATCGGCGGTCCTGTGGGCGACTCTGGCCTTACAGGTCGTAAGATCATCGTTGACACATACGGTGGATATTCACGTCACGGTGGCGGTGCTTTCTCAGGAAAAGACCCAACAAAGGTTGACAGAAGTGCTGCTTATTTTGCTCGTTATATCGCTAAGAATATTGTCGCAGCAAAGCTCGCTAAAAAATGCGAAGTACAGCTTGCGTATGCTATCGGCGTCGCTGCTCCAGTATCTGTTATGGTTGAGACTTTCGGCACCTCAGACCACTCAGATGAAGCTTTAGCAAATGCAGTTAAGAGCGTTTTCGACTGTCGTCCATCAGCAATCATAAAACAGCTTGATCTTACTTCTACAAAGTACTATGAACTCGCTGCATACGGTCATATGGGCCGTGAAGATTTAGGCGTTAAATGGGAAGACACAGACAAAATCGATGCGCTTTTAGAAGCACTGAAATAATAAAAACAGAAACCTGATATATAAAAAACGGAGAGGTAAAGAAGAACCTCTCCGTTTTGTTTTTCAGTTACTTATGTAACCAGTCCGAACGATACTGAAATAGCATCGTTTATTTCTTTCATAGAATTTTGATCAACAGTGCCCATTTTTTCCTTGAGCCTTTTTTTGTCGATGGTACGCACCTGTTCGAGTAGCACAACGCTGTCTTTAGAAAGGCCGCTTGATTGTGCACCTATTGCGATATGAGTCGGAAGCTTTGCCTTTGTTTGCTGGCTTGTTATAGCCGCTGCGATAACAGTAGGGGAAAAGCGGTTCCCAACATCGTTTTGCACAATGAGCACAGGGCGCACACCGCCTTGTTCAGACCCAACAACAGGGCTCAAATCTGCGTAATAAATATCTCCTCGCTTAATGTTCAAGCTGTTTTCACTCCGAAATGTTTATTGTACTAATAGTCTTGTCACAAATGATTTCTTTATTCCATAGTACATAATATTTTGGAGTAATAATTTTGTGAATTTAAACGTAGCTTCTGTCTATAGTGAGCACCGTGAAGTAGTTTTCCCAGCGTTCACTTACTATATTCTGAACTTCTTTTTTGATTTCGTCATCACTCATTTTGATTTCAAAAGGAACTACAACATCAAAAATCAGGTTTGTGTGGGTATTGCCAGGCACCATTCTGAAATCATGAATGGTAGCATCATTGTGTAGTTTTTTGATGAGCATACACATTTCATCTCTGGTTTCCTTTGTGCTTTCGTTGTGGATATCGATAGGGTCCATATGTATAGTTGTTTCGACAGAAAGTTTTTCAAAAAGGTCTTTTTCTATTGTATCTATAACATCGTGGATTTCGTAGATATCTTCTGTTCCATCTACTTCGGCGTGTAAAGAGATCATCTGTCGTCCGGGACCGTAGTCGTGCACAACCATATCGTGAATACCGTGCACCTTGTCATAGCTCATAACAATAGAGTACACTTCGTTTACAAGTTCTTCGTCAGGTTTAGTACCGAGCAATGGAGCAAGGGTATCTTTTGCTGATGTTATACCTGCGTAGAAAATAAAGAGTGATACCAATATACCGCAGTATCCGTCAATGTTGATATCAGTGAGTTTTGTGAACAGCATTGATAGCAGTACGACGAATGTAGCAACAGAGTCTGTGACACAGTCCATCGCAGTAGCCTTCATACCTGCAGAGTTGATTTTCTTTCCAATAGAATTGTTGTAGAAAAACATATACAGCTTTATGCAGATAGAAATGACAAGGATAATCATAGCCACAGTGCTTGTATCGACAGCTTGTGGGTTGAAAATCTTGTCTATAGATGTTGTGAATAACTCAAAAGCAACAACTATAATAGCGATTGAAATGCCAAGTCCGGACAGATACTCTATTCTACCGTGACCGAACGGATGCTTTGTGTCAGGTTTCATACCCGCAAATTTAAAGCCGATGAGCGAAATGAACGATGATCCTGCATCGCTTAGGTTGTTGAACGCATCGGCAGTGATAGCGATAGAGTGACTTATCACACCGGCAAAGTATTTTATACCGAAAAGTATGATGTTGAGAAGTATTCCGACACTGCTACACAGCACGCCGAGTGCACGACGCCCAGTAGCATCGTCGGTGTTGTTTTTGATGAAAAGTTTTTTAAGCAGAGATATCATACCTATCCTCCAAATCAAGATATCCTAAATTATACCATATTTTTTGAAATTTTCAACGAATAGGTGTATAATACTTTTCGGATGTGATTTTATGAAACTGAATGCAAAAAACAAAGCAGTACTTTTCCTGATATCATCAGCGTTTTTCTTTGCGCTGATGAATATGTTTGTGCGTTTGTCAGGAGATTTACCGACGTTTCAAAAGATGTTTTTCAGGAACAGTATAGCCGCTGTGGTTGCTGTTATAATTCTAATTAAGAATAAAATATCGGTACTGCCCAATAACAAAAGGAACGTAACGTTTCTTATTTTGAGAACACTGTTTGGGTTGACGGGAGTTTTTTGCAACTTTTATGCGGTTGATCATTTGTTGCTCAGCGATGCATCGATACTCAACAAGATGTCACCGTTTTTTGTTATCATTTTCTCATACTTTATTTTGAAAGAAAAGCCGAGCGTTTTTCAGACATTGATAGTTGTCGGCGCTTTTGTAGGTGCACTGTTCGTTATAAAACCTAGCTTTCATAACGCCCAGCTGGTGCCTGCTTTGATAGGTTTTTTGGGTGGTGCATGCGCCGGTGCCGCTTATGCTTGTGTCAGAAAACTGACGCTTTGTGGTGAACACAGTGCATACGTTGTGTTTTTCTTCTCGCTTGTCAGTACCCTTATCACGCTACCGTTCACGATCATTTACTTTGAGAGTATGACCCTTTATCAGCTCACTATGCTGTTGCTAGCAGGTTTTTCAGCAGCAGGTGGGCAATTTATGATAACTCTTGCGTACAAAAACGCACCGTCAAAGGAAATCTCGGTCTATGATTTTTCTCAGATTATTTTTTCAGCCGCTCTGGGCTTTTTCGTGTTTTCACAGGTTCCTGACTTATTAAGCATTGTGGGATACACAGTGATTGTGCTGATGGCGGTGCTCAGTTTCATATATTCAAACAAACTTTTGTGGTTTAAAAACAGATGAAGAAAAGCGAACGCAGTGTGTATTGCGTTCGCTTTTTGTTTATGATATCACTTTTTCTTTTGATATGGGGTGTCGCTTAGCGGGAGCTTTGTGCGTAGTTTTTTGTCACGATTGTAGTACGCCAGCGCAACCGCAGGTGGAGTAGGGATGGAGCAAATTTCGCCGATACCTTTAGCACCACAAGCAAGCGTTGTGTCAGGCTTAGAAATAATGATGGCTTCAACATCAGGCGTGTCTGTTGAACGTAAGAGTCCTAGTGTGCCGAGCTTTCTTTGTGGCTTGCCTTCTTTGAGTGGGAAGTCTTCAGTCAGCGCATATCCCAGACTCATCACAACACCACCTTCGATTTGTCCTTCAATAGCTTTTGGGTTGACAGGAGTACCGACATCGTGAGCGGCAACGACCTTGTTGATTTCACCCTCATCATCAAGGAGAACTACGTGGGTGGCATATCCATATGCGATGTGGCTTATCGGATTTTCCTTTTCACTGCCGATTTTGTCCGTATAACCTGTGTATTCGCCTAAGTATTCTCTGCCGTTTAGTTTTTCGAGTGAACCCTCTTTTTCTAAGTCCGCTTTGAGTAGCTTTGCTGCTCTCACCGCCGCTTCGCCTGTGAATAAGGTCTGGCGAGATGCGGTTGTGTTGCCTGCATTTGGTGCAACACTTGTGTCAGGAGCACAGTATTCGATTTTGCTAAGTGGTAGTGATGCTGTTTGAGCAATCATCTGTACCTGCACAGTACCCATACCCTGACCGATACAAGCAGCACTTGAATGTACATATGCTTTTCCATTTTCGACTTTGATTTTACATCTGCCTGTGTCAGGAATGCCAACACCCAGACCGCTGTTTTTGATAGCACAAGCTATACCGCAGTCAGGATTTTTCTCATATATGTCACGCACTGCATCGAGTGTTTCAACAAGAGCGGTGCTTTTGTCGGCTATCTGACCGTTTGGAAGTACATCGCCTGGTCTGATAGCGTTTCTGTATCGCATTTCAAATGGAGATATACCAACCAGTTGTGCAAGCTGATTTATGTTCATTTCCGTTGCAAAACAGCTTTGAGTAACGCCGAAACCTCTGAATGCACCGGCAGGCGGATTGTTTGTATAAACAGCCTGACCAAAAATATCGATATCCTGATAGTTGTACGGCCCTGCAGCGTGAGTACAAGCACGCTGGAGCACAGGACCACCCAAAGATGCATAAGCTCCCGTGTCAGAAGTGATCACAGCTTTCATCGCTGTGAGCTTACCATTTTCGTCACAAGCAGTTGTGAAGTCCATTTCCATAGCGTGGCGTTTTGGGTGTACGAGCAAGCTCTCGTCACGATTGAAATGCACCTTCACAGGATAGCCTGTTTTGTGAGCGAGAATAGCTGCGTGATGTTGCACACTCATATCTTCCTTACCGCCGAAACCGCCACCTACCATAGCCGCAGTAACTCTTACTTTTTCAGCAGGGATGCCTAGTGCCATGGCACACTCTTTTTGAGTCTGATATATGCCTTGGTCACCGCTGATGATATGAACACCATCGTTTTCAGGTACAGCTACAGCACATTCAGGCTCCATGAAAGCATGGTCAGTGAAAGGCACGCTGTAGTGTGTTGTGACCTTGTACTTACTGTTTTTAATGACTTTTTCTGCATTACCTCGAACAAGGTGTTCACATGATAAAATGTTGCCGTCTTTGTGGACAAGAGGAGCATTTTCTTTGAGCGCATCTTGTGGAGAGAATACTCCTTCCAGCACTTCATATTCAACTTTGATAGCTTTTTTAGCCTCTTCAACAATCTCTCTGGTTTTACCTGCAACAAGTGCTATAGCATCGCCGAGATAGTGGGTGATACCGCCCACTGGGATGAGCACATCCCAGTCTTGTTTCAGATGACCGACTTTTTGTGCCCCGTCAAGATCGTCAGCTGTGAGCACAGCGACAACGCCGTCTATTTCAAGTGCTTTCTTTGTGTCTATAGAAAGCACCCTTGCTCTTGGATATTCACTTCTAAGAGCGGATCCGTGTATCATATTGTCATAGTATATATCATCAGCATAAAGTGCGGTGCCGAGTGTTTTTGACTGTGCATCAACTCTGTGCATACTTTCGCCGAGCAGTCCTGTGAAATCCGTGTGGGGGACCTGAGCATTTTCTCTCAAAAGCTTTGCTGCTAAAATTATCGCATCAATGATCTTTTTGTATCCTGTGCATCTGCAGATGTTTGAGCGTATGGCTTTTTGGGCATCAACTCTTGTAGGGCATGGATTTTCGTCGATAAGTGCTTTTGCACACAACACCATACCTGGTATGCAGAAACCACACTGTACCGCACCTGCACTTGAAAAAGCATAGGAGTAAACCTCTTTTTCGTAGTCTGACAGTCCTTCAGTAGTTAGGATGCTTTTTCCGTCATATTTATCAACTTTGAACAGACACGCTCTTTGTGGTTTGTTATTAACAAGTACGGTGCAAGTGCCACACGCCCCCTGAGAGCATCCGTCTTTGACTGAAGTCAGGTGCAGGTCATCACGCAAAAAACGCATCAGCGTGGTGTTTTCAGTGACGATATATTCTTTGTTGTTGACTGTGATTTTAGCCATTTTTCACCTCTGTGTTACAAAGCTTTTGTAAATCAGCTTTTGTGTCTATATCTGATAGTTCATCGGGATGATTTGCTTCGAAAAGCAGAAGTTCGTCTTCGTGCTTTCTGATAACAGTGCTTCCGCCGTGATCTTCTATTAGCATTTTTAGCTCATCGTAGTATTTTCTTGGAAATACGCACGGATTTCCTCTGACTCCGTTATGTCCCATACCTACGATGAATTGGTTGTTTTTTTCAAAAAAGTCGAGCATTTGTGATACGCTTTCTTTTTGTAGCAGCGGTTGGTCAGATACCATGAACATAGTAGCGTCACAGTCAAAAACTTTACTTAACCCCAGTTTTATAGTGTGGCTTATGCCGAAGTCCGGATGGATGTTTTTTACACCGCAAAAACCGAGAGACTCGGCTTTTTTTATAACTTCATCGTATTGTGATACTACAACCACTTTGTAAAGCTTTTCTTTCGGAACATTTCCTAGTGCTCTGTCTATAAGACTTGTACCGTCTATCTTGCGGTTGAGCTTGTTTTCGCCAAAGCGTTTTGCGTCTCCCGCAGCCATCAGTACACAGCCGATTTTTAGTTTCATAAAAACACTTCCTAATTCTATCTGTATTTTATCAAATGACGTTGCACGTTGTCAACAAAAGTACGATATGCTGACACTTGTTTTGCTAGGATTTTCAAGAAAAATAAATAAAAAACTCTTTAAAACAATCATATCTTATGTTATAATAACTAAAGTATAAGGGATAGTTTTATCTTTTCATAAAATAGGAGGCGAAAATATGGTAGTTGGTAAGAGCGTTCCGAGACTTGATGCTTTTGATAAAGTAACAGGGCGCACGAAATACACAGACGATTTGTGTGACAAAAGTGCATATGTAGCGAAGATTTTACACTCTACTATCGCTCACGGTAAAGTTAAGTCTATAGATGTGTCACAAGCTAAGGAGATTGATGGTGTAGTAAAAGTCGTTACTTGTTTCGATGTTCCGAAAATTTACTTTCCAACAGCAGGTCATCCGTGGTCTACTGATGAGTCACATCAGGACGTTGCAGACAGACTTCTGCTCACTGATACCGTGCGTTTTTTTGGTGATGATATTGCTGCAGTTGTTGCAGAAAACGAAGTGGCAGCATCGCAGGCACTCAAAGCGATTAAGGTTGAGTACGAAGAATACCCGTTTGTGCTCGATGCTATCGAAGCTATGAGCGACGACGCACCGCTTATCCACGAAAGATTTAAGAATAACATTCTTGGCCACTCCAGTCAGAGCGTCGGAAATTTTGAAGAAGCCATAAAAGAAGAAGGCCTCATAAAATTTGACAACTGGTACGATACACCGACAGTTCAGCATTGCCACATAGAAAACCACATTTGTTATGCAAGCGAAGAAAACGGCAGAATCACAGTTGTTACTTCAACCCAGATTCCACACATCGTTCGTCGAGTTGTCGGTCAGGCACTCGGTATCGACTGGGGCAAAGTCAGAGTCATAAAACCATACATCGGTGGTGGCTTTGGCAACAAACAAGACGTGCTGTACGAACCGCTTTGTGCGTATCTTTCGACAGTTGTCGGCGGTAGGCTTGTGAAGCTCGACAGCTCAAGGGAAGAGACTTTTGTTTCTCAGCGTGTCCGTCACGCTATAAAAAGTCATATTATTACTTACACCAGACCAGACGGCACATTTGTAGCTCGAAAACTCGAGATGTTCTCAAATCAGGGTGCGTACGCATCTCACGGACATTCGATCGCAGCAAAGGGTATGGGATGCTTCAGACAGCTTTATCCTTGCCCGAATGTTGAAGCAGAGTGCTATACTGTTTTTACTAACCGCCCTGTAGCGGGTGCGATGCGTGGCTATGGTATTCCGCAGGCTATGTTTGCTGTTGAAAGCCAGATTGACGATATAGCAAAAGGTTTAGGATTAACACCGCTTGAAATCAGACAGAAGAATCTTATGCCTGTCGGATATAAGGACGATTTTTCAAAGAATGTCAACTACTTTGATTCTTTCAACCAGTGTATCGAAAAAGGAAAAGCATATATTGACTACGATAAAAAACTAGAACGATATAAAAACCAGAGTGGCAACATCAGACGTGGTGTCGGTATGGCTGTGTTCTGGTATAACACCGCTGTATGGCCGATAAGTCTAGAGTCTTCTTCAAGCCGTATGGTGCTCAATCAGGACGGCTCCATTCAGCTGCAGCTCGGTGAGACTGAAATAGGTCAGGGTGCTGATACTGCTTTTGCTCAGATGGCGGCTGATGCAGTCGGCTTGACTGTTGATAAAGTCAACGTGATTTCGTGTCAGGATACTGATGTCACACCGTTTGGCACCGGTGCTTATGCATCACGACAGACATACGTCGGAGGTCTTACTATAAAGCAAACCGGAGAACTGCTCAAAGGACGTATCTTGAGTTATGCTCAAAAACTCAGCGAAATTGAGGCTGATAAACTCGATATAGTTGATAACAATATCATCAAAAAGGACGATAATGCTGTTGTGATGAGTGTTGCACAGCTTGCTATCACGGCACTGTACAGCCTGACTGACAGTGAACACATTACAGCAGAGAGTACATACCAGATCAAATCGAATGCGTATTCATTTGGATGTTGCTTTGCAGAGGTTGAGGTTGATATCCGTGCGTGCAAGGTGAAACTCCTTGATATCATCAACGTTCACGACTGCGGAAAACTCATCAATCCAGCGTTAGCAGAAGCTCAGGTCCACGGTGGTATGTCGATGGGTATCGGCTACGCTTTGTCCGAGCAAGAGATTTTTGATGAAAAAACAGGAAAAACACTCAACAACAATCTGCTTGACTACAAGCTGTCCACCTTTATGGATCATCCGCATCTTGAAGCACAGTTTGTAGAAAATGCAGAACCAACCAGTGCATTCGGTACAAAAGCACTCGGTGAACCACCTGCTTGCCCTGTAGCACCTGCTATCCGTAACGCAGTGCTTCATGCAACAGGAGTTGCTATAAACAGAGTACCGCTCACACCACATGTGCTGTTTGAAGAGTTTTCAAACAACGGACTTATCTGAGGAGGCGAGATTATGTATGATATCAAAGCTTTGTACGAAGCAGAAAGCGTTGAAGATGCTATAAAACTGCGTTTGCAACACCCGAAAGCTCAGATTCTCGCTGGTGGTAGCGATGTGCTGGTGCAAATCAGAGAAGGCAAACGTGCTGGAAAAGAACTCATCAGCATCTATATGCTCGATGAACTGCGTGGCGTTTCACTCGATAGTGACGGTGCTATCCGCATCGGCTCACTCACAAGCTTTTCTCACATTACTAAAAACGAGATTATAAAAAAATATATCAACGTTTTGGGTGAAGCTGTTGATATGGTCGGCTCACCACAGATCAGAAACATCGGTACAATAGGAGGCAACACCTGCAACGGTGTCACATCTGCTGATTCTGCGTCTACTCTTTTTGCATTCGATGCACTTGTTGAACTCACAGGTAGTAACTCAAAACGTATCATTCCTATCTCTGATTTTTATATCTGGGCTGGTGAAGTGGATATCAAACCTGACGAAATTCAGACGGCTATTATAATTCCAAAAGAGAAATATGAGGGCTATCATGGTCACTATATCAAGTACGCTATGCGTAACGCACTTGATATCACAACCACAGGCTGTTCAGTCAACGTAAAGCTCTCAAAAGATAAAAAGACTTTTCTTGATGTCAGGGTAGCTTACGGTGTAGCGGGACCTGTTCCGATGCGTGCAAAAACAGCCGAAAACTTCATCAAAGGCAAAGAGGTCTCTGACGAAGTAGCACTGCAGTTCTCAAAAGAAGTATTAAATGATATCAAACCAAGGGATAGCTGGCGTGCATCAAAAGCACTGCGCCAGCACATAGCGTGCGAACTGGCATACAGAGCTCTCAAAGAGTCGGTTGCACTTTCTGGAGGTGAGATGTAATGGCACAGTACAAGTTAGTCAAATGTACCATCAACGGAAAAGAAGTCGAACAGATGGTTGATGTCAGAGCATCACTTACTGATATGCTCCGCAATGACTATCGTATGACTTCTGTCAAAAAAGGTTGCGAAGTGGGCGAGTGTGGAGCGTGCAACGTACTCATAGATGGCGAGTGCTTCAACTCGTGTATTTACCTTGCTGTGTGGGCAGAGGGTAAAAACATCCGTACCCTTGAGGGCTTACTGGGTGAAGATGGTGAGCTTTCCGACATTCAGCAGGCATTTATCGATGAAACCGCCGTACAGTGTGGTTTCTGCACACCGGGTGTTATTATGTCTGCTGTCGAGATTTTAGAAAGTGGCAGAGATTACACCGATGACGAGCTCAGAAAGGCGCTTTCAGGTCACTTGTGCAGATGCACAGGCTACGAAAATATCTTCAGAGCTGTCAGAAAAACTTTAGACAAAAGATTAGGCAAAATATAATGCAAAGAAAAGAAAACACAGCAAACCTCCACCCAAAGCTCACCCTGCAGTTTTTTACTGATGAAAAATGCTTTGGCCCAGGTGTAGCACTTTTGCTTGAAAAAATCGAAGAGAACAGTTCTATCCGCAAAGCAGCTTTTTCTATCGGAATGTCCTACTCAAAGGCGTGGACTATTATAAAGAGAGCTGAAGAAAATTTGGGTTTTCAGCTCCTTATCTCAAAGACAGGCGGCGCCGACGGTGGCGGTGCGGTGCTGACAGAAAAAGCAAAGCGACTTTTAAAGAGTTTTCGGCTTTGTGAAGCAGAGCTTTTTGAGTATTGCGAAAATAAGTACACAGAACATTTTTCGTGGATAGAAAATAATTCTAAAACAGAAAAATAACTTCCAATATGTCAGTGCATTTTTGCGTTGACATATTGTTTGTTATTCGTTATCTTTTTGTAGAATAACCATATGGAACTTTATAAATTACTGGATATAAAAAAAGGAATAACAAGCGTTATAGGCGGTGGTGGAAAAACAACGCTTATCCACACTCTCGCTGATGAACTCAAAGAGTGTGGCACTGTTATCATAACAACTACCACTCATATCAGAAAAAGCGATGTTTTCAAAAACATTGTCACCGATGAAACAACACCGCTCTCGCTTATAGCACAAGAGCTAGAGCAACACCGCTGTGTGTGTATCGGTAGTAAAGCAGATGATGATAAGCTCACTATACCTCTCTTTGATTTAAGTGAACTGAGTTTGATTTGTGACTACATACTGATTGAAGCTGATGGCTCAAAAGGGCTACCACTCAAAGCACATTTGGAGTACGAACCTGTTGTTCCTTGTGAATCAAACGCTGCTATACTTGTTGTGGGTATTGATGCTCTCACAAAGAGCGTACAAGACGTTACCCACAGAGTCGAGCGTTTTTGCGATATTGTTTCTTGTAAAAGCACTGATATAGTCAGCGATACTATGGTGGCTTCACTTCTGAATTTCGAGAACTTGCACGACATAGTTGTTATCAACAAGTGCGACACTTTTGAGTTGACTCAAAAAGCAGAACTCTTAAGTGCTAAGATAAATAAAAAATGCATTGTTTCATCATTACTCAAAGGGGAATGTTATGTTAGCAGTAATTAAAGGAGCAGGCGATATCGCCTCAGGCATAGCTGTGCGACTTCACAGAGCAAAATTTCAGGTAGTTATGACAGAAATCAGCGCTCCTACAGCGATACGACGCACCGTCTGCTTTTCTGAAGCGGTCGGCAATGGTGAATGTATTGTTGAAGACGTAAAAGCTGTTTTAGCAAAAGATGTGAATAGCATCAGCACTATTTTAGAAAACGGTGATATTGCTGTCATTGTTGACGAAAAAGCATCTTGTGTAAAAGACCTCAAGCCTGATTTTCTGATAGACGCTATTTTAGCAAAGGAAAATTTGGGCACAGATATAGATGACGCTAAGGTGGTTATCGGAGTAGGTCCGGGATTTACTGCACAAAGCGACTGTCACGCAGTGGTGGAAACAAAGCGTGGACACTATTTAGGTCGAGTGTATTATGAGGGCAGTGCTATAGAAAATACAGGTATCCCAGGTGATATAGACGGTCATACAACAGACCGTATTATCCGTTCACCTCATTATGGAGTGTTTAACCCTATTTTTGAGATAGGTGATACTGTACAAGAGGGCGAAGTAGTTGCCTGTGTAGATAGCACACCTGTGGTGTGTAACGTATCAGGTGTCTTACGTGGTATTTTACCAAAAGGAACGCTGGTTACACCTAATATGAAGTCAGGAGATGTAGATCCAAGATGTGAAAAAGAGCATTGTTATACTGTTTCTGACAAAGCTCTGGCTGTAGGTGGCGGAGTGCTCGAAGCATGCCTGAATCTTAAAAAATGAGGTTGTTATTTTGGAAAATAAAGATAATATAAAACTCACAAAGCTCTCGAAGTGTTCCGGCTGTGGTGCAAAAGTAGGTGCTGGAGTGCTTGCTCAGCTTTTGGGTGATTTAAATGTAAAACACGACGAAAATCTGCTCGTTGGCTTTGACAAAAGCGACGATGCATGTGTATATAAAGTCAGCGACGACTTGTGCATTGTACAGACAGTTGACTTTTTTCCACCTATTGCGGACGATCCGTACACATTTGGTCAGATAGCAGCAGCAAATGCGCTTTCTGATATTTACGCGATGGGTGCAGAGCCCAAAACTGCACTCAATATTATGTGTGTACCAAAATCGATGGAGAACGAAGACGTCCACAAAATATTAAAAGGCGGATACGATAAAGTTTTCGAAGCAGGAGCTGTGATAGCAGGCGGACACAGTATCTACGACGACGAGCCCAAATACGGATTGTGCGTCACAGGCTTTGCACATCCAAAAAAGTTTTATACTAACAGCGGTGCAAAAACAGGTGACAAGCTTATATATACAAAGCCACTCGGCATAGGTATCATAACAACAGCACAAAAAGCAGACATAGCATCAAAAGAAAGTGTTGACAGAGCAGTAAAAGCAATGACTTTTCTTAACAAGTCCGCTCGTGATTGTATGATAAAATACGATGTGCACGCGTGCACAGATGTCACAGGCTTTTCGATGATGGGGCACTGCCTCGAAATGGCTCAAGGCTCCAACACCCGGATAAAGATATATACCGACAACATTGATATTATTGACGAAGCGGTAGAGTTTGCAAAAATGGGTATATTACCTGAGGGAATGTATCGCAACCGCACATTCGCAGAGCCTTTTGTGAACGTAGGCGACGTACCGCTTCATATTCAGGATGTGCTCTTTGACCCTCAGACATCAGGTGGACTCCTTATCAGCGTTAGCGAAAGCGATGCCGATGCTTTGCTCTCTGATTTACAGCAGTGTACACTGTCTTCACGTATTATCGGAGAAGTCGAAGAATACAAAGGCGCAGAATATATAATTCTAAAATAGAAATATACATATTGCGAAATAAGAATTAAAAATAATTCTATATGAGAAATAAAGCGAAAATAATTCTAATTTAGAAATAATCATAAAATCCAGTATTAGAAAAAGACGATTAAAATTCTAATTTAGAAATAAAAACAATTAAAGATAAACAACAAAATTCCAAAATGGAAAAATAAATAATTCCACAAGAGAAATATATGAAAAAGATTTATTTTGACAATGCGGCTACGTCTTTTCCAAAAGCACCGTATCTGTCTAAAACAGTTTCCAATTTCATAGATAATGAGTGTGTCAACATTAACCGTGGCATATACCCACTATCGAACGAGTTGTCCGATTTAGTCATTGATACTCGTGCCATGATAGCACGCTTTTTTGATTGTTCTGAACATCCTGAAAAATTCTGTAAAAGAATTATATTTACATCAGGCATAACACAGTCAATCAATATGTTTTTGCGTGGGGTGTTGTGTGAGGGTGACCACGTTGTCTGTGGACCACTTGAGCACCATGCTGTGATGCGAACACTTCTTGATTTGAAAGCTGAGCGCAATATCACTTTTGATGAAGCTTTTTGTGATGAAAATGGGGCTGTGCGTGTCGATAGTGTAGAAAGCCTCATCAAGCCTGATACAAAGGCAGTTATCATCAATCATGCATCCAATGTTTTCGGTGCTATCAGCGACATTTCAGCAATAGGTGAGGTGTGTAAACGCAAAGGTGTCTTTTTTGCTGTTGATACCGCCCAGACCGCAGGTGTCACAGATATTTCGATGCGTAAATCTCACATTGATTTTCTAGCTTTTTCTGGTCACAAAGGACTTTTATCCTTGCAAGGAATTGGCGGCTTTGCAATATCAGAGCCTCTCTCAAAAGTTATGAAACCAGTTTTGACAGGTGGCACAGGTAGCGTTTCGCATTCTTATACACAACCCGATATTCTGCCTGACAAATACGAGAGTGGCACACTCAATTTATGCGGTATAGTAGCACTGAATCATTCGCTCAAATTTATAAACGAAGTTGGTATTGATAAAATACAAAAAAAAGAACTTCAGCTTCGAAATCACTTCGTTTCACTTATGAAAGACATAGATGGCGTCAAAGTTCACTGTGCTGATAATAGCCTCACAACATCGGTTGTGTCACTTACGTTTGAAAAAGCTGACAACGCATATATTAGCAGAGCCCTTGAGAGCGACTACGGTGTCATGACACGATGCGGACTGCATTGTTCACCGTCTGCCCACAAGGCTATGGGTACATTTCCTTCGGGCACTGTGAGGTTTTCTTTCTCATATTTCAACGAAAAAAGCGAGATTGATTACTGCGTAAATGCGATCAAAACTATTTTAAAAGGAGTATAAAATGCCTAGAGCAATTATTGCGATGAGTGGCGGTGTGGATAGCTCGGTTGCTGCATATCTGATGCAGCAGCAAGGCTACGATTTACTCGGCATCACACTCAGACTTCATGCGGAAATAAATATAGATTTAGAACAGTCGTGTTGTACAGACCAGGATATCATCGACGCAAAAGCTGTGTGCGACAGACTCGGTATTGAACATAGGGTCATTGATTTGCAGAGCAACTTCAAAGAGTTTGTCATAGACCGCTTTGTTAATTCTTATATACGCGGTGGCACACCTAACCCGTGTGTCGATTGCAACCGTTTCATAAAGTTCTCAAAGCTTTTAGAAATAGCAGAAGAGGAAAGCTACGAATATGTTGTTACAGGTCACTATGCCAGAGTTGCTTATGATGAAAATACTGACAGATATTTGCTCAAAAAGGGAGTTGATGAGTCAAAAGACCAGAGCTATGTGCTCTACAGTCTGACTCAAGATGCACTTTCTCATATCAAGTTGCCGCTGGGGGAGCTGTCTAAAGCTAAAGTCAGAGAAATCGCTGAGCAAAATGGTTTTATCAACGCATCAAAAAAGGATAGCCAGGACATCTGTTTTGTACCTGACAAAAAGTACGCTGAATTTATAAAGAGCTATACAGGAAAAACTTTTCCTGACGGAGACTTTGTTGATTTAAGTGGCAACGTGCTCGGTACTCACAAGGGCATTATCCGCTACACTATCGGCCAGCGCAAGGGGCTCAATCTTTCTTTGCCACGTCCGATGTATGTCTGTGATAAAAATATCGATACAAATACAGTGACCCTGTGTGATAACGACGAGCTTTTTTCAAAAGAGCTTTACGCAGAAGATGTGAATCTAATTTCTGTTAAAGAAATAAACGAACCGTTAGTGTTAGAAGCAAAAATCCGCTATAAGCATACTCAGGCAAAAGCAACGCTTTATCCTCAGGAAAATGGAGTGATAAAAATCGTGTTTGATGAGCCACAACGTGCCATAACAAAGGGCCAGGCTGTTGTTATGTATCAAGGCGATACAGTAGTCGGTGGCGGTACAATACTATAAGAAAAAGGACTATGGAGCTCCATAGTCCTTTTGTTATTTGCTGTCTATCAACTCTAAAATCTGCAAAATCTCATTTTGTTTGCATAATGTGTGCGAAAAAGCAGTAGCACTGCCACACGCTGTAGCGAGTTTTAGTGCTGTTTTGTAGTCGTGCGATTTCAGATATCCTGCGATGAATCCTGCCACCATCGAGTCGCCTGCACCGACAGTGTCTTTAGCAACACCTTTTGGTGCACTTTGCACTATCACTTGCTTGTCATCAGTGAACAGCACCGAGCCTTTATCTCCCATAGAAACGAGCACGTTTTTTGCACCTAAGTTTTGTAGCTTTATTGCATACTTTTCTACATCGTGCAGTGTTGCGATTTTTGCTCCGAACGTTTCTATGAGCTCGCTGATGTTCGGCTTTACCAGAAATGGATGAAATTCAAGCGTGTTCAGTAGCATTTTTCCACTGCAATCAACCACAACTGTGACCCCGGATTTTGCTACCTTTGAAAGTATCTTTGCATACACATTGTCTTCAACGTTTTTTGGTGCACTGCCTGACAGCACAAGCACATCGTCGTTGCACAGATTCTCGAGCTTTTTGTAAAGCAAGTGCATATCGAAGTCTGTGATATCAGGTCCTGTGGCGTTGATGTCTGTTTCTTCGTCAGAACGTATTTTTACATTTATTCTTGAAAAACCGTTATCAATATGCACAAAATCAGTTTTTATGTTGTCTTGTTGAACCATACTCTCGATTTCTTTTCCGGTAAAGCCAGCTAAGAATCCTGTTGCAATACTGTCAACAGAGAGCTCCTTGAGCACAGATGATACGTTGATACCTTTACCACCGTAGTTGATGTGTTCTTTTTCGCTTCTGTTTATCGTTCCCATAATCGGATTGTTGTCCATGCTGAGCACATAGTCCAGTGCCGGATTGAGCGTTACTGTATATATCATAATTATGCACCTCAAATTTATTATGTTCAAATATATACGTTATATGATTTCTTGACTCAAATTGTTTTTTGCTATACAATTTTTGTATCAAATTATGTGAGGTAGATATGAGCAAAATTCTTGTATGTGGTCTTGTGAATATGGAAACCACAGTGAAAGTAGATAGCTTTCCTCTTGAATATACACCCATTGACTATAACTTCTTTGGTATAAATTCTTACCCTGCAGGAGTAGGACTGAATTTATCGCTTTCTTTTAGTTCATTATCCGACGAAGTAAAGCTTTTGTCAATGGTAGGTGATGATAGCTCAGGAAAAGTAGTGAAAAGCGTTCTTTTGGAAAACAATGTTTCTACAGATTATCTGTGCGATAGTGGTAGCACCGCTCAGTCAGTTGTGCTTTATGATGAAGATGGAAGACGCAGAATTTTCTGTGACTTGAAAGACTTTCAGCAAAAAAGTTTTGATGAGTCACTTTTCAGAAAAGCTGCCCAAGACTGTGATACACTTTGTTTGTGCAACATCAACTTCTCACGCAACCTTTTGAAGCTTGGAAAATCAATGGGAAAGCGCATCGCCTGTGATGTACATACCTTGTCTGATATAAATGATGAATATAATTTTGACTATATGAACAGCGCTGATGTACTCTTTTTGAGCAACGAAAATATAAAAGACAGGGAAGAAGAGTTTTTGAGTTTGCTCAAAGATAAGTTCAAAAACGAGATAATCGTCATCGGTATGGGAATTAAAGGCTCGTTGATGTATGTCAGAAAAGATGATGAAACTTATCGTTGCAACGCTGTAGAAAATAAAAATGTAGTGAACACCGTTGGTGCAGGGGACGCATTGTTTTCCTCTTTCGTACATTTTTATACAAAGGGTGTTGACCCTTACCTTAGCCTTCAGTATGCGAGCGCTTTTGCATCACATAAAATTTCTTTCGATGGTGCCGCAAAAGGCTTTATGAACGAGGATGAGCTGATGAACTTTTTCAGTAAACTTGATACATAACAAAAACAGCAGTCAGAATGACTGCTGTTTTTCTTTAAGGGGTTGATCTATAATAAGGGGAAACTAAATAACAAAAAAACAAATTGTTCCGACAAGAATACTGATAAGTGCACCACCGATAACATCTCTTACAAAGTGCACACCTGAGATGACTCTTGTGATTGCGATGATAGTAGCAAGACAAAGCATAATCACGCCAAGATTTGTCTGGATATACAAAAACGCCATTGCAATAATAAACGCAGAAGCTGTGTGCCTGCTAGGAAAACTCTTGCCTTTGGTCTTTTTGTTCACAACAGGAGTGTAGTCGTAAACTTCGTACGGTCTTTTTGCGTTGATGATATATCGCAAAAGTGTAACGAAAACCAGCACCGCCAACGGAACAAAAGTGGCCTTGAGAAAAACTTCGTTTCTAAATCCTGTTGTCACAAAAAGATATATCAGCTGAACAGGATAGAAAACCATCATAATGACAGGCAAAATATCGTGCAGAGCTTTGATTGTTGTGGAACGTTGTTTGGTCTGACCCAAGTATTCGCTCATTTGCTTGTACTGTTGCTCTTTCATATTCACCTGTCCTTTCTGTTGCGATTCTTTTGTTTTTATCATTTTTCTGATGTGAGGTTATTATAACATCTGATTTTTCCAAAAACAACAAACAAATTTTAACTAATTTATTAACATTCTATGACCACACCATATTCTTTGAACCAGAAATCCAGCTCGATAATGTACGCCAAAATCTGTGGAGCACGCATCAGCTGACCATACCACGGAGAACTTATTTTGTCAGGGTTTTCTATAATGTTGAGCACGCCATCTTTGCTGAGCAGCTCACACAGCACACTGCCTTTGTTTTCAATAATCTCAATAACCTTTTGAGAGCACAAGTTCATATATTCAGGGTTATGTGTCTTTGGATACGGACTTTTCTTTCTGTAGCAGATATCGTGCGGAAGTATGCCTTCGAAAGCTTTTCTGATGATGCCTTTTTCTCTGCCGTTGTATGCTTTTATCTGCCATGGCATATTATATGCATATTCGACGAGTCGATAGTCACAAAACGGAACTCGTACTTCAAGCCCCTGATACATAGAGCATCTGTCTTTTCTCTCAAGCAGACATTGCATGAACCATTCGAAATTGAGCATGAACATCTCACGCATACGTTTATCTACAGTTGAGTCAGTAGGTAGCTTGTCAGCATGTCTGATTGTGTCGAAATACTTGCTCATAACATAGTCTTCGCCGTTTCTGAGAATACCTTTTTTGAGTATCGAGCGTCTAATGTCCTGGCTTCTTGACCATGGAAAACACTCTTCAAAAAGTATGTTTTTGTTGTGATACCACGGGTATCCACCGAACAACTCGTCTGCACATTCGCCTGACAAAGCGACTGTGTAGTCTTTTTTTATTTCGTTGCAAAACAGCAAAAGAGAAGAGTCGATATCCACATATCCAGGCAAATCTCTTGCGATAACGCTGTCGTACAAAGCGTTCATCACATCTTGATTGTTAAGCACTACTTCTTTGTGGTTTGACTTTGTATCATCAACCATAATTGAAATATAGTCAAAGTCAGCGTTAGGTTGAAAAGTGCTTTTTGTAAAGAATTTACGATTGTCTTCATACTCAACACTATAGGTATTTATATGCCCTAAGTTGTTTTTGTCGTAGTAGTTAGCAGCGGTTTTGCATATTATGGACGAGTCCAGTCCACCTGACAAGAAGAAGCACATCGGCACGTCACTGACTAGCTGTCGCTCTATGGCATCAGTGAGCAAGAAACGAGTTTTTTCAATGGTCTGATTTTCTGTATCTGTGTGCTCATGTGCTGCGATGCGATAATACTTTTCTTTATAAAGCTTAGAGTTTTTATAGATAGCCATTTCACCTGGGCGCAACTCCTTGACGCCTTTGAATACACCGTTCTTTGGAGTTCGGGAAGGCCCTAAGAAGAATATCTCATACAGCCCTGTTTCGTTCACTGTTGGCTTTGCTATGCCACTTTTAAGCAACGCTTTTATTTCTGATGCAAAAACAATTCCGCCCTTGTATTTGTAGTAGAAGAACGGCTTTACTCCGATGCGATCTCTGCACATGAAGAGCTTTTTTGAGTTTTCTTCGTATATAGCGAAAGCGTAAATCCCGTTGAGCTTATGAACACATTTTTTACCATATTCAGCATAACAGTGCAACAGCACCTCAGTGTCGCTGTGGCTAAAGAACTTGTGCCCAAGTGACTTTAACTCTTCACGTAGTTCTTCTGTGTTGTATAGCTCTCCATTATATACAATGACGTATTTTTTGCCTTTGAAGTTGAGTGTCATCGGTTGCTTGCCGTTTTCTATGTCTATTACTGAAAGTCTTCGGTGGAGCAGTGCGACATCGTGTTTTATATATTCTCCGTTTTCGTTCGGTCCTCGTCTTTTCAGCGATTCAGACATCATTTTGAGTTCACTTTCCTTGTTTCTCAGATCGATTGTATCATCGAGCCATCCTGCAATTCCACACATAGTATTACCTCCGTTTAATTTTAGTGTTGCTCAGTGAGTTCAAAAAACACACCGCAGTGATTATTAACGCACAACATCCCAGTATCGAGGTTGATAATCCCGCACTCACGTTCGTGACGGTGGAGAATACCTCTATAGTACAAGGGAAAAGTATAAGTAATATATATGTAGCAAAAGCAGCGATTATACCTTGCATAATTCTCACAAAGAAAAATATAGTTTTGTTTATGCCTATACCTTTGAGTATCGAATATATCTGAAAATGTACCGACAGTCCGCCGAAGCCTATAGCAAAAGAAAGAAGGTGCAGTGGATATGTTGTATATATCTTGTTGCACGCAGTCGTAACCTCGAAAAATATTGTGAGATAATCGCACAGAAACGGATGCTCAGCAAAAAGCTTCTCACAGACCGATATGACAGCGGAGAAAACAATCACCATTGAGCACATGCTGACAGTTGCTTTGCAACCACCTTCCACAGCTTTGACAAGACCGGAGGAGTTATCGATATCAGTGGCTTTTATGGTTTCGTCGTTCACTTTGATTGCTTTACCGCATATCAGTGCGACTGCTATAAAAGCTATGATTTGAGATGCGAGCAGTATTGCGCCTGCTTTATTGTTATTGAGCAATGCACTTCCTACAAAATTGAGTACGAATGACGGCCCACAGCACACAGCAATAATAGCGAGCTTTTTTGCTTGTTCTTTGGTTATGTTTTTATTTTCATACAGAGTTTTTACACATCGTGCCCCAACCGGATATCCGCCTAAAACAGAAAGAAAAATAACACCGGAAGATATTTTAGGAATATTGAGCAGCTTTTGCGTTATCTTACCAAAAAGCTTAGAAAAAGCAAAAAAAGCTTTGCTGCTTGATATATATGATGCGATGACTAAAAAAACAAAAAGCGATGGGATCAGCACTGCCATGCAAAATGCCAGCCCACTCAATACACCGGTTGAACATTCTTTGGAAAATCTGATAGCGATATATATAACACCGCTTATCAATATCAGCGAAGAAAGGAGCTTTGCTTTTCTTTTTATTCTTTCAAAATTTTTGATCCATACCATTTTATCACCACTAATATATATGATTCCTGACACATAAAAATAATATGGAATGGAGGTATAAAATGAGAAAAACAAAAGATTCTGATATACATTCAAAAAAAGGCAGAAAATCTATGTTTTCTGAGCTGTTGGCACAACAACCCCAACTTGAGTTCAATGGTAACACCGAAGTGGTGATAGAGGGTAGCAAGGGCGTGATAGAGTACAGCGAAGAAATGATACGAATAAACACATCAATAGGATTGCTATGCTTTGAAGGACGCTCACTGAATCTACGTTGCATATCTGAGAGCGAACTTATTATCGACGGTTTTATTATGAAAGTTGAGTTTATATTATAGGGGGATAAATATGCTTGAAATATTCAGGCTTTTTCAAGGATATGTGTGTTTTAAGATTATCGGAAAATATCCCGAACGTTTTATAAATATAGTTGTCAAAAATTCTATTTCCATATGGAATACCAAACGGGTTGATAAGACTCTTTTTGCGTGTATGTACATAAAGGACTATCTGAAAATCCGTCCCTATGCAAAAAAATGCAGGGTAAAACTAAAAATCACACAAAAACACGGTTTTCCGTTTTTATTACGCAGATACAAAAACCGAGTTGGCGTACTTGTTGGGGTAGCGGTATTCGTAGCGGTGCTTAGTTTTATGGCCAGCTTTGTGTGGACTATTGATGTAGTGGGGTTAGAAACAGTCAGCTATGCACATCTTATAGAGGTGTTGGAAAACAACGGCTTGTATATTGGGACATTCAAACCTGCTGTGAGCTTTTCTACGATTAGTCGAGACACGATGCTAGACATTGAAGATATCGGTTGGATGGCTGTGAACGTTCAGGGCTCTCACGCAAGTGTAGAAGTAAAAGAAAAAGCAAAATCCCCGACAGTACCTGATTATCATATGCCTGCGAATGTAAAAGCTGAGCGGGATGGAGTCATTTTGAGCATCAATACAAGCGAGGGGAAATCTCTCTTTAAAGCTGGTTCTGCGGTAGTGAAAGATCAACTGCTAGTCAGCAGTGTTATTGAGGATAAGCTCGGTGGCGTGAAATTGGTTAGGGCTAATGCTCAGGTCATCGCTCTGACAAAAAGAAATGAACAGTTCAGTATAAAGAAAAATATAGATAGACAGGTTTTCAAAGAAAAAAAGCATCGTAGTAGTATCGGTGTATTTAATGTGAGTTTGCCGATAAAATTTGCTTTTGCAGATGAGAGCAACAGCCTGGTGCGTCATCACAAAAAAACACTCACACTATTTAGTACAGCCTTGCCCGTATATCAAAGCTCAACGCATATATATGAAAAGGCATCGAAAAGTACGAATGTAGCAGAAAAAACAGCACAGAAAGCTCTTTGCAACAAAGCTGCACTTTACGAAGTTTTTGAACTTTCTGAAGCTGTTATCAAAGACAGGGAATACGCTTTTTCTCAAACTGATGATGAGTACATCCTTAATGTTTGTTATACCTGCGAAGAAGATATAGCGTATCAACAGGAGATAAAAGCAGACGATATTACTATAAGTGAAGATCCACCAAAAACAGATGATGAGCAGTGATTTGTATTTTTGAAAAATTATGTTATACTGTTTATGAGCATATTTGCTCATAGAAAGAGTGATAATATGAAAGTTTTATGTATCGGCGATGTTGTTGGAAACATTGGCTGCAACTTTCTCAGAAAAACTTTGCCTAATTTCAAAAAGCTCAAGGGTATCGACTTTGTTATCTGCAACGGCGAAAACAGCGCAGATGGCAACGGTGTGATTCCGTCTTCGGCTGAGCATTTGTTTACAAGTGGTGTCGATGTAATTACTTTGGGCAACCATACTTTTCAACGTCGTGAAATCTACAATTTTCTTGATGATGAATTGGCTATAATAAGACCGTGCAATTATCCTTCACCCTCAACTCCGGGCAGAGGATGGTGCACCATAGATATGGGCAGAACATCAGTTTCTGTCATAAATCTGATGGGACAGGAGTTCATCGACTGCGGTGTGAACAACCCTTACTACGCTATCGATGAAATTCTGAAAAAGATTGATTCGAAAATCGTTATTGTTGATATGCACGCTGAAACAACCAGCGAAAAAAAGGCGATGGGATATTATCTTGACGGTAGAGTATCAGCGCTTTTCGGCACCCATACCCATGTGCAGACAGCTGACGAATGTGTCCTTAAAAACGGCACAGGATATATAACCGACGTTGGTATGACTGGACCGGTTGAATCTGTACTCGGTGTAAAAAAAGAAATTATCATAAACCGTTTCAAAACAAAACTCCCTCAGAGGTTTGATTATGCAGACGGAGAATGTATGCTCAACTGTGTTTTGTTTGATATCGACGAAAAGAGTGGAAAGACTATATCTGTCGAACGTTATGATATCCGTTAGCACTTTCTATACAATACTTGTTGAGATTTCAACAATTATCGGCATAATGCCGAAAAGGTTACAAATAACTTGAAAATTTTAACTTTTTAATATATAATGCATAGTAATGTATAATGCGATAAGTTTGTACGTTTATTTTAACCCTGTGGTTTAGAAGTAAAGGACGTGTATAATATGATTAACGGTCAGATTTTAAAACAGGCTATTATCTCAGGTGCTAACAACATCTGTTCACAAAAAGCTAAAATTAACGACCTCAATATTTTCCCTGTTCCTGATGGTGATACCGGTACTAATATGTCTATGACTGTTATGGCTGCTGTCAAAGAGATCGAGGGACTCGATTCTAACGAGGTTTCTGTTATCGCAAAGAAAACTGCATCAGCGATGCTTCGAGGTGCACGTGGTAACTCAGGCGTTATCACATCGCTTTTCTTCAGAGGCTTTTCTTCAGGCTTAGAAGGCAAGAGTGAAGCCACAGGTAAGGATCTTGCTGAAGCATTGAAACTCGGCGTCGACGCTGCATACAAAGCTGTTATGAAGCCTACTGAGGGTACTATGCTCACAGTTGGTCGTATGGCTGCTGAGGCTGCTGTTGAGGCTTGTGCTGAAACTGAAGATGCTGTCGAAATATGGGAAACAGTGTGCGAAGAAGCACAGCATGCACTTGACCTCACACCAACAATGCTCCCAGTTTTGAAGAAAGCTGGTGTTGTTGACGCTGGCGGTAAGGGTATCCTGGTTATTTTTGAGGGTATGCTTTCTGTTATTCGTGACGGAGTTGTTGTTGAAGCTGTTGACGTTGCTGATGACGACGAGGGCGATGAAGATGCATTCCGTAGCGCTGCTGCTGAATTTGACGAGGTTATCAACTTCACATATTGTACTGAGTTTATCGTTGGCAGAGATGCAGAGATTGCAACAGAGCCTAACGAGCTTCGACTTTTCCTTGAGACTATCGGCGACTGTGTCGTAGTTGTTGATGATGACGAGATTATCAAGGTTCATGTTCACACAGAACAGCCGGGAGATGCGCTGAAAAAAGGTCTTGAGTTCGGTTCACTTCTCACTGTAAAGGTTGAGAACATGGTTGAACAGCACAAGCAGGCTAAGGCTGACAACGAAAAAGCTAAAGCCAAAGCTCCAAAGAAAGCTAAAAAGCTTGAAGTATTAGAGCCTACTGACCAGTACGGCTTTGTCGCAGTTGCTGCTGGTGACGGCGTCACAGAGCTTTTCTCTCAGCTTGGTTGTGCACAGGTAGTATCAGGCGGTCAGAGCATGAACCCATCTACTGATGATATCTACGCTGCTGTTATGGCTACACCTGCCAAGACAGTTTTCGTACTGCCTAACAACAAGAATATCATCATGGCTGCTGAGCAGACACAGGCTATTGTTGAAGACAGAGAGGTTGTTATCGTACCTACTCGTACTATCCCTCAGGGTATGTCAGCAATGCTCGTGTTTGACCCTGATTCTGATGCTCAATGCAACCGTGAGAATATGCTCGAAGCTGCATCAGCGGTTTCAACAGGTCAGGTCACATACGCAGCACGTGATTCTGAGTTTGGTATGAAGAAGATTAAAGAGGGTGAGATCATTGCTCTTGAAGACGGCAAACTCACTGTTACTGATAAATCAATCGAAAAAGCACTCTTGAAGCTTGCTAAGAATATGATTGACAAAGACACATCTTTTGTCACACTTATCAGCGGTGAAGATGTTTCTGAAGAAGATGCTCAAAAGGCTTATGACTTGCTCAACGAGAAGTTCGGTGATAACATCGACATCACTTTCGTTTCTGGCGGTCAGCCTATTTACTATTACATTTTGAGTGTAGAATAATTTTTTGGCGGCGATATCACTTCGCCGCCATTTGTTTATGAATTTTAAGGAGGGATAATATGTCGCTGTACGATGTGCCACTGAGTAGTCTCAAAGGTTTAGGCAAAACTCGCTGTGAGCTTTTTTCAAAACTCAATATTCATTCAGTCGGCGAGCTACTGCGATTTTACCCTCGTACATATTCTGCTTGGGGCGAAGCGACACCCATAAGCGAAGTGAATAATGGCGAAAAATGCCTTATTAAAGCTCGTGTTGCTACTGCGTTTTCGTCTGCTCGTATCAGCGGAGGACGCTTACTTTCGAAAGTTCAGGTTGCTGATGATAGTGGTATGATTGAGCTTGTGTTTTTTAACAACAAATACATCAGCTCGATACTGAAATATTCCGAAGAATACTATTTTTACGGGAAGGTCAGCCGTGATTTGTATGGCTTTTCTATGACTTCTCCTGAGTTTAAAAAGCCATCTGATATGGAAGCTATCACTCCTGTGTATAATCTGACAGAAGGACTTACGAACAGGGTCGTTATCAGTGCTG
Organism: Ruminococcus sp.; assembly: GCA_045539655.1. Taxonomy (GTDB): domain Bacteria; phylum Bacillota; class Clostridia; order Oscillospirales; family Acutalibacteraceae; genus Ruminococcoides. The sequence continues at coordinate 97,427 of JAZQFT010000031.1, read as the reverse complement.
TGAAACAGGCACTGTCGCTTCTTCCTGATGCTATCAAAGACCCGATTCCTTATGAGATTTTAAAGCGCTACGATTTGTGCACACTTCGTTTTGCGCTCCATAATATTCATTTTCCTTCTGATGAAAATGCGCTTTTAAAAGCTAGAAGACGTCTGGTTTTTGAAGAGTTTTTGGTACTCAATTTAGGTCTCAGGATGCTCAAAAGCAGAAAACTCACCGAAACCTCGTGCAAAATGCCGGTTGATTTCACAAAAGAGTTTATTTCCACTTTGCCATACACTCTGACAAATGCACAGAAAAACGCTGTAGTCGATTGTGTGAATGATATGAAAAATAAAAAATCACCTATGAACAGACTTGTTCAAGGTGATGTAGGATGTGGAAAAACCGTCGTGGCTGCTGCTGTATGCTACAACGCTGTGAAGAACGGTTACCAATCTGCGTTTATGGCGCCGACGGAGATTTTAGCTACCCAGCATTACGAGAATCTTACTAAAATGTTTGAGCCCTTTGATGTCAAAGTGGATATGCTCACAGGCTCTATGACAAAGTCTCAGAAAGACAAGGTCCGTGCACGTCTTGAGTCAGGCGAAACAGATATCGTTGTTGGTACTCACGCTCTTATCACAGATGCTACTAAGTTCAAGCGACTCGGCTGTGCGATCACTGATGAACAGCACCGCTTTGGTGTCGAGCAACGTTCAAAGCTTGCTCAAAAAGGTGAGCAACCTCATATACTTGTACTTTCAGCAACACCTATTCCACGAACGCTCGGGCTTATTATTTACGGTGATCTTGATGTCACCTGCATTGATGAGCTTCCGCCGGGAAGACAGAGCGTGCAGACTATGCTTATTGACACAAAAAAGCGTGACAGAGCACTCGGCTTTATAAAGCAAGAGATAGACTCAGGTCGCCAGTGCTATATAGTGTGCCCACTTGTAGAAGAAGGCGAGCTCGATTTGGAGTCAGCCGAAAACTATGCAGCAGAGCTGATGCTCAAGGATTTCTCTGATTATCCTGTGGGGATATTACACGGAAAAATGAAAAGCAAGGACAAAGATGCAGTGATGAACAGCTTTGTCAATAATGAGATATCACTCCTTGTTTCTACAACTGTTATCGAAGTCGGTGTTGATGTAAAAAACGCATCAGTTATTATGATAGAAAACGCCGAGCGGTTTGGACTTTCACAGCTCCATCAGCTTCGAGGTCGAGTGGGCAGGGGAGAGCACAAGTCGTATTGCATTTTAGTGTCAGACAATCACAGCGAAGATACTAAAAAGCGTTTATCCACTATGTGTAGAACCAACAACGGCTTTGAAATAGCGGATGAAGACTTGCGTCTGCGTGGACCCGGCGACTTTTTCGGTAGCCGACAGCACGGCTTGCCACAACTTAATATCGCTGATTTTTCCGATATGGATAGCTTGCACCAGACGCAGGAGGCGGCATCGTTTATATTCAGAATTTCTCCTGATTTATCTGATGACAGCCTGAAGGGGTTAAAAGCGATGATAAATATGCTTTTCAAGTCGACCGATTCTTCAACTATGAATTAGTCGAGCTTTATCACTTCTTGCCATACACAGCACAGATTGTTCGTGAGCTTTCTGTCTGTGTGTAAGCTGCCGAAATACCAGCTTTTGTATTTCACGTTGTGGAGCAACGTGTCTAAAAACATATTAAGATCGTTTATGTTAGAGTCCCTGCGTATCAGTCGCTTTACTGACGCAGGGGCTTCGTGCGTAATAATAACATCTACTTTTTTTCTGCTTTTTTGCAGGTTGTTTACCGCATACTGAAGCTCTTCATCTGTGGGCATGGATCTGTTGTTGAGCGGATCACTGTCAACTTTTTCTATCGGATCATCTACATCACCGCCACCCAAACAGAATATACTTTTGTCTTCTATCGTATATATTTCGCCACGGCCCAGACAATAGATGTTGTCGCTTATCTTTTTGGCTGTAGCACCAAAAATCTCTGTGTTTTCATATTTATCCAAAAGCTCAAAGTTCTCGTGAACACCCTCTACAAAGAGAATTCTGAATTTCTTTTTTGACAGTGCCTTGAGTGCTTTTAATTCTGATTTAGAATTATCCCATATAAATCCGAAATCTCCTGTGATGATGAGCGTGTCACCCTTTTTCAGTTTGCCTATGCTTCTGCTTGATAAATCGCTGAGGTCACCGTGAACATCTCCTGTTATGTATATCATAACAAATCCTCCCAATTTTCAAAAAATGATTGATATAATTTGCTTTTTATTGTAAGATAAAAATATATTATCATATATTTAAGGAAAATACTATGAAGAAAAAACTAATTTTTTGCATTTCTATGATACTATGTGTCGTAATGTGCGCAAGTTCAATACCTTTTTCTGCGTATTCATTCGAATGTCCTGTTGAAGTAACATCATCAGCAGTGCTTGTTGCGAACCTCGACACGGACACTTTTGTGTATGAGCGTAATATTAACAAGAAGCGTTATCTGTCTTATCTTGCTAACATTATGACATTCATCGTAGCACGTAACAATGTTTCTGATATCGATGAAAAGGTGAAGATTGAGCAGGATGTGCTTGATCGTATTCCGAATTCTGACGACACACTTGATATATATGCTGGTCGCACTCTTACTATCAAAGATTTGTTGCATTTCATTATGCTCACCGATGGCCACGATGCGTCGTATGTTTTAGCTAACCATGTGTCAGGTAGCATAAGCTCATTTGTAAAGCTTATGAATAAAAAGGCCAAAGCATTGGGTTGTAAAGGTACTAAATTTGTTGCACCGTCCTGCGTGATGGATAAGACCCAGTACACAAATTGTAAAGATATGTATAAAATTATCAAGTGTGCTTTAGATACGCCGGATTATACTGAGATAGCGTCGGCGACTCATTATCAGCCGGACGGGTATAAGAAGAAAAGCCTCGGCGTTTCCAGTACTAACTCCCTGCTTCGAGAAAACAGCCCATACTATTTCAAACATATCAAAAACGGCAAATACGGCGAAGACGATGTCGCAAGGGGTAACGTCGTAGCAGTTTCAAAATACTCCGACGTTAGCTATGCATGTATAGTTTTTGGTGCACAGGTTGTGGGCGAGCACAACGCTTTTACCGAAACAAAGCAGCTGTTGACCTGGGCGTACACTTCACTCGATAATAAAAAGATAATATCCGAGGACGATATTATTGCATCTGTTACAGCGGATGCATCGTGGGGAGATACAACTATAGAGCTTGTTACAGGAAAAGATATCGAAAAAACCTTGCCTGCTGATTATGATTACACAAAGATTACGTTCAAGTATGATTCAGCAAATAAGGTTGAGTTGCCTGTTTTTGAAGGACAAAATATGGGCACAGCCGATATATATTATGATGACAAGCCTTTTGATACGATTGATTTGATTTCTGACTCTGCACAGGGTGTTAGTATGCTCGAGGATATTTCATCGCTGGCATCAGCTATGATAGACAAAACACTTGTTGAGCCTACACAAGAACCTGCAGACGAAACACAGGATGATGAAAAATCTACAAAGAAATTGTCACAAAAAGCATCGACAAAAAGTAAGAAAACATCTGAATAATTATACACAGACAGGATTATTATTATGAAAAGAATAGCTTGCGTTTTTGTGTCATTGGTTATAATGCTTTCAACGCTTTCTTGCATCAGTGCATCAGCGGTGAATTTTGACTGTGACATGAAAACTTACTCCGATTCGATTCTCATGGTGAATCTTGATTCGGATATGGTCGTTTTAGAAAAGGATGCTGATACAAAACGCTATCCTGCATCACTGACAAAAATTATGACCTATATCATAGCGGCGGAGTATTTCGACGACTATGATAACACAAAAATAAAAATAAAAAAGTCGATTATAACACAGCTCGAAGCTGACGGAATTGTTCGCTCGGGACTTGAGTGGCACGTTGGAAAGAGCTTGAGTGTAACCGATCTTTTATATGCGCTTATGGTGCCTGTAGGACATGATGCTGCGACGGTTCTGGCTGATTATATAAGTAACGAGAGCGGTACGGACTTTGTTGCTATGATGAACGAAAAAGCTAAGGAGCTCGGCTGTAAATCTACACAGTTTAAAAACCCGACGGGAGTTCATCATCCTGAACATTACACCACAGCTCGTGATATGTATATTATCACAAAATACGCTATGGGACTTCCTATGTTTTCAAAAATCTGCTCTACATCTACTTATTACTTAGAAGGTGACGAGTATCCTATCGTTACAACTAACTATATGATAGATGCTGCCCGTGGTGGAGATTATTTTTATACCTACGCTACAGGTGTGAAAAACGGTACTACTGACGAAGCTGGACGTTGTCTTGTGAGTACAGCGATGTATGAAGGCTACGCATATATGGTGGTTTGTCTGCACGCACCATATAACTACGAAAAAGACATCACTGAGCAATACCCGATGATCGAATCTGCGAATTTATATCGTTGGGCGTTTCTGAACCTTGCGTTTGTAACTCATGCGACCAAGGACACGCCAGTGTGCGAACAGAAGGTTGAACATGCGTGGGATACAGATTCTATTCTGTTGGTGCCCGAAAGCGATTTGAACATTATTTTGCCTTATGATTTCAACGAGGCTGATGTAGCTATAATTCCTGATACAAATGATGCGGTCAGTGCTCCTATACAAAAGGGCGAGATAGTCACCACAGCGACAGTTTACTATAAGGATCAACCTTTCACACAGATAAATCTGGTTTCGCAAGATGATGTGCGAGTCAGCTTGATTTTGTATATTACAGAGCTGGTGAAGAGTGTGTTGACATCTGTATGGTTCCTGATTTCTGTGTTCATAGTTATTGTTTTGTTCGTTGTTTATGTGGCTGTTTCTTCGTCATACCAAAAAAAGAAACAGGCTCAAACAAAAAGAAAATACAAATAAAATTCTTATTTAGAAATAAAAAGGTGCTATATTCAGCACCTTTTTATTTTTTATCAACTTATTTTGTTGCTGTAAAAAGTCGCAAAAACCCAGTGTTTGTCAGGGTTTGAATGAATGTTTACAATAAATTAACTTGACTACTCATAGCGTGTACTATAAAATATATATGATATAAAAGTTAGCATGGAATCTTATAACTTTTAAAGGAGATTTATTATGACTTCTAAATTATCATGGATTGCTTTTGTACCGTTTACGTTAGCGGCTTTAGCAATCAAAGTGATACAGGTGCTTTTTATGGGTGAAGATGGCACGTTTATGGGCTTTAACAGTCTGATGCTTTCTTACCTTGCTGTAGCATGCACAGTGGCGGTGTTACTGTTTACTGTTATTTTCTGCTTTATAGATAAAAAAACAGCATCTGTTTATCCTATCAATAAGAACTTTTTTGCCGGTATATTCGGGCTGGTTCTTGCTGTTGCTTTAGCGTGTGACGGAGCTAACCGTGCTTTTAATATTATGAGAACTATGACTTTTGAGTTCTTTGAACTCGCTGATATAGTGCTCACGTTGCTTTGTGCTATAGTATTTGTTGTACTTGGTTTGAATCACTTTGTCGGTAATGGCGGAGTGAAGGGGATTGCGGTTTTCTATCTGATTCCTGCTTTATGGTGCGCTTTTCGACTAGTGAAGTGCTTCTTGGAGTTTACTTCTGTATCTATAGCAGTAACCGACATAACAAAACTTACATGTTATATTTTTGCGACATTATTCTTGTTTAATTATGCTATGATTGTTGCTTTGATGCAGGGCAAAAGTCCTGTCAGATCAGCGTTTATCTACGGATTGCCTGCGGTGACAATTTTGCTTTCATATGTAGTGTATGAGTTCCTTAGTATTTATGCTAACGGTGTCGGCTTCAAGTTGTTTAACCAGATCGAAATTATCGAGCTTTGTGCACTTGGTTTATATACTTTTGCTTTTGTTGTTGAGATGTCTGCTTGTGTTAAACGCAAGGATCAGATTGAGATTGTTGAGGATGAAGCAGATGACGAATATATTAAGCTGTCGGGGTCTGATTCCCAGATGTTGTCTGCTGTAAGTGCTTCTGCAAGCAACAGTGATTGTAACGACTCTGTACAAAACGCACCGCAGAATGCTCATTTTGCTATAGATGACGAGGTCTTCATCGAGGTAGCACAAACATCGCTGGACGTTTCACAAGAAAGAGAGATTGACGAAGCTGAGCTCAGCGATTATATCTATGGAGCTATGCCGAGTGAAGATGACTTTGTTATGCCGGTTGAAAACGAAAACGATACTCCATACACACAACAGTCTATCGAAGAGGTTGAGGCTTATATTACTAAAGAGGATGGCGCCTATGACCTTGGTGAAGATGAAGAGGCTGCTGAAAAATATGTTGACGAAAAACTCGACAGAATTGACAAGCTCATTTTAGAGATTACTGAAGACGAACTTAACTGATATTATGGGCGGTCATTCCGCCCATTTTTGCTTTTTAAGGATGATGGTTATGAAGAAAATACTTGCTGTTTTTTGCATAATATTAGTTTTGGCTTGTTTTATAACGGCACTGACAGCTTTTTCGGCTGATACTGATTTTATTATTGATGACTCAACTTTGTTGTCATATACCGGTAGCGGCACCAGTGTGACGATTCCTTCTTCTGTGAAAATTATTGCAGAAGAAGCGTTTTTGGGTAACACTTCCATAAAAACCGTGAAGCTGCACAGCGGCGTGTATTCTATCGGCAACAAGGCTTTTTATGGTTGTACCTCACTCGCTACTGTGTCGTCAGCTTCATCGGTCAAATATGTTGGAGCACTTGCTTTTGCTGATACCAAGTTTTTGTTGAATTCTACTGATGAATTTGTGAAAGTTGGTTCAGCTCTGATATGCTACAACGGAACTGACACCGATGTCACACTGCCTGGTGGCATTGTTTCTGTTTCACCATACGCCTTTTTACGAAACAAAAAGATAACTTCCTTTACTGCAGGAGAAGATTTGTCCAGTATAGGAGAGGGAGCTTTTTATGAGTGCACTGCGCTCAGCAGTGTGAAAGTGACTGATTGTGTATCATATATCGGACCCGATGCGTTTTATTCTACAAAGTGGCTTGATTCACAGACCGGTTTTGTTACAATGGGCGATTCTATTCTGGTTGGATATAAAGGCAGTTCGACCACCCTGAAAATACCTTCGTCTGTAAAACAGATTGCGCCCAACGCATTCTTTTCTAATAAAACCGTTCAGTCAGTTAGCATTCCGGAATCTGTATTTGCTATCGGAAAACAAGCTTTTATGAGCTGTTCCGCTCTAACAAAAATCAGCTTCAATGAAGGCCTTGTTATGATTGATGATGAAGCTTTTGCAAACTGTCAGAAGCTTACTTCTGTTACAACGCCGAAAACACTTTGCAAAATCGGAAAAGGTGCTTTCATTAACTGTAGCAAAATGAACTCAGCTTTCCTGAAAGGGAACGACCTCATTATAGATTACGGTGCTTTTGCATATTGTACAGCTCTTGAAACTGTTCTTATGTCAAAAAACATTTCTTCAGTAGGCTATGATGTGTTTAAATATGATGCTAACCTGAAAAGTGTTACAGCACCGCCCCACATTACGTCTATAAGCCCAAGGAGCTTTGATACGGATACTGATATTACTGTTGTGTGTGAACAGGACAGCTTTGCAGACACAGCGTTGTCTTCAAATTTTACTACGTCATATCTGCGTGGGGACTGTATGCTTGATGGGAAAGTTGATGTTATGGACGCAACAGCTATCCAGCGTTATATTGCTGAGCTTGAAGAACTGTCCCTGTATAGTCTTGCTTTTGCAGATGCTGATTTTGATGCGTCAATTTCAGTTTTGGATGCAACATATATCCAGATGTTTATTGCAGAATTGTTATAATTTTTGAGTTGACACAATATTTTTAAAGTGATATATTATTTAAGTAATATTTATCTTTGATAAGGACAACGCCTTGTCTTTCAGCGCTTACAGAGAGTCGCTTGTAGCTGTGATAGCGATAGCGCAAAGATTGGGATACCACCTTTGAGATTGTGCAGGAAATGGCACGACGGTTGACCTCGTTATCGGTTAATGAAGGGTTTTGTACCGAAGTTAGGTGGAACCACGGCTTAGTTTATGTCGTCCTAATATTCTTTTGTGGAATATTAGGGCGTTTTTTATTTTAGTACATTTTTATTAGGAGAGATAATTATGATAAATGTAGAGTTAAAAGGCGGAGTTATCCGTGAGTATGATGAAAATATCACAGCGGCTGAGGTAGCGAAGTCTATCGGTGCTGGTTTGTATAAATCAGTATGCGCTGCAAAAATCGACGGCCAGCTTTGTGATTTGAGAACACCTCTCATAAAGGACTGCAAGCTTGAGCTTCTCACTTTTGATGACGAAGATGGCAAGAAGGCTTTCTGGCACACAACATCACATATTCTGGCTCAGGCAGTCAAAAGAGTTTTCCCATCTGCAAAGTTTGCAATCGGTCCTGCTATTGATGACGGCTTCTACTATGATTTTGATGTAGAAAAGCCATTCTCAACCGAGGATATCGAAAAGATAGAAAAAGAAATGAAGACTATCGTAAAGTCCGGTCTTGAAATCGAGCGTTTTGAGCTTGAGCCTTCAAAAGCCATTGAGCTTTTAGAAGAGATGGACGAGCCATACAAGGTTGAGCTTGCATCAGAGCACGCTGACAAGGGCGAGCCTATCAGTTTTTATAAGCAGGGAGAGTTTACTGACCTTTGTGCTGGTCCACACCTTATGAGTGTAGCACCAGTGAAAGCTATCAAACTCACAAACTGCACGGGTGCATACTGGCGTGGTGATGCAAAGAATGCACAGCTTTGCCGTGTGTATGGTATTTCTTTCCCTAAAGCGTCACTGCTCGAAGAATACCTAGTTATGCAGGAAGAAGCACTCAAACGTGATCACAACAAACTTGGTCGTGAACTTGAACTTTTCACAACATCACCACTTATCGGTCAGGGCTTGCCGATTATGCTTCCTAAGGGTGCTCGTGTTATTCAGCTTTTACAGCGTTTTGTGGAAGACTTGGAGCAGTCACACGGCTGGCAGCTCACAAAAACACCGCTTATGGCTAAGTCTGATCTGTATAAAGTCAGCGGACACTGGGGACATTACAAAGACGGAATGTTCGTTCTGGGTGACGAAGAGAAGGATGATGAAGTGTTTGCGCTTCGTCCTATGACTTGTCCTTTCCAGTATCAGGCATATCTGAACCGTGGTCGTTCTTACCGTGATCTCCCAATGCGTCTCAACGAAACATCAACACTTTTCAGAAACGAAGCAAGTGGCGAGATGCACGGTCTTATCCGTGTTCGTCAGTTTACTATTTCTGAGGGTCACCTTATGTGCACACCTGAACAGCTTGAAGATGAGTTCAAACACTGTCTTGAGCTTGCTATATACTGTTTGAAGACACTCGGCCTTTATGAAGACGTTTCTTATCGTTTCTCACAGTGGGATCCATCTGACAGAGAAAAATACATCGGAACTGACGAACAGTGGGCAGAAGCACAGGGCATTATGGGCAAGATTTTGGATCACCTTGAGATTCCATACAAAATTGGTATCGGTGAAGCTGCTTTCTACGGTCCAAAGCTTGATATCCAGATCAAAAACGTATTTGGCAAGGAAGACACTCTTATCACAATTCAGGTTGACCAGATGCTCGCTGAAAAATTCGGTATGGAGTACGTCGACAAAGACGGTGTCAAGAAGAATCCATACATTATTCACAGAACTTCCATCGGTTGCTATGAACGTACACTTGCACTTCTTATCGAGAAGTACGCTGGTGCATTCCCAATGTGGCTCGCACCTGTTCAGGTCAAGCTTCTGCCTATCGCAGACAGACATCTCGACTACATCTATGATGTGAAGAAAGCTCTGGAAAAGAAGGGCATGCGTGTTGAAATTGATGACAGATCAGAAAAAATCGGTTTCAAAATCAGAGAAGCACAGTTGCAGAAAGTGCCATATATGATTCTCGTTGGTGATAAGGATATCGAAAACAACACAGTATCTGTGCGAGATAGAAAAGAGGGCGACCTCGGCGCTATGAGCTTAGATGACTTTATCGCAAAAGCAGTACAAGAAATCGAGACAAAGCTCATCAAATAACAAAATTATGACGGAGGTGGCTCCTTGAGAAAAAAATCAACAATGAAAATCACAAGGGGTCGCCTTGAAGAAGATAGAAGAAAAAGCGATGACAAGTTTGAGTACCAGAAAGTGATGCTGTTTATTTTACCGCTTTTAATGATTTCGGTACTTATTGTCGGTGTATATTTCGGTTACCTTTCTTATTCGAGCGATTATATAGACAAAAACGACGTCGAAACCAGAACAATGGCAACTGAGCCTAAATTCACTAAAAGTGAAAACGAATATCTGCTGTCTGTCGTTAGCTCAGCAAATCCTGTTGACAGCGATTTTGTACCACAGCTTTCCACTTATGAAGACATCGAGGTTTCATACCTTATGCTTGATGATCTCAAAAATATGCTTGCAGATGCTCAAGAAGATGGAGTGGATATCAGGCTGTGTAGCGGATATATTTCTTTTGAAGAACAAAAAGAACTTTATGATTCAAAGGTGAAAAGCTACAAAAAAGCTCACAAGTGCTCTACAGTAAAGGCCGAAGCAGCTGTTAAAAAGACTACCTCAAACGCAGGTGAGAGCGAACAGCAGACGGGCTTGATAATAGAAGTCACAAATAAAAAGGACAAAAAGTTCCAAAACAGCGATGAGTACAACTGGCTCATAAAAAATGGCGTCAACTATGGATTTGTCTTGAGATATCCAAATAAGGAGAACACGGGCGGAATAAAATTCAGCGCTAAGTTGTTTCGATATGTCGGTGTCCAGAACGCAGTTTTGATGCGATCATACAATATGAATCTTGACGAATTTGTGCAGTATTTGAACGCTCAGTAAGAAAAATTAAAAAAATGCTTGCATTTTATATTGTTTTATTGTATAATCCATTTGTTATATTACGGTTTCAGCGAAAGAGGTGAACATCAATGAAGGAAAGTATCCATCCAAATTATGAGAAGACAACAATTACTTGCGCATGCGGTAATGTAATCGAGACAGGTTCAACAAAGAAAGATATCCGTGTTGAAATTTGTTCAAAATGCCACCCATTCTTCACAGGAAAGCAGAAGCTCGTTGATACCGGCGGACGTGTTGATAGATTTAAGAAGCGTTTCGGTATGCAGGAGAAATAATGACGTAATTGTTGAGGCGGTACTTTTGTACCGCCTGTTCTTTTATAAAGTGTAAGGAGTTTACTGTGCAGACATATATCACTGTAAAAGGCTACGACTGCGATGAATTTGTCGAAAAACGTTCTCGCTTCATCGGCTATATAAAACACGTAGAAAATGAAAAAGAAGCTACGGATTTCATCGCAGAAATCAGATCAAAACATTGGGATGCTACTCACAATGTGTATGCATATTCGCTCAGAGAAAATCAGGTGATGCGATATTCTGATGATAATGAACCACAGGGTACCGCAGGTATTCCTGTACTCGATGTGCTCAAAAAAAACAACGTTACCGATGCAGTCATAGTTGTGACTCGCTATTTTGGCGGAGTGTTGCTTGGAGCTGGTGGCTTGGTGCGTGCATATTCACACGGTGCATCAGTAGCACTGAAAAAGATTGGAACAGTCACTATGCAGATGTGTAGTGAGTGTAAGCTCACTTGTACATATACACAGTACGGTAAGATACCTGCGACTATCGCATCTTTTGACGGAGTAGTTGATGAAAGCGAGTTCACAGATAATATTACTGTGAAATTCCATATACCGTGTGACAATCTTTCAAAACTCAACGAAGTTCTGTCCGAGCTTACTTGCGGAGAATGCAGTGCAAAAGAGCTCTCCAAAAACTTTTTTGAGCAAAAATAGATTGAAAAATTACTTTTTGAAAAATTTTAAAGGGAAAAACCAATAATATGCGTAAATAAAATATAGTTTGGCATATTAGGTATTATAAGAAAAAAGGAGGGGCGTTTGTGAGACTGTCAGAAGACTTTATTTCAGAACTTAAATATCGCAGTGATATCTCTGGTATAGCTTCGTCATATATGCAGCTCAAGCGTCGTGGCAGAAATCTTGTCGGTTTGTGTCCGTTTCATGGCGAAAAAACCCCTTCTTTTAATATTTACACAGAAAACGGATCGTTCTATTGTTTCGGATGCGGTGCCGGCGGAGATGTCATCACCTTCATTATGAAGATCGAGAACCTCGACTATATGGAAGCGGTGAAGTTCCTGGCACAGCGTGCTGGTATGGATATGCCTGAGGAAACTGTCGATGATTCTATGAGCAAGCTGCGCACCCGTGTTTTCGAAGCTAACCGTGAAGCTGCCCGTTTTTATTACAGCAAGCTGTATAGTGCTGAAGGCAAAAACGCATTGAATTATCTACATAGCAGAGCACTGACTGATAACACTATCAGGCGTTTTGGATTGGGATATTCGCCTAACTCACGATTTGCACTGACAAATCATCTGAAAGCAAAAGGTTTCACCGATGCAGAGCTCGTTGCTGCTAATCTGGTGTTCAAATCCCGATCAGGCAACGGTGTTGTAGACCGCTTTGTCGACAGAGCTATGTTTCCGATCATCGACCTGCGTGGTAACGTGATTGGCTTTGGCGGACGAATTATGAGCGACCAGAAGCCTAAATACTTAAACACCTCCGACACTATAGTTTTCAACAAGAGCCAGAACCTCTTTTCGCTCAATAATGCGAAAAACAGCGGAACACGCCGACTAATTTTGTGTGAAGGCTATATGGACGTCATAGCGCTCAATCAGGCGGGCTTTACTGATGCTGTCGCAACACTTGGCACAGCACTCACTACGGAACAGGCTATGTTGATGAAACGCTACTGTGACGAGGTCGTTATTTGCTACGATGCCGACGAAGCAGGCCAGAAGGCGACCCAACGTGCCATAGGTATATTAAGAAACACAGGACTCGTCGTGAAAGTCCTGTCTATTCCTGACGGAAAAGACCCTGACGAGTTTATCCGCAAAAATGGCGACAAAGGCGCTGCTGCTTTCAAAAATATTCTGGATAACAGCGGAAACGATGTAGAATACCGCTTGTTCAAGCTAAGGCAGAATTACGATATAAACACAACTGACGGAAAGTTTGCGTATTTGTCCCAGGCTGTCAAGGTGCTTTCTTCTCTTGATAACCGTATGGAACAGGATATCTATGCATCAAAGCTTTCAGCAGAAGTTGAGGTCGAGAAAAACTCTATTTTAGAGCAAATCAAAAAAAGCGAGCGACAAAGATACCGAAATGACCGCAAAACAGAGTTCTCTAAGCTGCAGAGCAAGATGAGTGGCAGAGATGATAAGATCAACCCGCAACATTCTCAAAAGCCTCGTGCGACTATCGCAGAGCAGAATCTAATTGCTTATCTTATCAACAATCCGGACAAGCTCAGCTTCATTGAAACGAAAATCACGCCCGATGATTTTGTCACTGATTTTAACAGAAGTCTTTTTGTATATTTCTCACAGAGAATTAAAAACAACAAAGAGCCTCTGACGACACTATCCGCTGATTTTACAGCAGACGAAGTTTCTGCTATAGTTTCTATTATCACAAAGTATTCACAAGTTGCGGCTACTGATACCGCACTTTTGGAGTATATAAACACTATCAAAGAGGAAAACCTCAAACCGACCGATACAGATATTGCATCGTCGTCAAAAGACGAGTTTGATACTCTCCTTAAAAAACTCAAAGAAAAACACAAGTGATGTTGCTTTTAATTCTATATTAGAAATAACATCTCGAATGAAAGGAATTGGATATAATGACAGCACCGGCTACAGACAAGAAAACTATTATAAAAGAGCTCACTGAACTCGGAAAATCAAAAGGCTCGCTTTCCAACAAAGATATTCTCGACGCTATAGGTGAGATTGATTTTGAGCCTGAACAGCTCGAAAAACTCTATGATTCACTTGAGAGCGCAGGTATTGAGATTGTGGAAGATGATATCGCTGATGATATTTCACTCGACATTCTTGATATCACAGGAGTCGAAGGCGATGAGGCTTCTCATTCGGTGGCTGACAGCGTTGATACATCTGACAATATTGCTATCGATGATCCTGTCAAGGTCTATCTCAAAGAAATCGGACGAGTACCACTGCTTACATCTGAAGAAGAAGTGGAGCTTGCTATAAGAATCTCCGAAGGCGATGCTAACGCTAAAAAGCGTCTTAGCGAGGCTAACCTTCGACTCGTTGTAAGTATCGCAAAGCGTTATTTGGGTCGTGGTATGCATTTTCTTGACCTTATTCAGGAAGGTAATCTCGGTTTGATCAAGGCTGTTGAAAAGTTTGACTACACAAAGGGCTTCAAGTTTTCAACATATGCTACATGGTGGATCAGACAGGCCATCACTCGTGCTATAGCTGATCAGGCTCGTACTATCCGTATCCCTGTTCATATGGTCGAGACTATCAACAAGGTCAAGAAGGTTTCTTCACAGCTTTTGCATCAGAACGGTCACGAACCATCAGCTGATGAAATTGCCGAAGAGCTCGACATGCCGGTTGAAAAGGTCAGAGAAATTATGCGTGTTGCTCAGGAGCCTGTATCTCTTGAGACACCTATCGGTGAAGAAGAGGATAGCCACTTGGGCGACTTTATTCCTGACGATGATGCTCCGGCACCTGCTGATGCTGCATCACACACAATGCTTCGTGAGCAGCTCATCGAAGTGCTCGATACCCTCACCCCAAGAGAAGAGAAAGTGCTCAGACTTCGTTTTGGTCTTGAAGACGGACGTAGCCGTACACTTGAAGAAGTCGGCAAAGAGTTCAACGTAACTCGTGAGCGTATCCGTCAGATTGAAGCAAAAGCACTCAGAAAGCTCCGCCACCCATCCAGAAGCAAAAAACTCAAGGATTTCTTAGACTAATGATAACTTTCGAAGAATGTGGACAGATGCTCGATGAAATCGCTGATGCATTGCCTCCTGAGTTGTACAGAAAACTCAACGGAGGTATTGTGCTCCAGCCCGAAGCAAGGCTTCATCCGTGCGCTGTCAATAACGACTTATATATACTTGGACTTTACAAACGGGATAACTTAGGTCGTTACATAGTCATCTACTACGGTAGCTTTATAAAGGTTTTTAAGAACAAGTCCAAAGAAGAGTACTACGAACATCTCAAAAAAACTCTCCACCACGAGGTGCTACATCATAATGAGTTTTTGGCAGGATGCAAGGACCTTGTGTTCTATGACGATAAAAGAATCGAAGAGTATCTCAAATCAAGAGGATATGGGAAATAACAAAAAGCAGACCTTTTATTATGGGTCTGCTTTTTTTGTGTCATAAATAAATGCTTTCTTTAATAAAATTTGTTAGAAAACAAAAAGGAGAAGAAAGTATGGAATACAATTTATCGAAACACTCTGTGGGACATTGCGGCAGGTTTTTAGATACAGTCAACGAACAGCTCGTGGATTTTGATCTTACTTTGCCTGATTACTGTCCTGATATTGAAAAAATACTCAAATGCACACTTGTGCCCAAAATCTACACTCGCTCAATTTCAGGAGGACAACTGACAGTAGACGGGGTAGCGGTAGTGAGAATATTGTACTGTGATAGCGTGCGACATCATGTGCGTTCTTTTGAGCAGTCATCGCCGTTTTCAGCAACATTCAGCTTGAAATCAACCCCACAGCAATACATTGTCATGTGTGAGACAAAATGTGAGTATATCAACTGCAGGGCACTCAGTCCCAGAAAACTGGTGATCCACGGTGCATTCTCTCTTTATGCAAAGGTTTTGTGCAGAGAAACAAAAGAGTATTTTAGCTTTGATGAAGACTGCGATTTGCAGACAAAGCAAAACATAATAACAGTATCAGATTTGAGCTCTTTGTGTGAAGAACAGTTTTCTGTAACTGAAGATATCACCGTCAGCAACAAACCACCCGTGGAATCTCTTCTCAGCTACGATGTGTCTGTTGATATAACAGAACTGAAAAGTATCAGCAACAAGCTGATGCTCAATGCAGAACTTACTCTGAAAGCTATGTATCTGTCTGATTTGGATAGCGGTAACATAGAGCATATTTCGTACGTTTTTCCTATCAACAAGATAATTGATTGTGATGGGGTGATGGAAGACGTTGTGAACGTTCCAAAGCTTGATATTATGTCGTACGATTTGCATATCCGCAACGATCATCTAAATGACGGTTCTCTGTTGTCTTTGGACGTAAAGCTGAGTTTTTGTGATTTAGCATATACAAATAAAAAAATCAGTGTCATCGAAGATGCATATTCAACCTTATACAAAACTGAGAGTAAGCACACTGTCAGTAGTGTCAACAGCAATTATACTTGCGAGAGCTTCACTCACATCGCAAAATCTTCGATAAAGCTGGATGATATCAGTATCTCAAAAGTGCTGAATATCTTTTCACAAGGTTTGAGAGTGAACGAGTCTGTATCCGAATCACAGCTTGGCTTATCCTGCAAAGCAAACGTGTGTATGCTCATAGAAGACACAAAAAGTGACGTGTCATATATAGAGCGTAGTATAGATATTGACTTTAAGCCACCTGTTGAGCATAGTTTTACAAAAGCAGAGCTCAATAGTGCAAAAGTCCATTCAATAAGTTTCAGAATTGTTGATGAAAACACTGTCGAAATAAGACTGGAGCTTAAAATATCTGTGGTGGTTTTTGATGCTTTATCTATAAATCCTATTACATATATTAAAACACTGGAAGAAATCAGCAGAGAAGACGACTGTGCACTTGTTCTTTATTTTGCTGATAAAGGTGAGAGCGTGTGGGATATATCAAAGATGTACTGCACAAAAAGTGAAATGCTTATGAGTGAAAACTCACTGGAAAGTCCGACTATTGATACTTCTCAGATGCTGCTTGTTCCAACAGAATAAAAGTATAAAACAGTGGGTGATGTGTTGCTCACTGTTTTTTTATATATACTGTTGACAAATAAAAAAAAAGTGATATTATTTCAAATTAAAGGAATTTATTGCCTTTAGTGCAAAGGAGATGTTTTTATATGGCATATAAAAGAATACTAACAATACAGGATATTTCTTGCCTGGGTCAGTGCTCTATGACGGTGGCTCTGCCTATTATTTCAGCATGTTCACACGAAACCTGTATTTTACCGTCAGCAGTCCTTTCTACTCATACCGGTGGTTTCACAGGCTATACTGTCAATGATTTGTCTGAGGATTTTCCGAGTATCAGAGAACATTGGCTCAAAGAAGGTATTTCTTTTGATGCGATATACACAGGTTATTTGGGTTCAACAAAACAAATTGAGTATGTCAGCGACATTTTTGATACGTTGAAAAGAAAAGATGCGAAAATTATTGTTGACCCTGCTATGGCTGACAACGGAAAACTCTATTGGGGCTTTGATGACGAGTACGTCAAAGGTATGCGTTTTCTGTGTTCAAAAGCAGATATTATTCTTCCGAATATTACAGAAGCTTGTTTCTTAACAGGTGTTGAGTACAAAGAAGTGTACGATAAAGCATACGTGGACGAACTTATTTCTAAGCTGTCTGAATTTTGCACAGGCACTGTTATCATCACCGGTGTTAGCTACAATGATAACGAGATTAACGTTGTTATTGCTGAGAATAACGAACAGATAGCCTATGTCCACAAAAAGATTTCAAAGAGTTACCACGGAACAGGAGATATCTTCTCATCAGCATTTGTTGGTGCATATATGCAGGATAAGTCTATTTTTGATTCCATCAAGATTGCTTCTGATTACACAGTGAAGTGTATCGAAAATACTGTTGGTGATGATTCTCACTGGTATGGCACAAAATTCGAGACAGCTATTCCTGACCTCGTCGGTATGCTGGAGGTATAATTCTGTTTCAGAAAAATAAATAATTCCGAATAAGAATATTAAATATTTCTATATTAGAATAATAATTGCTAAGTCGTCTGTATATACAGGCGACTTTTTTACTTTGTCATAAAACAACTTTTGTCCTCATACATTATAGTATCAACAGTGTATCGGAGGAAATTATGGAAGAAAGAAGCATATACAAAGACATCAGTAGTCGCACATCCGGCGATATATACATAGGGGTAGTAGGACCTGTTCGAACAGGTAAATCGACTTTTATAAAGAGGTTTATGGATACAATAGTTCTGCCTAACATCAAGGATGAGAATTTGCGACGTCGTACTAACGACGAGTTGCCTCAGTCTGCAGGTGGCAGAACAATAATGACAACCGAGCCGAAATTCATCCCCGAAGAAGCGGTAGAGATAAATGTTGACAATACAGCAACATTGAAAGTAAGAATGATTGATTGTGTCGGCTATGTTGTGGATTCGTCTATGGGCTATATGGAGGAAGATGCTCCCAGAATGGTGAAGACTCCGTGGTCTGATGACGAGATGCCTTTTAATAGAGCAGCTGAGATCGGCACAAAAAAGGTCATCAACGAGCACAGCACAATCGGTCTTGTTGTTACTACAGATGGCTCCATAGGTGAGATTGATAGAAGTGAATACGTTGAAGCCGAAGAGCGGGTCGTGGGTGAGCTCAAAGCAATCAACAAGCCATTTATCATACTTCTCAATAGCGTCGAGCCTGACTCACTGCAAACGGGAGAGCTTGCGTCTGAGTTGAGCCGCAAGTATCAGGTACCTGTTTTGCCTGTCAACTGTATAGAGCTGGACGAAAATCGCATAAAGGCTATTTTGGCACAAGTGCTGTTCGAATTCCCGGTGCGGGAAATCAGAGTTTCTATTCCGAAATGGCTCGTAGGCTTAGATAAAGATCACTGGCTGAAATCCTCTGTTTTTGCGTCCATCAGAGAGAATGTGAGTACAATGCAAAAAATTCGTGAGGTACAGGATGTGCTGCAAAAAGTTTCTCACTGTGAACATATAAACAAGGCGACTCTCACAACTCTTGACTTAGGAAAAGGTAGTGCAGGAGTAGCTGTAGAGCTAATGCCACAGCTGTTCTTTAAAATTTTGAGCGAAAAAACAGGAATAAATATAAATGATGAGAAATCTTTGCTTGATTGTATCTTTGAACTGTCGAGTAAGAAAGCTCAGTTTGATAAAATCGCACAGGCTTATGAACAGGTCAAAGAGACGGGCTATGGTATCGTTATGCCTACAATTGAGGAGCTCTCACTCGAAGAACCACAGATAATAAAACAAAGTGGGAAGTACGGAGTAAAGCTGAAAGCCAGTGCACCAAGCATCCATATGATGAAAATAAATACAACAGCTGAGGTCACTCCGATAGTAGGCAGTGAACAGCAGTCGGAGGAGCTTGTTACATATCTTTTGAAAGAGTTCGAAGAAAGCCCACGCAAAATCTGGGAGTCAAATATTTTCGGTAAATCAGTCAACGAGCTTGTGAGCGAAGGCCTTAATAACAAGCTTTATCGTATGCCACCACAAGCTAGAGCAAAGGTGGGAGAGACAATAGAAAAAATCATCAACGACGGTTGTAACGGGCTGATTTGTATTATCCTGTAAATGCTAAATTACTAAATAGATTGACGAAAATTTAACAAAATTGTCGAAATAAACTAAATATTTTTTTACCCTCATATTTTTATTGAAATCACATTGTTTTTGGTATATACTATACAATGACGAATTTTGAGAATATGGGGGTTATTTTATGAGCGAATATTTTGCTAGTCTTGATATGATGACTGCCTGGACTGTGCTTATCACAGGCTTTGTTGTTGTATTTGCGGTTTTGATTTTGCTTATCGCTATTATCAAACTGTACAGCACTATCGTTTATAACGTACAGAACAAACCTAAAAAGTCTAAAAAAAACAATGATGACGATGACACTCCAAAGGGTACCGGTGCAGGTGGCACAGCTGCTGCTGCTCAAGGTGGCGGTATCAGCGGTGATGTGCTTGCTTGTATTGCAGCAGCTGTTGCGGCTATTTATGGTGAAGGTAACGTCAGAATCAAGAATATCAGAAAAGCTCCTGCACGCTCAGCGTGGGGAAGAGCCGGTGTTGTTGCTAACACCAGACCGTTTTGATAGGAAAGGGGTTTAGAATATGGCGATTATTAACGGATTTTTAGATTCCTTAGTTGGTCTTTATCAGGACTCAGGTCTTGTTGACCTTGCATGGCAGAACTATGTTATGATTGGTATTTCTTTTGTGCTTTTGTACCTTGCTATCAAAAAGCAGTACGAACCACTCCTTCTTTTGCCAATCGCTTTTGGTATGTTGCTCGTAAACCTTTATCCTGACATTATGGCGGCTCCATCTACAAATATGGTACCGCTCACTGAGTACCTCGCTTCTCACAATATTACACAGGATGCGTTTAACGCAAACCCGAATCTTGTTAGCTATGCTATCACAACGCTCAATGGTCAGCAGTACGTAAATGAGCCTACCTACGGCGGTCTTCTTTACTATCTCTATCAGGGTGTAAAGCTCGGTATCTATCCACCACTTATCTTCCTTGGCATTGGTTGTATGACTGACTTTGGTCCGCTTATTGCTAACCCTAAGAGCTTTATCCTTGGTGCAGCTGCTCAGATTGGTATCTTTATCACATTTATCGGAGCAATTTTCCTTGGCTTTGCACCGAACGAGGCCGGAGCTATCGGTATCATCGGCGGTGCTGATGGTCCGACTGCTATTTATGTAACATCAAAGCTAGCTCCTGAGCTTCTGGGCTCCATCGCTATCGCTGCTTACTCATATATGGCTCTTGTTCCTATTATTCAGCCACCTATCATGAAAGCTCTCACTACAAAGAAAGAGCGTGCTGTTGTTATGGAACAGCTCAGACCGGTTTCAAAGCTAGAGAAGATTATGTTCCCTGTAGTTGTTGTTATCGTTTGTGCTATCTTGCTCCCAAGCTCAGCTCCACTTATTGGTATGCTTATGCTCGGTAACATTTTTAAAGAGTCAGGTGTTGTTGAACGTCTTTCAAAGACAGCTCAGAACGAACTTATGAACATCATCACTATCTTCCTTGGTACAACAGTAGGTGCTACTGCAACAGGTACTAACTTCCTGAAAGCTGAGACATTGGGCATTATCGCTCTCGGACTTGCAGCGTTCTGTGTCGGTACAGCGTGCGGTACACTCTTTGGTAAGCTTATGTATATTTTTACAGGTGGAAAGGTCAACCCACTTATCGGTTCAGCGGGTGTATCTGCTGTTCCTATGGCAGCTCGTGTATCTAACAAGGTTGGTCAGGAAGAAAATCCTGGCAACTTCCTGCTTATGCACGCTATGGGTCCTAACGTTGCTGGTGTTATCGGTTCTGCTGTTGCGGCCGGTGTACTCCTCAGCATCTGTGGATAAAACGCAATTCAATGAAACGGGTGAGAGGTTTTCCTCTCACCTTTTTTGTTAGATAATTTATAGTTTTAGCAATCACAGAGAAAGTGTGTGTATTTTATATAAATAAAGATGTTCAAAATTGCGTTATTTGAGCGAAATTTTTGCTGATTTATTATTGACAAGTCTATTTCCATTTATTATAATACTAAATAGTGTTTTAGTATGCATTATTGCGTAAAGGAAGGGTTGTTATGCTACTTTCACTTAAAGATATCTTTGTGAATGAGGGCATGGAATCTGACTTTCACTGTTCGCTGTCTTTGACAGATGTTGAGCTTTACGGGGTGTATCCATTCACTTCCCCCGTCGAAGTATCCGCTACTGTTAAAAACAGAACAGGGCTCGTTACTCTCGATATTGATGCGGAGTATGACTATACTGCTCCGTGCGACAGATGCTTTGTTGATGTGAAAACACATCGCTGTGATCATTTTTCGCATCGCCTTGTCGAATCCCTTGAGGGTGACTACAATGATGAATACATCGAAACCACTGACTACAAGCTCGATTTAGCTGAGCTCGTTACCACAGATATACTACTTTCACTTCCGTCAAAGTATCTTTGCAAGGGGGACTGTCAAGGTCTCTGTCAAAAATGTGGACATAATCTTAACTTAGGCGACTGTGACTGTGACAAACGAGTTATCGACCCGAGGCTTGAAGCATTGAAAGAATTACTAGACTAATATATAACATTAAGAGGAGGTAATCCCATGGCAGTACCAGCTAGAAAGCATTCTAAAGCTAGAAGAGACAAGAGAAGAAACAACGTTTGGAAGCTTCCTGTTCCAGCACTTTCAGTTTGCCCTAACTGCGGCGAGTACAAGGCTCCACACAGAGTATGTGGTAGCTGTGGTATGTACAACGGCAGACAGGTTATCGTTAAAGATGCTGAATAATCAATAACAAAAGTATTAGGCGGCAGGCAACTGACCGCCCTTTTGTTTTTTATGAGGAGGTGTGACTGTGTCAGTCATAATAAACGGTGTAGCTCCCCACAGTCACGCATCACGCTGTGGGATAAAAGAGGGCGAGACCCTTGTTTCTATCAACGGCAACGAAATCATTGATGTGCTCGACTATCGTTTTTATCAGTTTTACAAAGAACTCACACTTGAGTTGTGCGACGAAGTGGGCACAAATAGAACTGTCAAAATCAAAAAGCCTGAGTATGATGAGCTCGGACTTTTGTTTGATACTTATCTTATGGATGAACAAAAAAGCTGTAAGAACAAGTGTATCTTCTGCTTTATTGATCAGTTACCCAAGGGTATGAGGGACACTCTGTATTTCAAGGACGATGACTCACGATTGTCGTTCTTATTCGGCAACTATATTACACTTACTAATATCACTGAGCACGAAATTGACAGGATCATCAAAATGCACATCAGCCCAGTCAATGTTTCTGTTCATACAACGAACCAAGACCTCAGATGTAAAATGATGAACAACCGCTTTGCGGGAGATGCCTTAAAGCATCTGAAACGCCTGTGTGAAAGCTCCATTGAGGTTAATACCCAGATAGTATGCTGTCCGGGATATAACGATGGTGAAGAGCTCGTACGTACTCTGGGTGATTTAGAAGCGCTTGGGGTTAATATGATTGCTGTTGTGCCTGTGGGACTTACTGCTCATCGTGAAGGTTTGACACCTCTTACTCCGTTTGACAAAGAAAAAGCTCTTGAAACCATTGATATTGTCGAAAGATTTGCACACAAATGCTTAGAAAAACACGGCAGACGCATCGCTTTTGTGGCTGATGAGCTGTACATAAAAGCAGAGCTTGAAATTCCTTGCGCTGAGCATTACGAAGATTTTTCTGCTCTTGAAAACGGTGTCGGACTTATCGCTTTATTGAAAGATGAGCTTTCTTATGCGTTAGAAGACTGTGATGGTGAAACTGACATAAAACGCTCGGTTACTATTGCGTGCGGTACCTCCGTAGCTCCGTTCATGCGTGAGATGATGGACAGCGTTGAAGAAAAGTTTAGTGGTATCAAAATCAACGTTGTACCTATCAAAAACAATTTCTTCGGTGGTGGAGTGAACGTCAGCGGACTTATTGTTGGTCGTGATCTTATAGATCAGCTCAAAGACGTTGATTTAGGCGATGAGCTTCTTATCTCGTCATCAATGCTTAGATTTGAAAACGATTTATTCTTAGACGACACTTCAGTAGAAGATGTTGAAAATAATTTAAATATAAAACTCACACCTGTCAATAATAACGGTGAAGAGTTACTTTTAGCAGTAATTGGAAAGGAGCGTGAATAAAGATGAAACCTGTTATAGCTATTGTAGGAAGACCTAACGTTGGCAAATCCACATTGTTCAATAAGCTTATCGGCCAGAGAGTTTCTATTGTTGATGACACACCGGGTGTTACTAGAGACCGTATTTACGGTGAAGTTGAGTGGCAGGGCAGAGTAGCGACTATTATAGATACAGGCGGTATCGAGCCACGTTCTGATGATATTATTCTTTCACAGATGAGAGTTCAGGCCGAGCTTGCAATTGAGACTGCTGATGTCATTGTACTGGTTACTGATGTTCGTTCAGGAGTGGTAGCAACAGACCTTGATGTAGCTCAGATGTTGCTCAAAAGCTCAAAGCCTATCGTTCTTTGTGTAAATAAGTGTGACAACATCGGTGATCCGGATCCTGCTTTCTATGAGTTCTACAACTTAGGACTTGAGCCTATCGCAGTATCATCAGTTCACGGCCACGGTACAGGCGATTTGCTTGATGCAGCTTTTGCTCACCTTCCAAGTAGCAGTGAGCTCGAAGATGACCCTGAGGTTATCTCTGTTGCAGTTATCGGCAGACCGAACGTCGGTAAATCTTCGCTTATCAACAAGATTACGGGCGAGAGTCGTTGCATTGTTTCTAATATCGCAGGAACAACCCGTGATAGTATTGATACAAAGCTTGAAAATCAGTACGGTGTTTTCAATTTTATTGACACCGCTGGTATGCGAAAAAAGAGCAAGATAGTTGATGCTATAGAAAAGTATTCTATTCTTCGTGCGAAAATGGCTATTGAGCGCTGTGATGTCTGTGTTATTATGATAGATGCTGAAACTGGTGTCACTGAACAGGATACAAAAATTGCAGGTATGGCTATTGAAGCTGGAAAAGGTTGTATAATAGCCGTGAATAAGTGGGATGCTATTGAAAAAGATGACAAGACGATGCAGAACTTCAAGAAGGATATCGAAACTGATTTTGCTTTCATGTCTTATACACCGTCAGTTTTCATTTCTGCAAAAACAGGACAACGTCTTTCTAACTTGTTTGAACTCATTGTGAAGGTTGCTAACAACAACGCTATGCGTATCAAAACAGGTATGCTCAACGAACTTCTTGCTCAGGCTACTATGCGTGTCCAACCGCCTACTGATAAGGGAAGAAGACTCAAGATTTATTATATGACACAGGCGTTTACAAAACCCCCTACATTCCTATTTTTCTGCAATGATGCAGAACTTTTCCATTTCTCATACCAGAGATATCTTGAAAACAGAATCAGAGAAGCATTCGAGCTTTCGGGTACACCGGTTCGAATTGTTATCAGAGAAAGAGGAGACAAATGACGATAGATATTTTAGTCAGAGGCATAATAACCGCTGTTGTTGCATATTTGTTTGGAAGCATCAGCTTTGCGGTGATTTTTACAAAAATGAGTTCAAAGAAGGATATTCGTGAAATGGGTTCGGGTAATGCCGGCTTTACAAAC
Source organism: Ruminococcus sp. (assembly GCA_045539655.1). Classification (GTDB taxonomy): domain Bacteria; phylum Bacillota; class Clostridia; order Oscillospirales; family Acutalibacteraceae; genus Ruminococcoides. Next base: position 72,225 of record JAZQFT010000031.1, on the reverse strand, counting down.
GTCTTGCGTTCAGTTGGCGTAGTACCTGCTGTGTTTACACTTTTGTTCGACTTTCTGAAAGGTGTTATAGCCGGCTTTGTCGGCAGTTGGTTGTTCTCGGTTTTTCATGTCGATCATATCAGCAATTTTAACGAAGAAATGATGGTTTACGGCGGACTTATCGGTGGAGTGTTTGCGATCATAGGTCATATGTATCCTATCTACTTCGGATTCAAAGGCGGTAAAGGTATTGTCACCGCAGCTGCTATGATGGCTGTTACTGACTGGCGAGTATTTCTGATGATAGTTGCAACATTTTTGATAGTGTTCTTTATTTCAAAGATTATTTCGCTTGCTTCTATCACTTGTGCAGCTCTATATGGTGTGTACACCTTCATCATCACCTTCTTTTTAGAATATAAGACGGGTGAATTCCCACTGCGTTTTGTTCTTATATGTAGCTTCTTTGCATTGTTCTTGGGTGTTTTTGTTATTATAAAACACAAAGAGAACATCAGAAGACTCATCAAAGGCGAAGAAAAAAAGATAACAGCAAAAAAGAAATGAATTTTCAGCACACTGTTGAATTACGGTGTGCTGTATTTTTATAAAAAAAGCAAATATTTTTCTTATTTAAAATTATAAATATTCTAAAAAAGAATAATTATCGCACCGTGATGATATATTATATAGTTTGATAGATTATGTAATATAGGGGGTTAATATGTCAAGGCAAATAACAATCAACGATATTCTTAAGATGTTTTTGGCGCATATTAAGCTTATCATTATAATGGCTATAGTCGGTACAGTACTTGCATATGTATATGTTTCTTATTTTGTTACACCGATATATACTACGTCAGCGTTGTTACTTGTTCAGAACGACTCAGGTTTTTCTACCGGTGGTTCTACTGCAAATCCGAGCGATGCTGACAGCGAAAAAATCAACACGAACGATATCACACAGTCTGTTATGCTGGCTAATACTTGTACCGTTCTTTTCACAAAAGACCCGGATATGAAGAGTATTATCGCAGGCAACAGCGTTACGATATCGGCTATTGAGGAGTCATACTTCCTCGAAGTTAAAGCATCAGCTTCTGATCCGCTGGCTGCTGCGAATGTTGCTAATGCAGTCGCACAGGCTGCACCGGAAGTTTTCGCAAAATACTTCGGTGATGCCGGTAAAGTCGATACAGTTGATGAGGCTTCTATTCCATCAAAACCATCCTCACCTAATGTTGAACAGTACGTTATGATAGGATTTTTAGCTGGACTTGTTCTTGCACTTGGAATTTCGTTCTTGGTTGAGATTATTGATACTACTGTTAAGCCAGGCGATGATTTGTACGATATGTACAAAATTCCTGTATTTGCAGAGATTATAGACTTTGATGTGGAAGGCGGTGCCAAGAAGAGATGAAACTGATTTCTAAGAAAAAACGTCGTGGTACAGCTGAAAAAACCAGAAATATCATTAACAACGACAGTAAATTTGCTATCGTTGAGGGATACAAGTCAGCCAGAACCAGCCTTGTTTTCTCTTTGGTTGCAGAGAACAACCAGAGCGTTGCTGTTACATCATGGTCTAAAGGTGAAGGCAAGAGTACAGCTACAGTTAATTTAGCTATCTCGTTTGCAAAAATGGGCAAGAGGGTGCTTCTTATTGATACTGACCTTCGTCGTCCTAATGTACACAACCTTTTGAAACTTAAAAACACAGTAGGCTTGTCCGAAATTATCGGTCAGTTTGTCGATTTTGAAGATGCAGTGAACAGAGATGCTGTACCTTGTCTTGATGTGCTGACCTCCGGCGCTGTGCCTCCTAACCCTTCTGAACTTATTGGTTCCAGCTCATTTGGTTCGTTTATGAATATGGTCAAGAACCAGTATGACTACATCATTCTCGATACACCACCTGTCGGTGTTGTTACCGATACACTTCTTCTAAAGGAGCATATTGCCGGTTATGTTATGATTGTAAGAGAAAAAGCGACAACACACGGCGATATAGAAAAAGCTAAACAGGCTATTGAACTTGCCGGTTCGAAGATTTTGGGCTTCTTAAAAGTAGGATGCTCTATTCAGGATCGCAAGAAGTACAAAAACGGTAACTACGGTTATTATAAATACTACTGATCATTCGAGAGCTCGCATTTGCGGGCTCTTTTTTTGTGTAATATTTTGCTTTTTGCACATAATATAAAGTGATGTATTTTTGCAAGATTTTAAAAAAGTGTTGCAAAAATAGTAAAATAAGGTTATTATATGTCTTAGCGATTTTTTAATTTTGCAATTTTTGAAGAAGTTGGTGCAAAATGTTATACAAAAAAATGACAGCTGCAGAGCTTTCTGCAGAATACGAAAAACTCAAAAGTGAATACGAAGATATCAAGGCTATGGGACTTAACCTGAACATGTCCAGAGGCGTGCCTTGCAAAGAACAGCTTGAAATTTCCAAAGATATGCTTGATATTATTAACAGTGATGTCGAGTGCGTTACTATTGATGGACAGGACTGTCGAAACTACGGTATTATGGATGGTATCCCATCTTGTAAGAATCTTATGTCAGATATTATGGGTGTTACTCCTGATATGGTTATGGTTGGTGGTAACTCAAGTCTTAATATGATGTTTGATACTATTGCGTGCTTTATGACAACTCCTGTGTGCGAAGGCTGTGCTCCATGGTACGAAGTGAAGAACAGAAAGTTTTTGTGCCCTGTACCGGGATATGACAGACACTTTGGTATCACAGAGTACTTTGGATTTGAGATGATTACTGTTCCTATGACGGAAAACGGTCCTGATATGGATGTTGTTGAAGAACTCGTTAAAGATGAATCCGTCAAAGGTATCTGGTGCGTTCCGAAGTATTCTAACCCACAGGGTATCACATATTCTGACGAAACAGTAAAGCGTTTTGCCGCTTTGAAGCCTGCTGCAAAAGATTTCAGGATCATGTGGGATAATGCCTATGTTATCCATGATCTGACTGATGAAAGTGTTGAACTTCTCAACATTTTCGAAGAGTGTAAAAAAACAGGGAACATCGATCTTCCTATTGAATTTTGTTCAACTTCAAAGATCACTTTTCCTGGTTCAGGTGTTGCAGCCATGGCAGCATCACAGAACAATATGAATGTCATTAAGAATAAGTACAAGTTCCAGACAATAGGTTTTGATAAAATAAATATGCTCAGACACGTCCGTTTCTTCAAAGATTTAGACGGTATGAAAGCACATATGAAAAAGCATAAGGATATCCTGAAGCCTCGTTTTGACCTCGTTTTGAACACGATTAAAGAAAAAATTGAGCCTTTCGGAATCATAAGATACGAAGAACCTAAGGGTGGATATTTTGTCAGCGTTGATGTTATGGATGGAACAGCAAAAAAGGTTGTATCTTTGTGTAAAGAGGCTGGTGTTATACTCACAGGTGCAGGTGCAACTTATCCGTACACTAACGATCCACACGACTCGAATATCCGTATAGCTCCGACAGCTCCGTCTATCGAAGATTTATCAAAAGCTATGGACGTATTTGCTGTTTGTGCAAAGCTTTCTGCGGTAGAACGTCTGCTTGGATAATAAGGATAAATTGATGTTGATATTTCCAATTTGGAAATATGAAAAAATATTCGACAAAATTTAAGAAATATCACAAAGAAATCACATACTTTTGTTGACTTTTCTTTGATAAAAAAGTATAATTACTCTGTTATGGTTAAAAGTGTAGCCGTAGCAGAGTTTTTATTTTTAATAATACTTTGTACTCACTTTTAGCAACACAAAATTTATGGAGGTCCAAGGCATGAAAAGAATTCCAAAGCCTGTTTTCTTCATCTGTGCTTTATTGATTCTCCTGTTTGCTGCTTCAGCTATCTTCGGCGTATCTTACTACGACGGCGATATTTCGAAAACAGTATTCAAGGGTATCGACGACATCAGATGGGGAATTGACATCCGTGGCGGTGTAGAAGCTACTTTCAAACCAGCTGAAGATATCGACGCCACTGATGAGCAGTTAGATTCTGCTAAATCTATCATCGAAACCCGTATGGTTTCAAACGGCATTACTGACTACGAGCTTTACGCTGACTACGGTAGTGACCGAATTATTGTACGTTTCCCATGGAAAGAGGACGAAACTGATTTTGACCCTGTTGCAGCTATTGATGAGCTTGCAGCTACAGCTAAGCTTACATTCAAAAATGAAGCTGGCGAAGTTGTGATGGACGGTTCTTCTGTTGCTTCCGCACAAGCAGGCGTCAATACTGAGCAAGGTTCTGCGTCTGAGTACCTTGTACTCTTAGACCTTACAAAAGAAGGTGCAGAAGTTTTTGCTGAAGCTACTGCAGCAAATGTAGGCAAGACTCTTTCTATCTATATGGATGATACACTTCTTTCATCTCCTACAGTAAACGAGGCTATCAGCGGCGGTTCTGCACAGATTTCCGGCGACTTTACTGCTGAAGAAGCTACAAAGCTTGCTAACCAGATCAACGGTGGTGCGCTTCCGTTCTCACTCGAAGTTGCTTCATACAGCTCTATCAGCCCAACTCTCGGTCAGAACTCTTTGAACGCTATGGCTATTGCAGGCGTTATCGCTCTTATTTTGATTTCACTCTTTATGATCATCAGATACAGAGTTCCTGGTTTAGTTGCTGTTATTGCACTTTTGGGTCAGGTAGGTCTTTCTATCGCTGCTATCTCAAGATATTTTGCTCCGTTTGACTCGTTCACTATGACACTCCCTGGTATTGCGGGTATTATCCTTTCTATCGGTATGGGTGTTGACGCTAACATCATTACAGCTGAGCGTATCAAGGATGAGTTCAAGACAGGAAAAACTCTTGATGGTGCTATCGAAAACGGTACAAAGAACTCACTTTCAGCTATCATCGACGGTAACATGACTGTCGTTATTGTATCTATTATCCTGTTACTTGTATTTGGTCCATCTAACATCCTTTCATGGTTGTTCGGTGCATCAACAACAGGTACTATCTATGCGTTTGGTTACACACTCCTTATGGGTGTTATCTCCAACTTTGTTATGGGCGTATTCTTCTCAAGAATTATGCTCAAGAGTATTGCCGGCTTCAAATGCCTGCGCAAAAACTTTTTGTTTGGAGGTGCTAAAAAATGAAAAAAGACTTAAACTTTGTTGGTCGCAGTAAGATTTTCTTTGGCATCTCACTGGGTATCATTCTCATCGGTATCATCTGCAACTTCATTTTTGGTACAACTCTTGATATTCAGTTCAAGGGTGGCGCTATCATTTCATACAGCTTCACCGGTGAAGTAGATGAAACAGCTCTCAAGGATACTATCCAGAAAGCTACTCCAAATAACACTGTTACATTCACAGTATCAAAAGATATTATGAACAATACAGAAACTGACGACGCATACGTTATCGATATCAACTTCTCTGGCGAAGATGCTATCGACACTGCTCAGCAGGACGAGATCACAAAGGCACTCACTGAGAACTTTAAGGAAAACAACTTTGAGTATCAGGAGTCTACTTCTGTAGAGGCATCAATGGGCTTCAAGTTCTTGCTCAAGTGTCTCACAGCTGTGCTTATCGCTTGTGTACTCATGGTGCTTTACGTTACTATCAGATTCAAACGTATCGGCGGTCTTTCCGCAGGTATCATGGCACTCGTTGCTCTTTTCCACGACGTTGCTATGATTTACTTTATGTACGTTATTTTCCGTATGCCTATCGACTCCAACTTCATCGCAGTTGTTCTTATGATTCTGGGTTACTCACTCAACGATACTATCGTTATCTACGACAGAGTAAGAGAAGAGAGAAAGATTGCAGGTCCTAAGTCTGACATCGTTACCGTGTTCAATCACAGTGCAAGTTCAGTACTTACACGTACAATCTGCACATCTATCACAACCTTGGTTGCTATCGGTACAGTTTACGTAGTAGCAACAATCTTCGGCCTTGATTCAGTACAGAGCTTCGCTCTTCCAATGATGATTGGTGTTATTTCTGGTTGTTACTCATCACTTTGTATCGCTGGTCCACTCTGGGTTATGTGGCAGACAAGAAACAAAAAATAATTCCCGGAAAGAATTATTCCTTCTGAGAATTATCACATAATATTTTCAAGATTAGGCAGTTCGCTCTGTTTTATATGGAGCAGCTGCCTTTTTGTTTTGCCTGCTTGTGATAAGAAGCCTTCAATGTTTTTGTTTTCTGCATATTCAAGTAGCTTTGCGATGCTTTCTGATATATCGTCTGAATAAGTGTGAATAAGAAAAATATTTAAGTCTTTTTTAGATTTTTCCCAGTCTTTTTCAACATTCTTACAGATATTAACAGCGCCAGAAAATTCTTTATCGGAAATATATCTTTCTGCTTCTTTAATTTGTTCTGTATATTTTTTACAGTTGTTGCTAACGAGTACAAACTCTGTGATAGCAAATATTAGTGATAACGAAAGAAACGCTATTGCTATCCATATTCTTTTCATTATTTTTCCTCCTCGTTTTTAAGGATGCTCAGACTACCGTTCGTTTCGATAATTCCATACTTGATTTCATTCACGTCGAACACATCCTGTTGTCGCATAATGCTGTACAAATCTTCATAACTTATCCTCAGCCTTTTGATTTGATTTTCAAGTATTTTTCCGTCCTTTATTACAATGACAGGATTACCGCATATAATATTCCTGAATTTTGGACTTTTTAGCATAATTATACTTACGATTATCTCCAGCGATACTAGTACCATTATTGGTAAAAATCCGGATAACAAGGGTTGTTCTACACCTTGCATAGGTATTGCGATTATATCTGAAATAACCAATGTCACAACTAACTCTGATGCCTGCATATCGCTTATCTGGCGTTTACCCATCAGCCTTACAGCCAGTATTATAAAAGCATATACAAGAATTGTTCTCAACAATAATATGAGCATAATATCACCTCTACTAATATGCACAGGAATATTTTGTATATACATCGCTGAAAATATATAAAAATATGCAATTTTATGCATAAAAAACTAAAAAAGTTCTTTTATAGGTTTATAAACATAATATATGGGAGTATAATAATTCTGTATAAGTATGCAAAATTACATAAGAAGGTTGGTGCATCATATGAATAGCGAATACAGCGTATCATTAAAGAAAATTATAGACGAAATCGGTCTCAAGGAATTTTATATGCCTTCTGATCCTGAAAACCTTTTTGTGACTTCAAAAAGTATTGACAGACCGGGACTCCAGCTGGTTGGTTATCTTGAGTTTTTTGATAACTCCCAGATTGTTGTTCTTGGTATGACCGAGTATTCGTTTTTGAAAAATCTCAGCGTTGAAGAAAGAATAAAACACATCGAACCAATCCTTTCACGCAGACCGCCTGCTGTTATTATTGCACGAGACATTACACCTACGCAGACTATGATTGACTGTGCGAAAAAGTACGAGGTTCCACTTCTTACTACAACAGACGATACATCTGCTCTAACAGCAGCTCTGGTTGCATTTTTGAACGTTGAGCTTGCACCACGAATCACACGTCACGGAGTTCTTGTTGAAGTCTATGGTGAAGGATGTTTGCTTATCGGCAATAGTGGTGTAGGTAAGTCCGAAACAGCTATCGAACTTATCAAGCGTGGACATCGACTCATCGCTGACGATGCAGTCGAAATCAAACGTGTTTCAAAAAAAGCACTCGTCGGTTCATCGCCTGACAACATTCGTCATTTCATTGAGGTCCGAGGTATCGGCATCATCAATGCACGCCGTATTTTTGGTATGGGTGCTGTCAAGATGAGTGAAAAAATCGATATGGTTATCAATATGGAACTATGGGATTCTACTAAAGTTTACGACAGAATGGGTATGGATAACGAGTATATGGAGATTTTAGGTATCGAAGTCCCTGTTGTAACAATCCCTGTGAAACCTGGTCGAAACCTTGCCATCATCATCGAAGTAGCTGCTATGAACCAGCGTCAGAAGAAGATGGGATACAACGGAGCTCGAGAGCTTTTGCAAAACCTCGGTATGGATATCAACCCTGATGATATCGGAAAGAAGAAAATCGATACTAACTGGTGATCTAATGAAAATTATCGCAGATTTACACACTCATACTATTGCGTCAACCCACGCATATTCTACAGTACACGAGATGGTCAAGGCTGCTTCGGATAAAGGGTTGTATGCTATCGCTATCACGGACCACGGCAAAGCTATGCCGGGTGCTCCGGGACCATACAACTTTGAGAGTCTGCCGATTATCCCAAAGGAATATCTTGGAGTAAGAGTCTTAAAAGGTATGGAAGCTAACATCATCGACTACGATGGCACACTCGACTGCAACGACAAATTACTGAATTCGCTTGAGTGGATAGTAGCCTCCATGCATACCATCTCACTTTTTGAAAAACCTACGATAGAAAAATGTACTAATGCTTATCTCGCTATGTGTGATAACCCTAACGTCAACGTGCTCGGTCACTCAGGTTCTGAGTATTTTAAATATGACTACGAAACAGTTATCAAACGCTGTGCACAGACTTCAACGCTGGTTGAAATCAACAACGCATCTTTCGGGTTTAGAAAAGGTAGCGAAGAACGTTGCAAAGAGATTGCGCTCTTGTGCAAAAAGTACAACGCACGAATAGTTGTTGATAGCGATGCTCATTTTCTGACAAAAGTTGGCGATTTTCCTAATGCACTGAAAATGCTCTCAGATATCAACTTTCCTAGCGAGCTTGTAGTCAACTCAAGCGTTGATAACCTCAAAGAGTATTTCAAAGAGAAAAACATCGACATTTAACGGAGGAGTTATGTACGATATTCAAATTATCAAAGATATAGCTAAAAAATACGATATCAGCTTCATAGAGAATGAACCGTTGTCACGCCATACCAGCTTCAAAATTGGTGGCGAGGCAGAACTGTTTTTGAATATAGATAACGTTGAACAGCTCAAAGCGGTGTTGAAAGCCTGTGACGACAACGATATTCCGATGTTTGTTTTAGGCAAAGGAAGCAACCTGCTCATTTCCGACGATGGTATGAAAGGCGTTGTACTCACTCTGGATGGCGACTTCAAAGATATTTCTATAAAAGAAAATAAAATCACCTGTGGAGCGGGTGTGAACCTCGCAAAGCTGTGCACCTTTGCACTCTCTGAGTCGCTCTCAGGTCTTGAGTTTGCGTATGGTATTCCGGGATCTGTGGGTGGTGCAGCGTATATGAACGCAGGAGCCTACGGCGGCGAGATGAAAGATGTCATCACATCTGTTACTCATATCACAAGACAAGGAGAAGTGAAAACACTGCTGGCTTCACAGCTTGACTTGTCTTATCGCCATAGTGTCTATAAAACTACTGACGATATCATCTTGTTCGTGACATTTGAACTGAAATCTGATATAGAAGCAGACATCAAAGCAAGAATGGACGAGTTTATGACTCGTCGCAAAACAAAACAACCACTGGAATTTCCTAGCGCAGGAAGCGTCTTCAAGCGACCGGAAGGCAATTATGCTGGCACGCTGATTGAAAAATGCGGTCTTAAAGGTAAGACCATCGGTGGTGCACAGGTTTCAGAAAAACACGCAGGATTCATCATCAACATAGGTGGAGCTACCTGCAACGATGTTCTTGAACTAGTGAAATTTGTTCAAGATACCGTCGAAAAAGAAACAGGATATTTCTTAGAACGTGAGATTATTCACATTTGATTTTACTTGAAATTTTAAGGAGGAGCTATGGAATTTGTAATCATCACCGGACTTTCCGGTGCAGGAAAAACTTCCGCACTTCATGCTATGGAAGACATCGGCTTTTATTGTGTCGATAATATTCCGCCGCTACTGCTTGATACATTCTATGATTTGTGTGATAACTCTGCTGACAAGCGTATGAAGAAAGTCGCAGTAGTTGCTGATATGCGAAGCGGCAATATGTTCAGCGAGCTTGCAGATATTATCTCAAAAAGTAAGCTTTCAGGAAAACGCTTCAAGATGCTCTTCCTTGACACAAAGCCTGATACACTTATTATCCGCTACAAGGAAACACGTCGTAAACATCCATTGGCATCTGAATTGGCGGGTGGTTCTATCGAGAAAGCGGTCGAGCTTGAGCTTGAACTTATGAAGCCTGTTAAAGCCATATCTGACTATGTTATCAACACATCATATATGACACCTAAACAGCTCAAAGAGCGTGTGACTACTATGTTTTCGCATGGAGCTGAGAGTGGTATGCTCATTACTTGTATGTCGTTTGGTTTCAAGTACGGTATTCCACTTGAGGCTGACCTCATCTTTGATGTAAGATGTCTGCCAAATCCATTTTATATCAAAGAGCTCAAGCACAAAACAGGGCTTGACGAAGATGTCAGAAAATACATCTTAGATTTTGATGTCACTCAGCAGTTTATTGAGAAGCTCATTGATTACTTGGATTTCACTGTGCCTCTTTATAAAGAAGAGGGTAAAAGTGAGCTGGTTATCGGTATTGGATGTACAGGCGGAAAGCATCGTTCAGTAACGCTTGCTCGTCTTTTGAACAGTCATTTTATCGAACATGGCCAACAGTCAGCAATACACCACAGAGATATATGGAAAGCATAGCATAGTCTCTGTTATTGAGGTTATATTATGTCGTTTGCTACAGATACAAAGAAAGAACTGTGTCGTTCTGTTTCTACAGATGTCGATGTCTTAAGAAGCGAGCTGTACGCTATGCTTCTTCTGTCACGACATTTTACGAGCGAAAAAATCGTATTCAAAACTGAGAACAAATACACAGCCAATCGTTTTGTCAGCTTGTGTACGATGTTGTTTTCGCCGATTATAGAACGCACACAGCCGCTTACAAAATCATCTAAAATATATACGATCAAAGTTGTCGATTCCAATGACTGTAAACGCATTTTCGATTTTTATGGTCATGATGAAAGAGAACTGAATTTGAGAGTGAACAGGGCTAATTTACTGGATAATGATTGCGAACGAGCCTTTGTACGTGGAGTCTTTTTAGCTTGTGGTTCTGTCACTGATCCCGACAAAGGTTATCATCTTGAGCTATGTGTTGTGCATAAAAATCTGTGCACAGATATCTGTAACATAATCAGAGATAACGAAGATTGTCCGTTATCCATAAAGATGATCAACCGCAACGGTTCTTACATAGCGTATATAAAAGACAGCGAACTTATCACTGACATGTTGACATTTATGGGTGCCACAAATTCAGCGATGACAGTTATAGGCACAAAAGCCTTGAAACAGGTTCGAAATCTTGCAAACCGTCGCACAAATTCAGAAATAGCTAATTTGCAAAAAGTTGCGTCGGCTTCAGCCACACAGATCAAAGCTATCAAAAAGCTGAAAAATTCCGGCAAACTGCAGACTCTTTCTGATGAACTACAACAGGTCGCACGTCTTCGACTCGAATATCCTGAACTCTCACTTCGAGATATGGGTGAAATGCTCACCCCTGCGATTTCACGTAGCGGAGTCAACCACCGATTAACTAAACTTATTCAAATATCACAAGAGGATGAATAACATGGAAAAAGAAATGACTTTTGAAAAAGCTAACAAACAGCTCGAAGAAATTGTCTCAAAAATGGAAAAGGGTGATGTACCGCTTGATGAGTGTATGAAGCTCTATGAAGAAGCGTACAAACTACTCACATATTGCACAAACAAGCTTGAACAGTGCAAAGGTCAGATAGTAGATATCAATGACCGCATCAATAATATGAAAAATAACAGCGACAACCTGTTTGAAGACTGAGGATATATTATGCTAAAAACAAACGATTACCAGAATATGATAGAAACAGCACTGAAAGAATACTTACCACAGGGTAACTTCACTGAACAAACCCTGATTGACTCTATGGAGTATTCACTTATGTGTGGTGGAAAACGCATCAGACCACTACTCACTTTGCTTTTCTGTGAGTTGTGCTCAGTAGATGCAAAGTGTGCACTTCCATATGCGTGTGCTGTTGAGATGATTCACACATATTCGCTCATTCACGACGACCTGCCTTGTATGGATGACGATGACTACAGAAGAGGCAAGCTGTCTAATCACAAGGTGTATGGTGAAGATATTGCTACCTTAGCAGGAGATGCAATGCAAAGCCTTGCTTTTGAGATTATGCTCAGCGAAGAAGCGCTGAAAAACGTTAGTGCACAAAAGGCTGTGAAAGCCGCGCATACTCTAGCAAAGTATTGTGGTGTACTCGGTATGGTCGGCGGACAGGTCATAGATATTGAAAGCGAAGGCAAAAATGCTGATCTTGCTATCCTGCAGGAAATGGATGAAAAAAAGACGGCAGCTTTGATAAAAGCCTCTTGCGAAATGGGATGCATCATCGGCGGAGCAAGTGAAGATCAAATAAGTGCAGCATCTAACTATGCTCACAGCATCGGCATTGCTTTTCAGATAGTTGACGATATACTTGACGTGACTTCTACATCAGAAGATTTGGGCAAGCCTGTCGGCAGTGATAAGGATAACGAAAAATCCACATATGTATCGCTGCTTGGAATTGATAAGTGCAAAGAGATTGTCGATACTTTGACAAATAAAGCGATTGAGTCGCTCTCGATATTTGAAGCGGATACAACTGCTTTGAAAGATTTAGCACTCAGCCTAAAAAACAGAAACAACTAACATTCAGATAAAGGAAAAGTAGGTAATAATATGTCACAGGAAATTTTATCTACAATTAAATCACCCAAAGACCTGAAGATCCTTTCAGATTCACAGCTAAAAAAACTGTGCAAAGAAATCAGAGAGCAGATTATCGACACTGTTTCGTGTAATGGTGGTCATCTATCTCCAAACCTAGGCGTTGTCGAACTCACTGTTATGCTCCATTATGTTTTTGATTGTCCAGATGACAGTATTGTGTGGGACGTTGGGCATCAATGCTATACTCATAAGATGCTCACAGGTAGATATGAAAGCATCAACACAATCCGTACTGAGGGAGGACTTTCAGGTTTTCCAAAAAGATCCGAGAGTGAGTATGATGCATTCAACGCAGGGCACTCCAGCACTTCTATTTCTGCAGCTTTCGGCATAGCACAGGCGAAGAGCCTTTTGGGTGAAGATAGCCACACTATAGCGGTCATAGGCGACGGCTCACTCACAGGAGGACTTGCTTATGAAGGTCTTAACAATGCCGGCAGATTTAAAAAGAATTTCATTGTTATCCTCAACGATAACAAGATGTCTATATCCCAGAATGTTGGAGCTATGGCAAAATATCTGACTAGTATCCGTGTGAAACCGGGATATCTCAGAGCTAAAAACAGGATGGATAACTTCCTCCAGCATATACCGCTTGGAGACCATATCAGAAATACCCTCAGACGATCTAAACGTCGTGTGAAACGCATTGTTTACAAAGATACCTTGTTTGATCAACTCGGTTATCGTTACTACGGTCCGGTCGATGGTCACGATATAGACTCGCTCAAAAATGCTCTCAAAGCTGCAAAAGCTACAAAAGGCCCTGTGCTTGTTCACGTGATCACCAAGAAGGGCAAAGGCTATCAGTACGCCGAGAGTGATTCTGCTAGCTTCCACGGCATCGGTCAGTTCCATATTGATACCGGCGAACCTATTTCATCAAAAACTGATTTTTCTTCTGTTTTTGGAGAAAACTTGTGCAAAATTGCACAAGAAGATGAGCGCATCTGTGCTGTCACAGCGGCTATGCGTACCGGTACAGGACTATACGACTTCTCTCGCAAATTTAAAGACAGATTTTTTGACGTTGGTATAGCGGAAGAACACGCCGTAACATTTTCTTGCGGTATGGCAACAAAAGGCATGATACCTGTTTTTGCTGTGTATTCAACATTTTTACAGCGTGGATATGACCAACTTCTACACGATGCAGCGATGCAAAAACTTCATATGGTAGTTGCTGTTGACAGAGCAGGCATCGTTGGCGAAGACGGCGAAACACACCAGGGAGTGTTTGATGTATCTATGCTCAACTCTATACCTAACACAACCATCTTTTCACCGTGTTATTTTGACGAGATGAAACAGTCACTCAACACTGCAATATACGGATGCGACAGCTTGGTTGCTATCCGCTACCCAAGAGGAGCAGAAACAACTCGTCCTGCTGATTTAGAACAAAGCAGTATGAACTACGATATCTACGGTGACAGAAATGCTAAAAAGCTTCTTATCACTTACGGAAGACTTTTTTCTAATGCGGTCAAAGCTTACGAGATGCTTAAAGAAGACGGTGAGCCTATTTGCGTGTTGAAGCTTTGCAAAATCAAGCCGATAGACAAAAAAGCCATCGAATTTGCAAAAAACTTTGACAAAGTTCATTTCTTTGAAGAAGGTATCCTGGCTGGTGGTATCGGCGAGACCTTTGACTACGAGCTTACAAAAATTGGCTATACAGGTTTGTACAAGGTCACAGCTATTGAAGACAGGTTCATACCTCATTCAAAAGTCGCAGACGCTATCAAAAGCAATCACCTGGACCCACAGTCTATGTACAATATTATGAAAAACGACTGATATATAACGGAGATAAAATGAAAAAAAGACTTGATGTTCTTGTTTTTGAAAAAGGCTTTGCAGAAAGCCGAGAAAAAGCAAAAGCTATTATTATGGCAGGTCAGGTTTATGTCAATAACCAGAAAGCCGACAAATGCGGTGTTTCATATGACGAAAACCTGCCGCTTGAAGTAAGAGGAGAAACTCAAAAATACGTAAGCCGAGGCGGATATAAACTCGAAAAAGCGATGCAGAGTTTTCCGATCGTTCTTACTGAAAAAATAACCATGGATATCGGCGCATCTACCGGTGGTTTCACCGACTGTATGCTCCAAAACGGTGCAAAGAAGGTCTATTCAGTTGATGTTGGCTACGGCCAGCTTGCATGGAAACTTCGTAACGACGAGCGTGTTGTGAACCTTGAACGCACCAATATGCGTTATGTTACAGAAGAACAAGTCCCTGATAAAATCGACTTTTTCTCTGTTGATGTGTCTTTCATTTCACTAAAACTTATTTTGCCTGTTGCCAGAGAATTGTTGAGCGATGAGGGTGAGGCAGTATGTCTTATTAAACCACAGTTTGAAGCAGGTAAGGAAAAAGTCGGAAAAAACGGAGTAGTCAGAGATAAAAACGTTCATATTGAGGTCGTTGAAATGATCGTTGATTTCTGTCTTAACAATGGCTTCGATGTATGTGGACTTGATTTTTCACCGATAAAAGGCCCGCAGGGTAACATCGAATATCTGATACATATCAAAAAGTCAGATGCTCCACAGCTCAAAACTGAAACTACCGCACAGCAGGTGGTTCTTGATTCTCACGCACAACTTGATAAATAAAGTGGTGATCATATGAAAATCGGTATCATAATAAATATCGAAAAAACTCAGGCTGTTATCTGTGGCGAACAAATCGTAAAGTTGCTGTTGCAAGAAAACGCCGGTGTTTTATTGAATAATTCTGTAAAAGAATTAACAAACTTAATTGAATATAAAGAAAACATACAGTTTTTTGATACAGATGAAGAAGTTATCAAAAACAGCGATGTTGCCATCACTGTTGGCGGTGACGGTACTATCATTCACAATGCCAAGTTCGCCGCTACCTACAAGAAGCCGCTCATTGGTGTCAATATGGGGCGCATAGGTTTTGTTGCAGGCATCGAATACTACGAGATAAAAGAGCTGAAAAAGCTTTTGCTTCATGAGTACAAGATACAGCGAAGGATGCTGCTCAACGTTGAACTCAAGCGTGGCGATGAGATTAAACGCTTTTTGGCTGTCAACGAAGCCTGCATCACTCGTGATGTGCTCAAACCAATCATTGATATTTCGGTGTTGCTCAACAACGAACGCATCATCACATATCGTGCTGACGGTATGATATTTGCTACACCGACAGGCTCAACAGCGTATAGCTTTTCTTCAGGCGGACCCGTTATCGAACCTGATATGGACTGCATTTTGCTCACGCCGCTTTGTCCACACGCTTTGTCATCACGCCAAGTAGTTTTCAAAGATGATTCTATTCTTAAAGCTACTGTTGATAACGCTGATGTCAGCCACAGCTATCTTGTCGTTGATGGCCAGACCAATATAGAAATCCAAAAAGGTGATGAAATCACTATCACAAAATCAGATGATTATCTTGAACTTATAATTCTCAAAGAGAAAAATTTCTACACCTTGCTTAATGAAAAGCTAAAGGAGAAAAACTGATGAAATCTAACAGACACACTAAAATCGTTGAACTTATAGCTAAATATCCTATCACAACTCAAGAGGAGCTTTTGGAATATTTGAAAGCAGAGGGCTTTGATGTTACTCAGTCAACAGTTTCACGAGATATCAAAAAGCTCAGACTTTCCAAGTCACTTGACCAAAATGGCAAGTACCGCTACCAAGCTCCAGTGACTAAACAAAATGCAGGCAACACCAGCTTTTTGAATATTGTTGATTCTTCTGTTATTAGCGTTGAGTATGCTTTGAATATGGTTGTTGTCAAAACCTATGCCGGTATGGCACAGGCTGTCTGTGCAGCGATTGACTCTATGGAACACAATGCAATCATCGGCACTATAGCCGGTGATGATACTATATTTATTGTGTGTAAAAGCGAAGAAGCCGCACGCACTTATTCCGGCGAATTTTCCGGATATGTTCAGTAAAATTCGAGGTTTTTATGTTATCTAATTTGTATATCGAAAATATTGCAGTTATCGAAAAAACGAATATTGATTTTACAGATGGTTTCAACGTACTCACAGGTGAAACAGGTGCAGGTAAAAGTATCGTTATTGATTCTATCAATGCTGTGCTCGGTACACGTACGACAAAACATATTATCAGAAACGGTAGCAACACAGCTTTTGTCAGTGCGACTTTTACTGATGTTTCAAAATACGTCGAGAAAAAGGCACAGTTGCTTGGATTTGAAGTCGAAGACGGGGTCATTATATTACAGCGTGAGATGTCTTTAACAGGAAAAAACAACTGTCGTATCAACTCACGACCTGCAACCGTTTCAGCGCTGAAGGAGCTGTCACAGTATCTCATCAACATTCACGGTCAAAGCGATAACGCTGAGCTTATGTCGCCGTCACTGCATCTTCATTACATAGATGCCTTAGCTCAAAACAACTTGCTACTTTCACAGTATCGTGATAAGTACAAAGAGTTTGTCAAAGCGAAAGAAGAGCTTGAAAATGCGTGTGATGACGAAACATCACGTCTTGCACAGATCGACCTTCTGCGTTATCAGATTGAAGAGCTTGAAGCAGCCGAAATCACAATAGGCGAGAACGATGCATTGAACCAGGAAAAAACCATTCTTCTCAATTCTGACAAAATCATAAAGTCATTGCTCAAATCAAAATCTATTATAGATGGCGATGATGACAAAGATGGGGTCATCAATATGACTGACGATGCTTTGACAGCACTTTCTACTGCATCACGTTATCAGGAAAATCTTTCCGATTTGTCTGACAGACTAGCAAATGCATTGTATGAACTCAAAGATATCACAAGTTTGATCGAAGATAGTATCTCAGATATAGAGGCTGATCCGTATAGAATTGAACAGATAGAAGAGCGACTTGATTTGCTCTATCGTTTATCACGCAAGTACGGTGCTACAGAAGAAGATATGCTCGAGTACTTAGAATCATCTAAAATAAAGCTCAAAGAACTCGAAGATTATGACGCTAATCATGAAAAGCTGAAAGAAAGATTTACGTTGTTACAAGCTCAGGCAAAAGAGCTTGCACAACAGCTATCTGACATAAGACATAAAAAAGCAGAAGAATTTGCGTTGCAGGTACAAAAGGAAATGACTTTTCTGGAAATGCCGAACGTTCGACTTGTGGTCGATTTCAAAGAGTGCGAGCTCTCAAAGTCTGGTATAGATAAGGTCGAATTTTTGATTTCAGTCAACTTGGGCGAAGCCCCAAAACCTGTCACAAAAATCGCTTCAGGCGGTGAGTTATCCCGTATGATGCTTGCTATCAAAACTGTGCTTTCAAGACACGATGTTGTCGATACAATGATATTTGATGAAATCGACACAGGTATCTCGGGCTCTGCTGCACAAAAAGTCGGTATGAAATTAAAAGAAGTGAGTCGTGATCGTCAGGTTATGTGTGTTACTCACCAGGCACAGATTGCAGCACTGGCTGATAGCCATTTTCTTATCAACAAAGAGTTTTCTGATGACAAGACTTATACACAAGTCGAAAAGCTTGACGATGACGGACGAGTCTATGAGCTCGCTCGTATTATTGATGGTGTGAATATTTCGAGCACCGCACTTGAACACGCTAAAAATCTTTTAGCTGAGTGTGATTTTTAACTTGAATTTATAAATTTATTTTGGAGTACTGCTATGAAGAGATGGACAGTAGCAAAACTTAATAAGGACAGGGCTGTTGCCATTTCGACAAAGCACGAATTGCCAATGCTCATATCGATGCTTCTGGATATCAGAGGTATCGTATCCGACGAAGATATCAACGATTTTCTGTACAACGACAACGAACTTACAGACCCGTTTGAAATCAAAGATATGAAAAAAGCTGTACAGCGTATCAGATCAGCGATAGAAGACTACGAAAAAATATGCATTTACGGCGACTTTGATGCTGATGGCGTAACCTCAACAGCACTGCTTTATTCTTATCTTGAAGCTGTCGGTGCCAATGTAATGTACTATATTCCTGCTCGAGAGGGCGAAGGATACGGAATGAATATGGAGGCAGTAAACCTCCTGTTTGAAAACGGCGTAAAACTCATTGTTACTGTTGACAATGGTATTGCCGCAGTAGAAGAGATAGCATATGCCAAGAGTCTTGGTATCGACACAGTTGTTACTGACCACCATATGCCTAACGCTGTGTTGCCTGATGCGGTTGCTATAGTTGATTTGCATCAGGAGGGCTGTGATAGTTCTTTCAAAGAATTATCTGGTGTTGGTGTTGCTCTGAAAGTCGTTATGGCTATCGAGGGTGAATATGCTGATTCTGATCAGATTTTAGAAAACTATTCCGATTTAGCAGCACTTGGCACTATCGGAGATATTGTACCGCTTATATCCGATAACCGTGTTATTGTGAAAAACGGACTTGCACACATCGAAAACTGTGACAGGTGTGGTATCAACGCCTTGATCGAGGAGTCCGGTCTTTCAAACAGGAAGATTACTACAGGAAATATTTCTTTCACCCTTGTACCTCGCATCAATGCAGGAGGCAGACTCGGCCTTTCTAAAAAGACAGTCGCTATGCTACTAACAGATGATGAACAGCAAGCCAGCGATATTGCACTTGAGTTGTGTGAAGATAACACACAACGCCAAGCTATTGAAAAAGAAATACTCAGCGATATCGACGAACGCATTAAACGCAATCCTACTATTGTTCAAAATCGAGTTATCGTTGTTTGTGGCGAAAATTGGCACCAAGGTGTTATTGGCATCGTTGCATCCCGACTCAAAGAAGCATACGGAAAACCTAGCATCGTCATTTCTGTTGATGATGATGGATGCAGAGCTTCTGGCAGAAGCATAAAAGGATTTTCGCTTTGCGATGCGGTGTTTGCGTGCTCTGATCTGCTCACTCAGTTCGGAGGTCATCCGATGGCTGTAGGCTTTGGTATAAAAGCCGAGAACATCGATGCTTTCATCACAGCTATCAATGACTACGCAAAGAATGTTGATATGCCGACTGCTGAGCTTGAGCTTGATTGCAAACTCAACCCTGCACAGCTTTCAGTTGCGCTTGCAGATCAGCTTAGTATGCTCGAGCCGTTTGGCGCAGGAAATCCGACACCACTTTTCGGTTTATATAATATGAAACTTTCCGATATTCACGAAGTTGGTGGTGGAAAACACCTGAAACTGACTTTGACACGAGGAGAAAGTGTTGTTACAGCTATGCGTTTTTCTGTTTCTAAGGATGAATTCCCTTATCGCATAGGTGACACTATCGACTGTGCTGTTACACTTGATAAAAATATATACAATAGTATTGAGAGCCTCAGCGTTATTATAAAAGAGCTGAGATTTTCAGATATAGATGAACAAGCAATTCTTACATCAAAAGAAACCTTCGAATCATTTTGTCGTGGTGATGATATCAGCAAAGAAGAAGCCTTATCGTTGCTTCCTGACAGAGACGAGTTCGCTCTTGTGTATCGTTATCTGAGAGCAAACGGCGGCTATAATTACAGCATAGATACTTTGTTGTATCGCCTCAACTGTACTTCACTGTCTTTTGGTAGACTCAGAGTTATACTCGAGTGCATGAACGAGTTGTCTTTGATTGAAATATACGAAGGTTTGTACAACAGCGAAATAAAGCTGTGTGATGTCGAAGGAAAAGTGAACCTCGACGATTCTATTATTATCAAAAAACTCAAGGAGGTGAGTGCTGATGCCTGAAAGAATATATTATCAGGACTTTCACGAACTGACCACAAAGCTCAATAGCAGCAACATTAAGTATGACATTGATAAGATAATCTCAGCGTATGAGTTTGCTGACAAAGCGCACGGTGATCAGCGCAGAGTTTCCGGTGTACCATATATTTTGCACCCGACATCTGTTGCGTGCATTCTTGCTGATATGAATATGGATACGGATTCTATCGTAGCAGCACTTCTTCACGATGTTGTTGAGGATACTGATGTTACACTTGATACCGTAAAAGAAATGTACGGTAGCGAAGTTGCTCTTCTTGTTGATGGTCTTACAAAAATCAGCAAAATCAAGTTTACTGACAGAGAAGAGCAACAGGCAGAAAATGTCCGAAAGATGCTTATGGCTATGTCTAACGACATCCGTGTTATTATCGTGAAACTCGCTGACAGACTCCACAATATGCGTACTATCGCCTGTGTTGCCGAGCAAAAGCGCAGAGATAAAGCGAGAGAGTGTCTGGATGTTTACGCACCTATAGCTCACCGCCTTGGTATGAAAAATATCAAAGAAGAGCTCGAAGATTTGTCTATACGTTACCTTGACCCTGTAGCATATGAAGAAATTGAAACAGAGCTGAAACTCTCCGAAAACGAGCGTAATGCGTTCATTCAAAGTATAAAGGAGAAGATACTCGAAAAAACAAATGGTAATATCGAACACGTGACTATCAACGGACGTGTCAAGAGTGCTTTGTCTATATATAGAAAGACCTATATGCAGGGGAAAACACTCGACCAGATTTTTGATATATTTGCAGTCCGTGTTATCGTTGACTCTATCTCTGATTGCTATAATGTTCTTGGTATTGTCCACGATATTTTCACACCACTCCCAAATCGTTTCAAAGACTATATTTCTACTCCAAAGCCTAATATGTACCAGTCGCTTCACACCACTGTTTTTGATAAGAACAGCGTTCCGTTTGAAGTGCAGATTCGTACTTATGAAATGCACCAGACAGCTGAATACGGTATCGCAGCTCACTGGAAGTATAAGCTTGGTATGAAAAACGCTGACTCAGGTTCTCTTGAGGACAGACTTGCGTGGATCAGAAAAACTCTTGAAATCCAATCCGAGGCAGAAGATGCTACGGATATTGTGAAAACTATCAAAAACGACCTTTCACCTGACGAAGTTTATGTTTTCACACCAAAAGGAGATGTTGTCTCACTTCCTGTTGGCGCTACAGTTATTGATATGGCGTATGCTATCCATACTGCTGTCGGCAACCGCATGATAGGCGCAAAGGTTGACAGACGTATTGTGCCTATCGACTATCAGGTCAAAACCGGCGAAATTGTTGAGATTCTGACCCAAAAAGAGGGAACCGGACCAAAGCGTGATTGGCTCAATATCGTAAAAACCAATCAGGCGAAATCAAAAATACGTTCTTGGTTCAAAAAAGAACGCAGAGAAGAAAATATCATCGAAGGCAAAGAGCTGTTTGAGCACGAACTCAAAAAAGCAGGAATGCACTTCGAGGAAAAAGACCTTGCTGAATGCTTGTCTGGTATTATGCAACGCCAGCATTGTAACACTGTTGATGATTTGTATGCATCTATTGGCTATGGTGGCACTCAACTGTGGAAGATTATGCCACGAGTCAAGGATGCCTACACAAAGAAATACAAAAAAGATGTCGAAGAAAATGCTATAGCTAAGGAACTACCTATTCAATCACGCAAAAAGCACGTTGGTTCAGGTGTAACAGTAGAGGGTGTTCAGGACTGTCTTATAAAGTTCTCAAAATGCTGTAACCCGCTACCTGGTGATGACATCATTGGTTTTATCACACGTGGTTTTGGCGTGTCTATTCACAAGCGTAGTTGTACCAACGTTCCTGCTGACATCAGCAGTTGCGAAGAACCACAGCGTTGGGTAGCAGCACACTGGGAAGAAGATATTAAAGAAACCTTCCAGTCAACGCTCGAAATTATCGTCAAAGACCGTATCGGCTTGCTTGCTGATGTTACTAACCAACTGTCAGCTATGCACATATATATCCACGTGCTAAATTCTCGTGAGCTTCCTGATGGTCAGGCGGTTATCTCAGCGACTATTGATATCAACGGAATGGATCATTTGCGTGGAGTTATGGCACGACTAGCTAATATCAATGGCATTATTTCTATCACAAGACATTGATTTTTTGAGGTTATTATGAAAGCAGTATTACAGCGTGTCACACACGCTCAGGTCGTCGTAGACGAAAAGCTTATATCAAAAATAGATAACGGTTTTCTGATTTTGCTCGGTGTAGAACAGAATGACACAAAAGCAGATGCCGACGTACTATCGAAGAAGATTTCAGGACTGCGTGTTTTTGAAGACGAAAACGGAAAGATGAACTTATCACTTGGTGATACAGGGGGATCTGTCCTTGTTATCTCGCAGTTTACACTTCTTGCTGATTGCAGAAAAGGCAGACGTCCCAGTTTCATTAACGCAGGCGCTCCGGATATGGCTAATGAACTATATGAATATTTCTGTGAAAGAATTAAAGTTGATGGTATAGTTGATGTAAAAAAAGGAGTTTTTGGTGCTGATATGAAGGTGTCGCTCCTCAACGATGGCCCCGTGACAATACTGCTTGATTCTAAGGAGCTTATAAAATGATTCAAATAAAAACCTTTGTCTTAGGTGATATTTATACTAACACCTATCTGATAAAAGACGTGAACACTGGCGCGTTAGCTGTGGTCGACCCAGCATGTGAAAGTGACGCACTTGTCGAGAGTATCAACGAGTGGGGTGGAGATTTGCGGCACATTTTGCTCACTCACGGCCATTTTGACCACATTGGTGGAGTAGCATATCTCAAAGAACATTTTGACTGCACAGTATGCATCAGCGTCGACGAGGTTGATTTTGTGAACACTCCTTCGCTCAATGGCTCAGCATGGCATAACCTACACATCGAAAAAATAGAAAACCCAAAAACGCTTTGTGATAACGACGAGTTTATGATTGGTGATACAAAAGTCACGTTTATCGCAACACCGGGTCACACCGGCGGTAGCGGATGTTTTATTATTGATGACTGCATTTTTTCGGGTGATACACTCTTTTGCCAGTCTATCGGCAGAACTGATTTTCCAACATCGAGTCCGTCTGATATGATGAAATCGCTCAAAAAGCTTGCTTTACTTGACGGTGATTTCACAGTGCTCCCGGGTCACGATGTATCTACAACACTTTCTGCTGAACGAAAATACAACCCATATATGAGATAATTTTTATGAATTTATATATTGATAACCATACTTTTCATTATGAGATGGAAAATTTGCTTCGTGCATTTTTTCCATATGATAAGATAAGTGTATATAAAGAATATAAAGCTTTAGAAAAGCCGTATGTTCTCACTTCGATTGATAAAATAATCAGCGTTACCTTGTCACTTGACGATTTTGAAAAAACGCTTTGCACAAAAAAGAAATCAGATGACGAAATTGATGAGCTGAAAATGGCACAGCTTATGTACTCTTTGCTCTGCGAGTATTTTGATACAACGCTACCATGGGGCATACTTACAGGTGTGCGACCGATAAAATTGCTCAGAAAGTTTATAGAATCACATGACGAAAACTATGCTCATGATTACTTTTTGAATGAGTTTATGGTGTCAGAAAAAA
The DNA here is from genome assembly GCA_045539655.1 of Ruminococcus sp. Classification (GTDB taxonomy): domain Bacteria; phylum Bacillota; class Clostridia; order Oscillospirales; family Acutalibacteraceae; genus Ruminococcoides. Next base: position 48,077 of record JAZQFT010000031.1, on the reverse strand, counting down.
AGCTCAACCTTGCATCAATTACGCAAAAATGCGAGAGCGGAATTCTCTCTCTTTCAAAAGAAAAATCATTTTCGTTGTACATTTCGATTCCGTTTTGTCCCAGCAGATGCAACTACTGTTCGTTTGTATCACAGTCGATCGAAAAAGCTAAGCATCTCATCGATGATTATGTTGAGCTTTTGTGTGAAGAACTGATACTCACCGCAAAAGTTGCACACGATTTGGGGCTAAGGCTCGAGACCGTGTATATGGGCGGTGGAACACCGACTACACTGTCAGCTCAACAAATGGATTTGGTGCTTTCTACGGTGAGAGATCATTTTGATATGTCGACTTGTCGTGAGTTTACTGTTGAAGCAGGTCGCCCTGATACTATAACAGAAGAAAAAATCCTTGCTATCAAGAAAAATGGAGTTTCTCGTATCAGCATCAACCCACAGACGTTGAATGACGAAGTGCTTTCTATTATTGGCAGAAGACACAGCGCACAGGATACGATAGATGCTTTTTATCTTGCAAGAAAATGTGGCTTTGATAATATCAATATGGATCTTATCGCAGGACTCAAAGGTGATAACTATGATAGCTTTGTTTCAACACTGGACAAAGTGAGAGAGCTTTCTCCAGAGAGCATAACTATCCACACTCTTGCACTGAAAAGAAGTTCCACACTAAATACCGAGAATATCGATATCAACATCGGCATAAAGAACGAAACCACCGATATGCTTGAATATTCACAAAAAGCGTTGCTTTTTGATGGTTTTGTACCATACTATCTGTATCGCCAGAGTCGTATGGCAGGAAATCTCGAGAATGTCGGCTGGTCAAAAAAAGGCTGTGAAAGTTTATACAATGTCTATGTTATGGACGAAACTCACACCATTCTTGCGTGTGGTGCGGGGGCAGTGACTAAGCTCAAAGACCCTAAAACTGATAAGCTTGAACGCATATTTAATTTTAAGTTCCCGTATGAATATAACACGAGATTTTCAGAGCTTATGGAACGAAAAAACGCTATTTACAGCTTTTATGATAAATTTTTCGGGTCTTAAAGGTTTATACATATTTATCTGATATACTCTAATAAAGGAGAATTTTACTATGGGAATGTTTAACGATTTTTTAGAAAACACAAAAGTAGTTGTCGAAAAAATATCTGATAAAGCTGCTGATGCTTATGATATCACAAAGCTCAACTGCACAAAATCACACTTGAGTTCTGATATTGACAAAGTTTACAAAGCTTTGGGAAATAAGTACTATATACTCTCAAAGAGCTCAAAGCTCGCTGAAGCTGATTTTTCAAAAGAACTAGAAAAGCTCGATGAGCTTCACGCTCAGCTTGAAAATATCGAAAAGCAAATTGACGATGTCAAAAAGCTCAAGCGTTGTCCGGTGTGTGGCAAGGCTCAAAGTAACGACAAACCATTCTGTGCCGATTGTGGTGCAAAAATCTGATAACTTTCTGGTGATAACTTATGCAAAATGATAATATAAAGAAAAGCTCCTCACAAACCTTTCTCAAGGGTGCTGCAGTGCTTAGTATAAGTATGGCTATAGTCAGTTTGTGCGGTATGGTGTACAAACTTATGCTCACCCGAATATATGCAATGTTCGGCGATCAGTATGCGGGAATAGGCACAGGACTTTTTTCGAATGCTTACGAGGTGTACATTCCTCTGTTTACTTTGGCTACCGCAGGTTTTCCTATTGCCGTATCACGTCTGATTTCTGAGAGCATCGCTAAAGAAAGATACAAGGATGTCCGCCAGATATACAAAGTATCAATCCCGTTCTTTGTGATTATGGGACTTGTGTGTTTCTCACTTATGGTTGGTATCAGCTTTATCTACGTTGATATTATCAAATCCCCATATTCTATATACGCAATGATGATGCTTGCTCCGTCGATATTCTTCGGATGTATTGTGTCTATTTATCGAGGATATTTTGAGGGACAGCGGAATATGGTGCCTACTGCAATTTCAGAGATAGTTGAAGCAGCGGTAAAAATGGTGATTGGTCTTCCGCTATCATATCTTGTTATGAAAATCGGAATGAACCAGTACCAAAATTATGGTACTATTTTCGGATTTAGTTTTACAAGTGAAAACGAAGCTATGAATATGCTTCTTGCTTTTTCTGTTGCAAGTGCTATTTTTGCGATTTCATTTGGTGGATTTCTGTCTTTTATTACACTAAGAATTATTTACAAGCGTAAGAAAAATGCTATTCCTGAGGAGTATTTCGAAAATTCTGTGGACGCTTTGAGTCGTAAGGAAACCTTCAACCGACTTTTAAAAACAGCTATCCCGATAGGCCTTGCTGCCCTTGTAATGAGCATCAGTTCGTCTATCGATACAATGGTTATACAGAATGTTTTATATAAAATGGCTCAAACTAACCGTGATGCGTTACTCAACGAATATAATGGTAACCTCAACAGCCACATACCGTTGAAGCCCACAAAGAGCAATCCTATTACTATACACACATACCTTCTCGGCGCATATAGCTGTGCACTTACTATAATGCAGCTCGTAACACACGTGACTCAGGTTTTCGGAACCAGTGCAATGCCGTCTGTTACAGATGCATACACAAAGGGCGATAAGCGTGAGCTCAAAAAGTCCATCGAAACAGTTTTGAAACTCACTGTGCTGTTTACTCTACCTGCAGGTGTAGGCATGTTTGTGCTCTCATATCCGATTATGTCCTTGCTATACGATGGATATATTGCAGTCGTTGGTGCTCAGGTGCTCAGAGTTATGGGTCTTGCGGTTATCTTTATTGCAACCAGTACCCCTATCTGTAGTATGCTTCAAGGAGTAGGACGTATTGATATGCCTCTCAAGCTGTATTCTGTCGCTATGGTTATGAAGGTAGCACTAAACTATGCGTTTGTAAGTATCGTCAGCATCAACATCGCAGGTGCGGCTGTTGGTTCATTGGTTGCGTATTTGTTCGTGTGTATTGTTGGAATGTATTTTCTTATCAAAAAGGCAGGCGTTGTACCTGATTTTTACCACACCTGTATAAAACCACTTATAGGCTCACTCATCTGTGGTGTGGCTGCATATTTGGCGTATGAACTGCTTTCTAAGGTGATGTCCGGAGCTTTTGTGACACTGATTAGTATAGTCGTAGCAGCTATAATTTACGTTGTAGCCTTGCTTTTGATGCATACTTTCACTGAAAATGAGGTCAAAATGCTTCCAAAAGGCAACAATCTTGTAACAATTCTTGCAAAACTGCATCTATTAAGATAGAATATGTGATGATAAAGGCATTTTTCGCCATTTTTTGATATTTTGAGGGTGAGTTTTTGGACTTTAAAATAAAGAGTAAATACGACTTTTCTGATTTAGTCGAGATTATGAAAATTTTGCGTTCACCACAGGGTTGTCCGTGGGACAGAGTCCAGACTCACAAAAGTATTCGTCAGAACTTTATCGAAGAAACCTATGAAGCTATCGAAGCGATTGACACAGAAGACACTGAGTTGCTCAGAGAAGAGCTCGGCGACGTTATGATGCAGGTTGTTTTTCACGCTTTGATGGAAGAAGAGGTCGGATCTTTCAATATCAACGATGTGTGTGATGAGGTGTGCAAAAAGCTCATCGTGCGTCATCCTCACGTTTTTTCTGATACTATTGCAGATACACCAGACGAAGTACTCAAAAACTGGGATCAGATCAAAATGCAGACTAAGTCTCAGAAATCTCAGTCCGAAGTTCTGGGTTCTGTATCTAAATCTCTTCCAGCTTTGATGTACAGCCAGAAGATTCAGCATAAAGCTGCTAAAGTCGGTTTCGATTTTGAAAAAACCGAAGACACACTTGCTAAAGTCAGCGAAGAGCTTACAGAGCTGAAAGTTGCTATAGATAATAATGATGCAGAGAATATGAGCGAGGAACTCGGCGATTTGCTTTTCTCTGTAGTGAACGTAGCACGTTTTATAAAAGTGGACAGCGAAAAAGCTCTCTACGATGCTACACAAAAGTTCACAAACCGTTTCGCTAAGGTCGAAGCGCTTTGCAAAGAGCGTGATATTGATATGGCGAACGCAAGCTTGTCAGAACTTGATTCCTTATGGGATGAAGTGAAATAAAAGTGAAAATTCACGAAACTAAAATTTTGGAGGAAAATCAAAATGAAAAAGACAGAACTTATTGCTGCTGTTGCAGAAAAGGCTAACCTTTCAAAGAAAGATGCTGAGAAGGCAGTTGCTGCTACATTCGACGCTATCATCGACGCTGTTGCTGCTGGCGACAAGATCCAGCTCGTAGGCTTCGGTACATTTGAAAGAAGAGAGAGAAACGCTAGAACAGGTTGCAACCCTAGAACAAACGAGACTATTGAGATCCCTGCTTCTAAGGTTCCTGCTTTCAAAGCTGGCAAAGCTTTCAAGGACGCTGTAAACAAGTAATTTTTCTTTTGTAAAAGCCGACATCTTTGTCGGCTTTTACTTTTTAATCTATGTTATTTGGAGAGTATTATGAGAATAGACAAGTATTTAAAAGTCTCACGTATAATCAAGCGGAGAACTGTTGCTAACGAAGTTTGTGATGCAGGAAAGGTTTCTGTCAACGGAAAAGTGGTTCGTGCATCGTACGATGTGAAAGTCGGCGATGTTATTGAAATCAATTTTGATACCCGATCTATCAAAGTCAAAGTTGTGTCTGTTGCAGAAACCGTCAGAAAAGAAGATGCCGCAAATATGTACACTTCTGTATAAAGATATCATAAAAGAAAACCATCCTCCATATAATCTATTAGTAGTATATGGAGGTTTTTTATGTCAGAAACAATGATGAAATCATCGCACACACTGTGTTTGGATAACAGAACGAAGCTGACGTTGACTGGAGTTAATGATGTTCTTGGCTTTGACGAACAGACTGTGAATCTGCTCACTGATATAGGTGCACTTATTGTAAAAGGTGAATCGCTACATATAAATAAGCTCAGTCTTGAAACGAAAGATGTTTCTATAGATGGAAAAATTAATTCGTTGCAGTATTTGTCGCAGAGCACAAAATCACTCAAGTCAAAGTTGTTCAAGTAATATGACTTTTTCTTTAGCAGACCAGACAGTATATTTTTTGTGTTCACTGTTATTTGGTGTGATATTATCAGCACTTTACGATGGAGTGCGAGTGTTGCGGTTCATAGGTTTTACTAAATTGTGGCAGATTATATTGTCTGATGTTATTTTCTTTTTAGTGTGTGCATTCTTAACGGTTTTGTTTGCGTTGCCGTTCAACAAAGGTATGGTGAGATATTTCACCTTGTTTGGAGAAGCAGTAGGCTTTGTTGTCTATAGATTTACGCTCGGCGAAGTTATAGCGTCCTTTTATTGCTATGTAATAAGTGTTTTACGAAAATTTTTTAAAAAAAGTATGAAAATCATAAGATTTTTTTGCACTAAACTATTGAAAGGCAGTAGATTTGTAGTGTATAATGTAGGTGTAATAATGTATAAAATACAAAATATAGTGTTTAAAATAAAAAGGACGGATTATGAGCACACAAAAAGAACCTAAAAAACCACAGCTTAATTTGCGTTATTTAGTGTTGTGCATAGTTATATTGGTTTTCACTGTTTATTCTGTCGTAACACTTGTTGATTTATATTCACAGATTAGTGAGAAAAAGAGTGAGCTCGAGAGTATTCAGGACGAAATCACTGTTCAGGAAATCAAAAACGACGAAATGAACGATTTATATAATTCATCAGATGAGGAATTCTCCGGTTATGTTGAACAGATTGCTCGAGAAGATCTTGATTATATCAAGCAAGGCGAGCGAGTGTTTGTGAACGTATCTGGAGATTGATCATAAACCAAATTATTAAGGGGTACAACACACTAATGTCACAAGAGGTCTCAACAATCGTAAAAGGAAAAGTAACGGGTATCACTAACTTCGGTGCATTTGTCGAGATAGAGGGCGGAAAAAGAGGTATGGTACATATTTCTGAGATTTCTCGCTCTTATGTCGAGGATATCTCGAAGGTGCTTTCTATTGGACAGGCAGTCGAGTGTAAGATACTATCTGTTGCTGACGACGGAAAGCTCGCTTTGTCTATCAAACAAGCACAGCCAAATTCGGATAAACCACAGGGTACAAAACGTGAGTTCACAAAAAAGCCACAGAGAAAGTACACTCCGGCTCCAAAGGTGACTTCACCGGGCAACTTCGAATGGCAGAGCAGTAGCACTGCGGGGGCTTCGTTTGAAGATATGATGTCAAGATTCAAGAAGACCAGCGAAGACAAAATGTCTGATTTAAAACGTGGTGAAAGCCGAGGCTATAGCCGTAGGGGCAATGGCTCAGGCAGAAAATAAATTTAATATCAAAGATGCAAAGGAGGCATTCGTATGAAGATTACCTATACCGCTAGAAAGGTCAATCTCAGAGATAATTTCAAGGAGCGTGTCGAGAAAAAACTCAAAAAATTTGAGAAGATTTTTTCATCTGATGCTACTGTCAACGTTGTTGTTACAATGAATAAAAACAACCAGACCGTCGAGATTACTATCAAAGACAACTCGATGGTTTACAGAGCAGAGAAGACACAGCTGGAAATGAACGATGCCGTTGATAAGTGCATCGATGTTCTTGGCAGACAGCTGAGAAAGAACAAAGCAAAACTTGAGAAAAAACTCAAGTCAGGCTCTATCGACGATTTGTTTGAAGCTCCTGTTGAAGAGGTTGAGGAAGAAGAGTACAAGATTCTTCGCACAAAACAGGTTCCGCTCAAACCTATCACAGTTGACGAAGCTATACTTCAGATGAATATGGTCGGACACAAGTTCTATATGTTCACTAACGTCGATACCAACGAAACTAACGTGGTTTATGTTCGTGATGACGGTGCGTATGGACTTTTGGAACCATCATTTGATGATTGATATAATTCTTGATTAGAATAAAACAGGCGGAAGTTTTCTTCCGCCTATATTTTTGAGGAGATATAAATGACTTTTTGTGCTACTTGTCTTTTGGGACTTGAAGGACTGGTCGCAAATGAGTTGCGACATCACGAAATAGAAAACGTCAGAGCTGAAAACGGTCGAGTGCTCTTTGATGGTGATATTAGCACCTTAGCCAGAGCCAACATATGCTCTCGCTACGCTGAGCGTATTCATATTCTTGTTGCACAGTTTAAGGCTACTACCTTTGAACAGCTTTTCGAGAACGTGAAAAAAGTTGATTGGTCAAAGTTTGTTGGCGTTTCTGAAGCGTTTCCGGTCAAGGGCAGTTCGATAAATTCCAAACTCAACAGTATCCCTGCGTGTCAGAAAATTATCAAAAAAGCTGTGGTAGAAAGCCTGAAAAATTCATATCACGTTGATTGGTTTGAGGAGACTGGAGCTGCGCACAAAATCCAGTTTCTTATCATCAAAGATAATGTCAGCATCATGATAGATACTTCAGGCGAAGGTCTTCACAAGCGTGGATACAGAGAAAACGCAAACGCAGCACCTATCAGAGAAACTCTTGCTGCTGCTATGGTTGATTTAGCTCATGTCAGAAAGAACCACGTTGTATGTGATCCGATGTGCGGAAGCGGCACTGTGCTGATCGAAGCTTCACTTAAAGCACTCAATATTATGCCCGGCATCAACCGTAGATTTATCGCTGAAGATTGGGAAAACTCAAAGCCAGAGATATGGGAAATTGAACGTGATCGTGCACGTGGGCTGGAAAACAGGGATTGTACCTTCAAAGCTTATGGCTATGATATAGATGAAGATGCGCTGAAGCTAGCTCAGGAAAATGCTCAAAAAGCAGGTGTTTTGGATCGTATTACTTTTGAAAAACGAGACATAGCAGATTTCGAGAGCAACGAGGAGTTTTTAACCGTTATCACAAATCCACCGTACGGAGAACGTCTGCTTGATATCAATGAAGCTGAACGACTTTATAAAATAATGGGCGAAAAGTTTTTCAAAAGAGAGCATTACAGCTATACTGTCATCAGTCCTGACGATGATTTTGAAAAATGCTTTGGTAGAACTGCCGACAAACGCAGAAAACTGTACAACGGCATGCTCAAATGCAACGTTTATATGTACTACAAAGCTTAGAATGTTTATTAAAAGCAGAGCACACATTGGTGTTCTGCTTTTATATTTTTCACATTGCAAAGCTTTTTGTAATATGATATAATCTACAATTAGTAATTTAGATAAGGAAATAACTTATGATTTGTAACAATATTTTAGAAGCGATGGGGAACACACCTATCATAAAGCTTCAGCATATGACAGATAAAAATGACGCAGATATTCTTGTGAAGTTTGAAGGCCTTAATGTCGGCGGATCTATCAAAACCCGTACTGCATACAATATGATCAAAGACGCTATGGACAAAGGACTCATCAACGAGAACACTATTATTGTTGAACCAACATCAGGTAATCAGGGTATCGGCCTTGCTCTGGTGGGTGCGGTGCTTGGACTCAAGGTCAAAATTATTATGCCTGACTCTGTCAGTGAAGAACGCAGAATGCTTGTTGAGCATTATGGCGCAGAGGTTATACTTGTCCATGATGCGGGCAATATTGGCGACTGCATCGAAGAATGCCTCAACATTGCGTTGACTATGAAAGCGGAGAATGACAACGTATTTGTGCCACAGCAGTTTGAAAATCCAGCTAATCCTGAAATCCAACGCAAAGGCACAGCGAAAGAAATTTTAGAGCAGGTTGATGGACCTATCCACGGATTTTGTTCAGGTATCGGCACAGGCGGTACAATAACAGGTATCGGCGAAGTGCTGAAAGCTAACAACCCTGATATGACAATATGGGCGGTTGAGCCTGAAAACGCAGCTATCCTGTCAGGTGGCTCTATCGGCACACACGTACAGATGGGTATCGGCGACGGACTCATTCCGGATATACTCAATACAAATATTTATGATGATGTTTGTATTATTAAAGACGAAGAAGCGCTCCAGGCATCAAAAGACCTTGCTTCAAAAGAAGGTATTATGTGTGGTATCTCAAGCGGTACGAATGTTGCTGCAGCTATACGTATGGCGAAAATTTTGGGAAAAGGCAAGACGGTCGTCACTGTACTTCCTGATACAGCGGAAAGATATTTTTCTACACCGCTTTTTGAGTGATTATGACAGTAACTCATCCGATAAAACCGCTTTATGATAAAGACTCTGCTATTCTTATTCTAGGAAGCTTTCCGTCAGTAAAATCACGTGAAGAGATGTTCTTCTACGGACACCCACAAAACAGGTTTTGGAAAGTTGTGTCAACTGTATTTGAGTGTGATACTCCGACTACATTGGACGAAAAACAGGCGTTCTTGCTGAATAATCATATTGCTTTGTGGGATGTTATCGAGTCGTGCGAGATAGTAGGTAGCTCTGATAGTTCCATAAAAAACGTCGTTGCTAATGACCTGACACAAATACTTAGTGTAGCTGATATTGAGCAGATTTTTGTCAACGGAAAAACTGCCTTCAAATACTACAATAAGTACATTCGAGATGTTGTGCATAGGGAGGCGATATGTCTTCCATCGACCTCTCCTGCTAATGCTATGTGGTCTGTTGACAAACTGGTTGAACAGTGGAAAATAATAAAAAGTATATAAAGACAAACAGCGACTACTTCTCGTAGCCGCTGTTTTTTATTTTGGAACTTAATCAGTCATCATATGCGTAGCTGTTTACTACAAGACAAGCAGTCGATGTGATAATGAGCGAAAATGACGCTAAGAGCAAACCAACAAATATAGCACCCAAAGCACTTGTAGCTGGAAATACAATGGCTAAGAGAATCACTGAGAGCAGTATTGTACCCAGCACTCCTGCAACAAAAGTGGCGACTGTTGAACGTGAGCTACATGGTGCTGAAAATCTTCTGAGTGACGAAATGATGAAAGCGATAGCAAGATATACCACAGCGATACCAAAAAGAACCCACAAAAACGCAGGAGTCACAGCTACGATGCCTGTGATTGTAAGAATAACAGCCACGATACCGATAACTACACTTGCAGCAATAGAAATAATCAGACATTCATTTGAGCTATTACAACAATTTGTTCTGTTCATTTGTTTTTCACCTCCATTACATAATATGCGAAAAAATAGCTTGCGTGTGAAACTGATTGTGCATTTACAAACCATGTGATAAGGTGTATAATTCTGATGTTAGGAGGATGTATTATGAAACATTTTTTAGTTGTTGTTGATATTCAAAATGATTTTGTTGATGGCGCTTTGGGTACACCTGAAGCTCAGGCTATCGTTGATAACTGTGTCAAAAAGATAGAGTCTTTTGATGGTGAGATTTTCGTCACATATGACACTCATAGCGAAAACTATCTTGAAACTGCCGAGGGCAAAAAGCTTCCTGTGACACACTGCATAAAGGGTACACACGGTTGGCTTCTTAATAAAAAAATTGCTAAAGCACTTGAGAGCAAAGATTATACATCAGTCGAAAAGCCGACTTTTGGAAGTGTTGAACTTCCAAAGCTTATTGAAAAAAGCGCTGGGGACAATGACTTTGATATTACTCTCATCGGACTTTGTACTGATATATGCGTTGTGTCTAACGCTTTGATGCTCAAAGCTTATTTTTCCGAAAAAGAAATATGCGTGGACGCTGAGTGCTGTGCAGGCGTCACACCTGATTCTCACACTGAAGCACTTAACACTATGCGTTGCTGTCAGGTGAACATAGTTTGATAATGTTATATTTGTGTTAAATATCCACCCGAAAATAGGGTGGGTATTTTATTTTATTTTACAAAACCTTTACGTTAATGTGCTTTTTCTTGTCTTAGGATAGAGTTATATTTATTGTGGTAATTTTAAGCCATAATAAATAACATAAATGTTTATAAAAAGCACTATAGTAAAGGGGTTGTAAAAATGGATATATTTAATGTGCTTGAACTTATAGGAGGACTGAGCTTGTTCCTTTTTGGTATGAACTATATGGGGTCGAGCTTGGAACGCAGAGCAGGAAATAGTCTGCGAAATCTTCTTGGAAAACTTACCACAAATAAGTTCACTGGGTTTTTGACAGGACTTGCTGTCACCGCAGTGATACAGAGCTCGTCTGCGACTACGGTTATGGTGGTCGGATTTGTAAACTCAAATTTGATGACCTTGTCACAGGCGATAAATGTTATTATGGGCGCAAATGTCGGTACAACTGTAACTGCGTGGCTTTTGTCGCTCACAGGTATTGAAAGCTCTAATGTATTTGTGTCTTTGCTAAAGCCGACTTCGTTCACACCGATTCTCGCATTGATCGGTATCATCTTCACAATGTTCCTCAAAAGCGACAAAAAGCATGATACCGGTGCGATATTACTCGGCTTTGCTACGTTGATGTTCGGTATGGATATTATGTCTGGGGCTGTGTCAGGGCTAAAAGAAGTGCCTCAGTTTCAGCAGATGTTTGTTATGTTCCAGAACCCGATTCTGGGTGTAGTGGTTGGTGCTTTGCTCACTGCTGTTATTCAGTCCAGTTCTGCATCAGTCGGTATATTGCAGGCTCTTGCATCAACCGGACAAGTCACTTTTGGTGCGGCGATTCCGATCATCATGGGCCAGAATATAGGTACTTGTGTTACAGCGCTGATTTCATCAGTAGGAACTACAAAAAACGCACGACGTGCAGCACTTGTACACTTGTTCTTTAACATTATCGGTACTGCTGTTTTGCTCACGGTGTTCTGTGTAGTGAAATCTATGGTCGATATCGCTCTTCTGAGCGAGAGCGCTACTGCATTTGGCATCGCCATAGCTCACACGGTATTCAACGTAGCGTGCACTGCGCTGATGTTACCAATGGGCGGTTTGCTCGAAAAGCTTGTGTGCTTTCTTGTGCCTGATGCAAAAGTGGCTGAGAAGAAAACTCAGCTTGATGAACGTCTTCTTATGACTCCGTCTATTGCGCTCGAACGCTCCAGAATGCTCACTGATGAGATGGCAAAGTGCACAGCATTGTCGTTGAAAGAAAGTATTTCAGCGCTTAGTAGCTATAGCAAGGAGTTGTCTGGGAGAGTGCGTGAAGCAGAGAGCAAAACCGATAATTACGAAGATGTGATTGGCTCGTTCCTTGTAAAGCTGAGCAGTGCACAAATCAGTGCAGATGATAGTGTTGAAGCAGCCATGCTGTTAAAAGTCATCGGCGATTTCGAACGTATATCTGACCACGCAAGAAATATCATTGGTTCTGCAGAAGAACTTGATGAAAAGAATATACAGTTCTCTGATAAAGCTAAAAGCGAGCTGAAGATTATTTCGGATGCTGTTCTGGAGGTGATGGACCTTTCGGTCACATCATTTGTAAACAACGATGCATCTCTAGCACTGAAGGTTGAATGTCTTGAAGAAGTTGTGGATAACCTGAAAGAAGAGATGCGTACTAACCATACAAAAAGACTTCAAAAAGGCGAGTGCAATCTTGAGATTGGTTTTATCTGGTCTGATTTGCTCACGAATTTTGAGCGAGTATCCGACCACTGTTCAAACATCGCAGGGTCGGTTGTGGATTTACAACACCACGATATGAACACCCACAGTTCGCTGAAAAGCCTGAGATACAAAAACGAAGAGTTCGACGAGCTTTATGGTGACTATAAAAAGAAATACAGCTTAGGATAAAAGCGCAACAAGCCCGTAGCTATACTACGGGCTTGTTTGTTGTACATTGCACAAATCACACCGTGTTTTCTTGTTTTTAATGCACAAAATATTGTGTATTGTGTCGAGTTATGTTGACAGGCATACAGTATGTGGTATAAAATAATATCAATATAAATTTGGGGGTAATATTATGAGCGAAGTACAAACTAATCAAACAGCAGGAAATACACCTGTAGAAAGCACACCTACAAAATTCTGCAAGCATTGTGGAGCTAAAATTCCTGTAGATGCAGTTTTATGCACTGCTTGTGGCAGACAAGTTGAAGAACTTAAATCTGCAACTGCTGCACAGCCTAACATTGTTATCAATAATACAAACACAAACAGCAACGTGAATAATAATGTTGGTATGGGTAAGCAGAAAAATAAGTGGGTAGCACTTTTGCTTTGCTTCTTCTTAGGTTTCCTTGGTGCTCACAAGTTCTACGAAGGAAAAGTTGGTATGGGTATTCTTTACATATTTACAGGTGGTCTTTTTGGTATCGGTGTTATTATCGATTTCATTACTTTACTGTTTAAATCAAATCCATATTACGTATAAACATAAAGTCTCCTTTAGGAGACTTTTGTTTTATTCCGTGCAATAAATTGTTATTTGTTTATAATTAAGGGGAATCTGTTATGAAAATTTGTCCGAAATGTAATGCTAATTTGAATGACGAAACTATTTTTTGTACTGTTTGTGGTGAGGCGGTGAATTCAGTGAAACCTGTACAGCCTCAGCCTACACCTCAACAGCCACAAGGTGCACAGCCATCGTATGCTGCACCGGCTCAACCTACATATGAACCTGCCGTGGATCCGTTCGATCACACAGCTGAGTTTGATAGTAAGGATATTTCTGATAACAAGGTTATCGCTATGCTTGTTTATCTTTTAGGAGCTGTTGGCATTGTTATCGCTTTACTTTTTAGCCAGAAGTCTGATTATGTCGCTTTCCATATTCGCCAAGCGTTAAAGTTTTTAGTGGTTGAAACCTTGGTGGGCATTCTAACGGTATTTCTGTGTTGGACATTCATTGTTCCGATTGCTGCGTCAATTTTCTTGGCCATTCTTTTGGTTATCAAAATCATCTGCTTCTTTGATATCTGTTCAGGCAAAGCTAAAGAACCAGCTATAATCAGAGAACTAAAATTTTTGAAATAATTGTGAAGAAGGAAAAACGCTCTACATCTGTAGAGCGTTTTATATTTTGATGATTTGTGCTGAAAATTCATTTTCGTATGCACCGTTATTTCTGCTTGAAAGTGCGAAAACCTCACTCGCTTTGATATCTATATCAAATATTCTTTTGCCATCTTTATCAAGTGTGTTGTAGTCGCTGGCGACCCTGCATACAAGTGGAAGCGTAGCACGTGATATCAGTTTTGTACCATTATCATTCATACCAAGCACACGAATATATTTTGCTTTATTTTGCATATCGCTTTTTGTGATATCGAGCAGTGCACACATCGCTATGCGTCGCAGCCTGGACATAGTGTAACGTTTTGTTTTTAAGTTGTTGTATAATTCTACTAAAGAATTACTGTTTCTGCAACATTCAAAAATCCTATTGTGCAACCCTTCAGTAACGTCTGGCAGATTCTCCAGTTCTTCTTTGCTCATTGTGCGTAGCTTATACAGTATAGTTGTTTCGAGTTTTTTGATATCAGAAATGCTTTTTATATTCATACTTGTGAAGCTATCATAAGTTCCATCGTTTTGAACAAGATTTCTGATATGAGTAGCGCTTGCGATGTTTTTTGATACTATATCGCTGTCGTGAAAAGCTCCGTTTCGTTTGATTGCGATAGGGGTGATGTCAGTGCCTTTTAGAGCTTTGATGTATTCAACAGCTAGTGTGTTGTTTGGTTTTGATAGCATTTCGCAGTGTTGAGGTGACAATACTTCTTCTATGCTATCAGACACAGCTTTTGCGTAGTAAGAGCCGTTACTGATATGTTTTCTCAGAACGTTCTTGAACATTTCGTCGCAAAAAGAGTCTGCGATGTCGCTGAGCATTGAAATGTTATCATCTTCTGCTCCGAAACAAAGCATATCTGCTTTTAGGGCTTTCGCAATACCTACTCCGCCTTTTGCGAAGTTCTCTGCGCTTGAAAGTGCAAAAACAGTCGGTAACTCAACAACGAGATCGCATCCGTTTTCGAGAGCTGCTCTTGCACGTGAGTATTTGTCGGTGATTGCAACGTCGCCACGTTGTACAAAGCTGCCGCTCATGATAGCGATGACACAGTCAGCGCATTCGCTTTTGATTTTATCTATTAGATATTTGTGCCCGTTATGAAACGGATTGAATTCGCATATAACCGCAGCAACTCTCAACTGTATCACCTCTTTAATAAAAAACTTGAAAAATCAGACAATTAGTATTATTATATTATATGTGATAAATTGAACTTTTTCAATAGGAGGAAAATGTTATGAAAATATTAGTTATCAACGCAGGCAGTTCATCACTCAAATATCAGCTCATAGATATGGAAACAGAATCTATGATCGCAAAAGGTAACTGCGAGCGTATAGGTATTGAGGGTTCTTTCATCGGCCACAAAACTGCTGATGGCAGAAGCTTTGAAAAAGAAGCTGAGATGCAGAACCATTCACAGGCATTTATGGTAGTTAAGGATGCTTTGCTTGATCCTGAGTTTGGCGTTATCAAGAGCCTTGACGAAGTATCTGCTATCGGTCACCGTGTAGTGCAGGGCGGTTCTATCTTCAAGACTTCCGTTCTTATTGATGAGAAGGTACTGAGTGATATTGATAGCCTCAGCCCACTTGCTCCACTTCACAATCCGGCTCACGTTCAGGCTATGAAAGCGTGCTTGGAAGTATTCGGCGAGAATGTTCCGATGGTAGCTGTATTTGATACATCTTTCCATTCAACAATGCCTGAAAAAGCTTATATGTATGCTGTACCATATGAGTTTTATGAGAAGTATGCTGTACGTAGATACGGTGCTCATGGTACATCACACCGTTATGTATCACACGAAATGGCTAAAATCATGGGCAAAGATATCAAGGATCTGAAAATCATCACTTGCCATATCGGAAACGGTTCTTCAATCACAGCTGTTGACGGTGGTAAAGTTGTCGATACATCTATGGGTCTTACTCCACTTGATGGTATAATGATGGGTACACGTACTGGTTGTCTTGACCCATCTGTTGTTACATTCATCGCTGACAAAGAAGGACTTTCTCCAAAAGAAATGGATACACTTCTCAACAAAAAGTCAGGCCTTCTGGGCGTTTCAGGTGTTTCATCTGATGACCGTGATGTTTCTGCTGCTGAAGAAGCCGGCAACCCACGTGCAAAGCTCGCTCACGATATGCTTTATTATCAGATCGCTAAGTACATCGGTCAGTACTATGTAGCTATGGGTGG
The DNA here is from genome assembly GCA_045539655.1 of Ruminococcus sp. Lineage (GTDB taxonomy): Bacteria > Bacillota > Clostridia > Oscillospirales > Acutalibacteraceae > Ruminococcoides. The sequence goes on along the minus strand of JAZQFT010000031.1, from coordinate 31,983 downwards.
TTGTGATGCTATCGTGTTCACAGCTGGTTTAGGCGAAAACCAGCCACAGCTCAGAAGCAAGGTTTGTGAGTACCTCAAGGTGTTCGGTGTTAAGATGAACGAAGAGTTCAACGCACAGGCACGACGTGGTGTTACTGGTCAGTTATCTACAGATGATTCTGCTATCCGTGTTGAGCTTATCGCTACTAACGAGGAGCTCGTTATCGCTAGAGATACACAGGATATTGTTAATGCTCTTTGATTATAATTCTGTATAAGAATTCTAAATTAGAAAAATAAAACATAAAAATTATGCCGTCGGTTTTTCCGACGGCATTTTTTATATTGGGTTACTTGTTAAATCTGAGTCGCCTGCTTCTGTGTGATCTCTGAAAAGCAGAGAAATACACCACAGCGCACAAAGACCAACGACTACATAGATGATTCTGCTGATGATACCTGTCTGTCCGCCACAAATCCAGGCAACTATATCGAACTTGAACAGTCCGACGCTACCCCAGTTGATGCCGCCGACAACAAGCAAAGTCAGTGCGATTTTATCTAGCATATTAAACCTCCTGAAATTATAGGGTGTTTTAATATTCTTAGCATTCACACCGAAAATATACTTAATTTAAATGGTAAATATCGAAAGTGATGTGCAGATAACACCGAGTACAAGCAGAACAATGCCGATGACCCGAGTGATTTTTACAGATTTTTCAATTTTATATTTTTGAATCATCACATCAGCCGGAACAGGGAAGAAGATATATAGTATTCCCAGTATCACAAGAGGTATAGCTACCATATATGCACCAACAATTTTGAAAAAAGAGAAAACAAATAGCCCGATGCCGATAGACATAACACACACGCCATTTAGTATCGACATAATACCCGTGATTTTATCTCTCATATCATAAAAGAGGTTTGCACCGTTCTGACACTCATCGTCACAGTACATTTGATGATAAGAAATTTCCTTTGCACAATATTCACATTTTTTCATTTTTTCACCTCGAAAATCAATAGAAAAATTTTATCATATTTTTTTCATATTTTCAACATCGTGCCGAGAAATATCTTTTTTATAAAAAAAGAGAAACTTTTTTATCTAAAATGAATAAATATATTTTTATATTTTGTACGAAATATGAATTGAAAATACTGGTATGTTTGTTGTATAATTAACAATGAAGAAAATAAGTCACTATGCTTTCTTCTATCAATTCAATTCCTTCAGGAGGTAAACATGAAAACAAAGAGACTAATTAGTATGCTTCTTGCAGTTGTTCTTGTTGTAACATGTGTTTGCACAACCAGCTTTATGTCTGTAAGTGCTGAGACTAACTACAACGAGTACGAAAAAATGCTCGATGCTATCAAGCCGGAAAACCACTACGGTCTTGAAGACACTGTAAACGATGGTAAGATCATCCAGGCGTGGAACTGGTCTTACGAAAACACAATCAAAAACCTTGAAACCCTTGCTGAGCAGGGCTTCACAACTATCCAGATTTCTCCTCCAAACGAGCTCAAAATGCCTACAAAGGGCGTTAAGGTTTGCGAGCCTGCTGTTGATGGCATTGCTCCTAACGGTTGGTGGATGTTCTATCAGCCTGCTGGCTTCCAGGTCAACGAGAGTGAAGACAACGCTCTTGGTACAAAGGCTGAGTTCAAAGAGATGATCAAAAAAGCTCACGAACTCGGTATGAAAGTTATCGTTGACGCTGTTATCAACCACATGGGTACTGATGATGACCACGTTGGTCTTTACACAAACACATCTACAGACCCTATGGATCACGTAAACCCACGTGCTGCTGAGTTCGAGCCTGAGCTCTTAGCTGCTAAGGCATTCCACTCTCCATGGGTTGATATGACTTACAAAGAGAACTACTGGGACGGTTGGTCAGATTACGATATCGAAGAAGACCTCACACAGCATTGTACATCTGGTCTTCCTGACCTTGCTACAGAGACACAGCTCGTACAGGATACTATCTATGATTACTTTGTAGAGCTTATTGACGAGTGTGATGCTGACGGTTTCCGTTTCGACGCTGCTAAGCACATCGAGACTATGGATGATACATACTTCCCATCTGACTTCTGGCAGGATACTCTCATTAAGATCAGACAGAAATATCCTGACAAAGAGTGTTATGCATACGGCGAAATCCTCAACAAGTGCGGCGACGGCCGTCCATTCTCAGAATACACATGGATGATGGACGTTACTGACTCTGGTTCATATTGGAACATCAAAAATGCTGTTGTTAATATGGGTGGCGGTAACCCTATCCCTTACTATCAGTCAGAAGCTGAGGGCTGTGATCCTAACTCTGTGAACTTCACAAAAGAAAATGTTATCCAGTGGAACGAGTCCCACGATACATACATCGATGGTGGTACATCATCACTCACAGTTGAGCAGAGAAACAAAATTTGGGCTCTCACTGCAGCACGTCAGACTATCACAGGCGTTTACTTTGCTCGTCCTGATGACAGAACAGGTGTTGACCGTGCAGCTATCGAAAAGATTTGTGCTAACATCACTCTTGGTGATGCTAACCTCACATCTTGGACAGCTCCTGAAGTTAAGGCTGTCAACCAGTTTGATAACTACTTCGGCGATGCTTTTGAGTATAACACTGTTTCTGATAATGTTACACTTATCGAACGTGGCGGCGTTGGTGCTACTCTTGTAAACCTCGGTGGTACTACAAAGTCAATTTCTATGAAATCATACAGACTCTCACCTGGTAAATATATCGACTCTATCACAGGTAACGAATTCACAGTTTCTGGTAGCGACGATACAGGATATACTCTCAAGGGTGAGATTGGTTCAACAGGTATCGCTTGTATCTACTATGCAGAAGATACTGCACCAGTTGTTCCAAACCCACCATTCAATCCATATGATTATCCTGTAGATCCAGCATCTGGTACATTCCCAGAATTCCCTGGATATACAACACTCGTTCTTTCTTCAAAGACATGGTCATCTGCTTACATCTACTGCTGGAGCAGAGATGCAGCTGGTAACGAATCAGAGTACCTCAGCTGGCCAGGCGAGCCTATGAAGAAAGTAACTGACGACAACGGTTACGGCGAAAAGCAGTTTGTTGGTTATGTTCCTTCTGAATATAACATGTATATTATCAACAACGGTAACGGTGGCGGTAATAACCAGACAGCCGACCTTTCTGTACCAAAGAGCTCAGGTGTATGGCTTGATACCCTTGATGCTAATGGTAACTATACAGTAGGCTATTGGGAACCAACATTCATTCCAACACCAATTCCTGGTGATGATGATCCTACAGAGCCAACAACTCCAAACGATCCAACAACAGATCCTAACCCTTACGGAAGCTATAAAGTTGGCGATACTGATGGTAACGATAAGATAGCTATCACAGACGCTACTGCTATCCAGAGACATTGTGCTGAAATTGTTGTGCTTGAAGGTAACCTTGCTTTGGCTGCTGATACAAACCACAATGGCAATATTGATGTTCAGGATGCTACACTTATCCAGAGATATATCGCTGAATACAACGATGGCAACGATATTGGTACAGTAAAAGAAGGAACTCCACCTCCTCCAGCAGAATAAACTTCAATACTTTTAGGCGGGCGCTTATGCGTCCGCCTTTTTTGTGTACATCTGTTTTGTTTTGTGCTATAATCGTACTGAATAATAATACCTACGGAGGCTTATATGCATATTCCATCGGCTGATACACTCGATATTTCCGTCCTGACATTTGAAGATGCACTGAAAGTGAAACATGCGAACGAGTACGATACATCTCGCTGGCTCTACGTTCCTGATTTTTACAGCGAGTATCGATATATTCTCGGAACAAAGGGCGAAAAACCGCTCATTTGTATCGGCATCAACCCATCTACCGCTGCGCCTGATGATTTGGATAATACGCTCAAGTCAGTCGAACGTATTGCTTTGCATAACGGGTATGACAGCTTTATTATGTTCAACGTGTATGCTCAGCGTGCGACAAATCCGGATGATATGGAACGTAATTTCAACGAGTTTTTACATACCGAAAATATGAAAGCGTTTGAATATGTGCTCAAGCTTTCAAAATCAAAACCGTCGATCTGGGCGGCGTGGGGCAACATCATCGAAAAGCGTGACTATCTATCTGAGTGTGTGCTTACTATGGCAGAGATAGGTAAGAGATACAACGCCTCTTGGTTCACAGCCGGAAAAATATCCGCAAAAGGTCATCCGCACCACCCGCTTTACCTGAAAAAGGATAGCCCGCTTGACCGCTTTGATATTGATAAGTATTGCACTGATGTTTTGCAAAAGTGATTGAAAACAGCATTTCTTTTCTGAGATGCTGTTTTGCTTTTGTGTAGCTCAATGTGTCGCTGGTTTGACAAAAACACTGTATTAGAGTAAAATGCAAGCGGAATATAAAATAGGGAAAGGGTGATTTTTATGAAAAAGCATCTTGTACTTATATTGAATATAGTGCTGATTTTAGCTATCCTTGGTGGTGTGTTTTATGCTATGTATCGTGCGTCGCTGATGGAAGAAAAGCCTGAAGTCAAGCCTGTTTCGACCGTTGACGAAGTCGCTACAGTTGATGAAAAACCTACAGAAGCACCGAAGGTGTATAACATAGGTATAATTCAACGCAGTAACGTCCCTAACTGCAACAACGTGTATCAGGGCTTTATTGCTGAGCTTGCAGCGAATGGTTATATAAATAAGAACAACATCTACCTTGATTATGCTCTCGAAGAGAATAAGGATGCTTGCAAGGCGGCTGTGCAGCGTTTTATTGACTCTGAATATGATTTGATTTTTGCGATTGGACCATATGCTACAAAGCTTGCGGCGTCTATGACAACAGAAATTCCGATTGTTTTCGGTGCTGTTTCCGAGCCTGAACAAGAGAATTTTGTTGAGAGTAATAAAGCTCCTGGCGGTAATGTAACAGGTGTTTCTGATTATACTCCGTGCTTTGAACAGATTGACTCTATAAAAATGATGTTCCCTGAAACTGAAAAAATCGGTGCGATATACAAAGCTACTGATACTGAGTCTGTTACACAGGCACTCATCGGTGAAAAAGAAGCGGCTATGGAGAACATCGATATCTCATACGTGAAATATCCTGTCGAGGACTCGAACGAAATATCTTCTGCGTTAGAAGAAATGCTCAGCGACGGTGTTGATGTGATATACCTGCCTGTGGATAAATTGATGAACAAAAACATCAAAAAGATTGTCAAGTTTTCATACGAAAATAAGATACCTGTTGTATGTGGAAACACAGAGATGCTTGAAAAAGGTTGTTTTTCTACTTGTGTTATCAACTATCCGTCTATAGGTGGCGCTGCAGGGGATATGGCGCTTGATATTCTTTATGGCGGTGCTGATCCTGCACGCATACCGATTGCGTATATTTATGACTGCTATCTGCATATAAATGAAAAGTCTATGAAAGAACTCGGTGTCGAATTGCCTCAAGAAGTTCTTGATACGGCTATAATTGAGTGATTAAAAGTAAATTGTAAAATAATTATGAAGTGTCAAAATACACTTGATTTTTTACATATAATGGTATAAAATATAATTAGCACTCGAAAAGCGCGAGTGCTAATTTCTTTGTATATTATTAAGGAGGCTATATATATGACTATCAAACCACTTATTGACAGAGTTGTTCTAAAACTCGACAATGCTGAGCAGACTACAGCCAGCGGTATCGTTCTGTCATCTCAAGCACAGGAAAAGCCACAGTATGCTAACGTAGTAGCTGTTGGTCCGGGTGGCGTTGTTGACGGAAACGAAGTGAAGATGTATGTAAAAGTAGGCGACAAGGTTATCGCTTCAAAATACGCAGGCACAGAGGTTAAGATCGACGGCGAAGAATACACTATCGTACGCCAGTCGGATATTTTAGCTATTGTAGAATAATGGAGGTATATTAGTTATGGCAAAACAGATTGCATATGGTGAAGAAGCAAGAAAAGCTCTTCAGAACGGTATCGACAAATTAGCAGATACCGTAAAAATCACACTTGGTCCTAAGGGCAGAAACGTTGTTATCGATAAAAAATTTGGTGCACCTCTTATCACTAATGACGGTGTTACTATTGCTAAAGAAATTGAGCTTGAAGACGCATTTGAGAATATGGGTGCTCAGCTCGTCAAAGAGGTTTCTATCAAAACAAACGACATAGCAGGTGACGGCACAACAACAGCTACTTTGCTTGCTCAGGCTCTTATCCGTGAGGGCATGAAGAACGTTGCTGCAGGAGCAAACCCGATGGTGCTCAAAAAGGGTATCCAACTCGCTGTTGACGAAGCGGTGAAGGCTATCGTTGCTAATTCACAGCAGGTGAACGGAACTGACGATATCGCTCGAGTTGCAACAGTATCTTCTGCTGATGAATATATCGGCAACCTTATTGCTGAAGCAATGGATAAGGTTTCAAAAGACGGTGTCATTACTGTAGAAGAGTCAAAAACAGCCGAGACTTACAGCGAAGTTGTTGAAGGTATGATGTTTGACAGAGGCTACATCGCTCCATATATGGTGACAGATACAGACAAAATGACAGCTGATATAGACGATGCACTTATTCTTATCACCGACAAGAAGATTTCTACAACTCAGGAGATTCTACCTCTCCTCGAACAGATTGTTCAGTCAGGCAGAAAGCTCGTTATTATTGCTGAAGATGTAGAGGGTGAAGCTCTCACAACTTTAGTACTCAATAAACTCAGAGGCACCTTCACATGTGTTGCAGTCAAAGCTCCTGGCTTTGGTGACAGAAGAAAAGAAATGCTTCAGGATATCGCTATTCTGACCGGCGGTACAGTAATCACATCAGACTTGGGTCTTGAGCTCAAGGATGCTACTATTGACCAGTGTGGTCGTGCACGTCAGGTTAAGATTTCTAAAGAAGACACTATCATCGTTGACGGTGCAGGCAATGAGACTGAAATCAAAAACCGTGTAGCACAGATTCGTCAGCAGATTGAAGTAACAACATCAGATTTTGATAGAGAAAAGCTCCAGGAGCGTCTTGCAAAACTCGCAGGAGGTGTTGCTGTTATCAAAGTTGGTGCTGCTACTGAAATCGAAATGAAGGAAAAGAAATTGAGAATCGAAGACGCTCTTTCTGCGACAAAAGCTGCTGTCGAAGAAGGTATTGTTGCGGGTGGCGGTGTTGCTCTTGTGAACGCTACATCAGCTGTTGAAAATCTTCTTTCGACAGTCACAGGTGATGTGAAAACTGGTGTTCAGATTGTTCTGAAAGTGCTCGAAGCTCCGATCAAGCAGATAGCCCTCAACGCAGGTCTCGAAGGTTCTGTGATCGTTGAAAACATCAAGAAAGCTGATAAGGTCGGCTACGGCTTCAATGCCCTCACAGAAGAGTACACAGATATGATAAAAGCAGGTATCGTAGACCCTACAAAGGTTACTCGTTCAGCATTACAGCACGCAGCTTCTGTTGCTGCTATGGTGCTCACAACTGAGTCACTTGTTGCTGACATCAAAGAGCCGGCTCCTGTTGCTGCTCCTGCTCCTGATATGGGCGGTATGTACTAATATTCTAAATTAGAACAATAAAAATTCTGTATAAGAAAAATAAATAATTCCGAAATAGAATAATATTTGTTATAAAAAACACCGTGTGATTTTTCACACGGTGTTTTGCTTTTAGTATATTATATCAGAATTCCTGTTTTACTGTTCTCATAAAGAGCTTGGATAGTTCATCTTTGAAATCCTTGTTTTCGAACAGAATGTTGTATATAGCTGTTGTGATAGGCATTTCAACATCATATTTTTTGCTCAATTTGTAGAGTGCTTTTGATGTCATCACACCTTCAGCAAGTTTTTCAAAATTTTCACCCTTAGCATAGCTTTCGCCGTAACGTCTGTTATGGCTCCAAGGGGAGAAGAGCGTAGCTTCGTAGTCGCCCAAGTGGCACAGTCCGTATGCGGATAGCTCGTTGCCACCCATAGCAGCTATGAGTCGGCTGATTTCGTGGGTACTTCGTGCCATCAGTGCACCTTTTAAGGATGTGTAGCCAATACCGTCCAGCATACCAGCTGCGATGCCGATTACATTTTTTGCAGCAGCGCCGATTTCGCTACCAATAAGGTCGGTTCCGATATAGAACCTGATTAAATCAGAAGAAAACTCATTGACGAGCAGGTTCTTTACATCTTCGTTACTGCAGTCGATAACCATACAGTTTGGGATACCTTTGACATAGTCCTGAGGATGTCCTGGACCTACCCACACAGCGATAGGCGTTTTGCTCTCGTCAACAAAGCTTGATACAACCTCACTGAGTCTGCATCCTGTATCAACCTCGACACCTTTCATACATAAAACAATAGTTTTACCTTCCAGTGGATATTTAGCGATGTCGTTCATGTATGATCTCAGGTACTGTGATGAAATAGAAATAACGATAGTTTCAGCGTGAGCGACCGCTTTTTCTAAGTCCGATGTAACCTCTATAGATTCCGGATATGTAAGATAGTCGTTTTTGTGAGTGTTTTTGAGTTGTATCAGCTCCGGTGCGTCTGGGAGTCCACATGAGATAACATCGTGTCCGATTTTATCCAGATACCATGCGATACAACTTCCCCAACGGCCACAGCCTAAAACAGAAATTTTCATATAGTTCTCCGAGTAAATATTATAGTGATCCCGCCTGACCGTATCAGCTTAATATAACCTGCCTACGAATATGACAGGTGGGTGTCTTCCCATCAGCTTCAGGCTCCCTTCGTCCCGTAGTCGGGGAGGTCTGCACACCACTGATGGAGTAAAACTCCCGATTTAAAGGCTGTAGGGTTATTTTCGCTGATTCACGCATCAGGCAGGACGAAAATTATTCTTCGTAAAAAAGTTCTTCAAATCTTTTTTCAAAGATTTCAGCAAGCTCGTCTAAGAGGTCGTCGTCTTCAACTTCAGCGAGCTGTTCTTCGCCATCTTCTTCGATAACTTCCATAATGTAGTATTCACCATCATCAGCGACAGCGTCCTGAGCCTCGTCAAAAACAGGGTACAGGGCATAAAAAAGCCCCTTGTCGTTTTCAATGGTGTCAAGGATTTCGAAGTTATGCTCAACATTTTCATCATCAATCAAAGTGATGAGATCAGGTGCAAATTCTTTATCCATAGTGTTTGTACTCCTTTTTTATTATAGCATAATTTTACCGCTTATATGTATTTAAGTCAAGAAAATACGAAAACAATATTTCACCAACATTGTAAAATTTTCGACACTTTATGAAAGAAACTCCAATTTTGTGCTAAGTATTGAAAATATGGCGTATTTGTAGTATAATAATCTATCATATTATGTGTATATGAAGTTCTTTGGAGGCTATGAATGATATTATTACCATTTGAAAAACTTCCTGAAAAATTCAAAAATGATGAAGTCAAGTACTACTATGACATTCTGACAAAAAAACGATTCAGTCTTTTGTTCAAGCGTGTTATGGATATTGTTATGGCCCTTATACTTATCGTTATTCTCATTTTGCCTATGATAGTCATTTCGATTTGTATAAAGTGTACATCAAAAGGTCCGGTACTGTATAAACAGCAGCGAATCACAACATACGGCAGAACTTTCAGAATATGGAAATTCAGAACCATGATGGTTGATGCTGATAAAAAGGGTGCTTTGGTTACATCAAAAAATGATAGCAGAATCACCCCAGTTGGAAAAGTTTTGCGTAAATTCCGCCTTGATGAGTTGCCACAGATTTTCCATGTTTTGTCAGGAAAAATGAGTATAGTTGGAACTCGTCCTGAGGTCAAAAAATATGTTGACCGATACTCACCTGCGATGTATGCCACGTTACTTACGCCGGCTGGAATAACTTCGCTTGCCAGCATAAAATATAAGGACGAAGATAAAATCATCGGCGAAGTGAGTGATACCTCACAGGTAGATGAAATTTATGTGAACAAGGTTTTGCCGGATAAAATGAAATATAACCTTGAATATATCAGTGATTTTTCATTTTTTAAAGATATATCGTTGATGATACAGACTGTTGTTGAAGTTATAAGATAATTATACTTTCGTTTTTAGAAAATCAGGTCGCTTTGCGTAAAGGAGTGAACTAAATGGAAAGGTTGAAAGCTATATTTACAGACACATCTTTTTTCAGAAGATGTTATATTATCTGTTTGTTTTTCTGTAACGTTTCTTTTATTCAGGTTCCTGCATATGCGTCGCTGATTTTTCTTTTTTTGTGGGGAGTTTTCCTGCTTTTTTATAATGAGAAAAAGCGTCGTGTGTTCTCCAATACCCGATTTGGCATTTGGTTGCTGGCGTTTTTGTTTTTTTCGACCATCACTGCAATTATACATATAGCTGATAATTTCTTGTTCAATATTGTTATCCAGCTTCATGTGTCAATATGCTTTTTTATTTTTTATTCATTACATACTGAAAAACATCTCAATTTCAGAAAAGAACTTTATTCAGTATGCCGATTCATGGTTTATACCACAACTATAGTTGGTATACTTGGTCTTGCGTGCCTTATGGCTGGTATCAGCTTTGAGGTTATGTCGATCAAATTTATTATATACGAAAATCGATTCACGGGCATTTATTCAAATCCTAACATTTTGGGATTTGTTTCGGTTGTTTCTTTGTTTTGTATCCATATGCTCACAAAAACCAACTTCATCGAGATTTCCGGTGAAGAACGAGTTTCTCGCATCTGGCTTTGTAGTTCGCTTGCTATAAACGGTATGTCGTTGTTTTTATGTGACTCTAACGGTGCGATTGTGCTGCTCATTTTCTATGTAATATTCTTCGCTTTGTATAAAATGTTCGGTGCTGAGCACGAGTTCACAAAAAAGCAAATTGTGACTAAGCTGATTGCGTGTGTGCTTGTGGGTGCGTTCATTGTCGGAAGTGCGTTTTTTGTCAGATATTTCTGTCAGGCAGGTTTTGCTCAGATACTCGAAACTGCCGATATCGCAACTTCTATGAAGGGTGTAGAAGAGGGCGAAGAAGATATTTTCTATGCTACTGAGCGTATTACTTTCAGCCATATTAACACGAATCTTGACAGCGGACGCTTCAAACTGTGGCGTCAGGCGGCGTCGTTGTTTTCTGATTTCCCACTGTTTGGTATCGGAAAAGGCAATGTGTATTATTATGGCGAAAACAAGTTTGATAACGGTATAGCTTTTTCTGATATCTATGGCGAGGCTCTATCGATTTTTGCCACTGACTTTCATAACGGTTATGCAACCATCCTTGTTTGTTCAGGAATTATCGGCTTTGTGCTTTTCTCTATTTTTGGTCTTAGATTTGCAAAGCATATTACAATACACGTCTTCAAAGATAAGAATCTTAAAGAAAGCATACTTCCTTGTATGTATGCCTTTTTGTGTGCATATCTGGTGTATGCGTTTTTTGAAAAAGCGTTGCTCTATGATGTATCGTTTACGGTGCTGTTTTTCTGGTTGATTATGGGATATATCAGCTGTTTTCTTTGTAAGTACGAGCCTGATTATCATGAAGGAATATATCTTTTTAGACGCAAGCTGAAGAGGACTAGTATCTAAAACTTCAAATAACAGGCTAAATGTTTGATTTCACTTGTAAAATTTATGAATATCGGTTATAATATCCATAACTATAGTTATGGATATTTTTTATGGGGGATTTTTATGAATTACGGATTTATAAAAACTGCATGTGCAACTCCTACTGTTAAAGTAGCAGACTGTTTTCATAACAGCGAGCAAATAGTATCACAAATTGCCTATGCATCGCAGAAGGGTGCAACACTCATAGTGTTTCCGGAGCTTTGCATAACCGGATATACCTGTGGAGATTTATTTTCACAGAGCTTTCTGCTTTCACAAGCAGAAAATGCGGTTAAACATATTCTGCTTAAAACCAAGACAATGAATATTGTTGCGGTTGTGGGTGTACCTGTCGCAGTTGACGATGCAGTTTACAACTGTGCTGCTGTGCTTTATCAAGGCAGGCTTCTTGGTTTAGTCCCCAAAACTCATATATCTAACTATAGTAGTTCCGATCAGATGAGATATTTCAAGCCCGGCGAATATATCGATGAAGAAATCACTTACGCTTCACAAAAAGCGTATATTTCACCAAACCTTGTTTTTTCATGCAATCAGCTCAAAGAGTTCAGATTCGGTGTTGAAATCAGCGAAGACATTGATGCAGCTGTTTCGCCGTCTTTAATGTTGGCTCATGATGCTAAAGCAACGGTTATCGCCAATATGACAGCTAAAACTGCAACAGCTAACGATATAGACAGAATAAAAAACTTTGTTCTTTACTATAGCTCAAAGCTGACTTGTGCCTATCTCTTGGCATCAGCTGGTCCGGGCGAAAGTACCACGGACGCTGTTTTTTCTGCATACAACATTATTGCTGAAAACGCAAAAGTTATAGCAGAAAGCGAAAAGTTCAGCGAGAACATCACTTTTGCGGATATCGATGTCAAAAAAATAGCGGCTGAACGTAGAAAGCGATTCAGTGTTTCACAAGTTATAACTGACAGAGCTTTCAGAGAAATTTCATTTGATATTACTTTAAAGCAAACACGTCTCGAGCGTAAATTCAAGAAACTTGTATTTATTCCTGAAGACAATATTGAAAAACAAAAGATGTGTATGGATAGTCTTAAAATACAGTCAATCGGTCTGGCAACACGAATGAAGAATGCCAACGTTGAAGATCTGGTGCTTGGCGTTTCGGGAGGGCTTGATAGTACACTCGCATTGATTGTCAGCATTAAAGCGCTGGATATTTTAGAGCTTGATCATAGTCACTTGCACGCTGTATCAATGCCTTGTTTTGGCACAACTAAACGTACAAAGTCAAATGCTCACAAGTTAAGCGAAGCCTACGGTGCACATTTTCAGCAAATTGATATCACAAAATCTGTGAAACAGCATTTTGCTGATATTGGTCACGACGGAAAGACTCTTGATACGACTTTCGAGAATTCTCAGGCCAGAATTCGTACAACAGTACTGATGGACGTAGCTAACAAGTTGAATGCTCTCGTTGTAGGAACCGGTGATCTCTCCGAGCTTGCACTCGGTTGGGCTACTTATAACGGTGACCATATGTCGATGTATTCAGTTAATGCGTCAGTCCCTAAAACTATGGTCAGATGTATTGTGGAATATGAAGCTGACTGTGTGAGTGGCGATAAAAATAAGGTGCTCAAGGATATATTGAATACCCCTGTATCACCTGAACTTTTGCCACCGGATAAAAACGGTGACATTTCTCAGATAACTGAAAATGTTATTGGTCCGTATGAATTGCATGATATGTTTTTGTACTACTTTGTACAATGTGGCTTTACTCCTGAAAAGATATTCTATGTTGCACTCAAAACTTTTGAAGATGAGTACGACAGATATACTATCAAAAAGTACTTGCACAAATTTTTCCAACGCTTTTTCACACAGCAGTTCAAGCGTTCGTGTATGCCTGACGGACCGAAAGTTTCTTCTGTATCACTCTCACCACGAGATGGTTTTAAAATGCCTAGCGATGCTCAGGTGAGAATGTGGATTGACAGAATAAACGAATTATAAATTTTAAATTGGCAATAATATCAGCGGTGATATATGTGAAACTCTATCTCAAGCGTGATAAAACTGATGAAAACTCAAGATACATTGTCTTTGATGAATATGGTGAAGAGAAATACAGGATTGTCGGAAAGCACAGTGCTTCTACACAGCGATTATATATTATGTGTGGTGACACCTGTGTAGCAAAAATCAGAGATACTCATCTAGGCCCTATGCGTTCGTGCAATATTACTACCACAGATGGTAGCTATCACATTGTTATTACCTGTACCAAGGATAAAATTGCTATCACATATTACAGAGCACAGATTCACATACGTGGCGATGTGCTCAATAAATCTTATGATTTTTTAGATGTTGCCAACACGGTTGTAGCTTGTGTCAGCAGACGATTCAAAACATCAAGCGAAACCCTGGAACTCAATATCTATGACGAAAAATACGAAATGCTTTGTATCTCAAGTGCGGTGTGTCTCAATAATGTTTGTATGAATGATACCCTTGCACTACAAGCAACATAAACGGAGGTAAATATGGATAAACTACTTAAAATTTTGAGCGAAAATTCAGCTTATACAACATCTCAGCTCGCACTTATGCTTGACGAGCCTGAAGACTACATAAAAGCACAGATAAAAGAGTACGAAGACTCTGGTGTTATCAGAGGATATCAGGCTATGGTCAACTGGGACAGCGTTCCTGACGCAGGTGTTATGGCTATTATCGAGCTCAAGGTTACTCCTCAAAAGGAAAAGGGCTTTGACGAAGTAGCTGAAAAAGTAATGATGTTTGATGAAGTATCTTCCGTATATCTTATGGCTGGTTCTTATGATCTGGCTTTGATTGTGAAGGGTGATACTATTCAGGATATCTCTTCCTTTGTTGCGAAAAAACTGTCTGCACTCGAGGGCATTGTTTCAACAGCGACACACTTTATGCTCAAAAGATACAAAGAAGGCTCTGTTGCACTTGTTGATGTTGAAGAGCCTACAGACAGAAGGGAAATGATACTCTGATGGATTATAGTAGCAAGATTAACGATACTATCAAGAACGTAAAGCCGTCAGGTATTCGAAAGTTCTTTGATATTGTCAACGAAATGGACAACGTTATCTCGCTTTCTATCGGTGAGCCGGACTTTAAAACGCCTTGGCATGTCCGCAAGGCAGGTATCGACTCGCTGGAGATGGGCAGAACATGGTACACACCTAACCGTGGTTTTGCCGAGCTTAGAACCGAGATTTCGAAATATATGCAACGCAAATGTGATCTTACATATGACGATGCAACCGAAGTGGTTGTAACCGTCGGTGGTAGCGAAGCTATAGATATAGCTATTCGTTGTTTAGTAGGAAAAGGCGACGAGGTACTCATCCCTCAGCCGTCTTTTGTGTGCTATGAGCCTCTGACCATTATGGCTCAGGCTACTCCTGTTATTATCGAAACAAAGATGGAAAACAACTTCCGTCTTACAGTCGATGATATAAAAGATAAAATCACTGACAAAACAAAACTTCTGATACTTCCTTTCCCTAATAACCCTACAGGTGCGATTATGGAGAAAGAAGATTTAGAAAAAATTGCTGAGCTTGTTATAGAGCACGACCTTATGGTTTTATCTGATGAGATATACTGTGAGCTTACTTACGGAAAAAACAAACACGTGTCTATTGCTACAATTGATGGCATGAAAGAACGAACCGTTGTTATCAACGGCTTTTCCAAGAGCTATGCTATGACCGGTTGGAGACTCGGCTTTGCGTGTGGCCCTGAGGATATTATTGAAGTTATGACGAAGCTACACCAGTTTTGTATTATGTCAGCTCCAACTACAGCACAGTATGCCGCTATCGAAGCACTCAGAAATGGTGACGATGATATCGCTATGATGCGTGATCAGTACAATATGCGTCGACGCTTGGTGGTTGGCAGCCTGAACAATATGGGACTCACTTGCTTCGAACCAAAAGGAGCTTTTTACTGTTTCCCTTGTATCAAATCCACGGGACTTACATCAGAAGAATTCTGCACAAAGCTACTGCATTGTAAGCATGTTGCACTTGTACCGGGTTCAGCTTTTGGTGAATGTGGCGAGGGGTATGTGAGATTGTCTTATTCATACTCGCTCAAACATCTGAAAAAAGCACTTACACTTATTGAGGAGTTTTTAAAGGAGCTTTAATATGAAAGTTACAGTTTTAGCACCTGCAAAAATAAATCTGTCACTGGATATCGTCAAAAAAAGACCTGACGGCTACCACGATGTAGCTATGGTTATGCAGGCGGTTTCACTTTATGATACTGTTACTGTGTCCGATGAGGTTGACGATAGCTTTGATGGTGATATTTTAGTTACATGCGATAAAGAAGGTATCCCGACTGATGGCTCAAATATCGTGTGCAAAGCAGCTGTTGCTTTTTTCAAGTACTGTGATATAGCTCCAAAAAAGATTTCTATAGATATCAAGAAGAATATTCCTTCCCAAGCAGGACTCGCAGGTGGTAGCGCTGACGGTGCGGCTGTTATCGTTGCGCTTAACCGCATTTTTGACCAAAAACTCACAGCTGAACAGATGTGCGAAATTGGCGAAAAAGTCGGTGCTGACGTACCGTTTTGTATAGTGGGGGGCACTCAACTGGCTACAGGAACAGGCACTACCATGTCAAAATTACCACATCTTACAAAATGTGATATCCTTATCTGTAAACCTGATGTCAACGTTTCTACCGCAAAAGCCTATGAGCTTTCTGACAGCAAACCACCAAAAGGTTTTTTAGTCACTGATGAAGTTGTGAAGTTTGTCTGCAAGCGTAATCTCAGAGGTGTCGCTCAGTGCTTGTATAACGAATTCGAAGCTGTTATGCAGATTCCTGAAATCACGGCTATTAAAGGTGCAATGCTCAAGAGCAAAGCACTGGGTGCGTGTATGAGCGGTTCTGGCTCTGCTGTGTTCGGTATTTTTCTAAATGAGAAAAAAGCGTCCAAATGTAAAGAAACTATGAGCGCAAATTATTGCGAGCTTCATTTGTGCAAGCCGATTGCTTACGGTTGTAAAATTGTATAATGTATAAAAACTTGCCTATACTCAAGTTATCTTGAAAGGCAGGTTTTTTTATATGAAAATGTTTATGAAGATACTACTCACAACACTTTTGATGACAGTCTTGATGAGTGGAGTAGAGCTTGAGTCGACCTGTGCACAGCTCAAAGAAGATGTCTTGCGCCTACATATACTCGCAAATTCCGATTCACCATTCGATCAAGAACTGAAAATGCAGGTTCGTGATAGTGTTATTGAGAGAATTTCACCGCTTTATGATGGTGTTATAACAAAAGCTGAGGCTATATCTATTACTCAGAAAAATATAAATGTTATTACAAAAGTAGCGGCTGACGTGATAGCGCAGCACAATAGCAGCTATAGTGTCACCGCACAGATAAAGAAAGAGTATTTTGATACTCGATACTATGATGAGTTTACAATGCCTGCAGGAATGTACGATACCTTGCTTATAACAATAGGTGAGGGAAAGGGCAAAAACTGGTGGTGCGTTATGTATCCGACTCTTTGTGTTGGAGCATCATCGGATTTTACTATGAAAGATTCTTTCAGCGACGATGCATACTCACTTATTACAGAAGATGAGTATGTGTTCAAATTCAAGTTTATCGAATATTTCGAGAAAATTAGTGCGTTTTTTTCTTGATGTACAGTTTTTGGGACAATTACTTTGATATAATTCAGATATTATTATAAACGGAGAGTATTATGTTACATTTTGTACTGGGCACTTCAGGGTGCGGAAAAACAAAATATCTTTATGACACATTGTGCAAAAAGGCTTTCAGTGGTGATGATAAGCTCATGTTTATCGTACCTGACCAGAGCTCTTTTAATACCGAAAAAACGTTCTTGGAGTTACTTGGTCCAAAGCTCAGCCCTAATATCAAGGTGTTTGGTTTTTCACGTTTGTGTGACTATGTGTTTGAACAAAGCGGAAATCGCTTTATGTCATTTGCTGATGAAGGCGTGCGTAATGTTGTGATGAATGTTGCTATAGAGCAGGTGTCCGATAAACTCGATTTATTCTCAAAAAGAGCTACTTCGTTGGATTTATCTGAGCTTATGCTTAATTCTATAAAAGAATATAAAAAATGTGCAATCAGTTCATCAAAGCTCTATGAAGTTTCAGAAAAAGTAGCGGATGAAACTCTCTCTAAAAAGCTTTACGAAACCGCACTTTTATATGATACATACGATGCTATAATGTCAAAAAGCTATCTTGACCCGCTTGATAGCATTACATATATTTGCAACGTGCTTGAAAAAACTCCGATTTTTGAAGGTTACACTATAGCTGTTGACTCTTTCTATGGCTTTACTTCACAAGAGTATCAGGTGTTATCTAAGTTGATGAAACAATCAGAAAATATGTATTTTTCGCTCACTACGGATAATCTTGATTCGAGTAACGGTGACCTGTTCTTTGTATCTGATCGAACCAAAAAGCGTCTTATTCGTATTGCAAAGCAAAATGAAATAAAGATAGCAAAACCTGTTGTGTTTATTGAAAATCATCGTGCAAAGAATGATGAAATCAAAGCTATTGAAGAAAATTTCCTGCGTATCAACAAAGAACCGGTTTTATATACTGGTCAAGCAGTCACCGTATATGAAGCGAAGAGTATATACGACGAAGTCGATTTTGTAGCTCGCAATATCAAAAAACTTGTCATTGAAGATGGTTATGAATACTCTGATATCGCTGTGGTCACACGCCAGAGTGACAAGTATCTTGGCATTTTGGACACAGCTTTTGACAAGTACTCTATAAGCTACTTTATGGACAAACCACAGGATATCGACACAAAACCTCTCATCAAATTCATTATGTCTTGCTTTGACGTTGTGACTTCTGGTTTTGATAAAGATGACGTGCTTTCTTTGTTGAAAACAGGGCTGACCGATATTACTGTTGAAGAGATTGCTGATTTTGAGAACTATCTCTTCACTTGGGAGCTCAGCGGAAAACAGCTGTTTAGTGAGTTTACTCAAAATCCTCGTGGTTTTGCTGATGAACTCAGTGACAGTGACAAAGAGTTGCTTGATAGTATTGAGAATACCCGCAAAGCCATCATAGATAGCCTAAGAACGTTTTATTTTGATACAAAGGATACAACTGCACTTGATATATCAAAAGCACTTATGAAGCTGATATATCACTTGCATTGTAAAGAGAATTTACAAAAGCTCTGCGATACACTCGAAAATGACAACGAGCTCGAACTTGCACAGGAACAGATCAGACTCTACAATACCTTTGTCGCTATTTTAGATAAGATGGTGAGCGTTGTCGGTGACTACAATATCACAGCAAAGCGTTTTGCTGAGCTGCTGCATATCAACTTTTTGAACACAGATATATCATTCATACCACGTGGAGTTGACCAGGTTGATGTTGCGTGTGCTGACCGTTCTTTGATAGAAAACAAAAAGGCAGTTTTTGTAATAGGCGCTATCGAAGGTGAGTTTCCGCATACACCTGTTGAGTCAGGAGTGTTCTCTGATAGTGAGCGTGCTGTACTCAAAGATTTTGGCATCGAGATGAGTGACTCTGTGATGGAGCTCATTCCAACTGAAAAGTATCTTGCGTACAAAGCACTCACTTCTTCCGGTGAAAAGCTTTTCATATCCTACTATAACTTTTCACTCAGTGGAGAAAAACGCAGTAGGTCAGTTATTGTCAACGAGATACCTTCGATTTTGCAGAAACCACGACTCTACACTTCTGTTGATAACACCATTTTTGACAGCTTGTGGAGCGAAAAATCTGCTTTTGACTACTTTGTTTCACATTATAATTCAACGGACCCTGATATATCGAAACTTCGTGAATATTTTTCTAAAAGAGAAAAATATTCATCTACTATCAATGCGATAGACAAAGCTCTGTCAAAAGACGCTATTCGCATAAATGACCGTGAGCTATCCAAAAAGTTGTTTAGTACGTCGATGACCTTGTCGGCATCTCAGGTTGAGAACTTCCATTTGTGCAAGTTTGAATACTTTTGCAAGTATGGTTTGCGTGTCAGAGAGCGTCGTCAGGCAAAAATAGACTCTCTTGAATATGGTACGCTGATGCATTATCTGCTGGAGCAGTTTATTAAAAAGCACAAAGACGATGATTTCAGCACTATTACAAATGAACTTATTGAAGCTGAAGTCAGTGAGCTTCTGGAAAGTTATATTGACACACATCTCGGCGGCAAAGAAGACAAGACAAAGCGCTTTTTATATCTTTATTACAGAATGAAAAAGACCGCTGTCAAGATTATCGAACATCTTGTCGAGGAATTTTCGCAGTCTAAGTTCAGACCATCTGATTTTGAATTGAGCATCGGTGATGATATACCTTCATACAGCCTTAAAGTCAACGATGAGATAACTGTCAGAATCAGAGGCAGTGTCGATCGCGTTGATATCATGGAAGATAAAGGCAAAAAGTACATCCGAGTTGTCGACTATAAAACTGGTACCAAAAAGTACAAGCTATCCGATGTGCTATACGGCATAAATCTGCAGATGCTTATCTATATGTCGGCGATTAATAGTGGTGGCAAAGAGAGATTCGGCGGCGACATAGTTCCTGCAGGAGTGCTTTACGTGCCGGCTGTATCACCTGTAGTGAAAGTAACTGATATAGAAAACTTCAACAAAGCGGCAGCACAAGCCTCAAAAGAAAGCAAAATGCACGGCATTATTCTTGATGATGTTGACATTATCAAGGGTATGGAGCGTGATGCAAGGGGTGAATATATCCCTGTATCTTTGAAAGGTGATCTTATTGTTGATAAAAGCGGAAGCCTCGCAACGCTCGAGGAATTCGGTGCACTTTTCTCACAGGTTGATAAACTGATTTCGCAGATGGCACTTTCTCTTGTTGATGGTGATGTGTCTGCTGTTCCCGCAAAAGGTGCATACGATGCTTGTGCATGGTGTCCTTATATTTCTGTGTGCGGATATCGTGACGGGGATTGTTCTAGAGAAATCGTAAATTTCAAAAAAGACGTAGTATTTGAGATGTTATCAGGAGAGGGGGAGAAAGATGAAAAGAGTGTGGACTGAAAACCAACGCCAAGCAATCGATGCTAAAGGCGGCTCTATCATCGTTTCTGCTGCTGCAGGTTCCGGCAAAACCGCCGTTTTGGTCGAGCGAGTTATCTCTATGATAACAGATACCGAAAATCCCGTTGATGCGGATAAAATACTAGTTGTTACATATACTCGTGCTGCAGCCGCAGAGCTCAAAGAGCGTCTGAACCAAAAGCTCAACGAGCTTATCGTAAAAGATCCATTCAACAAGGCTTTGATGCGTCAACAGTCCTTGCTAAGCAGAGCGTGCATTTCTACTATCGACAGCTTTTGTTCGTCGATAGTTAAAGAGTTCTTCTATGTTCTCGATATAGAACGCAACTTCAGAATAGCTGACGAAAGCGAGCTCACTCTTATCAAAAAAGATGCGTTGAAGCTCACACTCGATTCTATGTATGCTGACGCAGAACCTGACTTTTTCCACCTGGTCGAAGCTTTCGGTAGTACAAAGGACGACTCACAGCTTTGTGATAATATACTGAAAATTCACGAGTTCTTGCGTTCACATCCTGACCCTGACAAGTGGATTGATAAAAAGCTCGAACTATTCAACGACTTTTCCGATCTAAACGACTCAGTATGGGGCAAGATTTTGCTTGATTATGCGAGAGAAGCTGTGGAGTTTTTAGAACTGAATTTGAACAATTCTTTTTTGCTCATTTCCTATGATGACACATTGAACGAAACACTCACTCCACTGCTCGAAAGAGATGCACTCTTTTTAGAAAAGCTCAAATTAGCTGTGCAAAATCCATATGAAAAAAGCATCGCATATGCGCTGGATGATTTTGTCGTTGGTACTTTTCCACGTATCAAAGGCTATACAGATAATTTTCTGAAGCTCAAAGTTCAGAGCAACCGTGCTTTGTTCAAGGATATTATCTCAAAGCTGAAAAGTTATTTTCAGTATGATATACAGACCTGCCGGATTGAAATAGCTGATTTGTATGTTGTGTCTACTCAGCTTTTTAACTGCGTAAAACAGTTCTCAAAAAATTATCAGAAGCTTAAAGCTATGAAAAAAGTTGCCGACTATCCTGATTTGGAGCATTGGACAATAAAGCTCTTGGTCAACAAAGACGGTGAACTCACCGATATAGCAAAAGACTTGCAGAGTAGATTTGACCAGATTATGGTCGATGAGTATCAGGATGCCAACGAAGCTCAGGACCTGCTTTTTACTGCTTTGAGCAAAAACTCAGAAAACCTTTTTTTCGTTGGTGACGTAAAGCAGAGTATCTATGGCTTCAGACAGGCTATGCCACAGCTTTTTATCAACAGAAAAAACAATTCTTTCTTGTACAAAGAAGATAGCAAAAGCTTTCCTGCAAAGATATTTTTGGATATGAATTTCAGGAGTATCAAAGGCGTTACACAGACTGTCAACTTCTTTTTTGAAAAACTGATGTCCGAGTCGGTTGGTGACATCGTGTATGACGAAACTGAAACGCTGAAATGCGGTGCAAAATACGAGCACGAAGATGATTGTGCTGCTGAGTATTATATGCTTGATTTATCGGCTGTTGAAGATCCTGATGAGTGTATAGAAGAAGCGAGATTCATCGCTGAAAAGATACACAAAATGATAAAAGAAGGCTATCTTATCAAAGATGGTGATACATACAGAGAAGCAACCTACGGTGATTTCTGTGTTCTTATGCGCAACGCTAAGAAGCATGCACCGATTTATGTGGATACGCTGAACGCTCTTGGAGTACCATCGTTTTGTGATAGTAGCTACAGCTTTTTGAACGCTCCTGAAATTATGATTATGACTAACTTTTTGAGCGTTATTGATAATCCGGCACTTGATATTGAACTGCTGTCAGTTATGATGAGCCCTGTTTTTGGTTTTACTGCCGACGATATGGCTGAAATCAGGAGTGACTCACGTTACACCACGCTTTATAAAGCTGTGCTTTTGAAATCAAACGAGGGTAATGTTAAGTGCTCTGATTTTGTCAAAGAGCTAAAATACTATCGTGATTTATCTGTTACAATGTCAGTGAGCGATTTGCTCAATGTTATTTATGATCGCACTGCCTATATGTCGATTTTGTCAGCTTTTCCTGAAAGTGACCTTGCAGTAAGCAACTTGCGTCTTCTGAAAGAATATGCTAAAAACTATGAGTCAGGAGGCAGCAAAGGACTTTCAAGATTTGTGTCTTATCTCACTCGACTTAAAATTAACAAAAGCGATATCAGCGGCGCTGTTGACCTTTCTGCGTCTGTGAGCAACGCTGTGCGCGTTATGAGTATTCATTCCAGCAAAGGTTTGGAGTTTCCGGTGTGCTTTATCGCAAACACAACACGAAAATTTGTGTCCGATGTATCTGATAATGTCTTGCTCCATTCACAACTTGGCATAGCAGTAAAACGCAAGGATGAAAAACTTAACGCTACATTCAACACTATGCCTAGAGAGGCACTCTCGCTTGCAATAAAGCGTGATGAAATGAGCGAAGAACTCCGTATTCTTTATGTTGCCATGACTCGTGCAAAACAGAAGCTGATTATGTTATCCACGCATAAAAATGTCGAAAAGTATCTGTCTAAATTAGGTGCAAACCTTGTTGATAACGGACCTGTTATGCCTTTTGTAGTGCGTAGCTGTAACTATCTCAGCGAGTGGCTTACATTGTGTGCATTGCTACATCCGGATAGTGAAAACTTGAGAGAAATTGCTAACTGTGATATCCTTCCTGATGAAAATGCAGATTTCAGATTTTTTGCGGAAATTTATTCTGTTTTGCCTTTTGACATTGAAGAGTATGAGGAAGATGAGGTTGAAGATATAGCAAGCCTTGTAGCTGATGATAAAGTGCTTGCTACCTTGCAAGAGCGTCTGTCTTATCAGTATAAGAAATCACCGCTGAGCAAGCTTCCGTCAAAGATTTCTGCGTCACAGCTTTCGCACAAGCTATCTACAAAAAACTTTGACAGGATACTCGATACACCTGCGTTTATGAGCGATAGCACTTTGACAGGTGCGCAAAAGGGCACTGCACTACATGCGTTTATGCAGTTTTGTGATTTTGACAATGCTCGAAATGGTGTTGAAAATGAAATCAACAGACTTGTTGAGAACGGTTTTATTTCAAGCGCTCAGGCTGAGTCTATTGATATCAAAAAAGCTGAGAGTTTTATCAACTCTTCGCTTATCACACGAGTTATAAACAGCAAAGAAGTGTACAAAGAATTTCGATTCACGATAAAAGTTGACGCATCTGTTTTGGACGATAGCTTACCGACTGATTTAAAGAGTGAGAAGATAATACTCCAAGGTGCAGTCGACCTCGCTTTTGTAGAAGAAAACGAGCTTGTTATCGTTGATTATAAAACCGACAGGGTAAAAGACATGGACGAGCTTTATTCTGCATATCATCACCAGTTGTTGCTGTATAAAGACGCTATGGAACAGTGCACCGATTACAAGGTCAAAGAAGCACTCATATATTCAGTTCATTTGTCAGATCAGATTGAAGTTTGATTTGATATAATATAGTAATTTGATTTTAGGAGGTTTTTGTATGAATAACAAAACATTTGTAAGGCTTATGTCATTATTGATTGGCGTTTTGATTGTTATGTCGTTGCTTACAGCTTGTGGGGCTGACTCATCGAAAGATACTGTCTATAATGGCTACGCTCAAAATGAAGTTGAAGAATTAGATGACTCGCTCAAAGACGTTTCATCGTCAGCATCAGGAAATGCTGATGAAAATGCTGATCTCTTTAATAGTAACAGAAAGATTATCGAGAAAATATACTATCAGATTCAGACAAAAACTTTCGATGAGCTTATTAAATCCCTCGAAGAACAGGTTGAAACTGTTGGTGGATATATTGAAAGCTCGGATGTGTATGGAAACCAGTTTGAATCAAACAGTACTCGTAGCGCCACATATGTGTTTCGTATTCCTAGTGAAAAAGTGGACGAGTTCACAGCTTTTGTAAGCGACAATTCAACAGTGACAAACAGAACTGTCAACACAGAGGATGTAACGCTACAGTATGTCGATACAGAGAGCAGAATCAAAGCGCTGAATACTGAAAAGGAATCGCTCGAGGATTTACTGAAAAACGCTAAAAGCACTTCGGAAATTATTGAAATCCGAGATATGCTCACCGAAGTTATCTATGAGCTTGAAACGTACGAAGCGCAACTGAGAACTTTTGATAACCTAATCGATTACACTACTATAACTATTGAAGTCGACGAGGTTGAACACACTAAGAGTGTTCACAAGCAGACAGCGTTCGAAAGAATCGTCACAAATTTTGTGGACAGTTGTGTAGGTGTTTGGAACTTTATTGTGGAGTTCTTTGTGTTTATCTTTGGATTTTTACCTATTTTGATTTTCATTGCATTGATAGTATTTGTTGTTGTTTTAATAATACGGACAGTTGTGCGTAAAAAGAAAACACAAAAGAGCAAGAAAAAAGATGATAAAGTAACAAATGAAACTAATATCAATTCTTCTATTGAATAACAGATACAAAAACTCCCTGAGAAAATTCCTCAGGGAGTTTTTTGTTTATGCATTTATTAAAATTTGTTCAGCACATTTGATACCGTCTACTGCAGCAGAAATAATACCTCCGGCATATCCTGCACCTTCACCGCACGGATATAATCCTTTTATTAAAATGCTCTGCATATTATCATCTCTTTTTATCCTTACAGGAGAGGACGAGCGAGTTTCCGCACCGGTCAGTATAGCGTCCGGATGAGCAAAACCACTGAGCTTGTTGTTGAGCTTCACTATACCTTCACGCATAGCAGCAGTTACGTAATCCGGGAGATAGTTATCGAGCTTAGCAAAGCTAAAACCTGGCTTATATGATGGGATAACATTTCCTAAAGACGTTGAATTGTGATTGCTCAAAAAATCACCAACTCTTTGTACTGGGGCACTATAGTTACCACCACCATTTATGTACGCTTTTCGTTCGATCTCTCTTTGATATTCAACGCCTGCGAGTACATCATCACTCATGAAGTCATTTGGATACACGTTAACAAGAAGAGCTGCGTTAGAATTCACGTTATCACGATCGAAATTGCTCATACCATTTGTGACTACTGTGTTTTTTTCGCTTTGAGCAGCTACTACCATACCACCCGGGCACATACAAAAAGTGAACACACCACGTCCACTTTGAGCTTTTATGTTCATTTTGTAGTCAGCAGCTCCAATATGCTTTGAGTTTGCAAAATCACCGTACTGTGCTCTGTTTATATCATCTTGCAGATGCTCGATTCTTGCACCGATAGCAAAAGGCTTTTGCTCGAGTATCATTCCCATATCCTTGAGCATATGGAAAGTATCTCTAGCACTATGACCGATTGCCAGCACAACGTTATCAGTTTCTATTACTTCGTTTGACATAACTCCGTCACATTCTCTTTCAACCAGAACAGAAGTGACATTATTATCCTTATGATTGATTTTCAGTAACTTTGTATTGAACCATACATCTCCACCCATTGAGATGATGTCTTTTCTGATATTCTTCACGGTTTCTCTGAGCTTGTCTGTACCGATATGAGGTTTTGCATTGTACAGTATTTCGTCAGGAGCACCATGTGATACAAATTCCAAAAGAACTTTCCTTGAACGGCTGTCTTTGGTGCCCGTGTTAAGCTTGCCGTCAGAAAAAGTGCCAGCACCGCCTTCGCCGAACTGTACATTCGATTTAGTATCGAGTACCGCGTCACTCCAGAAAGTTTCAACCTTTTTTGTACGTGTATCTACATCTTCACCTCGTTCAATAACAATAGGTCTTTGACCACACTGTGCAAGAACAAGCGCACAGAACATACCTGCAGGTCCAAAACCTACTACAACAGGTCGCTGTGATAGAGTTTTCTTATATGGTGCAATGTATCGATATTCTTCACAAATATTCACATTCTTGCTTTTTGCTTTTGATAGAAGCTTTTGCTCATTGACAGAAGCCACAACATCAAGAGTAGCGATGTAGTGAACATCGTTTTTGTGCCTTGCGTCTATAGATCGACGATGCAAAGTGACACTGTCGATATATTTGCTATCAGTTCTCAGCTCTTTTTCAACTGCTTTTCTAATATCATCATCAGTATAGCCAAGTTTGAGCTTTACGTTGTTTATGCGAATCATAGCTGTTCACCTACACACATTCCTGAAGAAAAAGCGAATTGCAGGTTGTAGCCGCCACAGTCACCGTCAACGTTGATAGCTTCACCACAGATGTATATGTTCTTTGCTTTTTTGCTTTGAAGTGTCTGTGGGTCTATTTCGCTACCTTTTATGCCGCCGCAGGTCACCTGAGCACAGCTGAAATCACTCGACTTAACACAGGGGAAGACCCATTTGTGTATTGTATGTGCAAGATTTTTGATATCTTTCTGGCTCAGTTTGTTCGCACAAATTGATGTATCTATATTGCTGTCCTTGAGCAGAGCTATGCCGATATTTTTGTGGAATAGCCCTGTGAAGAGTTCCTGGATATTGTCATTTTTTACAAGTGTAATTCTGTTGATAATAATCTTATAAATTTCTTCAAAAGAATAATCCGGCAGCAATTCAACAATGATATCGCTTTTATCAGCTTTGTTTATTTCTCGTGATAAATTGAACACACAAATACCTGATAAAGAGTCCGCACCGAACTGAATTTCACCACATTCGCTTTTTATCACTTTACCGTTTATAACAGCGCTGACTTTTCCCTGAGCACGAATACCCTTGAGGGCTTTGATATTCTTTTTTACTTTAACAGGTGAAAGGCTAGGGGAAAGAGTACTTGTTGTGTGACCAATGCTTTTTGCCACTTTGTATGTATCGCTGACTACTTTTTGAGCATAGTTGTTCTTACCGCCCGTAGCGATAACAACCTTTTTAGCATAGATGATTTTGTCATCACATTTTATTGCATATCCGTCTTTAGTGCGTTCGATACTATTGACTATAGTATCACAGATTTCATCAACACCGTTTCTTTTCAGTTCGTTTCTGAGTACTGACAGCACAGCGCTGGATTGTCTTGAAAGTGGATAAACCCTGTCTTCGCTGTCTGCCTTACACAAAAGACCAATAGAGCTGAAATATTCTATTGTTTTTTTAGGTGGATAGTTCTCTAAAAGAAAATCGACTCCACTTTCAAAGTCAGTATGATAGTTTTTGATATCAGCGCTGAGGTTAGTCAGATTGCATCTTGAGTTACCACTGACCAAGATCTTCTTACCAACACGGTTGTCACGCTCAATCACAACTGTTTTTTTGTCACAATTTCTTTTTGATGCGACACAAGCACACATAAGACCGCTTGCACCACCGCCGATTATTGCTGCATACACATTCATAGTTTTCATGTTTTTCACCTTAAAAAGGGTAACTCAAAAAGCTACCCTTTAGTTTATAAAATAATTTAACTGAAAACAGCGCCCAAAGCACCGAAAAGTCCCATGCTGGCAAGCCCCATAATAATTCCAGCTATGAGTACACCCAACAGCACAGCTAAGGTGCTACGCTTGAAGTCGATATCCAGAATACTTGCTGCCAGTGTACCTGTCCATGCACCTGTTCCTGGTAGCGGAATAGCAACAAAAAGCATCAACGCTATGAAAAGTCCGTTTTTGCTAGCTTTTTCTTCGAGCTTTCTACCGCCTTTTTCGCCTTTTTCCAAACAGAAAGTGAAGAATTTTCCGATGAACTTTTTATCTTTACCCCAAAGCAATACTTTTCTTGCAAAGAGATAGATGAACGGAACAGGCAACATATTACCTAAAATTGATACTACATATACAATCCAAGGTTCAAGTTCCATACCAATTCCCACAGGAACTGCACCACGCAACTCAATCAGTGGTACCATAGATATAAGAAAAATAATAAGATATTTATTTATGAGTTTCAAGGCATTATCTCCTTTAAAAATATTTACGCTGCTCTACACAGTGATTCGCACTATAATTTATAGAAAAATGTTCAGCAATATATGTGTATAGCCCAAATTTATCTGTATATCATTATACACTAAATAAAAAACTAATTCAATACTAATTTGATTTATGAAAAACGTCAATTGACATCATAGTGAACTGGGGATAAAATGTATAATGGATAGGAAGTGATTGTGTGGACAATAAGAGGCTTATAGCTACTCGAGTATCGCTGATTGTTTTATCGTTATTGATGATCAGCTTTATCTTTGCTAATTCGTCTTTTGATGCTGAAGCTTCCAGCGTACAGAGTTTTTCTGTTCGTGAGTTTATAAACACATTTTTACACTCACTTAATCTGAACATAACGCTGACTGATTACTTTGTAAGAAAATGTGCACATTTTATTGAATATTTTGTATTAGGTACGTTATTGTTTTTTACGGTTAAATCTTTTTTATCTGAGTTTAGTATAAAAGTTTTCACTGCCACTGTTGTTGGTTTAGCTGTTGCGATTGTTGATGAGATTATACAACTTTTTTCCGATGGACGTTCAGCACAATTCAGCGATGTATTGCTCGATTTTTCCGGCGTGTTTATAGCTGTTTGTGTACTTTATTTTATTATAAAACAAAAAAAGATAAGGAAGTATCAAATTGAGTGAAGTAAGAACTAACAAAATGGGAACAAAAGCGATGTTTCCGCTTATTATGTCTATGTCACTACCTGCTATTTTCTCAATGCTTATCCAAGCGTTGTATAATGTAGTTGACAGTATATTTGTATCAAAGCTGGGATCAGACGCCCTGAACGCTGTGTCTTTGGCATATCCTCTGCAGATGGTTATGATATCTTTTGCTGTTGGTACTGCTGTTGGTGTCAACTCCCTCATAGCAAGAAGGCTTGGTGCAAAGCGGTATGACGAAGCCAGCGATGCAGCTACTCATGGCTTCGTGATTGCTGTTGCTACATGGGTATTGTTTTTGGTGATCGGCGGACTATTTTCACGTTCGTTTATTACACTTTTCACTGACAATACAAAAATAGTTACATACGGCACAGAGTATCTGAGCATTGTTCTGATGCTGTGCTTTGGTTGTATGATTTCAGTTATGGGTGAAAAAACTCTACAGGCTACTGGAAATATGATTATTCCTATGCTGACCCAGCTGCTTGGTGCAGTTGTCAATATCGTTCTTGACCCGTTGCTGATTCATGGCTTTGGACCGTTCCCACGACTGGAAGTGAAAGGTGCAGCTATAGCTACTGTTATAGGACAAATTTGTTCGATGCTGTTCATAATTATAATTCTTATAGCGAAAAAACATGACGTAAAAGTTAGCTTCAGAAAATTCAGACTAAAGCTAACTGTGCTCAAGAATATCTATGTTGTAGGTGTTCCGGCTATCATTATGCAATGCATAGGTTCAGTTATGGTCAGCGGTGTCAACGCAATTATTTCGCTTTTTGCGCCGACCGTTGCAATCAAAGAAGCTTACATAAACGTCTTTGGTATTTATTTCAAGCTACAGAGCTTTGTGTTCATGCCTGTGTTCGGTTTATCTCAGGGTGCTTCACCTATTATAGGATATAACTATGGTGCAAAGAACAAAAAACGTATGTACTCAGCACTTAAAATCAGCTTGCTTATCGCAGCTGTTATTATGACACTTGGCTTTGTAATGTTCCAATTTGGTTCTCCGTTTTTACTATCACTGTTCGATGCTAACAATCTCACTGTAGAACTGGGCGTTCCTGCATTCAAGGTTATCAGCCTGTGCTTTGTTCCTGCCGCAGTAGGAATAACATTCTCTACATTGTTCCAAGCTGTAGGAAAAGGTGTGCGCAGTATGCTGATGTCTATTATGCGTCAGTTGATAGTGTTGTTACCGGCGGCTTTTGTGCTGGCACAGAGCTCGCTTGAGTACCTATGGTACGCTTTTCCTATTGCCGAAGTATTTGCTCTTGTTGCAGCAATACTATTCTTTGTAAACCTTGTGAAACACGATTTCAAAAATCTCGATACTATTGAATAGAATGTTTGATTTGTGTTAAAAATAGCTACTTCAGCATATATTTTGTTGAGGTGGTTATGTGAAAGAAGATAGATTTGACGATATAACATACGACGAAGGTTGGCAACGCTTTGATACACCGACTCCGGCAGTTTTGTATGATGATTCTGACGAAAATACTGACGGCATTCAAAACAACAAAATTGTCAAAAAGCACAGGAAGACTTTTCCTGCACTTATCACTATACAGCTTGTTTTGTGCTTATTAGTGGCGTTTGCTCTCTTTATGTTGAAAGCAATGAACTCTGATTCATATCAGAAACTTTGTAACTGGTATGAAGAACAGATGAAAAACACGCTTATTTCCGATAACACTTTTGAAGATGTTGATCTCAATAGATATTTTGAGTCTTCTGTTGATGAAGCAAAGCCTATAAAAAATGAGAGCTAAGCTTTTCGGTATTTATTTTGAAACATCTTTTTTGTGTGTAGCGATTATGTCGGCAGTGCTGATACTCGACGAATCAAACAGAGTATTGTTCTGTTTTGTTTCTGCATTGATTCACGAGTGTGGACATCTTTTTGCGATGTACTGCTTTTCCATAAAACCGGATCGCATAAAGCTAAGACTCTTTGATATTGTCATCAATGCAGATACGGATAAATCGCTGATGGCTGACTTTCTTATCACAGTAAGTGGTCCGTTGTTTAATTTCATAGCGGCTTTTTTCTTTTACTTTTTTTCAAAAACACTGTTTGTTATTAACTTGGTTCTGGGCGTGTTTAACCTTTTGCCCATAGACACATTTGATGGCGGACATGCATTGTCGCTACTGCTTTGTGTGAAATTCAGCTATAAAACCGTGAGAGGGACTATAAAAGCACTGACTTTTGTTTTATTAGTGCCAATATTCATATTTGGAGTACTCTTGCTTTTTTATAGCAAATACAACTATTCGTTGCTACTCATAGCGTTGTATATGGTAGCGGTTCTCTTTTTAAAATAATGGAGGAATTATGATAAAATCAAAACTCGAAAAAATACTCCTGAAAGTTCAAAAACCAGGCAAGTACGTTGGCGGCGAACTCAACGCAGTTATCAAAGATAAAAATGAGGTTGATGTTCGTTTTGCATTTTGTTTTCCTGATACATACGAAATCGGTATGTCACATCTTGGCATAAAGATTCTGTATAGCCTCTTTAATTCAAAACCATATATATGGTGCGAACGTGTTTTTGCTCCTTGGATTGATATGGAAG